>NZ_LSGW01000052.1 GCF_001643305.1 Aeromonas salmonicida subsp. salmonicida
ATTCGGAACAGCTATTTAGAATGGCAAGAATATCCGCTGGATGTGGTTGCCATCAATGGCCTTGATGAGACCATGTTCCTTATCTTTACTACCCGACATATCTATCAAGTGAAAGGTGGTGTAGCACGCAGGATAATATCTGACTTTGTCGGTCAGCGCGATGCACCGATAACCTATGGCCTTAATGCACTGGCACTCGGTACTAACGTGAATTTGATCTATCGATTAGGTGGTCTGCAGGCTCCCGAGACTCGCTACCATTATCTGCTGACCCGGGATGACAATGGTGATTATACCAGTATGAAATTACTGCGGACCATCAATAATCCCATGTCCTCAGACTCGCCGATTGTCGGCAGGTTGTTCAAGAAAACCAATGATCTGGTTTCGCGGATGGACTTTATGTATCACGATGGCAAAAGTGGTTATGCGCGCTATGGCGCAATTATGAATAAGACTGGCGATGCCTCATTGTCATTGCACAATGGGGTTGAGTTTCAGGTGCCGGATAATGGATTCCGATCCTTCTACAAGAATGCATTTATTCCGAAGTAGCGGATGATGCCCTTGTCCATCGCTTGACATGAGTAGTCACCATGACACGGGTCCATGCTGCAAATAAGGGGGAATCAACTTCCTGCAATAAGAAAGGCGCCATCAAGGCGCCTTTTTCGTCTTTGTCAGCCAGCCTGACTAGCTGAAGAACCAGTAACCGCGGTTGACCAGACGGGTCAGCAGCTGCAGGAAGCCGGCCTGATCGGTAAGCTCCACCATGTCGGCCTGGGTGATGATGTCCTTGTCACACAACAGGGAGATGGCGGCCGCATCGTCGCTCGGCAGGGTCCAGGCTTCTCCGTCGATATAGCAGGTACGGCTCTCGCCGCTGAACCAGACGGAGCGCAGGCCCGGCACCTTGATGGCGGGTTCGCCCTGGGTCAGCAGGTCGGCCACTTCCTCGGCGCTGTAGTCAGGTTCCATGGGGCTGACGTCCAGATCGTGCTTGGCCTCGGAGATCATGGTGCCAAACCACTCCTTGAACAGGGTCTCGTCGTCCAGAGCCTGCTGCATCAGTTCGCGCAGGCGGTGCAGTTCATGGGGCTGGATCTCGCCGTGACGGACGCGGGGTTTGAGATCCCCATCGCCGTAGCGCTCGGTACGCATTTCGTTGTCGATCAGGTGATCGGCAAAGGAGGAGATGAGTGCCTTGGCATCCGGCGCGCGGAAGCCTACCGAGAAATTCATGGAGGGTTCGATGGCGTAGCCTTCGTGCGGGAATCCGGGCGGAATGTAGAGGATGTCGCCCGGCTCCATGATGGCGTCGATGATCGCCTCGAACGGCTCGCAGTGCAGCAGGGCGGCGTGGGCGGCAAACTCCTCGAGAGGCTTGGCATCGCCGACCCGCCAGTGACGCTTGCCCTGGCCCTGGGTGATGAAGACGTCGTAGTTGTCGATGTGGGGGCCGACGCCACCGTGAGGGGTGGAGAAGCTCACCATCACATCGTCAAAACGCCAGCCCGGGATGAACTGGAACGGCAGTGCCAGCTCGTGTACCTCGGGGGCCCAGTGGTTGCAAGCCTGCACCAGCACAGTCCAGTTCTCTTCCCCCAGGTGATCGTAAGATTCGAAGGGGCCATGAGCCGCTTCCCACTTGCCGTCGAAGCGGGTCACCAGACGGGATTCGATGACCTCTTCCATGGCCAGACCCGCCAGCTCGTCCGGGCTGATGGGATCCTGAAAGTCGGTGAAGCCGCCTTTTATAAGGAGGGGGCGTTTCTGCCAGTAGTGCTCGAGGAAGTGAGGGATATCCAGATTGAGTTCGTACATAGTGCTTCTCGTCAAAAGATCAGAAAGAGTCAAGAGATGTCTTGCCCAAGATGGCTGCGGGCCTTGGGCAAGGCCTCTTGTATGGCAAAACGCATGGCTAGACGTATGGCCGTCAAAAATAACAGGGGCCCTGTTGCGCAATGTGCACAGGGCCCCTGATGTATCAGGTTATCGGCTTATTTCAGCAGATCCACCAGACGCTGGGCCTGACCGATATAGTTGGCCGGGGTCAGCTTCTTCAGCTCGACTTTCACGTGCTCGGGGAGCTCGAGGGTGTCGATAAAGGTACGCATGCCTTCGGCATCGACGCGGCGACCACGGGTCAGCTCTTTGAGCTTCTCGTAGGGCTTCTCGATACCGTAGCGACGCATCACAGTCTGGATGGGCTCGGCCAGCACTTCCCAGTTGGCATCCAGATCGGCGGCCATGGCACCGGCGTTGGCTTCCAGCTTGGAGATCCCCTTGAGGGTCGCCTGATAGGCAATCAGGGAGTAACCGACGGCCACACCCAGGTTGCGCAGCACGGTCGAATCGGTGAGGTCTCGCTGCCAGCGGGAGATGGGCAGCTTGGAGGCCAGGTGCTGGAACACGGCGTTGGCCAGACCCAGGTTGCCTTCGGAGTTCTCGAAGTCGATGGGGTTGACCTTGTGCGGCATGGTGGAGGAGCCGATTTCGCCCGCTACTGTGCGCTGCTTGAAGTGACCCAGGGAGATATAACCCCACACATCGCGATCGAAGTCGATGAGGATGGTGTTGAAGCGGGCCATGGCGTAGAACAGCTCGGCAATATAGTCGTGGGGCTCGATCTGGGTGGTGTAGGGGTTCCAGTTCAGGCCCAGGGAGGTGACGAACTCCTCGGAGAACTGGTGCCAGTCCACTTCCGGGTAGGCGCTGACGTGGGCGTTGTAGTTGCCCACGGCACCGTTGATCTTGCCGAGGATTTCGACCGCCATGATCTGCTTGAACTGGCGCTCCAGGCGATAGGCGACATTGGCCATCTCCTTGCCCATGGTGCTCGGGGTGGCCGGCTGGCCGTGGGTGCGCGACAGCAGCGGCATGTCGCGGTACTCATGAGCCAGACGCTTGAGCTCTCTGATCAGCTTCTCGCAGTAAGGCTTGATGACCTCGTCACGGGCCGTTTTCAGCATCAGGCCGTGGGAGTTGTTGTTGATGTCTTCCGAGGTGCAGGCGAAGTGAATGAACTCGCTGACGGCGGCCAGCTCAGGGTTCACTTCCACCTTCTCTTTGAGGAAGTACTCCACCGCTTTCACATCATGGTTGGTGGTGCGCTCTATCTGTTTGATACGGGCGGCGTCACTCTCGTTGAAGTTGCTGACAATACCGTCGAGCAGGGCGTTGGCGGCCGCGCTCAGGGCAGGGACTTCCGGGATCCCGACGTGGCTGGCCAGTTTTTGCAACCAGCGCACCTCAACTTCGACGCGAAAACGCAGCAGACCGAATTCGGAGAAGATAGGGCGCAGGGCATCGGCCTTGTCGCCATAACGACCGTCAATCGGGGAAACAGCAGTCAGCGCGGACAGCTCCATGGGGTGAACTCCTGATGATTGGTGTGGGGGATTCTCATCAACTCGCGCTCCTGTTATGAGACCGTTATCAAGGCTCATGTGCTGCTCGGCATCCTCATTTATCGACATAAACTCCGGTACCTGTGCTGCTCTTCACCTTGCTTCCGGCCTCTCACGACGGAGCTCGAGCCGATTCTTAGAAACGTTTGGCCAGTTCGACCATCTTCTTGCGAGCGAAAATGATCTGGGTACGGCTGCCGTCAAGCTGGCGCCACAGCACGCAGGCACGGATGCCTGCCAGCAGCAGGGCGCGCACCTTGTGTTGCACCAAGGGCTGCTGCAGGAACAGCGGGGTACCCGCTATCTGGATGCGCGGCCCAATGGGGCTGATGAGATCGCTGTAGATGCTCGCCATGTTGGCCAGGATCTGCTCGTCGAGCAGATCGAAATGCTGTTGCTGGCGGCCGATCTGGCTGATCCGCTCTCCCAGCATGTTGAGAATGTCCTTGCGCTTGGCCAGCTTGCGCTCCAGCGCAATAAGGCTCACCACGTAACGGGTCAGCTCGGCATTTTTCTGGCTGCCGTCGGATCCCAGTTGCTCGACCAGGGCGCGGTAGCCATCGCGAATGGCCAGATGGTTGCCAAACACCTCCAGCGGCTGCTTGGGATCGGTCACCAGCACGCTTTGCAGGCTCTCGCGCAGGGACGCTTCATCGCAAGTGCCATCACGGGCCACTTTTTGTACCAGATAGGCCGCCTGGCAGATGCCGGCAAAGGCCATGGTTCTGTCTTGAAATTTGTCGCTCATCGTTTCACAGCCCTGTTATGTTGGTTCACCGGCTGATGCCGCAGCAGGCCATGATCCGGCCTTGGAATTGGTCGCTCACGTTCGCTGCCTTCTTTGTTGGCCCAAACCGCATGGCTGACGCACTGTTTCAGCGTGCTTGCAAAGGCCATGGTTCAGCCCTGGTATTTGTCGATCATCGATGTCACCGCCGTCAGGATTTACACCGGATGGCTGAAACGCTGCTCGATGATGCCGCCGCCCAGGCACACTTCTCCGTCATAAAAGACGGCGGATTGACCCGGAGTCACGGCTGCCTGTTTCTCGTCGAAGATGACCCGTATGGTCTCGTCATCGATGGGCTGAATGAGGCAGGGGATATCCTGCTGGCGATAGCGTGTCTTGACGGTGCAGCGACGCGGTGCGCGGATCGGGGTGCGATCCACCCAGTGCAGCTGGCTGGCAATCAGGCCGTCTGAGTAGAGACGCGGGTGCTCGCCCTGCGCCACCACTAGCGTGTTGCGCTCCACCTCTTTGTCCACCACGTACCAGGCCTCTTCGGTGGCGTCTTTGCGACCACCAATGCCGAGTCCCTTGCGCTGGCCCAGGGTGTGATACATCAAGCCCTGATGCTCGCCGATCACCTTGCCGTCCACGGTTTCGATGGGGCCGGGCTGGGCAGGCAGGAACTTGGCCAGGAAGTCCTTGAATTTGCGCTCACCGATAAAGCAGATACCGGTGGAGTCTTTCTTCTTGGCGGTGATGAGATCCAGCTGCTCGGCGATGCGGCGCACCTCCGGCTTCTCCAGATCCCCGACCGGGAACAGGCTCTGACCCACCTGCTTTTCGCTTAAGGTGTAGAGGAAGTAGCTCTGATCCTTGTTGCTGTCGAGACCGCGCAGCAGGCGCGGGTGGCCTGTGCTGTCGTCACGGCGCACATAGTGGCCGGTGGCGATGTAGGTGGCACCCAGCTCTTCGGCGGCAAATTCGAGGAACGCCTTGAACTTGATCTCCTTGTTGCACAGGATATCCGGGTTCGGCGTGCGGCCTGCCTTGTACTCTTCGAGGAAGTGCTCGAACACATTGTCCCAGTACTCGGCAGCGAAGTTGATGGTATGCAGCTTCATACCCAGCTTGTCGCAGACGGCCTTGGCATCAGCCAAATCCTGGGAGGCAGAGCAGTACTCGTCCGTGTCGTCTTCTTCCCAGTTCTTCATGAACAAGCCTTCGACCTGATAACCCTGCTGCTGCAGCAGGTAGGCCGAGACGGAAGAATCCACGCCGCCGGACATGCCGACGATCACCTTGATTTGGCTGTTGTCTGTCATTAGTCGAAGTTACCAGTTCGTTTAAACGGGGCGTATTCTACCAGAGTTTTGCGCCCTCGGTCACATCTCCCTGTCCGCTTCCCCTTGAGGGGTAGCAAGGCAGGAAATCGTTTTTCTGTTTGTCGGCACCATGATGAAAAAATGGTGCCAAACGACCCCATATGGCCTGTTCACGATCTGTCACGAGAGGCCGTCAGCAAGGTAAAGAGCAGCGCAGGAACCGGAGTGTGTAAATACACATGAGCTTTCCTGATTACAAACAAGCGAGCAGCACATGAGCCTTGATCACGGCCTCGCAGTAAGATCGTGGACAGGTTCTCAAATAAAGGCCTTGAGCGCCGACAGGGGCAAGCGGGTGCCCCCCAGATAATCCTGAATGCACTGCCACACCAGGGGGCTGCGCAGGGCCGGTTTGCACTCGGCGATCTCCTCCAGGGTGAGCCAGTGGCAGGCCAGCACATCGCCGTCAGGATCCTCTGGATGGTGCTGACCCGGCGCCTTTTCAAGGTCGAAGATGACGGCGGTGCGCACAAAGGTGGCCTCGCTGTCGGCCGGTTTGTAGAGATAGACCCCGAGCCAGGCGCTGGGCGTGGCAGTCAGTCCTGTCTCTTCTTTGAGCTCGCGGCAGGCCGCTTCAATCAGGTTTTCACCCGGTTCCACATGGCCGGCGGGCTGATTGAAACGGCGCTGGCCCTTGATCTCTTCTTCCACCAGCAGGAAACGACCCTGCCAGTGCACCAGCGCCGCCACCGTCAATCTGGCCGGCATTCTCTCTTCCATCGACGGGCGATCCATCATGATGACTCCTTGTCTGTGGTGTGACGGGCTGGACGGCGGGCCGTGCCGCGACCGCTGCTACGGGGCTTGCTCTCGGCAGGGGGACGAGAGCCTGCCTGGTCGATGGCTGGCTTGCCTGCGCTGCGTGGCGGGTTTTTCCGATTGGACTGGGCCGTTCTGCGTGGTCTGTCGTTCGCAGGTTTGGCGGTGCTACTGCCGGTTTGAGGCTTGCGCGGACGAGCAGGCGATACCGGCGCCAGCTCGGGGGCAGGCAGGCTGCGGCTTTCGCCGGGGGCCAGCCCGTCTTCTTGCCAGTTACCCAAGGTCCAGTCGCCGATGGCGTAGCGGATCAGGCGCAGTGTGGGGTGGCCGATATGGGCCGTCATGCGCCGCACCTGACGGTTGCGCCCCTCTACTATCTTGATCTCGAGCCAGCGGGTGGGGACCTCCTTGCGCTCGCGGATCGGCGGATTGCGTGGCCACACATTGGGCTCATCCATGAGCCTTGCCTCGGCGGGCAGTGTCAGGCCGTCGTTGAGTTCAACCCCGGCGCGCAGGGCGGCCAGTTCCTCTTCGCTCGGTATGCCTTCCACCTGCACCCAGTAAGTCTTGGGCGTCTTCTCTCCCGGCTGGGTGAGGCGAGCCTGCAACTTGCCGTCGTTGGTGAGCAGCAAGAGCCCCTCGCTGTCACGGTCCAGCCTGCCGGCGGCATAGATGCCGGGCTCCTTGATGTAATCCTTGAGGGTCTCGCGGCCGGCCTCGTCGGTGAACTGGCAGAGCACCATGTAGGGCTTGTTCAAGAGCAGCAACTTGCGATCGGCGGGTGCCACCTGCGGTTTCTGCCCGGCCTGTTCAGCGGCCTGTGCATGCCGGGTGCCGGCCCGTGAGCGTGTCAGACCAGGCTGGTTGGCGTCATCTTGTGGTGTGCGACCGGCGGCGGTCGTGCGGCCTTGGAGGGAGAGACGGGGGCGGGCAGATTTCATCGCATGCATACCAAAAACAGGGGATGCCGGAGTGTATCACAGGGGGCCGCCGCCATGGGGCATGGTCGGGCTTGTTCGCCTAACTCAACAGCCCTTCGATGACGATGGCCTGACGGGCGGGGGCCGAGCTTGCGTGCAAGAGCGCCGTGCTGACCACCTCGTCCATCATGGCGCGAGCCAGCCGGGTGAGGGGGCGCAACTGCTCGGGGGCGAGCCCGGCCGGGATCGCCAGCAATATGATGGTCCGTACCGGCCCGAGCGCCGATCCCCACTCGATGGGCTCGGCGCAACTGAGCAGCGAGAGGGCGGGCTGGCGGATGGCGGGGCAGATCACGTGGGGCATGGCGAGGCCGGGCCGTATGATGGTGGCGGCGATCTGCTCGCGCTTGGCGATGGCCTGCTCAAGCGCTGGCCTGTCGCGTACCAGCTCGGCGGGCAAGAGATCGATCAGCACCCTCAGGGCCAGGGATTTGTCCAGCGATGCCGCCGCGTGCCCCAGCTGGGCGAGGGAAAAACAGTAGTCGGGCTGGGCGAGGCCAAGGCGCTGCTCGGCCGGGGCGGCGCTTCCCGGTCTGCCAAGGGGCTGGCCCAGTTCCACGCACCAGCAGGTGAAGGCCATGTGGGCCAGCTCCGCATCCAGCCCTTCGATAAGCAGCAGACAGAGATCGCCGGGCTGGGTGGCCAGGGTGAGCAGGGAGAGCTGGCTGGTCGCCACCACGCGTTGGCGGCGGGTGACATTGATAAGCTGGATATGGGATTTGAACAGCCCGGCCAGTCGACTCAGCTGCTTGGCCTGGGTGATGGTCAGCCCCAGCCGGCAGAAGAAGGTGAGCTCGCGGGTGAGCATTCAGACGCCGACGGTGGCGGTTTTGAGTACGGCGCTGGCATTGAGCAGCACGGATTCCAGCGATACCTGGCGAACCGTGCAACCAAGGAAGCGATCCTTCTGCTCTATCTCGATGTCGGAGGCGATCAGCACCAGGTCGGCGCTGGCGATGTCCCGCGCGGTGAGAATGTTCTCCAGCCCCATGGCGCCCTGGGTTTCAACCTTGATCTTCAGCCCCAGCTTGTCGGCGGCTTTTTGCAGCGCCTCTGCTGCCATATAGGTGTGGGCTATGCCGGTGGGGCAGGCGGTGACGGCGAGGATCTTCATCGGTTCTCAAAACAAATGGCGGTGGGGCAACAAGATAGCGCCAAGGGGCGGCTTTTGCCAAAGGCGTGGGGCAAAAATGGGATCTTGGCGGCGCACTGGTGCTGGCTTGCACAGGGATGACGAGAGTCTGGATTCATCTGCTGACGATGGGAGCGACAATAAAAAACCGGCCCTGCCAGAAGGCGGGGCCGGTTGTATTCAGTTAACGCGGGTTCAGGCTGACTGGGTAGCCAGGGTGGCGGCTTTCAGCTCCCGCTTGATACGGCGGATCTTGCGCTCTTCGGCCACGGCCACGCAGGCCATCAACACCAGACAGGCGGCTGCGGCCATGTCCAGCGCCGCGAAGGTGCCGGCCCAGCCGGTCAGACCGAAGATGGGGGTGCCATCGGCGATCATGCCCAGACCCAGTTTGGCGAAGCTGTCACCGATGAGGTAGGCGAAGGTGCCCTTGACGCCATCGGCCACGCTGATGCCCTGCTTGGGCACAAAGCCCACGGCGGCCACGCCGATCAACAGTTGCGGACCAAACACCAGGAAGCCCAGCAGGAACAGGGAGCCCAGGAACATGAACTGGGTGGTGGCATGCTGGTAGAGACCCAGAGTGGCGATAATCAGCGCCAGTGCCACACAGGCCACCAGACCGCGACGACCGTTCGCCAGATCCGAGAGGTAGCCCCACATCAGGGTGCCGACCAGGGCGCCCACTTCGAAGAAGGTAAAGCCCTGGATGGCGATCTCCTTGGAGAAGCCCAGTTCCTGGTGAGCGTACACGGTGGACCACTGGTCGATACCGATGCGCACCACGTAGAGGAAGATGTTGGCAAAGCAGAGCAGCCAGATCACCTTGTTCATCAGCACGTACTTGACGAAGATCTGACCCTTGGTCAGCTTCTGCTCTTCGGTGGCGATATCTTCTTCGCTGGCCACTTCGTCAAACAGCTCTTCCACCTTGCCCAGACCATAGGCTTCCGGTGAATCGCTGCCAAAACGCAGGCCGATAAAGCCGACCACCAGCGCGATCATGGACGGGAAGATGAACATGCCGAGCACATTGCCATCGAACAGGTAGTTGGCACCGAACAGCGCCACACCGGCCGCACCGGCACCGCCCACGTTGTGGGAGAGGTTCCACATACCGAGGTAGGTGCCGCGCTTGTTGCGAGGTGTCCATTTGGTGATGGTGGAGTAGCTGCAGGAGCCACCACAGCTCTGGAAGAAGCCGCTCAGGGCATAGAAGAAGATCATGAAGTAGAGGCTGAAACCCGTGCCGCCCATGCTGGCACTGAAGCCCAGCATGCACAGGGCGGAGAGGATCAGCATCAGCGGCAGGAACTGCTTGGTGTTCTTGCCATCGGCATAGTAGGAGACGACCGTCTTGCCCACCCCGTAGGTGATGGAGAAGCCAAGGCCAATCATGCCAAGCTCGGTCATGGAGAGACCGTACTCCTGGATCATGTCGTTCTGCGCAATGTTGAAGTTCTTGCGGATCAGGTACATGGTCAGATAGCCAATAAATACAACCAGATAAGATTGCATGAATGGCTTGAACCAGAGCTTGCGCCGGGCTTCGACCGGCAGTTCCAGGGTCGGCACCCGGACCTGTTGGAGAAATTTCAACATCTTCGTTCATCCTCTGCGAGATAGACGGTATTTCCGCCGCGCCCCTCATTTTTTGGTTGGTGTCAGAGGTCACGCCACGGAAAGGACAACAGAAAGAGGTTGGACTGTGCACCTCGCTCCCCTGTCGATTGAACCCATGCCCGAACCTGCGCCACTGCGGGGGTCGGGTCACTACATCAGGTAGCGTGACTTTAATGAGGCGCGGCGCAAATGGCGTGAGAGTCATCCCTAGTGGCATTAGGAAAATTTCCTAGTTTGACGGGATCCGGCCATGAAGCGTGAAGAGGATCACACAGTGATGGCCCACGGCGGGGCCATGCTACGAGAAGAGGGTGTCTGCCTGGCAGCCAGACAGGGCTGGGGGGCGTGAGGTTGTGCTATGAGATGAGCAGGCCATCGTCAGCAGTATTGGCGGATATCTGACGCCATAAAAGAGGCCACCCGCAGGTGGCCTCTTTTCGTATCAGGGCGAGAAGGGGATCAGGCCGCCTTGGCCAGTGCCACTTCGTCGGTTTTCTTCACCCGCAGCTTTTTCAGGGCGACCGCCACCACGCCGGTGACGATGGCGCCGCAGATCATGCAGAGCAGCGCCAGCAGCGGCTTGTTGACCGCACCCAGCAGGGTGACGATGGGGCCGCCGTGGGCGACGCCAAACAGGAAGGCCATCACGGCGGCTGTCATGCTGCCCAGCACGTTGGCGGGGATGACGGCGAGCGGGTCACGGGCGGCGAACGGAATGGCACCCTCGGAGATCCCTACCAGACCCATGGCACCGGCGGCTTTGCCCGCCTCGATCTCGGAGGCATCGAAGATACCCAGCTTGCGGCCGAGCACGGTCGCAAGCGACATGCCGAGCGGCGCCGCTGGTATGGCGCAGGCCATGGCACCCATAAACTGGGTCTGGCCGGAGGCTATCATGCCCACCGAGAACAGGAAGGCTACCTTGTTGACCGGGCCGCCCATATCAAAGCCGGCCATGCCCCCCAGCACTATGCCAAGCAGCACCAGACTGCCACCGCTCATGGAGAGCAGCATGGCGTTCAGACCCGTCATCATGTCGGCAATGGGGGCACCGATGATGAAGATGAAGACCGCAGCGATAAACAGCGACCCGACGATGGGCGCGATCAGGATCGGCACCAGCGGCTGCACCATCTTGTGGTAGTGACGGGTGGCAATCCAGCGCACCAGATAGCCGACCAGCAGACCCGCTATGATGGCACCGATAAAGCCGGTCCCGGCGTCGGCGCCGTAGAAGCTGCCGTTGTTGGCGATCCAGCCGCCGATAAAGCCCGGGGCCAGTGCCGGACGGTCACCGATGGCGTAGGCGATATAGCCCGCCAGTATGGGGATCATCAGGGTGAAGGCGGCCACGCCCACGTTGAGGATCTGATTCCACATGCTCCCTTCCGGGATCTGCATGCCGCTCGGGGTCGGGTTGCCGCCGATGGCCAGCGCCAGCGCGATCAGCAGACCACCGGTCACCACGAACGGGATCATGTGGGAGACGCCGTTCATCAGGTAGCGATAGAGATCGGAACTGCCGCCAGTGTTCTTATCCTCTCCCTTCTTGTCCTCTTTGCCTGCCACATAGGCTGGCGCCTTCAGCGCTTGCTCGATCAGACCCTTGCCATCCTTGATGGGGGCTTTCACCCCAGTCTTGATGAGCGGCTTGCCGTTGAAGCGGGCCATGTCCACCTGCTTGTCGCAGGCGACGACGATGGCGCTGGCACGGGCAATCTCGGCCGCGGTCGGGCTGTTCTTGACGCCGATGGAGCCGTTGGTCTCCACCTTCACCTCGTAACCCAGCTCTTTGGCGGCACGCTCCAGCGACTCTGCCGCCAGATAGGTGTGGGCGATGCCAGCCGGACAACCGGTGACACCTATGATGAAGCCCTTGCTGGTGGTCGGGGTAGCGGTTTGCTCCTCCTTGCGCTCCAGCAGCAGCGCCAGTGCGGCAGCCGGGGTCTTGGCAGCCAGCAATTTGGCAATGAAACCCTCTTCAATCAGCTTGGCGGAGAGCTCGGCCAGCACCTCGATATGGTGGTTGGCGCCACCGGCCGGGGAGGCAATCATGAAGAACAGCCGGGACGGCTTGCCATCCTCTGCGCCGTACTCGATACCGCTACGGCTGATGCCGATGGCCACCGCCGGTGTGCTCACCGCCGCACTCTTGGCGTGGGGCAGGGCAACACCTTCTTCAAAGCCTGTGTTGTCCAGCTCTTCCCGGGCCCACAGGTCCTTGATGAACTGCTGCTCATCGCTGACCTTGCCCTGCGCGACCAGCAAGCGGGCCATCTCGCTGAAGACCTCCTCCTTGCTCGTCGCGTTCAAATCGAGATTGATCAGATGTTCGTTGATCAGTGTGGTGATCATGGCGCGCTCCCGCTCCCGTGAGGGAGCCTGTTGGCATGCCGCCCGTGCTGACACGGCATGCAGACAAAATTGACCTCACTATTATCGCGCCGGGGAGCAAGCCACCCTATCGGACAAATGTGCGAATGACTGGATTTTTGTGCGCCATCGTCCCGAGTGTGACCCCGATCTCAAAGCGGGGAGACAAGAAAAATGGGGACAAATTGAATCGCATTTTATTTTATTTTTTTTATAAATCAATGGTTTGATTTCTTGTGTGATGAGGTGTTCTGGCCGTTCTCCGAGTATTTGCTCGAGAGAGGGACAGCCACTTTCTATAAATTTGTGAGGTTAAAAACGGTGGCGGCATGTGAGCCAACGCACATAAATGGCTGTCATCAGAGGAGGTTGGGGAGGACAAGCTGGAGAAATGGGCTTGGCAGGAGAGGGGAGCGAAAGCCCACTTTGCGAGGCGGCTATATCATATGTGCGACCGAATCGAGCCAGTGCGGAACTTGTTGGCGATACCAGTCCAGATAGCGCTGCGCTTGCGGTTTCTCTCTTCTGGTCAGCAGATTGGTGACCTCAATAATCAGCCAGCACTTCGCCATGATGAGATGGCGTAGCAGCCGCTCGCCAGAGAGAAGCGAGCTGTGGCGCAGATAATGCTCAATGATGGCTTCATACTCAGCCAGTGAACCCATCTGTGGAACCAACGGAGCCAGGTCGATGGTCGGGCTGCCATAACCAAATCGCTCCCAGTCAAACAACACCAGCTCGCCATTGTCGCGGGTGCCCCAGTTACCCTCATTGCTATCCCCCGAGATGAGACAAGGCTCTGCAAACAGCTCGCGGCCAAGCTGCTGAATATGGCGGATTGTCTCACTGGCTGATTCCGGCAGGCAGAGTACAGAGAGTGCCTCGCTGGTATCGGCGAGCGACCAGTCGTGAGCTTTCAGCGCAAAGTCGGGTTGATAGCGACTGTTGTGCAGGCTAGCCAGCTGAACAAAAGTCTGCTCGTTGTGGTGCAGTTGCGTGAGGGGGACCGGATTGGGGATCTGCTCAAGGAACAGGGTCTCCCCCTCGACTCTGAGCAGGGCCGGTGTGTTGACCCCGCGCAAATGAGGGGCTGCGCGTTGGTAAAAATGGCGCTCGACCGATGATGCTCCGCTTTTTCTGATACAGGGCTTGCCATCCAGCAGCTGGATATTGACCGAAGCGCCCCCCATCTTTGCCAGCTCGTGTTGCGTCATCCTGTACCCCATTAGCTATGAGTGGCCAGTTGCGTGAGATAGCGGTTTACCTCTGCGCGAGTCGTGAAACTGTGCTTGTCGTTTGGGAATCGATCAAACAGCTCGCGATGGAATTGGCGGGAGCTTTTGCTGGCTCGCTGCCCATATTCCGATGCCCACACCAGCAGTTTGTGAAAGTTATCTTCGGCTGCCATTGCATCCCGTTGCCTGGCGCTTTGTGACCCGCGCGATAGCAGAGAATCACGGCATACAGACCAGTCGAGATCCAGAAATAGCAGGGTATCGGCAGTATCAAGCAGCTGTTCGGCCAAGGCACCAAATACCCCTTCGACCACCCATGAGGGCTCTTGAGAAAGTGTTTGAATAGCAAGGTCAATCTCATGCTGGGGCCGTTTTTGGTTAAAGCCGCCCGGCTGCCAGACAATGGTGTCCAGATTGACCTCGCGGATAGTTAACCGCTTAGCCAATCGAGCCGCCAACCAGCTCTTGCCCGATCCCGAGTTGCCAATAATCAGAATTCGTTTCATCTCTGAGAGCTCTTTTCTGGAGCAGATATCTGGAGGCTGGAAAATAGAGGTGATGTTACCAATATCCGAATACGCTTCGCTATTTGAACCTACGAGCCTGGACATGCAACTCCTAGAGATAATTTCTAAAGCCATTATTTACACATGATTTTTTGTGCAGAGAGTCATCGTAGTTTCTGACACTGATTCTCCGTCAATACGATAAAAGTCAGATGTTTCACCTATGATTTTGAAACCACACCTCAAATACAAGCTCTTTGCGGGAATATTGTTTGAAAGGACGTTTAAATCTAACCAGTCAATACTGTCCGTCTCTTGGCAAAATCGAAATGCTGATTCTAATAGCTTGACGCCTAAACCTTGTTTCCTTGCATTGTTTTTTACACCCATGCCCAACAAAACGCGATGGAAATTATATTCTCCACTGTAATGGCGCAAATCTATATGCCCAAGAATATGGCTTTTGGAGTCTTTAGCTAACCAAAGTTTCCTCCAACTTGGCTTACCGATACTAACGCCAAAACCATCTCGAAACTTGGCCCTAAGTTGTTCTGATACTTTGCAGTGATCCTTTGGAATTGGTTGGGATAGTGGTGAATGGTCGGATGCATTTTCTAGAAGATGAACAACGAAATAGCTGTTCCGACTAGTACATCACCGGAGGCAGGGAACTCAGTCCAGTTTGTGCGATCTCATTAGTCGCCAAACAAAACAATCCACACCCAAAGTACTGAGTTGATGCCTATCCTAC
>NZ_LSGW01000053.1 GCF_001643305.1 Aeromonas salmonicida subsp. salmonicida
AAAACCACCCAGTTCAAGGCTGTGCTGAGTGCACTCGACACCCTGCCCCCGGAACAGCGCCCGACCGTGGTCGGGATTGGCCCCACCCACCGGGCCGTCCATGAAATGCAGTCCACCGGGGTCAAGGCACAGACGCTGGCCTCGTTTCTCTCGGAGAGTCGCCTGCAGGCCATGGCAGGGGAGCAGCAGGACCACAGCCGCACCCTGTTCCTGGTGGATGAAAGCTCGATGATTGGCAACCGCGACATGGCGGAGTTTTACCAGCGGGTGGCCGCCAGTGGCGCAAGGGTGGTCAGCAGCGGTGATACCGCGCAGCTCAAAGCCATCTCGTCAGGTGCCCCGTTCCAACTGATGCAAGAGCGCAGCGCGGTCGATGTGGCTGTCATGAAAGAGATTGTCCGCCAGCGCCCGGAGCTCAAACCGGCGATCTACAGCTTGATAGATGGCAACCTCACCCAGTCACTGGCACAGCGCGAAGCGGTGCAACCGGCTGTGGTACCCCGAGACCCGGCAAACAAACCGGATGCCTGGACACCGGATCGCTCGGTGATTGAGGCAAAGAACCCCGCCGAACTGGTGGTCAAAGATTATGTCAGCCGCACCCGTCTTACACGGGATAACACCATGGTGATCGTGCATCTCAATGAGGTGCGCCACGGTATTAACGCCGCAATACACCAGGCACTGTTTGATAAAGGGGAATTAGGTCCACGCCAGACCAGCCTGACCATTCTTGATCCGGTGCGCATTGAAGAAAATAGCCTGCGTAGCAGTGAGCAGGTACAGAAAAATGCGCTCCTTGGTAAAGTGGCCGTGCTTAACCAGCACTATTACACCATCAGTGGTATCGACCCCCAGGCCGGGACAATGACCATCAAGGATAATGAGGGCAAGGTGCGACTCATCTCCAATATCGAAAACACCGCCCATGATCTCGCTATCTATCAACCGAGGGAAATAAAGGTCAGTGAAGGCGATAAGATCCGCTTCACCCGCACCGTCAATGAACACGGCCATGTAGCCAATAGCCAGTGGCAGGTAAAACGCATCGAGGATAATGGCGCGATAGTGCTGCACGATGGCAATAACGAGAAAACCGTTCGCCCCGACCAATTTAAAGAAGACCAGCACATTGATTTGGGATATGCCATTACCGCCTATGGTGCGCAAGGGGCGAGCAGTACTTACGCCATCGAATTACAGGCGATCAAAGTCGTAAATAGAAACTTGATTACCCTGTCGTCTGCGTATGTCCCCGCCTCACGTGCCAAAGAACATATGCAGACCTATACCGATGATAAGGAAGGCTGGATTAACTTGCTCAATAAAAACCTCAAGAGCCAGGTTAGTACCGCCCACGATGCGCTCGAAGGAGACCAGATTAAAGGGCAAAAGGTCGCAGATATGTTATTGGGTACCGCCTCGACGATGCGCTCTACCGCATTAGGACGGCATGTGCTGAAGACCCATCAACTCGATGAGCAGCAGCATATGGGAAAATACATTGCACCAGGCAAAAAATACCCGACCCCGCACGCTGCCTTTCCGGTGTGGGATAATAATGGTAAACCGGCAGGGGCTGCCATGGTGGAGCTGCAAAGCCATCACCAAAATAAAGGCCCTACCCTGGACAGTGAATATCGACTGGTGGCAAATGAACGAGCCGAGTTTATCGGACTCCAGCGTGCCAGTAATGGCGAAACCCGTATCGCCACCAGTTTGGTTGATGGAATTATCATGGCAGCCAAGCATCCACAAAGTGGAATATTGGTCAGCATTAACGGCGCACCACCACCATTTAATGTCAATCGGATGACCGGGGGTAAATTGGTTGTGTCGGACACGGATGCGCAGCACCTGCAAAAAGAGTCAGAGCGTGAGTTACCACTGCCACAAGATATGACCACCAAAGAATCCAAACGCCAGGACGAGCTGATAAAAACAGTGGCCAGGGAAAAAGAACACCCGGATATCAAACTGCCTGATGATAAACAGCATGCGGTCAATCGCGACGACAAGCGACTCCACAACGATATCAATCAACTCAATAAAGACGCGGAGTTAAGTGAGCGACAATTGCGTAAGTTGGCAGAAATCGGAGAAGTGGCCAAAGCCAAATTTACCCATGAACTCCACGACAAACTGGATAAGCTGGAAAGGGAGATCATCAAGGAATTGACCAAGGGGGAGTAAAAAAGAAACCGGCCATGGGCCGGTTTCTTTTTTTGTCAGTCCTGCTCATCGTCAGTAGCAGGAAAGAAGGGCTCCATCTTTTCTGCCACCTTCCTATCAATAGATACTCGCAACAACTCTTTTTCACCTTTTTCCATATTACCAAGCTTGGCTGTCAGGTGCTGGCTGAGAAACATGGACTCCAGGCAAGTTTGCAATAATACCCGGTCAAAGTCGTCATGGCCACTTCCTGCATGCTCAGAGCGCCGAAGATTGTAAACTCGCAGTCCCAGCTCCAATAACATACAGGCTTTACTGGAAAAACTGACCTCTGCCGGGTTTGCGCCAGCCTGAATATCCTCCTCAACTAACTCATGTATCTCATCAATGCAATTGTGCTTAAGATATACCTGAACTCTTGGCATGTTATAGCTCCTTGGTTTGTTATTAACCGTCATTGTATGTGGGACTCTAGTTGTAGTCCACCAAGGGCTTTCGTCTCCAAAATCATCAAAAAACAACGACTCTACTAGACGAAACAAAGCGGACTCCTTTTAGAGTCCTTCGTCTGTGATCCCCAGTGTTTATGCTGCATGACTCTAGTTAAACTCTAGACTGCACTCTAAGTGCGACTCGCTAACGAGTCGCCTTAGAGTCTTATTTTTATGCCGAACAGATTGCAACACCTTCGATTTCTGACTATGACGCTGATTTTAAAGCGGTAATCTGCAAATCGCAGATTTGCGAGGGGTGTGGAGTCTTATGGTTGAGGAGTAGGCTATCTATAAATATCTTGCTTTGGTTGACTCGGTATATGGCCGCAGAGGGTGACGAGGGAATTTTTCGGCATCAGTTCGCCGTGCAATTTGCTCGTTACCCATTCCGGTGATAAAGGGGAAAATACCTATTGTTCATTTGCTAGCCATCTCATTTACTGGCAAAATGGTTGCCTTGTTTAAGGGGGATGCGATGAATAGATGGTTGCCGCTGGTCATGTTGCTAAGTCCCGCCGTCATGGCTGCCGATTGTTTCGATATGGCGGGGCAGGCTTACCGTATTGATCCTGATTTACTACGCGCAACAGCCTTTCGTGAATCCAGTTTTAACCCCCGCGCCTTGAATGTCGTCTCTGATAAAAAATATGCCGTTGGATTAATGCAAATTCATTCCCAGCACTTCGCCAAATTGGCACAATTCGGGATCACGCCAATGGGTCTATACAATGATCCTTGTTTGAATATCTACACGGGAGCCTATTACATGGCACACGCCATTAAACGGATGGGGTATAATTGGGACGCGGTAGGGGCTTACTATGCTGGATTTTCCACATCAGCCAAGCAGGCAGAAAAACGTAAATGGTACGCCGAACGGGTCAAGCTCACGTATGACGAGATCAAAAAAGGCCCCAAACATCAGGGGCCAAATAACAGCAAGGGAAGCAAACCTGATTAATCTAATGCGCTAAAAATCAAACTATGCTCTTCTAACGTCAATGCATATTCACGAAGTGCGTGATAGAGTCTTACAAAGAGATCATCGTCTGTCATTTCCCACATGTAATAGTATGCAAAAAGACAAGCCACAACACCGGTAGCGTGGGCAGTCAACACTCCCTCAAAACCATTACCATTAATTGATAGTGTGTAACCTTCTTTTTTCAAAGGGGGAACCATAAAGAATGCACCATTCGATACCTCCCACATATCCCAATAACCGCCGCTGTACGATGCGCAGATTTCTTTCATCCAGCCATAAATGTTACCTTCAGTTTTCATCATCCAGCGTCCGAAGTATTTAGGCATCATGTCCATACGTTTAGAATCAATAACCAGACCAGCAATTAAAGCATCCATACATCACCCCTTGTTAGGTCTGGGCCACTCCCAGACCGTTATACATTGATGGTTTTTGTTGCCTGAATTTTAATGCCACTGCGCCGCCGCAATCGCCTTACCTGCGAGCACAATTAATTCTTCATTTGTCGGCCATCTGCCAGACTCTTTGACATAATCAATAATGGCGGTTCCATACTCCTCGCACACCTCATAAAGCCACGGTGTGCCAACCATTTCGATATGGGTCTTTTCTGCTAATTCCTTGAGGATGGGAAACGCATCATTCATTGCCCAATAGGTTGTTTCAACCATACCGCCCGGGCAACCATCACACATTTCGTAACCGCCTTGGTGAATGATCCCCGCAATTTGCTTACCGCGTAACATGCGCACGTTATTATCAATACTAATGCAGATATAAATGAGTGATTGAATGTCGTATTCGTTCATGGTTTACCTCTACGTTGAATCTGAATATGTGTGTGGCGTTTTCGTGTTAATCAATATTGGCTTGATATATTGATATAGACATAACCAAAACTTCCGAGTGTATCTGCCTCGCATATGAATCCGCCCTGTTCTATGCGAATAACTTTTTGACAGCGGGGATCCAATTCACCGGATAACAATCCGCCCTCAAGCTCTTTTACTATTGCTGGAAAGACCGCCTCTAATTTAGCTTTTTGGTGGTCGGTCCATTCCCCGATGAATCCGGCTCTATCTGATAGGAAATGCAAGCGATACCGCTCTTGAACCAGCCGAGCCCCAAAACTAGGGCTAGTTTCACGCAATAAACCCCATTGGCTCGCCATTCCATTTTCACTATTAATTTGCTCGATGCTGTTCATGGTTATTCCTTTTCTTTGTGAAATTTGCCTTTCTAGATTCTGAGCTGCGCTCTAGGTTTTCAGCGCCCGTGGCTCTTTACTGCGTTGCTTGATTTGATTTGCCTCTCTGAGTTCTTCGCCGCAAGAAAGGGAAACAACACGCGACAAGGGAGACGATGCCTGTGCATCCCCGCAAGCCGCAGCGCAAGCGAACGAAGAGAGTGCGAACGGGTGAGGAGATGGCGAAGCGAACACTGGCAGCGGCGACCGGCGTGTTAATTTGCCTGGCGGTGAAGGGCTTAGAGGGGCAAGGCAGAGCGATGAAGCTGGCCATGGGTGCGGCAAGCGGAGCGCGCAGCCTCGCAGAGGCGTAGGCATGAGCGATGGAAACCCGAAGGGGCGAGACAGCATCTTTTCGCTGACTCGATGCGAAGCATGACAGCGCGACCGCTCGCGGTCATGTCCAAGTCATTTTGTAGAATTGAATCATCAAAAGCGGCATTTGATTGATAAGGGGAGAGCAGACCCAGCAGACCCAGCAGACCAGGATGATTCACCCAGTCACACCATCGAGCAAGCACCAGGCTTAAAAAGTGATATTGAAGGAACAGCCCCCGGAGCCTAACCGCCTGTAAGGCGGCCAAGCCGCAGCCGAAGGCTGAGGCTTGGGTAAATCGATGTCATTCGACTGACTCGGGTTGATGACGGGTCAAGTGCTGCCAGGTTGCCAGATTTCTCGCTACCGACCGCACGGCCCCCTCTTCCTCGATGATCAGGTGGAGCAACAACCGCTCAACGGGCTCGACGCCTGTCCCTGCCAACCTTGCCTCGTTGGCCTCCATTCTGACCGCCTCCATGGTCTTGAGCAGTTCAAGGGCTTGCTTTGCCATGTCGCCTAACCGTGTTTCAAGTTCTCGCATCTTCTTCCCCTCCCCTATGCGGCCCGCAGTCCATTGGCCAGATTCAGTCGATTTAACCCTGCCTGGTGATAATGCGGCAGCAACTCGATCCCTATATAGCGCCGCCCACACTTGGCCGCCGCCACGCACGTAGAGCCTGAGCCTGCGAACGGGTCGAGCACAATGTCACCCGGACGGGTAAATGACTCTATCAGGGGCTGCAACGCGCTCACCGGCTTCTCGGTGGGATGGTGTCGATTACCTGAGTAGGCCCAGGGCATCACATCCGGCAACGGCTGCGCGGGCACCTGGGGACGGCCTTTGGCGAGCAAGTAAGCGCATTCATGGCGATAGCCGATAAAGGCCGCTTTGGACGCATAGGACTTGGTGAACACCAGATGACCGACAACCCGAAACCCGGCCTGCTTCCAGGCGGCCATAAAGGTATCTACCCGGTTCCAGCCGTAGAAACTCACCGCCAGCGAGTGGGGCTTTAACACCCGATACATCTGCGTAAAGGCAGGCAGCACCCATTCATCATTAACGTCATTGGCAATCGATCGCCCGGAGCGGTCTTTAAATCCGACCAGGTACGGCGGATCGGTCAAAATGAAGTCCACTGCGGCACCTGGAAACGTAGACATGATCTGAACACTATCACCCAACATGAATCGTGACATGGTATTGGCCTCGTCATAGAAGGGCGGCAGGAGGTCTCCGGGATGGTTGCCATTCCCTGCTGCCCGAGGCCAACACGCAATGCATCGCAGCGGGTCAAGCGGACGTGGAATACCGCAGCCGTATGCTTTTCGCGGCGAGGATATGCCGCGAAAGCCGCTTGAAGGCTGTTTGCGTCCCGCAATGCGGGGCATTGCACGATGGCAGAGGGCAGCAGGGTTTTCGGGGCAGGGCTTTGCACTTCTATTCAGAAACGGTTATCCCCACAACGTGCCAGGAGGCACCAGGGGGCAGAACCAACGGTAGTCACCCGGCAGCAACAAAGAGCGGGCGCGAGCGCCCAGCCTTGTCTATAGGGGAAAGCCCCAGCAAGCCGGGGCCGATGAAAAGGCACAGGGGTTAATCCTCTGCAGGCAATGCGCCAGCCAATCGACGGGCCTCCCGGACGGCTCGGGCGGTCACTTTGCGCACCCAAGCACAGCGGCTGGGCGACCAGACGAACCCGGCCCCCTTGCACAGCTGGCGCAACGCTGCGGCGGGCTTGCCGTCAAAATGGATCTGAATGCGCCCATCATCCTCGAACATGCGCCAGCCCTGCCTGCTCGATCGGTGCTGCGCTGTGCAACGCCCTTAGCTGCTCGATACGCTGGCGCAAGCGGCGGATCTCCGCCCCGTTGTTGCTGAGCTGCCATGCCTGGTAAGTGCTGCGCTTTGCCCTGTTGGCGTCCTTCATAGCTTGTTGCCTGGCCTCCCGCTTGGCCAACTTGCCTTGCAGCTGCGCCAGCGCGTCGGGATCATCGCTGGCGATCCCGCCCTGGCCGACCGCCTCGGCGCGTTGCGCCAGGTGCTCGGCTTTCCTGGCCAATGCAACCGCCTGCCCCATCTGATGATCGACCCGGGCCAGATCGCGACGGTGTCGCCATTCACTATGGTGGCCCACCAGGATCGGCTGACCCGGCACAATCCAGCTGAGGATGGAACGCACGGCGGCATGACGGCCAGCGCTTTCGTCTTGGGCCTTTCCTGCTCGCCCCTCGAGGCGCTCGCGCTTTGCTTCGACACGGCCCTGATAGTCACCCAGCAGCGCGGCGCGGGTAGGAGTGGGGGCCTCGGCCCCCTGCATGGTCTGATTGACCGGCTCGGCGACCGGCGCCACCGGCAGCGGTTGACCACCGTCGGGATCATCATCCGGTGGGGTGGTCTGCATCAGCAATGCCCAGGCCACGCGGCAAGCCTCGGCAAAGCTGTGCGCCTGGAGCCCCTCAAAGCGGTGAAGCTGGTCGCCCTGCGAGATCGACACCGTCCAGCCATCGGCCACGCGATGGGCACGAAATGTGGGCTTGGGCTCAATGCTGGCGGGCTGCAGCTGGGTAACGGGGGCCATGTCTGGCTGTTCCGACTCGCTGGCAGGTGTCCATGGCTGACCATCCAACTGGTACCCGGTGTGAGTGATGCCAATGCGATAGCAAGCGCGGTGCATCAGGGTCAGGGCAAATTCCCCCTCGATGAGCTGGTTTTCATCTCCGGTGACCGCCACACCGGTTTCCTGCAAGATCACGGCCTTAGCCAGGGTATCCAGTGCGGGAGAGCGGTCACGGGAGGTAAAAAGGTAATCAACGTAACCAAACACCTCGTTAAACGGGCTGGCATTGTGCTCGTAACAATCGGTCATGCCATTGAAACGCCCGCCCTCGTAACGGTTAACCAGAGCGTCAACCTCTGCCACGGTGGGGCCATCCGTCCAACTCACGCGCACACTCGAAGACCAGCCGCCACGCTCGCAGCGCACGGAAAATTTCACGGCAGGCCATGCCTTTTTCAGGTCGGCGCGAATGTTTTTGGCCACATCTTTCGCGCCAGCCCGACCAATCCGGGTCAAATGGGCGTATTCCTGGGCACTGGCGAGACGCTCAATGTCAGCGTTAAACGCCTGCTTCGCGGCTTGCTCATTGGCGGCAGCCTGTGCGGCGGCTTGTTCTTTGGCCTGCGTAACGGCGAGTGCGGCGGTTTGTTCCATCTCATCGATAAGCTGACCGGCGCGGCCAAAATCCACGCCCTGGACAAACTCGATCAATACGAGCGCATCCGGCCCCATGCTGCCGTAATATTCGCGGCCCTCGGCGGTCTCGTAATGGCGCAGCATGGCCGCGCAGTGATGGGCAAAGCAGAGCTCATCGCCTGCAGCCAGGTCAATGCGGGCCGTGTAGGTTTTACCATCATCAAAGGTGACCGTGATTTTGGTTTTGAGATACCCGCCAGCGGCGTGAGCCATGGCCACGGCCAGCGCCTGGGCTTCAAACTCGCCAAAACTGAGGAGCTGATCTGCCGCCCATGCGTCCGACTCGGACCAGAGCACCTGCACAGACACCGGGCGGCGGACAAACCGGGCGGCCAGCTCGGCTTGTTGTGCTGCTGTTTTGAACTCTTCCATGGTGATGATAGTTGCGCTCATGATTGCCTCTCCTGATGGTGTGTTGGGGGTTGAACCCATTTGCGTCTCTAGATTCTGAGCTGCGCTCTAGGTGTTCAGCGCCCGTGGCTCTTTACTGCGTTGCTTGATTTGATTTGCCTCTCTGAGTTCTTCGCCGCAAAGAGGGAAATCAACACGCGCCAAGGGAGGAGAGACCAGTGCGCCCCCGCAAGCCGCAGCGCAAGCGAACGAAGAGAGTGCGAACGGGTGAGGAGGGCGGCAGCGCGAACACTGGTCACAACGACCGGGCGTGTAGATTGACTGGCGGTGAAGGGCTTAGAGGGGCAAGACATCGCGATGGAGCTGGCCACTGGTGCGGCAAGCGGAGCGCGCAGCCTCGCAGAGGCGTAGGCATGAGCGATGGAAACCCGAAGGGGCGAGACGGCATCAGTTCGCCGCCTCGATGCGCAGCATGACAGCGCGACCGCTTGCGGTCATGCCCATCCCCTTGTTCGTTTTTGACTATTCGAGTTGCAATGTCGATCCTGCTAATCTAGCGATTCAAAAAGCGCAGTATTGAACCGACATGGAGATATTATGCATGAATGAAATAGCTATAAATTTCAGTAGCCCTTCCTGGTGGTTTAACATGGGCTTCCCATTATTCTTTGCCTGGATTGTTTCTCGCGCATTCTTGTCTTTCAAAAACAAGATGAAAAAAGCCTTCAGATATAATAAATTTAAATTTGCTAAATACATCAAGAATAATAGGCACAATCTCGCAGCAGTGAATTATCAAATGATGATGTCGCTATGTTGCTTTATAACGTTCCTCTTTACCTGCGCACTATATTTATTCTTGGTTATCACAGGTCCCTTGACACAAGTTAAAGAACAGAGCACAGCGGCCTTTTTCATCTGTTTGATCCCTTTAATGATTATTGAGCTCATTTACCTAAATCAAAGAGACCGCGCCATGCGTCTCGTATCTGAATACAATAAGGTTCGCATCAAGAGAACATGCACACATGTTAGAAGCCAATGTTAACCACAACCGGTTTCTGCCGCGCTGCGCTTGCCTGCTGGCTTGTTCGTCGCAGCGCAAAGATGCCCCGCCTCAAAGCCCAGTCTTTACTCTCTCTGGCCTGCCAAGTGGCAGGTCAGATGCCTGTATTGACCCTTCCAGGTAATGCTAACGCTTGGCGTCACCACGAATGATCGTTTTAACGGCCACAACCGACGCATCGGGGGGCACACTGAGCGAACCGGCCAGTTCCCCCTCAATACTTCTCGTTATCTCCGAGTCCCCTTTAAACCAACACCATTCATAGCCAGTCTTGGTATCAGCAGCTTCCAAAATGCCGCTCCGATAGTCGAATGTCACCATGGTCGTTTACCCAATAAACTCGAGATATCGGTCGGCGATCTGTAGATCCTCCACCCCCTCAATCACGCCCGCCGCCAGCAAGATGCGCCGCCAGGCGTTGTATTCAATAGCGCGATGATTGTTTGTATCAACAGGGCGCTCCCAGCGCCTGACTGTCGGGCAACCTTTTGGATCGATGGGATAGCCCAAAAACGCCCCTAGCTTGGTTTGTGGCCAGCCTAACAAGGCAGTACGGACAAACTTGATTTCATCCGGCGTAGGCAGCACAAATTCAGGCGAATAGCGGTGTCGGACACAGGGCCGCATTTTGAATTCCTCGATAGAACAATCCAGGCCAGTGACATCGTAGATAGCTTTATGTTCAGACATGATAAGGCTCCAGCCGCCCCGTCAGGGGCGGCGCAGTGTTTAAATTAATCCCCGCACTGCAAATGACATGCTGTTTTCACCGGCGACCACAATATGATCCAGCACCCGAATATCAACGAGATCCAGCGCGGCTTGCAGTCGCTCGGTGATTTGGCGATCTGCACGGCTTGGCTCTGCGACACCGGACGGATGATTGTGAGCCAGTATCACGGCAGCGGCGTTATGTTTCAGTGCGGTTTTGACGACTTCGCGCGGATACACGGCGGCGGAATCAATCGTGCCGTGGCTAAGGTCAACGGCGTTGATAACGCGGTGCTGATTGTCCAACAGGATCATGGCAAAGGTTTCATGTTCCAGTGTGGCGAAGCGGGTTTTCAAATACTCGACCACCATCTCGGGGCTGTTCAGTGAGTCCAGTCGAGTGAAGCGGCGAGCAATAATGCTGTGCGCCAGCGCGATAATCCGTTTTTCTCTTTCAGTGAACATACAGGCAATCCTGTTTTTTGGGTCCAGGCCAATCCCGTACCACAAAACAATTATACCATACCACTGGGACGGTTAAAGCATTTTCACCTTAATAAGAAAATAAATGTAATAGGCGGGTATCCCGCCTATTTTTTATTTCACGTTATCTGTGCTGTGATATCTGGCGATAACAATGTTTTGCCATTGCCTCCCTGACCCAGGCCGCTTTTTGCATGAGCAATATGATGGCCTGTTCGGCGGGCATGTGAGGAACGTCCATTAGACGTATACCCCGCTTTTTGTTACTGTGAGTGGTCATGTTTACTCCTGGAACGGGTTTACGTGCTGCCCCCTGTTAGCGCAGGGGGTTTTCTTTTTGCACAACAGGTATGCCTGTTATTACGAGCTGGGTATCTCCGTGTATAAACACCATACCGTACCAGCGGCACGGTTAAATTGATTGAGATCACAATTCTGACCAGATAGCAGCAAGTAGCGGCTGGGCGTTGAGGAGCGGCATCTTTTCGCTGCGACGAACAAGCCAGCAGGCAAGCGATAGCGCGGCAGTTCCCTCCCTGATGCCTCTTTCATGCACAGCTAATGGGGTCACTTTTGCACCGATTTTGTGGATAACTTTCACTCACCTGTCCCGCCGAACTTTTCGTGAACACCAGGGCGGCCCTGCTGGTATGATCACCAGGAGGCCCGCCCTCCACTCTCTCGATACCCTGCCGGATTCCGGTACTAAACAGAGAGAGCCACCATGTACTACCATCCAAAGCCTGCCGCCAGTCATGCCGCCGCCCTTCGCCCTGGGCAACTTCGCCATGTGATCCGTGTCGCCTCGATAACAGGCCGCCAGCCCATCCGTGATGTGATGTTGCTCTGGCTCACCCATTCAACCGGTGTCAGGGTCACAGAGCTGGCCAGCATCGAGATCCGCGACCTGGCCAGATGCGCGATGAGGTCTATCTGCGGGCCGCTATCACGAAGCACAGCCGCCCTCGTACCATCTACCTAACCCACCCCAAGACCATCGCCGCCGTGGAGGCGTGGTCGACTACCGCCGCGCCCGTGGCTGGGGTCTGTCATCCGATCCCGAGTACCGAGGCTTTCGCCCCGATGAACGCCTGGTGCTGACCCACAAGGGACGAGCCTTCGAGCTGGCCCGCAAGGTTCGCCAGCTACGTCGTGGGCCGGTCGAGTATCGGTGCTGTGATGCACTCCAGCAACTGATGAGTCGGCTCTACCGGCAAGCGGGTATCAAGGGCGGCTCCAGCCACTCGGGCCGCCGAACCCTGGTTGCAAAGGTGCTGGCAAATACCGGACAGATCGAGGTGGTGCAACTGCTGCTTGGTCATGCTGAACCGGATCATGTGTGGCCCTACCTGGATGTGCGAGAAGAGGTGATCAGGGCCGCATTTGAGGTCGCTTTATAGTGGCATATGCTTGACATATGCCACTGGTGGTTATAAATTGCATATGTCAAACATATGCAGGAGGGTTTATGCGTACTGTATCAATTTTTAAAAATGGTAAAAATCAGGCGGTGAGACTGCCAAAAGACATGGAGTTTCAGGGGGTTAATGACCTTGAGATTATCAAAAATGGCGACACAATCACGTTGCGCCCGGCCCGCCCTGATTGGTTTTCCCTGGCGGAATGCCAGAAGGTGGATGCAGATTTCTTGCAAGAACGTACCGATGTGATCAGCGATGAAGGACGGTTCGCCCTGTGAAGACGTTTATGCTCGATACCTGCATTTGTTCCTTCATCATGCGCGAAATGCCACAGTCAGTTCTTGAACGGTTGGGCGCAGAGGTGGCGAGCGGCAATCGGATTGTGATCTCGGCAATCACCTACGCCGAAATGCGTTATGGCCAGATCGGCAAGAAGGCTTCTCCGAAGCTGGGGCCAGCCATTGATGAATTTGTTCGTCGTCTCGATGGGATCTTGCCATGGGACGCTGCTACGGTCGATCAGACGCTCGAAGTGCGCCAGCAGTTAGCAGCCTTGGGCACTCCGATCGGCAATAACGATGCTGCTATTGCCGCCCACGCCCTGACGGCTGGCTGTGTACTGGTAACCAACAATACCCGCGAGTTTTCCCGAGTGGCGGGGCTGCTCTATGAAGACTGGGTTCACTGAGTTTGTAGAGGAAAAAAGTCCAACTATCCGGAATTTCCGGATGGTTGGGGATTGTTCAGTACGTTAGAGGGAAAGTGATGAACGGGTTAGCCCGAAACGCAAAAGGGCATTGGCTAGCCACCCACATGGGCCAGCGCGTAACCTTCACCGAACAGCGCTTCGGCGATGCTGCCGAGTTACTTGCCCGCCGTGTCCTGCTGGCGATGCAGGCCGGTACATACGACGAGTTGAGGGATAGCGCCCTGCTCAAGCAGAGTTACAGTCGAGAGCTGGCCGCCCAGGTGTTGGGCATCCACGTAGGCGAGCTGAACGAATGGCTTCTGCGCGGTGTATTGCGGGGTCAGGAGATAACCCCCCCCCGCCCAGACAACCGTAGAGGGGCAGGGAAAATTAGCGGTTATGAACTGGCTATCGTGCAAGAGCGCATGAAGGCAGACTGAGTTAGTTAAGGAAAAATGATGGATATGGAAGCTCTGAAAGAAGAGATCCGTCTTGCTATGGATGGGTTTGGCGGAAGTGACATTGCCTGTGCGGCTGCCTGCCTCGCGTTGGAAGATCTGGAGTGCGCCCAAGGAAAGAGCTGGGACTGGGTTCAGACTGTTTTGTCTGACTGCCCAGCAGCCAAAGAGACCGCCTTAGCCATTCGGCGGGAGATGGAAGAGAGAAACATCCTGTCTCGTGCCCCAGCTCAAGATCGCTTTGAAAGCTGGCTGATGAAGAATGCCCCATATCTCTCACTCCTTTGGGACTTTGAAAAGCACGAGTTGAGCCTACCCATGGTCGATAGTTATCTCGCCACAGCATCTCACGGACAGGCGATTATGTGCCGGTTCGCAGCGGGTGTTTGGCTGGGAAGCAACGATTACCAGTTCGACATGATCGACGCTGCGGGGGTTCTGGATCACGAGCAGAAGACCGCTATCACAGCTTGGTTTACATCACCCTTCTGGCCGTAGGCCGATAATCGAGGAAAAACCATGATTGAGGTAACGACCGAGTACCACATCACCAGCTCAGATTTAGATGAACATCCGATTTATAAATGCAAGGGAACTTGCAAAAAAGTTTGGTGGCAAGAAAATATTGAGCAGGCTCCATTTGGGGTTCAATTAGAATGCCCGATGTGTGGCGGATCATTGTCTGCGGCCAAAGAGAATCTTGATTTCAAGATCACTAAGTTCCAGCCTGGGGTGAGTCTGATGCCAGGTAGCTCTGCTCGTATTAACCATGTGTCAAACTTGCTCGAAGAATTCATTCCGTTACGGGAAAAGTATGGCTGGCGCTAAATAGCTGTTCCGAATAGTAGCTAACCGGAGGAAGGGAACTCAGTCCAGTTTGTGCGATCTCATT
>NZ_LSGW01000054.1 GCF_001643305.1 Aeromonas salmonicida subsp. salmonicida
ACCACCTGGCCCTTGATCTGGTCCACATCCATACAGGTGATGAGACCGAGGAACTCGACAGAGGCGAGCAGGCCCGCGCGCAGACCGGTTTCCACCGGGCCACTGATGACGCTGAACTGTTTGTCCAGCACGTTAACGGGGATGCCATAGGTCTTGGCCAGGGCAGCGCTGTATTTTTCGAGGCGCTGACGGGCCTGGACGGTTAGGGTCTGACTCACGGTCGCTCCTTAATATGCGGTGGGGGTATCGTCACCGCCGAGCGCGCCCGGGCGTTGGCCCGGCTTCTCGACAGAGAACTGGTCGATCTTGCCGTTCAGCTCGCTGAACTTGTCGGTCAGGCCGGTCAGGGTCTGCTCCAACTTGGTGAACTGCTCGGCGGTGATGCCTGGCTTGTCGTCAACGGTGGCGGGATCGGTGACCAGGGCGGTGGGCTGCTCGGGGGCCGGTTGGGTTTCCAGCTTGACGCTGAAAGAATCGATCTTGTCGCCAAGGCCGGTCAGGGCCCCCAGCATCTGATCGAACTGTTCTGGTTTCATTTCCTCATCCTCGGGTTGGCTGGGGGTAGGTTTGGGGGCAGGTTCACCATGGCTGGCCATAAAGCTGAAAAACTTGGCCATGAAGCCATCGGTCTTTTCGTGTTTGGGCAGTGTGAACATGGAGAGATCCAGCGGCTCGCTGGTGCCGACGGTCTTGCCCTTGTTGCTGTTGCTGAACTTGAGGTAGGTGGTGCCGGTACTGGCGGGTTGGTCGGTAACGCCCAGGCCAATCAAGTAGGTGCGGCCGAGATCGGCAAATTGCTCGAATGGCTCGATGGAGCAGAACTGATATTGGCCGCTCTGGTTCCAGTAGATGAGATCCCGGTTGGGGCAGAGGATGGCGAACAGCTTAAATTTGCCATCGGCCTCTTCGGTCTTGAGCGCCTGCACGGTGCCATAGCTGGACCAGCGATCGTGCTCGGGCCAGATGACGGCGGTGTAATAGGTCGGGTCGTAGGTCTCGGCCATGTCGGTGAGCCAGTCGCGGGTAATATCCCGCCCGTCCACCGCTTTGCCTTCGGTGGCGATACAGACCCAGCCAGTTCTCAAGGTTGATTCGTTCATGCCTGCTCCCAATAAGATGCGGGCTCAGGCTATCGGGTCGGCGAGGGGGTTTCATCCAGTTGTGTTCGGGGGGATTCGGATCCAGCGGGATATCCGAATTGCTCAGAACATCAGTGGGATAAGTGGGGGTAATGGGCTGGCTATGATGGCGCCATCATTCATATCGATGGAGGCGCCATGGCGTATCCCGAAGAGATCCGCAAGGCTGCGAAGGGACTCTACCTTAAGCGATGGCCCCCCCAGGAGATCAAGGACGAACTGGGGCTCAACTCCTGTCGCATTGTCTACTACTGGGCCGAGAAGCTCGGCTGGCGAGAGTTGCTCACGGACGAGGCGGTGGAGGATGCCATCGCCCGCCGGGTCAATGTGCTGCTGGATCGCGAGAAGAAAACCCCGGGCGAGCAGGATGAGCTGGACCGGCTCATCGGCCACCATGTCAGCCTGAAAGAGAAAGCCCTTAAGTGGGCCGAACGCCAGCAGGCGCTCACCGCCCGCCGCGAGAGTGGCGATGAACCCGCTGCCGAGCTGCCGCGCCGTGGCCGAGGCGGCCAGGATGGCGGTAGTAGTAAGGGGAGGGGTGGCAAGAAGGGCAAGAACCAGATCGGCCACCTGACAGAGGCAGACTTTGCCGAGTGGCTGGGTACCCTGTTTGGCTACCAGCTGCGCTGTCGGGAGGCCAAGAACGACCCGGCCTTGCCGCGCACCCGCAACATCCTCAAGTCACGCCAGATCGGCATGACCTACTACTTCGCCGGCGAGGCACTGGAAGATGCCATTCTTACCGGTGGCAACCAGATATTCCTCTCAGCCACCCGCGCCCAGGCGGAGGTGTTTCGCTCCTATATCTGCAAGATTGCCCAGACCTTCCTTGGCGTCACCCTGACCGGCAACCCCATCGTCTTGTCGAACGGGGCCGAGCTTATCTTTTGCTCCACCAACTCCAACAGCGCCCAGTCCCGCTCGGGCAACGTCTACATCGATGAGTATTTCTGGATCCCCAACTTCGAGCGGCTCTCCGATGTCTCCAGTGCCATGGCCACCCAGAGCCACTGGCGTAAAACCTACTTCTCGACCCCGTCCAGCAAGGTACATGAAGCGTACCGGTTCTGGACTGGGGATCGCTGGAAGGGTACTCGCCCAAGCCGGCAGGCTGTTGACTTCCCGGGTGAAGACGACCTGCGCGACGGGGGCCGCATCTGTCCCGATCGGCAGTGGCGTTACGTCATCACCGTCGAGGATGCCATACGCCTGGGCTGTAACCTCATCGACATCGAGGAGCTCAAAGACGAATACCCGGAGGAGGTGTTCGATCGCCTCTACCTGTGCCGGTTTATCGACGATGCCCTGTCGGTGTTCAAGTTCCAGGACATGGAGCGGGCAGGGGTGGACCCGACTCGGTGGGAGGACTACAAACCCGGGCGGCCCGACCCGTTTGGCCGGCGGGAGGTGTGGCTGGGGTATGACCCGAGCCGCACCCGCGACAACGCCACCCTGGTGGTGGTGGCCCCGCCCACCGTCGCCGGCGAGCGGTTCCGGGTGCTGGAAAAGCACTACTGGCGCGGGCTTAACTTCCAGTACCAGGCGCAGGAGATCACGCGGATCGCCAAGAAGTTTCGGGTCACGTATCTGGGGGTCGATGTGTCCGGCATTGGCGTCGGGGTGTTTGACCTCTTAAAACCCGTGTTCAAGGGGGTATGCCATCCCATCAACTACAGCGTCGAGAGCAAGTCGCGGCTGGTGCTCAAGATGATCGACGTGGTGGAGGCCAATCGCATCGAGTGGGACTGCGCGGACCGGGATATCCCGCTGGCGTTCCTTGCTATCAAACGCAGCACCACCGGCGGCGGCCAGATGACGTTTCGGGCCGCCCGCGACAACGTGACCGGCCACGCTGATGTGTTCTTTGCTATCGCCCACGCCGTGGCCAACGAGCCACTCGATACCAACCGCAAACGCAAATCCAGCTGGGTCACCAGCCAGGAGAGAAAGGCAGCATGAGCAAACGACAGCAAGCACTGGCCAAGGTGGCCACCCCTTCCACGCGCCCCTCAGTGGTGTTCAGCATGCCGGAAGAGATAGACCCCACCGCCTGGATGACCGATTACACCGGGGTGTTCTACAACCCCTACGGCGAGTATTACCAGCCTCCCATCGAGCGTAAGGGGTTGGCCAAGGTGGCCCGGGCCAACGCCCACCACGGGGCTATCTTGATGGCGCGGCGCAACATGGTGGCGGGGCGCTTTACCAACCAGCGCGCTACCATCACGGCGTTCGTGCACAACTATCTGCAGTTCGGGGATGCGGGCATGCTTAAAATTCGTAACGGCTTTGGCCAGGTGGTGGGGCTGCACCCGCTATCGAGCGTCTACCTGCGCCGCCGTGAAGACGGTTGCTTTGTTTACCTGCAGCAGCAGGGCAAGCCGAACCTGATTTACCGGCCGGAGGATGTGATCTGGTTGGCCCAGTACGACCCCGAGCAGCAGGTTTATGGCATGCCCGATTACCTGGGCGGCCTGCAGTCGGCGCTGCTCAACCAGGATGCCACCCTGTTTCGGCGCAAATACTTTCTCAACGGCGCCCACATGGGGTTCATCTTCTACGCCACCGACCCGAACATGGACGATGACACCGAACAGGAGATGAAGGACAAGATTGCCAACAGCAAGGGGGTAGGGAATTTTCGCTCCATGTTCGTCAACATCCCGGACGGCAAGCCCGACGGCATCAAGCTTATTCCGGTGGGGGATATAGCAACCAAGGATGAGTTTGCCGCCATCAAGGGGATCACTGCCCAGGACGTGTTGACCAGCCACCGTTTTCCGGCGGCGCTGGCCGGCATTATTCCGACCAATGGTGGGGGAGGGTTAGGGGATCCCGAGAAGTACGACGCTACCTATGCCCGAAACGAGGTGCTGCCGCTCTGTGAGCTTATCCAGGATGCCATCAACAGCGCGGGACTCCCTCGTTCCCTCTGGGTCGATTTTAGGGATACGGTGGGGGAGACTGTATAAAAAGCCAGTCCTTTTAGGGTAAGATCACATCTATTGATTGCGTGTTTGATTTATCGGGAGGGGTGATGCGGGTTTATTGCAAAGAGTGTGGCCAACGGGGCCGTATTACCAAAACCAATCAGTTGAGCTCTGCTGTTGCCGATCTTTACTGCCAATGTACCGATGCCGAGTGTGGCCACAGCTGGGTGGCCACTTTGTCATTCGCCCACACCCTGAGCCCGTCAGCCAAGACCACAAACCAGCTGGTGCTGAGCTTGATGGGCTCACTGACGCCAGAGGGGCGGCAGCTAGTATTGCGGGGGATGAGTGGACGATAACAAGTCGATTTCTTATAACAGGCAGTGGAGGAGGAGGACATCCTCCACTGCAAGACCTACTTACCGGGTAATAGAGGTTTGAGTTTCTTGCTCCGCATATTTTTTTATTTTTTTATCAATTTTTTTCTTTGTGTACTCAGAACGGCGAATAAAATCTTTTGATATAAATTCTTCTTCAATGCCTTTCAAGCTCTTGAGATTAAAATGAATAGCATCAAGAACACTGTGAAAATCAATTTTATGTTTGGCAATGATTCGAATGCTTATATTGTCCTGAAGCAGATAGAATAAGTTATAAAGATATTCCTTGGCCTCTCTGAAATCTACTTGCTGGAATTTATCTAAAATAAATACAACTAATGGGACTCTCAATGATTTTATTCGCTCGACTTCGGCTGTTATATTTTGTTTTATTTTCTGATCAATGTTAGCAATTCTAGACCTAACACATGATATAGGGTTAAGGATGCGGATAAGATCGCTCGATGGCGTATCTAACTCTATAGGTAATTGGAAGGGCTCCGTATTGAGAATTAATTTTTTTCTTTAAAATCAAGATGCTTGAAGCCTGCTGGAAAATCAATGACATCTACAATATTCGGCTTGATTTCATGTTCCCCATCGTATAATTCATGGTTCACGTAATACTTACCATTTTCAGATTTTATTTTGTGTGTTACTTTGTCTTTAAGTAATATAAGGGCAAGTGACGGAGGGGGGCCATTCTCATCTATATTAACATCAACGTTCAATATGGACTCTATGGCTGATAAGTTGGACGCTTTTGTGGAGAAGTCGACATCGTTTGATGCAATATAAACTGATTCTGGTGGAACTCTATAATACGATAAGTAATGAACAACCCAGTAATGAACCGCTTGTCCACCAACTGTTATTATAGGCTCATGAATCTTATCTATGTTGTCAATAAGAGCCTTATTAATGAAGAACAGCTGATCTATTGGCTGTAGGAAATCATTTTTGTCCATAAAAAAATACCCCTATGAAATCACAGGGGTATTCTAACGATTGGTTTTAATTATACAAATAAAAAATTAATGGCACTTTTGGGCCTGTCACTCACACTTTTGAACATAGAGTTAGCTTGCAGAGGCTTCCTTGGCCTGCGGCCGCTTTTTACTGCCATAACACGAGCATTATAAAGCTTATGTTGGCGCTCTTTGAGAGCTCTTACACTGTTACAAGGCATAAGCACATCCAAATAGTCTGATTGTGGGCCCGTGTCATAACACTAGACCCATTAGCCATTTCATGCAACCAGTCAACTTCCACTGAAGAATGTGACAGTTTAGCAATGGCACACTTACGAACACATCAGCGTTCACAAGGGGTGTGATCCTAACATGAGATAATTTTCGATCCAATAGTGATTAAAAAACATTCTTTATGGCCAGTGATGATAAGGGCCATGTGTTCATAACATAATGAAAAAAAACAATTTTATCATTCCATATCTATTCTGTGAGTTGGATTTTTCGGCCACATCATGGTGACAAGAGGGCTCCAAAAGAGCAGCTTCGCTCCTCTTTGGGCTGCTTGGTGTACTGTTTATTTATACAGACATTCAGAGATTGCCAGTATGTTTGTTTAACCCACACCTGGTTTATCTCTCTAGTGGCCTGCGGTTTCCCATCGCTGGCGCAGGAGCATCGATCTCAATCAGCTGTGCATTGCTCATCTTGCTGTTGCCTTTAGGATATGGGCAAGCGACAAGGTCGCTATCCAGCTGTAGCCACCTCATCATCTGAGTACTGGCAAAGAGGAGCACTCAGCACAGGCAACTCGGTGGTATAGCGGGGGCTTAACTGCTCACGCTTCATAATCTACTCTCAGGTATCCGGTTGTTTTCCTCTCTCGAGTTATGGAGCGTAGATAGTCACAGCCTCTGCCCTCTTAGTCATCCCGCTTTGCTGATCGGCGTCAAAAAATTAACCAAAATCAGCTCTACTGATAACTTTCACTCACTACGCTGGTCGGCGTTTGATACCCTACTCATCCGACCCCGATTATACCAAAGGAAGCCGAGGCGTATTTGATGATTGTTCCCATACTCAATCCGGTTAAAAGCAGCATACAGGGAGCTGAAACCCCGTGCGGTAGCTATCTTGTTTGCTGAGAGATGTTGAGCAGTAAGACTACTACCAATGAGATCTGTGATCGAATAACCCCCATATATTCACAGATTTCGTCTAGTAGGTTAGCGTAGAGATGGAAAAACATTCAACAGAGTTTAATTGGATTGATACGAGAGCAAACACATTGCGACATGGTTATTTTTCAAATAATAAGCGGTTAATTTATTTTGGAGGTGTGTTGCAATATTTTAAGTATTTAAGTCCTCAGCGAATTGATGTTTTAGAGAATTTAAAGATTCGCTATACTCAAGCGATTGCGCTTAATGACCCATTTGAAGTATTTCCTGCGATAATTGACAAGGGGGAGGATTGGTATTACAAGCAGTTCTTAGCTCGTATTGAAGCTGAGGCAGAACAGTTTGCATTTAGAAGTGCGGTAAAGAAAAAGCAATTTTTAAGGGCTAGAAAAAAAGAATTCCCTAATTTTTATCGTTGTTATACGGATGAACCATGGCTGATGGAACAGGCATATTCAATTGTGATGCTGGATGCCCATGTACAGGGTTATTTAAGTTTAAGTAAAACCAATAAAAATATTCTAATGTGGTCGCATTATGCTCAAAGCCATGAGGGTTTCGTGATTGGTTTCAATTCTCAGCATAGTTATTTTAATTTCGGCGTTTCCGAAATTGAATACAGTGAAAAACGGCCATTTTTAAATCCGCTGCAAGGGCGGCAGGATGCATCATTATTTAGAACAAAGAGTATTGATTGGGCATACGAGCAAGAAGTTAGAAAAAGCATGGAATTTGTTAAGCGGAGACCGATTGGGAATGGTAATACATTTTTACCATATCCAGAAGTACTGCCAGATCATGCTGATGAGATATATAAAAAAGTAAGGCTGTTTGATTTCCCTAAAGATGCAATAAGCTCATTGGTTTTTGGGTGGAAATCAACAAATGAATTGAGACGTTCTCTTGTTCATTTGCTAGAGTTTCATGGGCTTTCGTCTGTTAAAGTAATGCAGGCAGTACCACATTCAAGAAAGTATGAAATGGTTGTCGAGGAAATATAAGCTTACCAACCTATTTTAAGGGGGGTACAATCTCATGGTATTTTTCTATGCGTTGTAAAGGTGCGTTGTAAAGGTGCTTTGTAGAGGCTTCGGTACTGCGTTATTAAAAACTTAACGTGGTATGGTATTAATCAAGGAGGATTTGTGCAGACACGTAAAGATGTTCTTAAAGAATGGTACAAGCGAGTGGCAGTAACGCAAGCTGCACATTATTATTCCGCCGATAGTTTAAATAATAGGAAGTATTGGCTGGGTGTGCCAACGGTTATTTTGACCACGCTAGTTGGTACATCAGTATTTGCTACGGTCTCACAGGAAAACACGGAAGCTTGGGTGAAAATATGTTTAGGGTTGGCAAGTGTAATTGCTGCATTATTGGCAAGTTTGCAAACATTTCTTGGTGATTCAGAAAGATCAGAAAAACATCGGATAGCTGGTGCGAAGTATGGTGCTTTAGGCCGAGAGCTTGAGTTTATACTTACTATCGAGCAGGATATTGGTGAGGTTCGGTTCGATAATTTAAGGGTTAAGCTAGATGAATTAGCTCTTGAATCTCCCAATAACCAACTTAAAATTTATCGTATGGCTGGAGCAAAAGATATTAAAGTTTTACCAAATGACAAAGAAGCTAGCCCACCTCAATTAGCTTAATTTTACCTCACAAAATACTTAAGAGGAAAAATCTGGGGCACACATCTTACTTGGCAAGTCATAGTCTAGCAGGCCGTTGATAATGGACTGGTGATGGATGAAAAAGTTTGTGCACTAGGCACCACAATCAGCATGTTCACGAAAAATAGCACAAAACCATGTCGGCAGCGTAGTTTAGGTGCTCTATTGGAATCGAGATACTGTGAGACCTGAGTTTTTTCTGACTATAGTTATGCGCGAATTTCTGGTAATGCTGTTTATCATCTATCGAAGTAGAGTCAACAGTCATCATCATTGATGAGCACATAAACACATATCAATGCCCAAAAATTTTTGGGAATTTTTAATATTGGGAGTTATTGTGAGTCTTGTTCAAATTCATTTTGATGGCGATATAGCGGTTAATCACCAAGTGAGCATGAGAACGTTGGGTAAAACACTTATCCACCTGCAAAACTCAATCGATAGAGCCTATTTAGAGCAACATTATGGGCAGTTATGGAAATTTGCGAAAATGCGGCAGGAGTTCTACTCAGATGTTGAACTATTGGTGCAAGAACCGAGGGAGGGTGGTTATGTTCTTGATTTTTTATCGTCAAATCCAGTAACCAAATCTGTCATAAATCGGGTTTCTAGTGCTGTAAATGGTGCTGTGGAAGCTTCAAAGAAAGCAGGGCTGGATAAAGCGACTAAGATTGAAGAATCTTTAAGCAAAAGGATTTCACAAGTTGAAAGTGGAATTCTAGTTCCCAAAGATCTTAGGACGATGATAGACAACCCCGATGCTTCAGTAATAAGGCAATATGGAGATCGGGCTATCTCTAGAGAAATCGATCAAATACTTTCCATCATTAGGTCTAGCCACGCAGGAGATAGTACCTTTGAACTTACATTAAGGGGCGATAAATCTATTAAATTCGAATTTAATAAAACATCTGCAGGCAGCTTTCATTCAACTGTTTCTCGCAGAGAATTGGGCGAGCCAGTTCTATATAATGCCACTATATCATCACTAGATCGGCATAATAATAATGGTAAAATATATAACTTGATTACGGAGAAAGTGGCTAACATTCATTTTTTCAATGAAAGTTTTCTTGAGATGGCAATGCCATTTTTTCAAGGAAAAAAAGCAATGACTTTTGTTGGTTCACCTTTGATAGAATACGGTGCATTTGACCCAAATGCAGGGGATATTTATTTCATTAAGTTGGCGTAATTATGGAAGAACTGGCGAAGGCAGTACAAAAAAAGTATGTTGAAGATATTACTAAAAAATATCCTATTCATCGCTTTTTTGTAATGTTTATAGTGCTAATTTCATCGTACATGTATGCTAAGCCTGATGATGTTAGGATTTTATCTGAACTTAAAAAAATTAAAGTCAACTTCATTTTAGACTTCAAATCAGGCTTGCTCGCTTCTGTGAATTTTGAGCAGCTTGTAGTTTCAATTCTAGTCACAGGAGCCATTGGTTACTTCTATTCATGGATTAGCAGTAGATCCTTTAATATTTTATCTAAGGCTTCCTCATTTAATTGTTACATATCTGAAATCAAGGAGAAAGTTGATGCTAGAAAGTCAGAGCAAGAATTATTGAATTACTTTCTTGCTAAAGATGTATCAAAAGAACTTGAAGGTTTGAGGGTTAAGTTAAAATCATTCCATACAAGCTCTGAAGTATTTGTTGTTATATCTCTATGCATCGGCTGGGGAGGGAGAGCAAATTCATTTTTAGATTGGATTATAGTTGTGGCTTTTATTTTTTTGGTGGGTTTAAATTTTTGGAAGGCATTTAAGTTTTATATCTCTGATTTTTTACCATATTACATTACAGAGCAAACTTTATTAGGCTCTACGGTTGAGTTTGGTGATAAATAGACATCTGACAAGCTACTACACATGGAAATTTCCCTAGTTTAATTTAAAAAATTCTAGTGAGTAAAGAGTTATGTTCTAAATCCTCAGCACGAGAAATCAGATAAGGGTCCCGTTCTCGGAAAGAGTGATTGGCGCCTTAGACTATTCACATCGCAGTGCGGGGCTCTTAAATATTTCCTATCTCTCGATTTAACTGTGGTCAGCCATAACCTGGTGCAGTGATAGCTTGTACCTTGGTATGAGCTGTTCGGCTGAGCTAGAGTTGGTGCAATTGATACGGGTTAGGCACATCGGCGGCGATAGCCGGTATGGCCCGCGATGCAGGACGAGGATGGTGGCGGCGCAGGATGGCGCAGGCCACGGCCTGTTGTTTGCCCTGCCGCAGTCCCACCGACTGACTGATCTCATTGGTTGGTCCGTGCGGCTGGAGGATACAGGTCACCCGAATATCCAGGCGGTTGTAATCCTCCCGGCGGACGGTCTGGGTGCTGGCACCTGGGCTGTTGTTTCTCATGTTATGCTTCCAACGCTTGTACGCTGTAATCATTCTGCTCTTGTAACCACTCCGGTGCATCCAGCCCTTCTAGTACCCGCCACATCTCCGACTGATAGGGCGCGGGCAGCATCTTGACCCAGCTGTACGCTCCAGCATGGCCCTGTGCTTGGTATACCTTGCCGCACAGCTCAACCAGCATCGGCCAGTCCTGATCGCCTTCCGGTACCGCGTCCTCATCCGGCTGGCCCTGTTCGGCTAGACGCAGTCCCTCTGGCTGCCAATCCGGCTCGATCGGGATCGCTATGCACGACTGCACCTGTCCGTTCTCAAGCCAGAGGGTGAAGCCATCTGCTGTGACGCTGGCGCCAGCCCGCAAACGCTCGATGGAGAAGGGCGATAACCCCCATTGCTCTACCATCAACTGATCCGCGAACGCCGCTGGATCCGGCTGCGTACAGTTATTGTCAGAGCTCCAAGGAGCCGGGCTGTCGCCCGACTGAACCCCAACCCCCAAACCTGAACCCCCGGCGGCCTTGGTGGCCTGGTATGTGCCTTCGGGTACCACTTCCCACCCTTGCAGGCGGGTCTTGATACCCAAGCGGGCGGTGTGCAGTCCCATCAAACGCTTGATGTCTTCGCCGTAGCAGTTGGCCTGCTCCTCAATGAGGTGGGCCAGCTTGATGGGGTGCTCGGCACGAGTGGCCAGTGCTCCGCCCATAGCGTGGAGGTAGCAGCGAAAGATGCCGTTATCAGCGGCATAGCGGGCCGCCTCAAAGCGTGGATCTTGCAACACGGGTTTGGGTGGCCCCACCAGATCGCCGTGCTTCTTGGCGTTACTGATACGGCGCAGCTCGCGCCATACCCCGACCGGTGCGCCGCCGATCTGCTGGAAGGTACGGATCCCCCACCAACTCGCCCA
>NZ_LSGW01000055.1 GCF_001643305.1 Aeromonas salmonicida subsp. salmonicida
AATGAGATCGCACAAACTGGACTGAGTTCCCTTCCTCCGGTGAGCTACTATTCGGAACAGCTATTTAGGGCGACCTCTCATGAACGGAAACGTGCGCCATGTTGCAACGCCTGCTCTCTCTGCTGCTGCTCTCCCTCTCTCTCTTTCCCGTGCTCGTCCAGGCCGATGACGCCATCACCCAGGTAGAGGAGTTGCTGCAGAGCGTCCCCAAGACGGACACCCCGGAAAACCAGAAATTGCGGGAGAGTTATCAACAGGCGCTGCAGTTTGCCCGGGAAGCCCAGCGCTATCGTGAGCAGGGCAAGGCTTATCAGCAGATCCTGATTGATTACCCCAAGGAGTCGGCCCGCCTCAAGGAGAGCCTGCACAACTACCAGCCCCAGTCCCGCCCGTCCCTCTCCTCCCTGAAGGAGGAGGCGCTGCGCCAGGCCATCGGCCTGAGCAGCAACCGTCAACTCAACCTGCGCAAGGAGCGTCAGGCGGTGATGGACAGCCTCAACCAGTTGGAGAGCACGGGCCAGGAGTACCACCTGAGGGTCGACGAGCTGCGCAAGCAGTTGCAGCAGACCCGTACCCTGCTCGACCGGCTCAGCTTCAGCAGCGAGTCGGATCGCCAGCAGGATGCCCAGCGGCTGGCCACCCGCCTCAAGGAGCAGAGTCTCGCCGACCGGATCCAGATGCTGGAGCTGGAGCAGCTCTCCGCCCAGCAGCGCAACGATCTCGGCAAGCTGAAGTTGCAGGAGCTCAATCTGGCCATCACGGATGAAGACGAGTGGCAAGCCAGCCTGCTCAACCAGCAGAACCAGCTGCGTCGCGACAAGACGGAGCAGGCGCTGGCCGAAAGCGAGCGGCTGCGCAAACAACTCACCTCCGACATGCCGCTGCTGCTGGAGCAGCAGAACCAGGCGCTCTCCATCCAGCTCGGCGCGTTGGAGGATCAGATAGAGCGGGTACAGGACGATCAAAGGGCTATCGACAAGAACCTGTCGGCCCTGAACGATCTGGTCAATTCGGTGCGGGAGCAATTGGAATGGCTGCAGATCAGCAACGCCTACGGCGAGAATCTGCGCAGCAAGCTCTCCGACCTGCCCGCCTACTTCCCGCTCGACAAGCTGGAGTCCGCCATCGTCAACGCCCGCATGGCCAAATACCAGTACGAAACCGAACAGGATGCCCTCAAGGATCCGCGCCAGATGCGCGAGCAGCTGATGGCCACCGACGAGGTGGCGCTCGATCGCTCCCAGCAGGCGGTGCTCGACAATCTGCTTAAAGCCAGACGGCAACTGTTGACCCGCCTCAACGACGCGTCCGACAGCCTGATCCAGGAACAGACCCGCCTCAAGCTGCTCTACAGCCGCCAGAACAGCAAGATCGACGAGATCCGCGACCTCAGCGCCAGCCACCTGTTCTGGATGCCGGATGTGCGTCCGCTCACCCCGACCGTGCTGCTCGGCATTCCGGCGGCCCTAGGCCTTGCCTTCAACCCGACCAACTGGCTGCAACTGCCGCAAGCCATCGCCGAGAACAATCCCATCACCCTCACTCTGGCCGGTATTGGCATACTGGTGCTGGCCTGGTGCTGGTTCAAGCTCGCCCGTCACCTGACGCATTACAGTCAGCACATAGCACCGCGCATCGGCAAGGTGACCCAGGACAAGTTCAGCCTCACCAGCCGCCTGCTGGTGCGCTCTTTGCTTGCCTCCCTGCCCCTGCCCGCCATGGTGCTGATGGTGCATGGTCTGCTCGACGGCGCCTGGCAATACCCGTTCGCTGTGGCGGTCGCCCGGGGCCTGAGTGAAATCTGGTTCCTGCTGCTGGCACTCTTGATGGCGCGCCACCTGACGCTGGAAAAAGGGATACTGATCCTGCATTTTCGCTGGCAGAAAGAGTGGGTACAGAAGGTGTGGAGCCAGTTTCGCACTCTGCTGCTGGTGATCATCCCCAGCTTCTTCGTGCAGGGCATGGCCAACAGCTATCAGGAACACGCTTTCTATGACTCCCTCGGCAGGATGGCGTTCATCGTTGGCGCCCTCTGGTTGCTGCTCTTCTTTGCCCGCCTCAACCGGGAGCGACTGCCGCTGACCTGGGGTCAGGCCGACATGAGCAAGCCCCACCTGCTGCACCACTTCATCTGGAACAGCCTGATGCTGGCCCCCCTGCTGGCGGTGATCGGCTCCCTGCTCGGCTACTTCTACACGTCCCGCATCCTGCTGCGCCAGCTGGAGCTCAGCCTGCTGATGGGGCTCGGCTGCCTGCTCATCTACTATCTGGCCCATCGCTGGATGCTGATCCAGCGCCGCCGCCTCGCCTTCGATCGGGCCAAGAGCAAACGGGCCGAGATACTGGCCCAACGCGGCCGGGAAGAGGGCCATGATGAACTCAGCTCCGAGATACCGGATGTAGTGGAAGATACCGAGCTGGATTTGGACACCATCAGCGCCCAGTCGCTGGGACTGGTGCGTACCCTGCTGATGCTGGGATTCACCATGCTGGTGGTGGTGCAGTGGTCCGAGCTCAACTCGGCGTTCAGTTTCCTGCGCAGCATCGAAGTGTGGCAGGTCACCAGCAAGATTGGCGGCATAGAGCAGCTCTCCCCCATCACACTGCAGGATCTGATGCTGACGGCATTCACCTTCATACTGACGGTGGTCACTGCCCGCAATCTGCCGGGCCTGATGGAGCTGACCCTGCTCCAGCACCTGAGCCTGTCCCCGGGCACAGGGTTTGCCATCACCACTGTCACCAAGTACATAGTGCTGGTAGTGGGGGCGCTCAGCGGCTTCTCCATTCTTGGTATCGACTGGTCCAAGGCGCAGTGGATGGTGGCAGCCCTCTCGGTCGGCCTGGGTTTCGGCCTGCAGGAGATCTTCGCCAACTTCGTCTCCGGCCTCATCATACTGTTCGAGAAGCCGATCCGGCTCGGCGACACTGTCACCATCCGCGAGCTGACCGGCACAGTGACCAAGATCAAAACCCGCGCCACCACCATAGTGGACTGGGATCGCAAGGAGATCATTGTTCCCAACAAGGCCTTCATCACGGAGCAATTCATCAACTGGTCTCTGTCGGACGCCATCACCCGGGTTCGCTTGCGTATCCGCATCGGCCTGACTCAGGATCCCAAACGGATACAGACGATTCTGGAAGATTCGATCAAGGCCTCCACTCTGGTGCTGGAGACCCCCTCCCCCGAGGTGTTCCTGATCGAATTCACCGATTCGGCGCTGATCTACGAAATGCGGCTCTATGTGAACAGCATGGATCACCGCATGCCCATCACCCACGAAGTACACTCGCTGGTGCTGGAGAAACTGCAGCAACAAGGTCTGGGGCTGCCGCACCAGCAGATCGATATTCGACTGAGCCGCGCCTGACCGGGACATAAAGGAGTTATATGATGCAGATCATCGCCCATCGCGGGGCCAGTGGCCTGGCGCCGGAAAATACCCTCAAGGCCATCAGGCTGGCGCTGGAATTGGGGGCTGAAGCCATCGAAATAGACGTGCAGCAGGCCGATGGCGAGCTGTGGGTATTCCATGACCGGCGGCTCGAGCGCTGTACTGATGGAAGTGGCGTGCTGATAGCCCAATCTTGCGCCTATCTGGCCAGTCTGGATGCCGGTCAAGGGGAGTCGATCCCTACCTTGTGGCAGGTAATGGAAGCTATCGCTGGCAAGGCCGAGCTGCATATCGAGCTGAAAGGGGCGCACACTGCCAGCGAGGTGGCCTTGCTGACCCGGCGCGCCGAAGCCGAGCTGGGTTTCACACCGGCTCAGTGGGTCGTCTCCTCCTTCCACCACCCGGAACTGGCCCGTTTCGCCGCCTTGCGACCCGAGATCCGGCTTGGGGCACTGACCGCTACCCTACCATTCACCCTGGCGAGCTTCGCTGCCGAGCTCGGCGCCTGGTCACTCAACTGTGATGTGGACTTCGTCGATGAGGCGCTGGTGCAGGATGCCCACAACCGCGGGTTGAAAGTGCTGGTCTATACGGTCGATCATGGGGACGATCTGACCGCACTGGCGGCCATGGGGGTTGACGGCATATTTACCAACCGGCCGGATCGCTTCCTTCCCCCAAAACAAGGGGACTCATTACTTCGGCAGGAGATCCCTAAGCGCTGATTTAGGCTATAAATTTAAGTGCGCACCGGGATACAAAAAGTTCAACTTTGGCCGATAAGAGTTGGCTCATAACAATAACACCTCACATCGCAGACTGACGCTCACAAGGATGTACACATGAACTTATCCATCAAGAACAAACTTGTCCTCGCCATCGGGGTCATTATCCTGGTCATCACAGGCCTGCAAGTCTGGTACAACACCTCCCAACTGCGCAGCGAAACCCAGCGGCTGGTATGGAATATCATTGACGAAAGCTCGGTGGCCAACGTCAAGGGGATTTCTCGCTGGCTCGATGCCAGGATCAACATGGTCACCTCCACCAAGGAGGCCTTCGCCAAAGAAGATGAGCCGATCAGCCACCTGGCTCAATCCATGAACGCGGGTGGCTTCGACCTGGTTTATGCCGGTACCACTGATGGGCGCATGATCCAGAGTAAACCGACCGACTTGCCGGCAGGTTACGATCCCCGCCAACGCCCCTGGTACAAGGATGCAATGGCTGCGGGCAAACTGGCCATCACCTCACCCTATGCAGACGTCACCACTGGCCAGTTGATCGTGACCATTGCCGAGCCTTTCCAGCGTGGCAATACCCAGGGGGTCATCGCCGGAGACCTATCCATCAGCTCGCTGGTTTCTGACATTCTGGCGGTCACCACCGAAGGCACCTACGCCATTCTGGTAGACAGCAATGGCACCATCATCGCCCACCCCGATGCCTCCTTGAGTCTGAAGCCCGCCACCAGTCTGGCACCTGAGTTGACAGCGGCTTACATCAACCAGGTGGCTCACGATGGCATGATCAATGAGCTGGTGATCAGCGGCAAGAAAGAGGTCTTTGACTTCAACGCGATCCCGAATACCAACTGGTATTACGGCATGATGGTGGACGAAGCCGTGGCCTATCAGTCCGTCTCCCGCATGGTCACCTCCGCCCTGCTGCAAGGCTTGCTGACCATTCTCATCGTGGCCGGTTTCTCCTATGTGGCTATCAACGGTTCACTGGCTCCGCTGAAAACCCTGGGGGAGGCCATTGCCGACCTCTCCCGTGGCAACGGTGACCTGACCCGCCGCATCAAGATTGAGCGAGAAGATGAGGTTGGTGCTGTAGCCAAGCACGTCAACACCTTCATCGAACGTATCCATGTGATGGTGCAGGATATTTCCAACTCCTCCGGCCAGTTGAACCATCAGGCCAAGTCCTCCCACAACATGGCGGAGAAAGCCAACCAGGGTCTGGCACGTCAGCAAAACGAGATCTCCCAGATCGCCACGGCAGTGCACGAAATGTCAGCCACTGCGGTGGAAGTGGCCAACAACGCCGAGCAGACCGCCGATGCGGCCCGCAGCTCCTCCAGCAGTTGTGAGCATGGCAAGCAAGTCATCGCCCGCAACCAGCGTTCCATCACGGATCTCGCCACTCAGGTCAAACAGGCCTCCGGCATCATTCAGGAACTGGAGAAGAACGCCCAGGAGATCAACACCATCCTCTCTACCATCCAGGGGATCGCCGAGCAGACCAACCTGCTGGCGCTCAACGCCGCCATCGAGGCTGCACGGGCGGGTGAGCAGGGTCGTGTCGCCGACGAGGTGCGGGTGCTGTCACAACGTACTCACAGCTCTACCGTCGAGATCCGCAGCATGATTGAGACGCTGCAACGCAATACCCAGGGTGCTGTCAGCACCATGCACGAAGGCCAGTTGCTGGCCCAGAACAGCGTGGAAGATGCCAACGACGCTACGCAGGCACTGGAGCAAATCACCACCTCCATCAACCAGATCTCCGACATGGCGACCCAGATATCCAGTGCCGCCGAGGAGCAGCGTGCCGTCACCGACGAGGTCAGTCGCAACATCCAGGCGGTCAAGGATGTCTCCGACGAGCTGGCAGTCGATGCCGACAGCTCACGCAACCTCTCTGAACAACTTAAAAATATTTCAGGTGAACTGAGCAATCAGGTCGGCATGTTCCGCATCTGATCAGCACAAACCAAAGGGGCCATGCAGGCCCCTTTTTTTATGAAAAAATGCTTTTGTTTCAATAGTTATTACCACATGAATCGTCTGGACTATGAGGAAATAAATGCTCATCCGGTACAGTTCCCCGTCATGAAACAACAAATCCCACTCCGCATTTGGATTAGTTTTTTTAACTTAAATAACCCAACACGAATCAGTGAATAATTCTTATTAAATATTTTTGATAAAAAACTTAAAAACTTTATGGGCAATACCTAAAAAGAGAGGTGTTTCTCATTTTTTTGAAAGAAAACTACGTATAATCCTGAGCTTAAAATAACCATAGCAATGACAGCGGCTGACACCGATAACTGAAGGATGGCGATAATTACGGCGTTTTCATCCAAGGAATGGGGTGATTTTAATAAAACTCACCATTGCCAAGCACTAAAACAAACCAGTTTGACTTGCATCAAGCCTGAATTTTTTTAATAGAGCAAAATCGTGCCCAGCAAATCTATCCCTAAGGAGGCAGATGTGGATATTATCAAGACCGATGTCGCCATCATCGGTGCCGGTGGTGGTGGCCTGCGTGCCGCAATCGCCATAGCAGAAGCCCACCCGGAGCTGGAGATCGCCCTGATCTCCAAGGTCTACCCGATGCGCAGCCACACAGTGGCCGCAGAGGGCGGTGCCGCCGGTGTTGTCCGTGATGATGACTCCCTCGAAAACCACTTCAACGACACCGTATCCGGTGGCGACTGGTTGTGTGAGCAAGACGTGGTCGACTACTTCGTCAACAATGCCACCAAAGAGATGGTTCAACTTGAGCACTGGGGTTGCCCCTGGAGCCGCAAGCCGGACGGCAAAGCCAACGTACGTCGATTCGGCGGGATGAAGATCCCCCGCACCTGGTTCGCGGCTGACAAATCCGGTTTCCACATTCTGCACACCCTGTTCCAGACCTCCATCAAGTATCCGACCATCAAGCGCTTCGATGAGCACTTCTGCATGGACTTGATCGTGGAAGATGGCCGCGTGCAGGGCGTCCTGACCTTCGATATCCAGAACGGCATCTCCCGCTTCATCCAGGCCAAGTCGGTCATTCTGGCTACAGGTGGCGCCGGTCGTGTTTACCGCTACAACACCAACGGTGGCATAGTCACCGGTGACGGCATGGCCCTGGCCTACCGCCATGGTGTGCCATTGCGCGATATGGAGTTCGTTCAATATCACCCGACCGGCCTGCCGGGCACCGGCATACTGATGACCGAAGGTTGTCGCGGTGAAGGTGGCATTCTGGTCAACAAGGATGGCTACCGCTATCTGCAAGACTATGGTCTGGGCCCGGAAACCCCGGTCGGCCAGCCGAAGAACAAGCACATGGAGCTGGGTCCCCGTGACCGTCTCTCCCAGGCATTCTGGCAAGAGCAGCAGAAAGGCCGCGTGATCCAGGGCCCGATGGGCGACGTGGTTCACCTCGACCTGCGCCACCTCGGCGAGAAGTATCTGAAAGAGCGTTTGCCCTTCATCTGCGAGCTGGCCAAGGCCTACGTGGGTGTGGATCCGGTCAAGGAGCCGATCCCGGTACGTCCGACTGCCCACTACACCATGGGTGGTATCGAGACCAACGGTCAGTGCGCTACCCGCATGCCGGGTCTGTACGCCCTGGGCGAGTGCGCCTCCGTCGGTCTGCACGGCGCCAACCGCCTGGGTTCCAACTCCCTGTCCGAGATAGTGGTGTTCGGCAAGGTAGCGGGTGAGCACGCTGGCGAATTCGCCAAGACCCAAGCCCACGGCAACACGCAAGCGCTGGCCGCCAAGGCCGAGCAACTGATCAAGCAGCACCTCTCGCTGATGGACATAGACGGTACCGAAAACCCGGCCGATATCCGCAACGAATTGGGCATGTCCATGGAAGCCGGTGTCGGTATCTACCGTACCGAAGAGCTGATGCAAGGCACCATCGACAAGATCAACGAGCTGAAGGCACGCTACAAAAAGGTCAAGATCAACGACAAGTCCTCTGTCTTCAACACGGATCTGCTGTACGCCATCGAACTGGGCTACATGCTGGACGTGGCCGAAGCTATGGCGCACTCCGCTCTCAACCGGAAAGAGTCCCGCGGTTCTCACCAGCGTCTGGACGGTTACGAAGAGCGTGATGACGTGAACTTCCTCAAGCACACCCTCTCCTTCTACAACCAGGAAGGCGCCCCGACCATCGATTACTCCGATGTGAAGATCACTAAATCCCAACCGGCCAAGCGTGTGTACGGTTCCGAGGGTGAGAAACAAGACGAGGCTAAGAAGAATGGCTGAGATGATCGAAATTGAAATCCTGCGTTATCGCCCTGAGCAGGACAACGAGCCCTGGATGCAGACCTTTCAGGTGCCTTACCTGAAAGAGATGTCCCTGCTGGATGCACTGCAATACATCAAGGATCAGCTCGACTCCACCCTGAGCTTCCGCTGGTCCTGCCGGATGGCGATCTGCGGCTCCTGCGGCATGATGGTCAACGGTATTCCCAAGCTGGGTTGCAAGACTTTCCTGCGCGATTATCTGCCGGGCAAGATGAAAATCGAGCCGCTCAACAACTTCCCGATCGAGCGCGATCTGGTGGTCGACATGTCCGATTTCATCGAGAAGCTGGAGAGCATCAAGCCCTACATCATCCCGAGCGAACCGCGCAGCCTGTGTGATGGCGAGTACACCCAGACCCCGGCTGACATGGCGAAATATCACCAGTTCTCCATGTGCATCAACTGTGGTCTGTGCTACGCGGCCTGCCCGCAGTATGGCATCAACAAGAAGTTCACCGGTCCGGCGGCACTGGCACTGGCCTATCGCTACAACGCCGACAACCGTGACAGCGCGTCCAAAGAGCGGATGAAGATCATCAGCCAGGACGAAGGCGTCTGGGGTTGTACTTTCGTGGGTTATTGCTCCGATGTCTGCCCCAAGGGCGTGGATCCGGCTGCAGCCATTCAGCTTGGCAAGGTCGAGAGTGCCAAGGACTACATGATCGCCATGTTCAAGCCAGATTGAGATCAGGAATGAGACCATGAACAACACCAATAGCAAACGTAAGCCTTACGTCCGCGAAATGAAGAAAGACTGGTGGCTGAAGAATGCCTTCTACACCGGTTACATGATCCGCGAAGGCACCAGCATCTTCGTCTCCATCTATGCCGTCGTGCTGATGTGGGGTCTGCTGCGTCTGGTTCAGGGTCAGGAAGCGTTCAACGGCTGGCTGGAATCCCTGCAAAGCCCGATCGCCATCCTGTTCCACGTCATCGCGCTGGCGGCCTGCCTGTTCCATGCCAAGACCTGGTTCGCCCTGGCGCCCAAGGCCATGCGCATCTTCCGTGGTGAAGACCTGGTGCCGGAGAAGCCGATCGTTATCGCCCAGTATGTGGCGCTGGCAGCGGTATCCCTGCTGATCCTGATCATCGTGGCTTGAGGAGAAAATTAATGAGACGTTCTGACGAACCCATCTATTGGGGTCTGTTTGGTGCCGGTGGCATGGTGGTTGCCATGCTGCTGCCGGTGATTGTCCTCATCACAGGTCTGCTGGTGCCCATGGGCATCATGGACGTGGAGACCATGAGCTTTGATCGTGCCCACGCATTCGCCAGTTCCTGGTGGGGTGCCTGCATACTGCTGGTGATCATCGCCCTGCCGATCTGGCACGGCATGCACCGTATCTACCACGGTCTGCATGATCTGGGGATCCACACCACCAAGCTGCACCACTATGTGTTCTATGGCTTCGCCTTCCTGGTGTCTGCCATTACCGTCGGTCTGCTGATGGTGCTGGTCCTCCAGTAATCACAGCGTGACTGATTGACCAAACCGGGCCAAGTGCCCGGTTTTTTCATGATCGCCTTCGGTAGCTCACACCTTAGTCCGATAGCCGGACTGCTCCCTTGATGGGACAAGGCACTCGGCCACTTTCAGCGTCCCTTCACCAAAGCCGCGGCGCGGGTTCACGACCGTTTTCCGCGTAATAGAGCGACGGCAGAAACTGCGCCAGATAGCTGAACTCGCTGTAGCAGTGGCGCATCAGATTGAAGCCGATCTCGTCCGGCACCTCATCAAGTGGATTGGCGCAGGCCTTGCCCAGCAGGAAGCGACTGCGCAGCACGCAGCCATAAGGGGTATCGCGCGCCAGGTGCAGCATCTCGCCATCCAGCGGTGCACCCTGCTCATCCAGCGCCACCTGATCGCCAAAGCCGATGCGAGCGCAGATGGCGGCAGACAGTGCCTGCGTCTCCCACGCCTCGTGTAGCGATTGCGGGGCAAACACCTCTTCGGCGCCGTGAAACTTGAGGCGGGCCGCAACCGGCGGCAGCTCGGCAAGCCACTCCACCGCATCTATGCTGGCCCCCACATAGCGCTCCCCTTTTTTCCAGTGATGGTCCCAGCCCCGGTGCTCGACGTGGTCATGCGGGTGCCACCACTTGATGTGCTGGGTCGTCTCGAAAAACGTGAACCACCAATCCAGCATGCGCCCCTTGCACCCATGCAGATCGGTGCGAATGGCAACCGTCAGCAAGCCGTCGGTACTGCGGGTCAGGCCCATTTCCAAGCGCAGCGGCTGCAGCCTGAGCAACTCATTGATGTCATTGACGCCCCAGGGGGCAAGCAAAGCGGAAGGATTCATGATGTGACTCCGATTCAATTTGGAAACCAAATTCGCTTCTTAATTTAAGCTATGCCTGTATGCTGTGTCTGTCAATGCTTTCCAGGAGCCACACATGTCGAACCAATCCAATGACGTAGTTCGTTCACGCGGCCGGCCGGCCACCCCGGAATCCGACCTGCGCACCGCTCTGGTCGAGGCAACGCTGACCTTGTTGCTTAAGGGGGGGTACGCCACCGCGACAGTGGATGCGGTAGCCAAACAGGCGGGGGTCGCCAAGAAGACGCTGTACCGCTTCGCCGCCAACCGCGACGAGCTGGTGGCACAGGCGGTACGCAGCTGGACCGATGCATTTCAACCGGCATTCGAGCTGGATGCCGATAGCCCCGATGCCCTGGGGGAGATGCTGGAGCAGGGGTTGCAGGCCATTGCGAACCAGGTGCTGAGCGCGCCGGCGGTCGGCATGTTCCGGCTGCTGCAGCATGAGTTTCAGGGGCGGGATACACTGCTGGCGGCCTATCAGGACAACGGCATTGCGCGCGGCAGGGCGACGCTGGCCAACTGGTTGCAACGCCAGCAGCAACTGGGTTGGCTACGCGCGCTGGACGTCGCACAAACCAGTGACCTGCTGCTGGCAATGACCATGGCGGAGCCTCTGCGCCAGATGGCACTCGGTTTGCTGGCACCGGGTAGCGACATCCGCGATCGCATCGCCGCAGCCGTTGCGCTGGTGCTGCCCGGCTTGATGCGAAGGTAGGCGTCCTTCGTCAGCAAGGATGCAACGCCACGGCGAAGACGCTCTCAGGCCTGTCCGGGCAAAGGGCGGGATGGCATCTGAGCGCGAAGAACTGCCAAGCAGCTCCCACCGCCCACCGGTCCCATCCCGGTCATTCAAAAACCGGGCCTGATGCCTGCGTGTGGATGGCTCTCACTCCATCGGCGGCAGGAAGCTGCGCATCACCTCGTCGCTGTAACCGCTGTCCTGAAACGAGATCAGCACCTGATTGAGACGGGTAACCAGTTCGTACCCGCGCGGGGAGCCCTTGCTCACCAACAGATAGAAGCCTTTGCGGCTGGGCAGGGAGAGGTTGAGCAGGCCGCTCTCACTTCGATAGATGCCCAGGCCAATTCCACTCACTAGCGGTTCTATTTCACTTGGCAAGAAATCACAGCGATCCCGCCCCAGCATATCCAGCGCCTGCTGCAGTTGCTTGACCAGATGGGGCTCCCGCGTCAAGCCATAGGGGGCATAGTTGTAACCAATCACGCCGCACACCCGGGAGCGATTGACCGTCTGCAGATCCGGCGCCTCGGGGAAGCGGCGTTTGAGATAGAAAAAACCGAGGTGGGTGTAGTAGAGCGGCACGCTGTAGAGGGCATATTCGGCCCGCTCCGGCTTGTAGCTGGCATCCCAGGTCAGCTCGCACAGGCCGTTCTGACGATAGTCCGCCAGCTCCTGCTGCACCCGCGCCCAGGGCAGATAGCGGATCTGGTATGAGATCCCCAGCTTTTTCAGGGACTCGAGCACCAGAGTAGTGGCCGAGCCAGTGAGTCGGCTGGTATCGGGTACGCCATCCTTGCGCTCCCAATAGGTAAAGGGAGCCCATTCGTTCCCCTCCCCCAGGCAGATCTGCACCTGCGGTTCGGCCGCCTGAGCCAGGCTGCTGGCTCCCAGCCCCATCAACAGCAAGATTGTTCGGTTCATTGCCCCCTCCTTGACTACCTTTGCAGCTTAGTTCAGTCGGCCAGTCCCCTCATGTCTCAGACCTGCCTGTGTCACGCCACAGCGCCAGCAGGGGCGCGGGAATGACGCCGTATTGCAGGGCCGGCGTCTGATGCCAGTCGGCCAACTTTTGCAGCGCTCTGGCCAAATCCTGCGCCAGGGTACGGGTCACTCTCACCCCATCTTCCAGATAGAGGTTCTTGATCTCGAAGATCCCCTGCTGGCGATGGGCCTTGGCATCCATGCGCCCCACCAGCTTGCCACGGTGCAGCAGCGGCAACACGAAGTAGCCATACTGGCGCTTTGGCGCCGGGGTATAGCACTCGATGCGATAGTCAAAGTTGAACAGCTCGCTGACCCGCTTGCGATCCCAGACCAGGGGATCAAACGGCGACAGTACCGTGGTGTAGGTCGCCTTGAGGGTACCGGCCAGGGCCATGGCCAACTCATCGGCGAGGGATGCATGAACAAAGGCGCCGTGCTGCCACCCTTCCACCCGTACCGGCAACAGCTCCCCCTCGTCCGCCAGCTGATGGAGCAGGGCATCGTATTTACCGCGGCGCAGCCGATAGTAGTCGGCGACCCAGCCGGTCTTGACCAGCCCAAGGGCGCGGCAACTTGCCTGCACCATCTCCCGCCGGACCTGTTCCTGGCTCGGCAAATCCCGCTCGTCACACCAGTCGGGCATGACCCGCTCGGCGAGATCATAGACTCGCTGGAAATTGCGCCGCTCGCGCACCATCAGCTGGCCTGCGGTAAAGAGCACCTCAAGATGGCGTTTCTCCGGCTTCCAGTCCCACCAGCCGTTGCCCTTCTCCCCCTTGCGCTCAAAGTCGGCGGCCCGCACCGGGCCATGCTGGCGAATACGCTCGATAATCTGGCCTATCTCCTGCTGATGGGTGGCTAGCCAGTTGGCCGAAAACTTCCAGCCCATGGCGGCAGGATCCAGCATGCGATGACGCAGCAGGCGGTAATCCTCGCGGGGAATGAAACAGGCCTCATGGGCCCAATACTCGAAGATGTCCCCCTCGGCCAACAGTTGTTCGAGCCAGCGAGGATCGTACTGCCCCAGTCGGCTGAACAGCACCAGATAGGGGCTGCGCGCCACCACTGAAATGGTATCTATCTGCAGCAGCGCCATACGCCGAATGGTCGCCAGCAGATCCGCAGGCTTGGCCTTGGCACGACGCGGGGTCAGCAGCCCCTGGGCTGCGAGCTGCAGGTGGCGGGCATCTTGCAGTGACAAATGAGGGATCGACATGGAAATAGGGGCATCCGTTCCGGGGTTTAAGGCCATCAGCATGCCCAACTCATGACCAAATGAAAACGCCCTGCTCAGGGTTTGGTGAAGACAACCACATCCCCATGGGGAAACAGGACGTCGGCCTGCCAGCGAATGGCCAGAGCGCGAAACGAGGCCTCGGCAAAAAAGACGATGTGGGTCGGGTCATGGCGGTAGCGCCAGGTTTTGAAACGGTCATCGTCCAGCACCCGCTGGGTCTGCAGTACCAGGATGCCGCCGGGCTTGAGGCAGCCCCAGAGCACGTCCAGTGCAGCACGCGGGTCGGCGATATGCTCGATCACCTCTGTGCTGGTGATGAAGTCATACTGGCGGGTGAGCAAGTCGGGAAGATCGGCATAGAACTTGTCATAACCCGCCATCTGGTAGCCCGCCTCCCGCCCCATGGCGATGAGCGCAGGCCCGGGGCCACAGCCAAAATCGAGACCGCTGGCCGGTGGCGGCACCCGGCTCAGCACCTCGCCGAAGGCACGCATCAGAAAATGGCGGTAGCGGGGATCGTCCACCTGATTGTCGTGTCCGTCATAGACTGCCTTCTCTGCTGACGGCCCCAGATGATCGGCGCCATCCAGCCAGACCAGCTCGCAGGACCGGCAACGATGGTAATGCTTGCCGGCCACCGGCAGCGCATAGGAATCGACTGCACCGCACAGCGGGCAAGGAGACGGGCACATGGGATTTCCTCACGAGAGTGACAGGCCCAATCCGGGATGGGCTCGAAATGGGCGCCAGCTTGCCTGCCCGGGCGGCCGCTGACAAGGGGTTTTGTCCCATGGAATAACCGCCTGCAGCCCCGCTAGTTGCGGCTGTTTTCTGTTCCTTTGGGTAAAAATGAGGCTGTTCTTCCCACTCTTAAGTGTTTCTTAAGTTTGCCCCTTTAGTCTGACCCTAACAGACAAGAAGGAGCCATCCATGACCACAGACATTCAAGCCCCCTACCGGCTGATCCTGGCCGACACACCGGAACAGGTCATGGCCTTGCAGGCTTATATTCAGGCCGCCTACAGCCACGAATTCGATGCCCGTATCCCCCACTTCCTACCCTGCTTGCTGGGTCTCTACCGGGCCGATGGCTTGCTGGTCGGCGCCTGTGGCCTCAAGCAGGCCAGCGAGGAGCGCCTCTATCTGGAACAGTATCTGGATCAGCCCATAGAGGCAGCTATCGAGACACGGCTGGGTGTGCGTGCCCGGCGGGATCGCATCGTCGAGGTCGGCAATCTGGCCTGCAGCGAACCGGGCAATGCCCGCCTGATGTTTGCGGCGCTGTGTCGTTTGCTGTGCGACAACGCCCTCGATCACGTTGTCTTCACCAGCACAGCCAAACTGCGCAACAGTTTTCATCGCCTCAGTCTCAGCCTTATCGAGCTGGCCCCCGCCAGGGCCGACCAGGTCGGAGAGGATGCCAATGCCTGGGGAGCCTACTACCACTGCCAGCCCAAGGTGATGGTGGGTGACCTCAATCAGGGGCGGCAAGCCCTGGCCCAGGGCAGCTTGCTGCTCTCCTTGCTCGCCCCCATGCCATCCCTGTTCAACTGCCCGCAGCGGAGCGCCTTATGATGCTGTTCGACCGGATAGCCCACTTCGCCCACAGTGATCCGCACAGCACGGCGCTGAGCGGCAGCAATCATAGGATCAGCTACGAACAGTTGTGGCTGCAGATCTCCGCCCTGGCCGATCGCCTGCAACAGGCAGGCATTGCCCGGCTGGCACTGCAACTGGATAACGGCCTGCCCTGGGCGCTGATCGATCTCGCCTGTGCAAAGGCAGGCATAGTGGTCATTCCTGTGCCGCACTTTTTCAGCCCGGAGCAGCAGGAGTGGCTGCTCGAGAGCAGCGGCGCAGATGCCCTGAGCGGCCCTCATCATCAGGGCTGGCAGGCAAGTGCGCCACTGCTCCTCTCTGTGGGTGAATTGCCATTGTGGCGCATCCAGCCGGTACGAGTGCCCACCCTGCCCGCTGGTACCGCCAAGATAACCTACACCTCCGGCAGCACGGTGCAACCCAAGGGAGTCTGTCTCTCCCTTGAACATATGATGGCGGTCTGTGATTCGCTGGCCCTGCGAGTCGCCCCGGCGCAGGTAGAGAAACACCTGACCCTGTTGCCGCTGACCACACTGCTGGAGAACCTGACCGGCCTCTACGTGCCGTTGCTCACCGGCGCCTGCAGCCGTATTCCCTCGCTGGGAGAGCTGGGATTTTCCGGCTCCAGCAAGCTGGATCCGGCCACCCTGACCCAGGCCCTGCTGCGCTGGCCCACCCACAGCCTGGTGCTGGTGCCCGAGCTGCTGCGCCTGCTGCTCGCCCTGTGCAGTGCCGATGTGGCACTGGCCGAACGTCTCACCAGCCTGCGCTTCGTCGCCGTGGGCGGCGGCAAGGTCGCCCCCGAGCTCATCAGTCGCGCCCGCAAGCTGGGGCTGCCGGTGTTTGAAGGCTATGGCCTGTCGGAATGCGGCTCCGTCGTCGCACTCAATGGGCCTGATGACCACAGCCTCGGCAGCGTGGGTCAGCCCCTGCCCCACTGCCGGATCAAGATCGCCGCTGATGGCGAGATCCTGGTGGAGGGCGCTGCCATGCTGGGTTATTTGGGCTCATACGAACAACAACCCGCCCGGTTTGCCACCGATGACCCTTCTACCGTGCAGATCGCCACCGGCGATCTGGGTCATCTCGATGAGGCGGGTTACCTGCACATCACGGGGCGCAAGAAGAACGTGCAGATCACCGCCTTTGGCCGCAACTTCTCCCCCGAGTGGATCGAGGCCGAAGCCCAGCTCTGTCCGGCCATTGCCCGCATCGTGATCTTCGGCGATGGCCAGCCCGCCAACGTCGCCCTGATCCAGTCGCGCCCCGGGGCAGACGCCCAGCTGGCGCAACAGGTTGAGCAGCTCAATCAGCGCCTGCCCGACTATGCCCGCATCCATCACTGGCTGCCGGTAACACTGGATCAGCATCCCGATCTGCTGACTGCCAACGGTCGCCCCCGCCGCGAGCGGATCTATCACCACTTTTCCCGTCAAATCAGCCAATGCCTTACCGGAGAGACCTCATGAGCTTCTATCACACGCTGCAACACGCTACCGCATCGGCACGGGAACATCTGTTCAATGCCCCCATCATAGAGGCGTGCCGCAAGGGGGACATCTCCCGCGGCACCTATGTTGATTTTCTGTCTCAAGCCTTCTATCACGTGCGCCATACGGTACCGCTGCTGATGGCCACAGGCGGCAAGCTGGGTCAGGAGTACGAATGGGTACGGGGCGCCATTGCCGAATATATCGAGGAGGAGTACGGCCATCAGGAGTGGATCCTGAACGATATCCGCGCCTGTGGCGGGGATGCCGAGGCAGTGCGCCATGGCCTGCCCGGCCTGCCCATCGAGCTGATGGTGGCTTTTCTCTATGACCAGATCCAGCGCGGCAACCCCATGGGATTCTTCGGCATGGTGCAGGTGCTGGAAGGCACCAGTGTCGCCATCGCCCTGACCGTGGCCGATCAGTTGAAGGCGGGCCTCGGTCTGCCACCCCAGGCCATGAGCTACCTGAGTTCCCACGGCACCCTGGATCAGGAGCATCTCAAGTTCTTCGAGTCCCTGATGAACCGGGTTGAAGATCCCGCCGATCAGGCCGCCATCATCCACTCGGCCAAGGTGGTTTATCGCCTCTATGCCGACATGCTCTATCAGCTGACAGACAACCCGCAATGAGACGGCAAAGGGAGAAAAACATGTCGCTCACCCACGGCAGGCTCAATCAAGGAACAGGAACCCCAACCCTATGAAACTGCAAGGAAAGCGAGTGCTGCTCACGGGCGCAAGCGGCGGGATAGGTGAAGCGCTGGCCCAGGAGCTGGCGGCGCAGGGGGCACACCTGTTGCTGCACGGTCGCCGAGCCAGCGTGCTGGATCGCCTCTGCAAGGAGCTGCCCCATCCGGAACGCCACCAGACAGTGGTCGCCGATCTGGGATCCCACCAGGAACGGGCCCGTTTGCTGCAACACCCTGCATTGGAAGAGGGGTTGGATGTGCTGATCAACAACGCTGGCTGCAACCAGTTCGCCTGGCTGGAAGATCAAAGCGCCGAGCAGGTGGAGCGTCAGCTGCTGCTCAATATCGAGGCCCCTATTCAGCTTACCCGCACCCTGCTGCCCCATTTGCGCAAACCCGCTATCATCATGAATATCGGCTCCAGCTTTGGTGCCATAGGGTATCCGGGTTACAGCGTCTACTGTGCCAGCAAGTTCGCCCTGCGCGGCTTTAGCGAAGCGCTGGGACGGGAACTGGAAGGCTCCGGCATCAAGGTGCTGCACTTCGCTCCCCGTGCGACCCGTACTCGTCTCAACTCAGAGGCAGCATACGAGATGAATGCCGAGCTCGGTACCCAGACCGACAGCCCGCAGGAAGTTGCCGAAGCCGCCGTCATCGCCCTGTGCAACGAGACCCGCCGCAGTTGGCTCGGCTGGCCGGAAAAACTGTTCGTACGGCTCAATGCCTTGCTGCCCGGCATCGTCGATCGGGCGCTGGCCAAACAACTGCCCATCATTGAACGCTACGCCCGTCACCTTCCACCAAGGACAGCAGACACCAGCGCAAGCGCTGCGCCGCAACCGGCATTGTCCCGCCCGATCCCGACCAAAAAGGAACCTTGATATGAGCTTTTCCCTTAACTCTGCCACCTCCTGTGCCATCGCCCTCCTGCTGGGTTCAAGCTGTGTCGCGGCTGCGGATGATGCGCTTATTCCGATCCAGCAACAGTGGGCCGTCTGCCAGTACCAGCAAACCGGCAAGGCCAAGGAGAGCTGCCTTGAAACCCTGAGCAGCCAGGCCGATCAGGCCAGCGCCAAAGAGGCCTTTCGGACCGACCTGCTGATCTGGTCGGCCATCGTCAAGAGCACCTGGGCCGGCGCCAAGGGTGGGCTTGATGCCCTGGGTCTGGTGAAAGAGGCCAAGGCCAAACTGGAGATCGCCCTCAAGCAGGATCCCAAGGCGCTGGAAGGCTCTGCCTACACCAGTCTGGGCTCACTCTACTACCAGGTGCCGGGCTGGCCGGTGGGATTTGGCGATGATGAAAAGGCAGAGGAGCTGCTCAAGCAGGCGCTGGCACTCAACCCCGCCGGCATAGATCCCAACTTCTTCTATGGCGACTTCCTGCTGGATCAGGGTCGCAAAGCCGAAGCGAAAACCTATCTGGACAAGGCGCTGGCCGCCCCGGCCGCGAGCTGGCAGATCAGGGCCGTCGCCTCGAAATCCGCGACCGGCTCGCCAAGCTATAAATCCCCCTGATAAATCAGTGATGTAAACTCTGCCCGCCCGCTTGCATACTGGTGGGCAGCGTCGTTTATGTCACTGGCGTAAACCATGAACCAGGTAGCAAGGGAGAACACAATGCGGATCCTGCTGGTAGAAGATGATGTGATGCTGGGCGATGGCATGGTGGATGCCCTGCGCAGCAGTGGCTACACGGTGGACTGGCTGCAGCAGGGGCTGCCCGCCCTGTCTGTGCTCAAGAGTGAGGAATTCGCCGCCCTCATTCTGGATCTCAACCTGCCGGACATCGACGGCATCAGCTTGCTGCGCAAGTTGCGCCGGGAAGGCCAGGTGCTGCCGGTACTGATCCTCACGGCCCGCGATGCCCTGGACGACAGGGTGCTGGGGCTGGATGCGGGATCCGACGATTACATGGTCAAGCCCTTCGCCCTGCAGGAGCTTAATGCCCGCCTGCGTGCCCTGGTGCGGCGCAGCAAGGGGCAAGCCCAGGCGGTGCTCGAATATGGCGACATCCTCATCCACCCGGAGTCACAACAGGTCACCTATAGGGGCGAGCCGGTCAAACTTACACCCCACGAATACAAGCTGTTGCAGGAGCTCGTTACCCAGAGCGGCCGGGTACTGAGCAAGGATCAGTTGCAGCAGAGCCTGTATGGCTGGGATGAAGGCGCCGAGAGCAATGCGGTGGAGGTGCATATCCACCATCTGCGCAAGAAGTTCTACAGCGACCTCATCCGCAATATCCGTGGTGTCGGTTACATAGTCCCCCAGCTTGAACAGTCACAGCACAAAGGTCACCTTGCATGAGTCACCCTGGTTCAGCTCGCAGCAGCGGCAACATATCCCCCGACTCTGAGCAGCCACAGCACAGGAAGCCCTTTGCATGAATCACCCCCGTTCCATCCGCCGCTTTCTGCTCTCCGGCATATTGGCGCTGGTGAGTACCAGCCTGGCCATCAGCGCCCTTATCGGTTATCTGGAGGCGAGCCACGAGATGGAGGAGCTGTTCGATGCTCGTCTCGCTCAATCCTCCCGCATCACCAACCAGCTGCTCAGCCGCTATCTGGATCAGCACAGTGCCCTGCCCGCCAACGGCACCGTCTATGAAGAGTGGGAACAGCACAACCCGGACCAGTGGCAAAAGGACACCAGCTTCAATCTGCGAGGAGAAGACAGGGAGCTGACCCCCCTTGGGCACGAGTTCGAGCGCAATCTCTACTTTCAGCTACTCAATGAGCAAGGCGGCATACTGCTGCGCTCCCCGAGCTCCCCGAACCAGCCCTTGGTCGAGCTGGCCCCCGGCTTCAACACGGTAGAAAAAGACCGGCATCAATGGCGCACTTTCACTCTCTACAACCAGAACGAGCATACCTGGCTCGTCGTGGCGGAGCGGGATGACGAGCGCAGTGAACTGGCCAGCAAGATGGCTACCCTTGCCATGTTGCCACTGCTCATCACGCTGCCCTTCCTGCTCGGTCTGCTGTGGTGGCTCATCTCCCGTGGCCTGGCGCCGCTGCGACTGCTGGCACAGGCCATAGGCGAACGTCATCCTGCCAACTTGAGCCCGCTCAACCTGAAGATCCGCGCCCAGGAGCTGACTCCGCTCACCGACGAGATCAACCGCCTGATGCACGCTCTGGCCGACACCATAGAGCGGGAGAAGCAATTTACCAACGAGGCGGCCCACGAGCTGCGCACGCCGCTGGCGGTACTGCGCATCCATAGCGAGAATGCGCTGGCCGCCGAGGATGACGCCAGCCGCCAGCAGTCACTTCACAAGATGTTGCTGGCGCTCGATCGCAGCGATCGCTTGATCCGCCAGTTGCTGACCCAGGCGCGCATCGACAGCCAGCAAGGATTGGAGCTGACCGAACTTGACCTGGGGAATTTGCTGCAAGGCACACTGGCCACGCTGGCGCCCATCGCCCTTAAAAAGGGCCAGCAGCTGTCACTGGAGGGAGCCGAGCACTTGACTGTGATGGGTCAAAGCACACTGCTGGATCTGATGTTCAGCAACCTCATCGACAACGCGCTGCGTTACACCCCGGCCCAGGGCGAGATCGCGGTCGAGGTGCAGCAGGAGGGCAATCGGGTCAGAGTCGATATCCGCGATACAGGCCCCGGCATTCCCACTGCGGCTCTGTCGCGCCTGTGTGAGCGCTTCTTTCGGGTCAATCCCCAGCAAGGTGACGGGGTCGGGCTCGGCATGGCCATCGTCTCGCGCATCGCCCAGTTGCACGGCGCAGATCTGGACATCCACAACCGGCCAGAGGGGGGGCTGGAAGTCAGCGTGCGGCTGCCAGCGCCGCCCCTGCGCGCCTTGGCATAAAACTGGCAAAGCGCATCAATAAAAAGTGGAGGCCGGGGCCTCCACTTCCTTGTTCATGACATTCACACTGACCTTCAACGGCAAGCGGGCTTCACCGTAAAGGTTTGGCTCGAATCCACAGCCCCCAGTTCCGCCAGCAGACGACGGCCAATCAGCACCGGATAGATCATCTTGCTGCGATCCCGCAGGGTGAACCACTCCTTGTATACCTTGTCCCCCAAACAGATGGACATGGTCACGGTCGGCCGCTGCTCCATGCCACCGGCGCCTCGCACCTTGACCATGCGCTCCACCGGCCGCTCCAGCGTCTGGCTCACCGGCTTGTCGGTGTTGGCATCGGTCAGTTGCAGGGTAAAGCGCACCCAGGATTTGCCATCGCGCTTGAAGTGGTGCAGATCCCGCGCATCCATTGAAGAGGTCAGAGCGCCTGTATCGAGTTTCATCTTCACCGCCACACCGCCTGGCATGATCAGTCCCTTCTCAATCCAGCCATACACGGCAGGGGACGCTGCCGCCCATGCCATTCCCGACAGGGAGAGGCAAGCCAACAGCAAGGTCATGGTTCGCAGTACAAGCATTTTCACTCCTCGTCAGATCAGGGCCGACAAGGGCCCGAGAGGCCAAGAGTGGGGATGGAAACGCCTGCTGTCAACTGACGAAACGCGGCGTCAGGCCGATGAGCGCGGCGCTCGATCTGCCCGCGTCAGGATCACGACCTCAGGCCACAAAGGGATTCTTTTGAAGCGTTAACTGACGAAAGCGTTGGGAGAAAAAGTGGTGCTGGATGACACCTGAGGCTGTGCTCAGGTTGTGACGCCAAAGGCTACCACAATGATGTGTGAATTATCAGTCTTGTTCTGGCGGGATTTTTGCCTACACTGTTGTAAACCGGAGGCCCTGAAAACCGCCGGTTTTTTTGCGCCTGCCGAAAATTGACCACTGCAAAAGTGACTTTCAACAAGGCTCAATAAGGAATTCGTAATGCGTATCGAAGAAGACTTGAAGCTCGGTTTCAAGGATGTCCTGTTCCGCCCCAAGCGCTCTACCCTCAAGAGCCGTTCCCAACTCAGCCTGACCCGTCAGTTCACCTTCAAGCACACCCAGACCCAATGGCAGGGCGTTCCCGTCATCGCCGCCAACATGGATACCGTCGGCAGCTTCGCCATGGCCAGGACACTGGCAGGCTTCGAGATGATGACAGCGGTACACAAGCACTACAGCCTTGAGCAGTGGCAAGCCTTCGTCAACAGCACGGATCCGACCCTGCTCGGCCATGTCATGGTATCGACAGGCACCTCCGAAGACGATTTCACCAAGACCCGCCAGATCCTGGCCATGTCAACCGCCCTGCGTTTCATCTGCGTGGACGTGGCCAACGGCTACTCCCAGCACTTCGTCGAGTTTCTGCGCAAGATCCGTGAAGCCTGCCCGAACCATGTCATCCTGGCCGGCAATGTGGTCACCGGCGAGATGGTCGAGGAGCTGATCCTCTCCGGCGCCGACATCGTCAAGGTCGGCATAGGCCCGGGCTCGGTCTGTACCACCCGGGTCAAAACCGGCGTTGGCTACCCCCAGCTCTCCGCCATCATAGAGTGTGCCGATGCGGCCCACGGTCTGGGCGGCCAGATCGTCGGTGACGGCGGCTGTACCTGCCCGGGTGACGTGGCCAAAGCCTTCGGTGGCGGCGCCGACTTCGTGATGCTGGGCGGCATGCTGGCAGCCCACGAGGAGTGCGGCGGCGAAGTGGTGGACGTGGATGGCACCCCCTTCATGAAGTTCTACGGCATGAGTTCCTCCAGCGCCATGGACAAGCACGCCGGCGGCGTCGCCGACTATCGCGCCTCCGAGGGCAAAACCGTGCTGCTGCCCTACCGCGGCCCGGTCGAGAACACGGTGCGCGACATCCTGGGCGGTGTGCGCTCCACCTGCACCTACGTGGGTGCCAGCCAGCTCAAGGAGCTCACCAAGCGCACCACCTTCATCCGGGTGCGCGAGCAAGAAAACAACGTCTACGGCAAGGAGTAAACCTGCCCCTGCTGTCTGCCAGCGCAACGCGATGAGCCAGGCAGGCTGACGGCAGTCCCTTAGAAGCCAGCCAACCGGTGTGCTACCCTGCACACCGGTTTTTTTGTATCTCTTTTCCATCGGTGCCCTCACATGACAACCTCTTCGCCACTCAAACTACCGCCATTCGACTGGGATATTTTCTGCTGCGTCGTGGACAACTTCGGCGACATAGGCGTCACCTGGCGGCTCGCTCGTCAGCTGAAACAGCAAGACCAGGGTAGCGTCAGGCTCTGGGTGGACGATCTGGCCAGCTTTGCCCGCATCTGTCCGGGGCTCGATCCCGTGCTGGACGGTCAGTGGCAACAGGGCATCTATATCCAGCACTGGCACGACGCGCTGCCGGCGGATGTGATCCCGGCAAAGGTGGTCATAGAGGCGTTTGCCTGCGAACTGCCCGCTGCCTTTACCCAACGTATGGCGCAGCAGCAGCCAACCCCCTGCTGGATCAATCTGGAGTACCTCTCGGCGGAACCCTGGGTCGAAGATTGCCACGGCCTTGCGTCGCCCCAGCGGGTCGGCGACCTGAGCCTCAAAAAATACTTCTTCTTCCCGGGCTTCACCCCCAGGACCGGCGGCCTCTTGTGCGAGCAGGGGCTCATCGCCGAACGTGACCAGTGGCAACAGGATGAGACTGGCCTTGCCGCCTACTGGGCCAGCCTGGGATTGCCGCCCAAAGGGGACAATGAGCTGAGAGTCAGCCTCTTTACCTACGAGAGCGAAGCGCTTGTGAGCCTGATAGAGGGCTGGTGTCAGAGCCCAACTCCCGTCACTTTGCTATTGCCGCTGGGGCGCTCGCTCAATGACGTGCTGCGCGGCGCCGGCCTTGCAAACGCCATCGCCACCGCCAAGGCGGGGGATCTGCTGCACGCGGGCAGCCTCACCATCAAGCTGCTGCCCATGACGGATCAGGCAGGCTACGACCGGCTGCTGTGGAGCTGCGATCTCAATCTGGTGCGCGGCGAGGACTCCTTCGTGCGGGCACAGTGGGCCGCCCGCCCCTTCCTGTGGCACATCTACCCGCAGGAAGAGCAGGCCCATATGGTCAAGCTGGACGGTTTTCTCGATCACTATCTGGCGGACTTTCCCCCGGAGGTAGCCCAATGGTTGCGGGCTTTCAACCACGCCCTCAACCTGGGGGAAGATACCAGCAAACTTTGGGCCCAATGGCCCCGATATAGTGCCATTTGGCAGCAAGATGCGCGAAGCTGGTCACAGAAGCTGCTCGAGGACGGGGATCTCGTCACGCGGTTGGTGAAATTTTTAGAAAGCCGTATATAATCTGGCAGTTTTTATCCGTCCGTTTCACGAACAGGAATTTTTTACATGAAAACCGCACAGGAAATCCGCGCTGGTAACGTAGTCATGATCGGCACCGAGCCGATGGTGGTCCAGAAGGCTGAGTTCAACAAATCCGGCCGTAACTCCGCCGTGGTCAAGATGAAACTGAAGGGTCTGCTCAACGGTAGCGCGACCGAGACCGTATTCAAGGCCGACGACAAGCTGGACGTGGTTCAGCTGGAGCGTAAAGAGTGCACCTACTCCTACTTCTCCGATCCCCTGTATGTCTTCATGGATACCGAGTACAACCAGTACGACGTCGAGAAAGACAACCTGGGTGACGTGCTGAACTACCTGGTAGACGGCATGGAAGACATCTGCGAAGTGACTTTCTACAACGAGAAAGCCATCTCCGTAGAACTGCCGACCACCATAGTTCGCGAAGTTGAGTACACTGAGCCGGCCGCCCGTGGCGACACCTCAGGTAAAGTGACCAAGCCTGCCCGCCTGAAGGGCACTGCCTACGAGCTGGCTGTTGCCGCCTTCGTAGAGATCGGTGACAAGATCGAAATCGACAGCCGCACCGGCGAGTTCAAGCGTCGTCTCTCCTGAGCGACCCCTTGAATTGAATGCAAAAAAGCGAGCCATTGGCTCGCTTTTTTATTGATCCCCTGGCCGCACTTCAGAAAACCGGCCCGCCGCCGCTAACCCAGTTAACCGGGGAGCGCACTATGGCCAGATTATCCTTATCACTGCTGTTACTGACCCTGCTGGCAAGCGGTGCTTCGCAGGCCAGCGAAGTCACGCCACCCGCCCCCCTCGACTACTGGCAGAACAGCGACTGGCAAGGGCTGCCCGATAGCACCCAGATCGACAAGCAGACAGTGCTGTTCGCCAAGCACGACAGCGACAGCTATGTGGGGCTGGCGATCCTGCTGCCAGACTGGCAGCGCAGCGGTCAGTTGTGGCAACTGACCCGGGCCCTCGGCCGGCTCGGCTTCGATACCCTGCTGCTGCTTCCCTCTCCTCAACAAGCGGAGCTGGACCCCGCCGCCGAGAAGAAACAGCAGGCCATCGACGACTTTCGCAAACAGTTTGCCGCCCGCATCATCAAGCTGGGGGATGCCAAGCTGCAAGAAGGGGGCTTCAAGCTGATACTGGCTCAGGGCACCAGCGCCGCCTGGGCCACCAATCTCATCGCCAGCGAGCAAGTGCCCGCCCCCGATGCTCTGGTGCTGCTCGATGGCTTCTTCCCGAATGTGCAAAGTAACCAGACCCTGGCCAAGCAGGTAGCCCAGGCCACCATTCCGACCCTGGATCTCTATCAGGAAGAGGGAGGGCGCTGGCCACTGCTGGCCGCCGAAGCTCGTCGCAGCGAGAGCCGCCGCAGCCACAAGCTCAACTACCGCCCCTACGCCTTGATGGAGCTGGATGAAACACCGACCCGCATTCAGGGTTGGCTCACCCACCTCGGCTGGCTCTGACCTCGACCTGCCCCCAAAATGCCGCCAGCGTCACAGACAGCGCCATTGATTCACCACTGACGGCGTTCGGGCTGGCTCCCTGGCACCCATATTTGGCATCATGACGGCTCCAATGGCAGGAGGCGTCATGCAGCAGATAGTTTTTCTCGATAGCGATACCCTGGATGCGGGCATCACACTGCACCGGCCCGACTTTCCCCATCACTGGCAGAGCCATCCAAGCACGGCCCCCGAGCAGGTGGTGGAGCGGCTCAGGAATGCCAGCATCGCCATCATCAACAAGGTACGTATCGGCGCCCCTGAGCTGGCACAACTGCCGGATCTCAAGCTGATCGCCCTGGCGGCCACCGGCAGCGACAACGTGGATCTGGAAGCATGCCGGGCAGCCAACGTCGGGGTGTGCAACATCCGCAACTACTCGGGCCCCTCTGTGCCGGAGCACGCCATGGCACTGATGCTGGCCCTGTCGCGCAACCTGTTTGCCTGGCGCCAGTCCCTGCTGGAGGGGCGCTGGCAGCAGAGCGGCCAGTTCTGCTTCTTCGACCACAACATCATGGATCTGCACGGCAAGCAGCTCGGCATCATAGGCAAAGGTACCCTGGGTCAGGCGCTCGGAGAACGGGCGCAGGGGATGGGCATGATAGTGCGTTACGCCCAGAGCCAGATAGGCGCCAGCCACGACGAAGATCGGCTGCCGCTGGACACGCTGCTGCAAAGCTCGGATGTGGTCAGCCTGCACTGCCCGCTCACCCCCTACACCCGCCACCTGATCGGCGAACGGGAGCTGGCCTTGATGAAACCGGGCGCCTTGCTCATCAACGTGGGCCGTGGCGGCCTGGTGGATGAAGCGGCACTGCTCAAGGCGCTGGCCAACGGTCGCCTCGGCGGCGCCGGTTTCGACGTGGCGAGCGTCGAGCCGCCGCCCCAGGATCATCCGCTGATGCAGGCTCTGCAATACCCCAATTTCATCCTGACGCCCCATGTGGCCTGGGCCAGCGAGGAGTCGATGCAGCGCCTCGCGGATCAGCTGATCGACAATATAAACGCCTTTGCCGAGGGACGACGCCAGCACCGGCTGGTCTGAGTCACATCATGCAAAAAGGGGCCTGTTGGCCCCTTCCTCTATTTGTCGCCAGCACGCAGCAAGGCTGACATCAGTCATCGTCGTGCCATCTGTGTTTCTTGTGCTTTTTGTGCTTCTTATGTTTCTTGTAGTGATGATCATCGTCGTCGTAGCGGTTGTTATTGCTCTTGTAACCATCCCCCGTCTTGGCACCGATGGCCGAGCCGCTGGCCCCCCCGACACCGGCCCCGATCAGCTGGCCTGTGCTGCCGCCGACGCTCTTGCCGATGGCCGCACCACCTAGTGCACCGACCAGAGCACCGGTATCGCCCCCCAGCTCTTTGCCAATCATGGTGCCCGCCACACCGCCTGCACCGCCACCGAGTATGGTGTTGAGGGTTTCCGAGGCCTGCACAGCGCCGCTCATCAGCAGCAGGGAGCCCAACAGGGCCAGGGCACTCATGCCGTGTTTTTTCATCTCCATGGGGTACTCCTGTCAAACCTGATTAATTTCCCCTGCACTATACAAATGGCCACCTGCCGCGCCAGTAGCGCAAACAGCCTGACATTTAATCCAAAGGAATCCCGGCAAGACGTCAGGAAGAAAAATCAAAAATTAACACCATGAAAATAAAGATAAAAAATCTCAGTTCGGCACAAGGTGAACGGTATTTTGTCCAACGTCAGGCTGTCGCAGCCCGGCGCGGGCATGCAGGGATCAGACAGATATTGTCACCCCGGGGGATGCAGGCTCACCGCCAGTATCCGGGGATGGAGAGCGATGCCAGCGATCCCGACCCGGTCGCTTGCTCTGGTAGCGGCATTCGTCGGCCCTTTCGAACAAAAAGAGGCCATCCTCCGGGTAGTGGGCACCACCCGCGCTCAGGGTGACCTGTGCCTGGAATTCCCGCCACTGCTGGTTGCGTACCCATGCCAGCAGATGATGCAGTCGCGACTCCCGCTCGTGGCGCTCCCACGGCAGCAGGGCAGCCAACTCGTCCCCCCGCTCCGATAGACGGCGCAGGTGCAAGGCTCGGCAGTCAGCAGCTCGTCTACCCGGTTGGGCACCTACTTGATCATCACACTGCCACTGAAACAGTCGATGTGAACCGAACTTGTGATGAAAAGGCAGGAGCAATCGTCGATAGAAATCGGCTGGATAACCGCCAATGGATTAAAAACGCCAGAATGTGAGGCGGCTCATTCTTCCCTGCCAACCAATATCCACGGAGAGTAAAAACAGTGACCACTGGGCGTTGACGGTTAAGAGGTAAGCGAGTGTTATAGTCTATAGCTTGCACAATCGGAGCCGGATGGCCTTGCAACGACCACCGAATGCGATTATCTGTCAAACAAAGGAGATGTTATGAGCAGTCCGTTTATCGAACAGATCAAAGTACGTCGTACCATCTATGCCCTGGGCGACCAGGTGTCTCACACGCCGGAGCAGCTGACGGCCCTGATCCAGGATGCCATCAAGCACAGTCCCTCCTCTTTCAACTCCCAGAGCTCCCGCGCCGTCATACTGTTTGGCGCCCAGCACCACAAGCTGTGGGATATCGTCAAGGCCGAGCTGAAGAAAATCGTGCCACCGGACGCCTATGCCCAGAGTGAAACCAAGGTAGATGGCAGCTTCCGCGCAGGGTTCGGCACAGTGCTGTTTTTCGAGGATACGGATGTCATCAAGGATCTGCAGCAGAAGTTTGCGCTGTATGCCGACAACTTCCCCATCTGGTCGGAACATGCCACCGGCATCGCCCAGTTTGCGGTCTGGACCACCCTGGCCCAGGAGAAAGTTGGCGCCTCCCTGCAACACTACAATCCGCTGATCGACGAAGCGGTACGCAAGGAGTGGGACCTGCCCGCCAGCTGGCTGCTGCGCGCCCAGATGCCTTTTGGCAGCATCGAGCAACCGGCTGGCGACAAGACCTTCATGGATGATGCAGTGCGGTTTCGCGTCTTCAAATAACCCGGACCCCACATCCGCTTCAAGCCCCCGCTGGTCGGGGGCTGCTTGTTTCCAGACGTCCGTCAGGTCAGCAGGCCAACCTGCAACATACCTTTCTCGTCTACCTCCACACTCACCTGACGCCAATCTTGGATCACGGCTATGACGGCCGGATCCAGCAACCGCTTGCCTCCGACCTGCACCACGGCGCAGCCGGCTCGCAGGGCGCTCTGTATGCCAGCCGGTGCATCCTCGAACACCAGACAGTTGGCAGGGGCAACCCCGAGCCGCTCGGCCCCCAGCAGATAGGGTTCGGGGTCCGGCTTGCCATGAACCACATCCTCCGCTCCCACCAGCAGGGTAGGTAGCGGCAAACCGGCACTCTCCAGCCGATGGCGGGCAACCCTCTGGCTGGCGGAGGTAACCAGCGCCCAGCGCTCGGCTGGCAAGCGGCTCAGCAGAGCCCGGCTGCCCATGATGGCCTCACCGCGCCCGGTGTGATGGATCTCCAGCTCATCGAGCAGGGCGACCTCCTGCGCCATGTCCAGCTGCGGTGCCAGGGCCCGGATCACCTCCCGCGAGCGCAAACCGTGGCACATCGCCAGCACGGGCTCAGGGGCCAGCTGATGACGTCGGCACCAGAGTCGCCACACGGTTTCTACCTCGTCGGTGGAGTGAACCAGGGTGCCATCCATGTCCAGCAACAAGGCCGCAGCCCGTAGGGTGAGCCGGGTCATGACGAAGCCCCAGCCAGCACATTGCTGAAGGCCCGCTGCTGGGCACTCTGCTCATAACAGGCCAACGCCTGCTCGGCATTGCTCGCCCACACTTGCAAAGGCCCGACGACAAAGCCTTGTTGCAGCAGGCTGGCCAGCAGTTCACCCGTCTCCGGCGCAGCCAGTGGCTGGGCCATCACCAGGGTTCCCTTGATCAGAAACAGGTAGCGTTCGGTAGACATGATATGGCTCCTTGTTGCACGTCAGAGCGGGCAAGTGGCCCGTAACGAGACCATTAGAACAAGGCAGTTAGATAATTTATAATCAATTAATCGCCACATTGGATAACCAAACGGAATGAAATTCGACTTGAGGCAACTGCAGGCATTCGTGATGCTGGCCGAGACCACCAACTACCGGGAGGCTGCCAGCCGGCTGTTTATCACCCAGCCGGCGCTGACCAAGCAGATCCAGGGGCTGGAGCTGGCCCTTGGCAGCACCCTGTTCAACCGGGGTCGCCATGGCGCCCAACTGACCGCCATCGGCACCCAGCTGCTCACCCAGGCCAGCGCACTGGTCGAGCACGGCAGGGGATTTGAACGCCATGCCCTGGCGCTGGCGAGCGGCATTGCCGGACGGCTCAAGATCGGCTTCGGGCTGTCCAGCTTTGCGCTGGCTCCTTCGCTGGTCGCCCGCTTCAAGCAGCAGGTACCCGATGTGATGGTACACATGCAAGACATGACCTCAGCCACCCAGCATGAGCGTCTGCTGTCGGGTCAGTTGCAACTGGGCTTTATGCGCAGACCACAGGCACCTCAATTGCAAGAGTACAGATTGCTGACCGACCGGCTGGTGCTGGCCGTTCCCAGCCAGATGACGGGGCCGGATCCGGCCACCTTCGACGTTGAGTGGGCCCTCGCCAACCAGCCCCTGCTGCAAATGGTCGGCCATCGTTGTCCTGGGCTGAGCCAGCAGATCGCCAGCTTCCTTGGCGCCAACCGGCTGACCGCCATAGTCCAGGAAGCAGAGGATATACAGACACTGGTCGCGTTGGTGGCCGCCGGGATCGGCAACGCCATACTGCCACGCAGCGTCAGCTTTATCGCGGGCCAAGGCGTCACCCTCTACCCCTTGTCCGGGCCAAAGTCAGAGTGGGAAATCAGTCTGGTCTGGAATTCCGAGTTTGCCGACCCTATTCGCGATCGATTCCTGCAACTGGTCATGGCGGCACATCCCACACCTCAGCCGGCAGAGTCAGAAGGGATAAAGCCTCGCCACGGTCCCATTATCGAATGTGGCGTTCACTCAAGGGTTGGGTAATGAGGGACAAGCCACGCTGTGGCAGCGGTTCTTCCCCTCCTTCTTGGCCGTGTAGAGAGCCATGTCGGCAGCGGCCAGCAGCTCATCTTCCGAGACCAGCACCCGCTCCGGAAGCTGGGTAGCAATGCCGATACTGGCGCTGAGCCGGGCATCGCCCAGCTCATTCATACTCAACTCCTTGATCCCGAGGCGAATCGCCTCCCCCATCCCCAAGGCTGCCTCCTTGCCGGTATTGCCGAGTACCACCGCAAATTCATCGCCCCCTAACCGGCTTGGCAGATCCGCAGGCCGCTGGCAAAAGGCGCTGAGCAGGTGACCCACCTGCCGCAAGAGCTCATCTCCAACCTGATGGCCGAAGTGATCGTTGCACGCCTTGAAGTTGTCCAGATCGAGCATGATGAAAGAAATGGGCGTGCGCTCCCGCATGCTGCGGCGCCACTCGTTATGCAGAAAACTGTTGAACAGGCGCCGGTTGGCAAGACCTGTCAGGGGATCATGCTGGGAGAGGTGGGTCACATCCAGCTCCAGCAACTTGCGCTCAGTGATATTGATATGGGTGATGGTATAAAACTCGACATCCACCCCCAGTACGGGGGAGACCCGCATCATGAACCAGCGCTGTATATCCGGGCTGTGGCAGGGATACTCCAGATGGAAATGGTCCTGTTCGCCACAGAGCACCCGGCGGATCCCCTCTGCCGCCATCAGCACCAGCGGCTCGACGGCGCTGTCGAACACCCGCAGGTAGTTGATACCCAGCCAGTCATACCCTTTTGGCATGCCGTTTTGCTCGGCAAACCGGTTCCAGGCGAGGTTGGTGTAGTGGATAACCCCAGCCCGATCAATCACGGCGATCTGGTCTTCCAGCGAGTTCAGCAAGGCTGCCAGGTACTGCGCCCGTTCGGAAAAATGAAACAACGAGCCCTGAAAGTAATCCACCATGACCATGATCCTGAAAAATAATAAACGGCATATACGGCAACAAACGAGTCAGCACTAGAAGTAAAGCCGCCATCCGTCACCTTGCCAACATAAGGTGGCGCCAACGAACAGACAGGGCATGGCCCAGTATTACCCTATCCGATATGGTGCATCAGCATGAAAAGAGCGGTGGATATTCGCAGCGGCAATCGGGCAGGCCAGCCTCAGTGGCCACACCACTGCCGTTCACAGGGCACCCCATCCCCCTCTCCGTCCATTTTGGTGTTCGGGCAATGTCGCAAGAACCAGGTAGCCTCCTCGCAAGAGGTCATCTGGGAGCAATACTCACGACCATCGCACTGATAGCTGAGAGCAGAGGTCTGTGGCGTGCTACGGGAGGCACTGCCTTCATCACCGATGAAGGAGGAAACCGGCAAGGGGACCACAGAGTCGGTCGAAAAACGGGAGTAGAGGGAGAACAATCCCACCACCAGCAGCAGGGGGATCAATTTGCCACGCCAGCTGCTCTTGTGGCGATAGGCGGGGCGAGGGCGGGATCCGGGTCTGGGTGATGCTGGTTGTGGCGATCGGGTGCAGGTCTCTCTGCCGAGCCGGGGGGATGCCGAAGGTGGATTGAACCCGTCCGCCAGCGACAGGGGCCTGTCGGGAAAGAACACCTGCACGGCTCTGGGCTTGTCATCCTTGCCAGTGCCTAGCTGGTAGGAGACGCGCTCCCCGACGTTGGGCAGCGAGCCATCGGATTGCAGGGCCGAAATGTGCACGAACAGTTCGCTCCCTTGCTGCTCGCCCCCCTCCTGCTCCGGCGTGATAAAGCCGAAGCCTCGCGCCTCGTTCCAGCTCGCGATCCGTCCCTGATAACGCATGCCCTCATCCTTGTGGCCATCAATGCTGACACCATGTTGCCCTAAAACGGCGCCAGCTCAACATAGGGATCAGGGGGAAAATCTCAAAATAGTGAGCAAAGACAAGGGATCGAAAAGGTTCTGGCGAATTAACGCACATCACTAAGGCGGTACCATGCCCTCAACCCGATGCGGGTCATACCAGCCCCAGTGCGTAACGTAGCGCCATCTCCTTGAGCGGGCCTGCCTTGTCCGCCAGATTGAGGGCCAGATTGCGAGCCAGCTTGAGCGGTCCTATCTCGTTGCTGAACACACCGTAGAAGAGATCCATCCCCGACTGCATTAAAAGATTGTCGGGGCGGCGGCGGCGCTCGTAACGCTCCGCCAGGGCCAGCTGATGCCAGTCGGCACCGGCTTTTGCCAGCAACCCGGTCCAGCAGGCCACATCCTTGAAGCCAAGGTTGACCCCCTGCCCCGCCAGCGGGTTGATGGTGTGGGCGGCATCGCCGAGCAGCACTACCCGACCGGCGTGATAGTCATTGGCGTGGCGCCGCACCAGCGGGAAACTCCCCTTGGCCGTGACGGTGAAGCCGCCGAGCCGGGCCGGAAAGTGGCGGCGCACCTCCTCCCCCAGCTTCTCATTGCTCATGGCCGACAAGGCGCGAATGCGGGCGGGATTGTCATACCAGACCAGGGAGCCGTGCTGGCCGGGCAGCGGCAGGAAGGCGCGCGGGCCACTCGGGGTAAATTGCTGCCAGGTGATGTCTTCCTGCGCAAACTCGGTGTCGATGTTGATCAGCATGCAGTGCTGGCGATATTCAAAGCGGGACACGCCTATGCCAGCCAGCCGGCGCATCTGGGACTCGGCACCATCGCAGGCCAGCACCCAGCGGGCGCAAAGCTCTGTGCCGTCGTCCAGTGTCAGTACCGCCTCATCCGCGCTCTGACGCAGGCTCATCACCGCTGTCGGTGTGTGGGTCTGGATGTTGGGAAAATCCTCCATCCTCTTGAGCAGAGCCAGCTGCACCAGCCGGTTCTCTATGATGTAGCCAAGCTGGGGCAGGCCGAGATCGGCCGCGTTGAAACGGGTGGCAAAACCGTCCAGCTCCCAGGTCTCCAGCCGGCGGTAGGGACAGAGTCGCATCTGCTGCAGGTGCGACCAGGCTCCGGCCTGATCCAGCATCGCCACCGAGGCCTGACTGATGGCGGAAACCCGCAGATCCAGCGGCTGCTCGGGGGCGTATTGCTCGGGCAATTGGGTCTCAATGACCCGAATGGAGAGACCCTGTGCCGCCAGCAGACAGGCGGTGGCGGCGCCGACCATGCCAGCGCCGACGATGGCGATATCACACTGTTCCATAACTTGATTCCTGAAAAGGGACGCACCGGACCAGAGTAGGCGGGGCCGGACCGAATGGGGACATGATACCGCAAGGGACCGGCAGAAACAGTGAGGCAAATTGCGAATTGCTGCGCCAAATCAAGGAGAAAGCCCATACCCATACGGACAGGCTCCGGGGCAAAGCCCCCCATGGCGGGCTGGATATTAGCTAGGCAGTATCCAGATTGCGGAGTAAAATGCCCGGTCCTTTGACCATGCCGATTTCAACACAAGTCAAGAGAAGCAATGAGCAAGAAACTTCACATTAAAACCTGGGGTTGCCAGATGAACGAGTATGACTCGTCCAAGATGGCCGACCTGTTAGATGCCAGCAATGGCTACACGCTGACCGAAGAGCCCGAAGAGGCAGATGTCTTGCTGCTGAATACCTGCTCCATTCGCGAAAAAGCACAGGAGAAGGTGTTCCACCAGCTGGGCCGCTGGAAAAAGCTCAAAGCAAACAAACCCGGTCTGGTGATCGGCGTGGGTGGCTGCGTGGCCTCTCAGGAAGGGGAGAACATTCGCAGTCGCGCCCCCTATGTGGATATCGTCTTCGGTCCGCAGACCCTGCATCGCCTGCCCGCCATGATCAAGCAGGTCCAGGAGGGCCGTGGTGCCCAGGTGGACATCGCCTTCCCCGAGATCGAAAAATTCGACAGTCTGCCGGAACCCCGCGCCGAAGGTGCCACCGCCTTTGTCTCCATCATGGAAGGCTGCTCCAAATACTGCTCCTTCTGCGTGGTGCCCTACACCCGCGGCGAGGAGGTGAGCCGGCCGATGGATGACGTGCTCTACGAAATCGCCCAGCTCGCCGAACAGGGCGTGCGCGAGGTGAACCTGCTGGGCCAGAACGTCAACGCCTATCGGGGCCCGACCTTTGATGGCAGCATCTGCTCCTTCGCCGAGCTGCTGCGCCTGGTGGCCGCCATCGACGGCATAGACCGCATTCGCTACACCACCAGCCATCCCATCGAGTTCACCGACGACATCATCGAGGTCTACAAGGACACGCCGGAAGTGGTCAGCTTCCTGCACCTGCCGGTGCAGAGCGGTTCGGATCGCATCCTGACCATGATGAAGCGCCCGCATACCGTGCTGGAGTACAAGTCCAAGATCCGCCGCCTGCGCGCCGCCCGTCCCGACATCACCATCAGTTCCGACTTTATTGTCGGCTTCCCGAACGAGACGGACGAGGATTTCGAGGCCACCATGAAGCTGATCGAAGAGATCAACTTCGACATGAGCTTCAGCTTCATCTATAGCCCGCGTCCCGGCACGCCGGCCGCCGACATGCCAGACGACGTCGACATGGAGGTGAAGAAGGTCCGTCTGGCTCGCCTGCAGCATGTCATCAACAACCAGTCGATGCAGATTGGCCGTGCCATGCTGGGCTCCACCCAGCGCATCCTGGTGGAAGGGCCCTCCAGGCTCGACCCTATGCAGCTGTGTGGTCGCACCGAGAACAACCGCGTGGTCAACTTCGAAGGGGCACATACCCTCATCGGCGGCTTTGCCGATGTGGAGATCACAGAGGTACGCCCCAACTCACTACGCGGTCGTTTTATCCGCGGTGAGGATGAGATGAACCTGCGCATCGCCACTGCGCCCCGCGAGATCCTGGCTCGTCGTCCCGACAATGTGCCCGATGCCCTCGGCGTGGCCGCCTTCACTCCCCACTAATCTCTTCGTGCCCATCTGGCCTTGCCGGATGGGCACTGCGTCAAGACGAGGATATTTTGAGCCGACACATAGCGACCCTGAATCTGCATCTGGAGCCCGCCGACAACCAGCGCCTTGCCAGCCTGTGCGGCCCCTTCGATGACAACATCAAACAGCTGGAGCGCCGTCTCGGCGTCGAGATCAGCTACCGTGACAACCACTTCCAGTTGCTGGGCAAACAGGCCCAGGTGGATGCGGCGGCCGTCATCCTCAAGCACCTCTATGTGGAAACCCAGCCCCTCAAGGGCGGCAAGGTGACCGACATAGTGCCCGACATGGTGCACCTGGCCATTCAGGAGTCGCGGGTGCTGGAGCAGGATGACGAACCGGCACCAAGCATCCCCTATGGCAAGGAAGTAACGGTCAAGACCAAACGCGGCCTCATCAAACCACGCAGCCCCAATCAGGCCCAGTACATCGCCAATATCGTCAGCCACGACATCTGTTTCGGCATAGGCCCGGCCGGTACCGGCAAGACCTATCTGGCTGTGGCAGCGGCGGTGGATGCGCTGGAGCGTCAGGAGATCCGTCGCATACTGCTGACCCGTCCTGCGGTGGAAGCGGGTGAGAAACTCGGCTTTCTGCCCGGGGACCTCTCCCAAAAGGTCGACCCTTACCTGCGCCCGCTCTACGACGCCCTGTTCGAGATGCTGGGGTTCGAGCGGGTCGAGAAGCTGATGGAGCGCAACATCATCGAAGTGGCGCCGCTCGCCTATATGCGCGGTCGCACCCTCAATGATGCCTTCATCATCCTGGATGAGGCCCAGAACACCACCACAGAGCAGATGAAGATGTTCCTGACCCGCATCGGCTTCAACTCCAAGGCGGTAGTGACCGGTGATATCACTCAGGTGGACCTGCCACGTAGCGCCAAATCAGGTCTGCGCCACGCGCTGGAAGTGCTGCAAGGTGTCGATGGCCTGTCGTTCAACTTCTTTGAATCCAAGGACGTGGTTCGCCACCCAGTGGTGGCCCGTATCGTGCAGGCGTACGAAGCGTTCGATGCCAAACTGGCAGACGAGCAGGCGGCCAGCAAATCCCATAAGGAGAGTGCCCAATGAGTGTGACCCTGGATCTGCAACTGGCCTGCGCGGACACCGACGGTCTGCCCGGCGAAGCACAGCTGCAAGGCTGGCTGGACGGCACCATTCTCGGCTTCCAAGAAGAGGCCGAAGTGACGGTGCGTATCGTCGACGAGGCGGAGAGCCGCGAGCTCAACCTCACCTATCGCGGCAAGGACAAGCCCACCAATGTGCTCTCCTTCCCGTTCGAGGCGCCACCCGGCATGGAACTGCCGCTGCTCGGCGATCTCGTCATCTGCCGCCAGGTGGTAGAACAGGAGGCTACCGAGCAGAACAAGCCGCTGGAAGCACACTGGGCCCACATGGTTGTGCATGGCAGTCTCCATCTGCTAGGTTATGACCATATCGAGGATGACGAGGCCGAGGAGATGGAACAGCTGGAACGTGACATCATGCAGGAACTCGGCTTTGCCGATCCTTATCTGAACGACGAAGAGTAAAGGACGGGATAGTCATCGCCTTGAAACAGCCGATGGCCATCCTTACATACCCAAAACAATTCCAAATGTGTTCAAGCGAGTAACCAAGAGAAAAAATGACTGACGATCACCCTAGTACCGGCTCGCCGAAGAAAACCTGGCTCGACAAACTCAGCCAACTCTTCCAGGGCGAGCCAAGAGACCGCAACGATTTGGTGGATGTGATAGCGGATGCCGAGGAGCGCGATCTCATCGATCAGGACACCAAGGACATGATTGAAGGCGTACTCGAAATAGCCGAGTTGCGCGTTCGCGACATCATGATCCCTCGCTCCCAGATGGTCACCATAGAGAAGTCCCAGCCGGTGGACGATATCTTGCCCGTGATCATAGAGTCAGGTCACTCCCGCTTTCCGGTGATCAACGAAGACAAGGATCATGTGGAGGGCATACTGCTCGCCAAGGATCTGCTGCCGTTCGGTTTTGGCGGCCACCATGCCAGCGAGCCGCTGCAGCTGGAAAAAATCCTGCGCCCGACCGTGATAGTGCCCGAGAGCAAGCGGGTCGATCGCCTGCTCAAGGAGTTTCGCGAAGAGCGCTATCACATGGCCATCGTCGTGGACGAGTTTGGCGGTGTCTCTGGTCTCGTGACCATTGAGGACATACTGGAGCTCATCGTCGGCGAGATCGATGACGAGTTCGACGATATCGAAGATGAGCCGGACGAGATCCGCCGCATCAGCAAGCGGGTCTTCGCAGTCAGTGCCCTCACCGAGATCGAGGATTTCAACGACTTCTTCGGCACCCAGTTCAGCGATGAAGAGGTGGATACTGTGGGCGGTCTTGTGATGCACGCCTTCAGCCACCTGCCGAAAAAGGGTGAGGAGATCGAGTTGCAAGGTTACCTGTTCAAGGTGATGCACGCCGACCGGCGCCGCCTGCAACAGCTGCAGGTGAAGATCCCCGACAACCATGTCGCGGCCCAGTCTGAAGCGCAATAAGTCGCTCTGACGCCCTGTAAGCCTCACGCAGCTATCTTGCCGTGAAGCATCAGCGCCCCGCTCGTCGGGGCGCTTGCCGTTTGGTGGCAGGGCAAGATGCCGGCCCTTGACACTACCGCCCTCCCTTCCCCCGAGTTAGCAGTGCCTGTCGCCCATTTCCAGCCCGACTTTTTGCTTGAACAGGCCCAGGCTGCCGGGAGGCTCGCCGTTAACCGCATTTACAGGTTAAGATACCGGCCAATCAACCTGTTATCGTCCAATCCGAGCCTGCATAGTCCGTGAAATCATCGCCCGTGAAATCAAAACTCCTGACCAGTCTGTTTGCCATGGCATCCGGCGCGCTCGCCGTCCTGGCCTTCTCGCCGTTCGACTACTGGCCTCTGGTCATCCCTTCCCTGCTAGGTCTCTACGCGCTGCTGGACAAGGCCAATCCCAAACAGGCGGCCTGGCGCGGTTTTGGTTATGCCATGGGTCTGTTCCTGCCGGGGCTATGGTGGATCCATGTCAGCATGACCATGTTTGGCGGCATCATGCTGCCGGTCGCCTTCGTATTGCTGGCAGGACTCTCGGCTTATCTGGCACTCTATCCGGCCCTGGCCTGCTGGGCCTTTGCCCGCTTCTTCAGTGGCCGTCACTGGAGCCGCTGGCTGCTCGCCTTCCCGGCGCTCTGGCTAGTGGCTGACTGGCTGCGGGGCTGGGTGATGACAGGCTTCCCCTGGCTCTGGTTTGGTTACAGCCAGATCGACGGGCCGCTCAAGGGCTTTGCCCCCATATTGGGGGTGCAGGGCATCACGCTGGCACTGCTGCTGTCGACGTCCGCCCTCTGGCTGGTGTGGCAGAACCGCAAACCCGTCTGGCTGCTGGTGCCCCTTGCACTGATCAGTGCCGCCCATGGACTGATGCAGCTCAACTGGGTGACCCGGGGCGAGCCGGTCAAGGTAGCTCTGGTACAGGGCAATATCGCCCAGTCCCTCAAGTGGGATCCGGAGGCCCTGGTACCGACTGTGCGCACCTATCAGGATCTCAGCCGCGAAAATCAGGATGCCGACATCATCATCTGGCCGGAATCGGCGATCCCGGCCATCGAGAAAGAGATGGGCAACTACCTGGAGAGCCTGGACAAGGCGATGAAGGTGAACGATACGGGTCTGCTGGCAGGCATAGTCCACTACGATTTCGAGCAGCAGCGCTTCTTCAATACGGTGCTTGGCATGGGAGTGCAGGACGCTGACGGCAAGGAGGCGTATCACTATGAGCACAAGAACCGCTATTACAAGCACCACCTGCTGCCTATCGGCGAGTTCGTGCCGTTTGAGGATCTGCTGCGCCCCATAGCCCCCTTCTTCAACCTGCCCATGTCCTCCTTCAGCCGGGGGGACGAACAGCAACCGAACCTGATTGCCAAGGGGCTCAAGTTTGCCGCCGCCATCTGCTACGAGATCATCTTCCCCGAAGAGGTGCGCCGCAATGTACAGCCTGATACCGACTTCCTGCTGACCGTTTCCAATGATGCCTGGTTCGGCACCAGTATCGGCCCCTGGCAGCACCTGCAGATCGCCCGCATGCGCGCCCTCGAGCTGGCACGCCCGCTGCTGCGGGGCACCAACACTGGCATCACTGTCGTCACCGAGATTGACGGCAGCATCATTGGTCAGATCCCGCAGTTCGAAGCCGGGGTGCTGCGCGCCGAGGTACGTCCCGCCCACGGTTCCACCCCCTACCTGCGCTTTGGCGACTGGCCGCTGTACGGCATGACGGCCCTGCTGCTGGGGCTCGCGCTGGCGTTGCGTCCACGTGCCCATCCCTGGGCCCGTGAACTCTGATCCGGTACGTTCCGACACCTGTACATCAACAAAAGAGGCGCCCCATGGGGCGCCTCTTGCCATTTCATTTCGCTAGTTGATGGTATTCAGGGCGAGAGCGGCTCGCGGTGATATTCGTGGCCACCACATTCGGGGCAGGTATCGAGTGGTTGAGGGTGCAGCACTGTATGGCGCCAGCCGCACTGCTCGCACACCATGACGCCGAGTCCCACCCAGTCTCCCGCTTCGTACACCCCTTTGTGTTCCAGCTCGTCGGCCAGCTCGCGCCACTCCACCTGGGCGCGGTCGGTCACATCCGCCAACCAGGACCAGGCGGTGTCTTTGAGGGCCAGCATGAAGGCAGACTCCTCCACGGCCTCATCGCTGCGTGCTTTATCATCGTTGCGGCTCAGCTCATAGTTGCCCAGATCCCGCTTCACGTATTCGGCGATCAGCGCCAGCTCATCCTGGGTCAGGTCGCTGGCGGCCTCGAGATAGGCCTGCACCTTGGCGATCATCCGGTTGAGGCGCTCCCCCTGGAACTGTTCGGTCTCCTGCCATTGCTTTTGCAACTCTGCAATGAAGGCTTCGTACCCTTTTTGACGTTTGTCCATGGTCGTTACTCCTCTACTGAACCCTGATCATGCCCGGCATAAGGCCTGACGGATGCTGGCGGTTGTTGCCGCCGCTGGATATGGGTATTCTATTGCGATTTCCCAGCTGATTTATCTATTCATTTCACAGATCCGGATGTCACCAATGCAAGAGCAATACGTTCCCCAATCGATCGAACCAGCAGTGCAAAAGCACTGGGATGCCAAGAAAACCTTCAAGGCCGTGGAGAAAGTAGACAAGGAGAAATTCTACTGCCTGTCCATGTTCCCCTATCCGTCTGGTCGTCTACACATGGGGCACGTTCGTAACTACACCATAGGTGATGTGATCTCCCGTTATCAACGCCTCAATGGCAAGAACGTGCTGCAACCCATAGGTTGGGATGCATTCGGTCTGCCGGCGGAGAACGCCGCGGTCAAGAATAATACCGCACCGGCACCCTGGACCTACGAAAACATCGAATACATGAAGAACCAGCTGAAGATGCTGGGGCTGGGTTATGACTGGGATCGCGAGCTGGCGACCTGCAAGCCGGATTACTACCGCTGGGAGCAGTGGTTCTTTACCAAGCTCTACGAAAAGGGTCTGGTCTACAAGAAGACCTCCTCCGTCAACTGGTGTCCGAACGACATGACGGTGCTGGCCAACGAGCAGGTGGTCGACAACTGCTGCTGGCGCTGTGACACCCCGGTGGAGCAAAAAGAGATCCCCCAGTGGTTCATCAAGATCACCGACTACGCCGAAGAGCTGTTGAACGACATCGACAATCTGGAAGGCTGGCCGGAGATGGTCAAGACCATGCAGCGCAACTGGATTGGCCGCTCCGAAGGGGTCAACATCAGCTTCGCCATCGAGGGTCAGGCTGAGCAGCTGGAGGTCTACACCACCCGTCCGGATACCTTCATGGGCGTCACCTATGTCGGTATCGCTGCCGGTCACCCGCTGGCGCTGCAGGCTGCTGCCACCAATCCGGGACTGGCTGCCTTCATCGAAGAGTGCAAGAACACCAAGGTCGCAGAAGCGGAACTGGCCACCATGGAGAAGAAGGGCATGGCCACCGGCCTCTATGCCATTCACCCGCTGGATGGCCGCAAGGTACCGGTCTGGGTCGCCAACTTCGTACTGATGAACTACGGTACCGGCGCCGTGATGGCGGTTCCGGGTCACGACCAGCGTGACCATGAGTTCGCCACCAAATATGGCCTCGACATCAAGGCGGTGATCAAGCCTGCCGATGGCGAGGTGGATGTGAGCGACGCCGCATACACCGAGAAAGGCGTGCTGTTCGCTTCCGGCGAGTTTGACGGCCTCGACTTCCAGGGCGCTTTTGACGCCATCGCCAACAAGCTGGAAGCCCTCGGCCACGGCAAGCGCACCGTCAACTTCCGTCTGCGTGACTGGGGCGTCTCCCGTCAGCGTTACTGGGGTGCCCCCATCCCCATGCTGACCCTGGCTGACGGCACAGTAGTGCCGACTCCGGAAGATCAACTGCCGGTACTGCTGCCGGAAGATGTGGTGATGGATGGCATCCAGAGCCCGATCAAGGCCGACGCCGAGTGGGCCAAGACCACTTACAACGGCCAGGAAGCGTTCCGGGAAACTGACACTTTTGACACCTTTATGGAGTCCTCCTGGTACTACGCCCGCTACTGCTCTCCGGACTACGACAAGGGCATGCTGGACCCAGCTGCTGCCAACCACTGGCTGCCGGTGGATCAGTACATAGGCGGCATCGAGCACGCCTGTATGCACCTGCTCTACGCCCGCTTCTTCCACAAGCTGCTGCGTGACGCGGGTCTGGTCAACAGCGACGAGCCGTTCAAGCGCCTGCTCTGCCAGGGCATGGTGCTGGCCGACGCCTTCTACTACAAAGACGAGAAGGGCGGCAACGTCTGGGTCAGCCCGACCGACGTCAAGGTAGAGCGTGACGAGAAGGGTCGCATCACCAAGGCCATCGACAACGATGGTCGTGAAGTGATCCACTCCGGCATGACCAAGATGTCCAAGTCCAAGAACAACGGCATAGACCCGCAGCTGATGGTCGAGCGTTACGGCGCAGATACCGTCCGTCTGTTCATGATGTTCGCCTCCCCGGCCGAGATGACCCTGGAGTGGTCCGACTCCGGCGTGGAGGGCGCCCAGCGCTTCCTGCGTCGCCTGTGGCGTCTGACCTTCGAGCACGTCTCTGCGGGTGCCGTTCCGGCACTGGATGTGGCAGCCCTCACCAGCGAACAGAAAGCCGTTCGCCGCGAGCTGCACAAGACCATCGCCAAAGTGAGCGATGACGTGGGTCGCCGTCAGACTTTCAACACCGCCATCGCCGCCATCATGGAGCTGATGAACAATCTGGCCAAGCTGGGCTCAGACGAGCAGGACCGCGCCCTGATGCAGGAAGCGCTGGAGACCGTGGTGGTCATGCTCTCCCCCATCACCCCGCACATCGGCTTCGAGCTGTGGAAGATGCTGGGCAAGGGCGACGACGTGGATCACGCCACCTGGCCGGTGGCCGATGAAGCGGCCATGGTCGAGACCGAGAAGCTGGTAGTGGTGCAGATCAACGGCAAGATGCGCGGCAAGCTGACCGTACCGGCCGAGATCAGCCAGGCTGATGTCGAGAAGCTGGCAATGGCCGATGCCTCTGTGCAGAAGTTCACCGACGGTCTGACAGTGCGCAAAGTTATCTATGTACCGGGCAAGCTGCTCAACATTGTCGCTAACTAATGGTGGCAAGGCCTCTCCCCTGCACTCCTTTTGTTATGGGAGGGAGCTCCTTGCTCCTTCCCCCTTGCAAACAAGCAGGTCGGGAAGGGGTCAGCTGACCGTTGCCAATTATGATGACGGCGGGCAGACGCCCGCCGCTCTTCACTTCACGCAAAGAGGATTTCATATGGGCACCACCCTCACTCGTTGGATGGCCATCGCACTGATGGGCTTGCTGTTGCAGGCCTGCGGTTTTCAGATGCGGGGCACCGCCATCCCGCCCGAGTTGATGACCATGAAGGTGGTCGGTGACAACAAGAGCGACTTCTACCGTCTGGTGACCACTCGTCTCAAGGCCGCTGGCGTACAACTCGCAGACAAGGAGGGCATCCCAGTGCTCACTCTGGCTGGCGTGCGCAACACCAGCCAGATTGCTTCGGTCGATTCCATCGGCCAGGCTCGCGAGTATTTGCTGGGCTACAGCACCCAGTTCACCGTCTCCATGCCGGGCAAACCGACTCAGGTGTTTCCCATCACCTTCAACCGTAGCTTCCTGAACAAACCGGACGCGGCACTGGCCTCCTCCCGTGAGCAGGAGCAGCTGGGCAAGGAGATGCAGGAGCAAGCCGCCAGTCTGGTCATCCGCCAGCTGAGCCAGGTCAAGTTCTGATGCGAGCATCTTGATGAGAGTCGACCCCGAGCAGTTCGCGGACCATCTCAAAGCAGGGCTCAAGCCCTGCTATCTCGTTTTTGGCGACGAGCCTCAGCTCAATTTTCAAGAGCAGGCCATCGCCCCTGCGACCCACCGACTCAACCAGGCCAAGTTCTGATGCGGATCTATCCCGAGCAGTTTGCGGATCATCTCAAAACAGGGCTCAAGCCCTGTTACCTCATCTTTGGTGACGAGCCTCTGCTGAAGCTAGAGGCTATCGACGCCATCCGTCAGGTCGCCCGCAAGCAGGGTTTCGACGAGCGTCATACCTTCGTGGTCGAGGCGGGGCTGGACTGGAATCAGGTCTACGATGCCTGCCAGGCCATGAGCCTCTTCTCGGCCCGCCAGATCATAGAGCTGGAGCTGCCGGCCAAGGTCGACAAGGATCTCGCCGCCCGCATCAGCGAGATTGGCAAGCAACTGCATCCGGATCTGCTGCTGGTGCTCAGCGGTGGTCGCCTCAACCAGACCCAGATGAAGGCAGCCTGGTTCGACAAGCTCAGCCAGGGCGGTACCTATGTGCCGGTCAATCACCCCGAGCCCCGCTTCTTTCCACGCTGGATGGGGGCCCGTTTCCAGCGTTTCGGCCTCAAGGCGCTGCCCGATGCCATCAACTTCATGTGTCACTCTTACGAGGGCAACCTGCTGGCCGCGAGCCAGGAGATAGAAAAACTGACCCTGCTGGCGCCGCCCCAGCCCATCAGCGTCGCCTATCTGCAAGAGACCATCATACGTCACGCCCACTTCACGCCATTCCAGCTCATCGATACCCTGCTGGAAGGCAAGGTAAACCGGGCACAGCGCATTTTGCTGGCCCTGCGCGCCGAGGGCACAGAGCCCGGTATGCTCTCCTGGGCCCTGTGCCGGGAGCTGGAACAGCTCACCGAGCTGGCCCTGGCTGCCAGAGCCGGCCAGCCGCTGGTGGAGCACTTCTCACGCCTGCGCATCTGGCAGAGCCGCCAGCAATTGATCCAGCAGGCGCTGACCCGGTTGCCCTTCACCAAGTTGCAGCAGTTGTGGCAACTGATGGCCCAGCTTGACGACGCCTTGCGTCGCTTCGACACCGAACGGGCCTGGCTGATGTTGCAGACCCTCGCCCTCGGTTTTCGCGATGGCACTCCCCTGCCTTTGCTCGAGCCAGCATCATGATGAGCTCGCCGCCAGACCTGAAGAAACGAAGTGGCCCTGTTGCCACCAAACCATTTGACGACGCGGGGGCAAGGTCATGCTGAAAGCACCCATCGGCCTGCTGGGCGGCACCTTCGACCCCATCCATATCGGCCATTTGCGGCCGGCCATCGACGCGCGCGACGCACTGGGGCTGGCCGAAATCCGCCTGATACCGAACCATATACCGCCCCACAAGGCCAATCCCTTCTGTTCGAGCGAGCAGCGCCTCGCCATGGTCAGACTGGCGGCGGCGGAAAATCCGGGGTTTGTAGTGGATGAGCGGGAGCTCAAGCGGGACAAGCCGTCTTACACCATAGATACCCTGATGGCGCTGCGGGAAGAACTGCCCGATACCCCGCTCTGCTTTCTGATGGGGATGGATTCATTGCTCACGCTGCCAAGCTGGCATCGCTGGCAGGCACTGCTCGATTACGCCCACCTCGTGGTGAGCGTGCGCCCCGGCTGGCAACCTGACTACCCGACCAAGGTGGCCGAGCTGCTGGCACGCCATCACACCACGGATGCCACCGCGCTGCACCGGCGCCTTGCCGGCCATATCTGGCTGGCAGACAATCTGCCCATAGCGCTGTCGGCAACCCGGCTCAGAGAGCTGCTGGCGGCGGGACAGGATCCCCGTTATCTGCTGCCAGCCTCTGTGGCCGATTACATCCGGCAACAGGGCCTCTACCAGGCGGACTGAATGCAACTGGTGCCGACTATTGTCCGGGCCGGTTGCGCACTATATTGATCAACAGGGGCCTGGTTTGCCGACCCGGCATGGCCCCCGCTCCACTCCCCTTCTCCAGACTGGGAAACGGGAGTGACCATGATATAATCCGCCGCCCTGACGTAAGTAGCAGGGCCCCGGAATACAGGAGAGAATCATTGCAAGGCCAAGAACTGCAAGCCTTTATCGTCGACAAGATCGATGACATGAAAGGCCGCGACATCATCACCCTCGATGTGCGCGGTCAATCCAGCATCACGGACACCATGATCGTCTGTTCCGGCAACTCCAGCCGCCACGTCAGCGCCATCGCTCACAATCTGGCCAGCGAAGCTCGTCATGCGGGGCTCGACCTGCTGAGCGTGGAAGGCCAGCTCACGGGTGAATGGGTACTGGTGGACCTGGGGTCCGTGATAGTGCACGTGATGCAGGATGAGTATCGCGATTTCTACCAACTGGAAAAACTCTGGAGCGGTGCCGCTCAAGTGAATGCGCAATAGGGCACAAGTGTAACAAACGATGAAGATCCAGTTGATTGCAGTGGGCACCAAGATGCCTGCCTGGGTAGAGCGTGGCTTCGAAGAGTACCGTCGCCGTTTTCCCAAAGACATGCCATTCGAACTCGTCGAAATTGGCGCCGGAAAACGCGGTAAAAATGCCGACATTCCCCGCATCCTGCAAAAAGAAGGGGAAGCCATGCTGGCCGCTGCCGGCCGCTCGCGTCTTGTGACTCTGGATATCCCTGGCAAACCCTGGACCACGGAACAACTCGCCGTGCAACTGGAAGCCTGGAAACTGGATGGCCGCGATGTGGCCCTGCTGGTGGGAGGCCCGGAGGGCTTGTCGCCGGAGTGCAAGGCCGCCGCCGAACAGAGCTGGTCGCTGTCGCCGCTGACCCTGCCCCATCCGCTGGTACGGGTGCTGGTGGCCGAGAGCCTCTATCGCGCCTGCAGTATTACCACCAATCATCCGTATCACAGGGAATAACCCATGGGGTTTTTGTCTTCTCCCTTCGTCAGCCATAAGGTAGCGGCATGCTGAAGAATCGCATCGAAATGCGCGACCACAGCGCCGAAGGCCGCCTCTTCTTCCGACGCACCCTGGTCGCCTACATCGGCATGGTGGTGCTGATGCTGGTGTTGCTGGGCAATCTCTATTATCTGCAGGTCGAGTCCTTCGAAACCTATCAGACCCGATCCAACGACAACCGGATCCGGGTTGTGCCTGTGGCGCCGCCGCGTGGCCTCATCTATGACGCCAATGGCGTGCTGCTGGCGGAAAACCGCCCGGTTTACAGCCTGGAAATCGTGCCGGAAGAGACCCGGGATCTGGACAAGACCGCCGACGAGCTGATCACCCTGCTGGCTCTGCCAGAGGGGACCAAGGAGAAGTTCCTGGCCGAGGTCAAGCGTCAGCGCCGCTTCAAGCCGGTCCCCCTGTTCGAGAAGCTGACCGAGTATCAGGTCGCCCTCTTCTCGGTCAACCAGCACAACTTCCCGGGCGCCAGCATCGAGGCTTACCTCAAGCGTTACTATCCGTTTGGTGACACCCTCACCCATGCGCTGGGCTATGTGGCCAAGATCAACACCCAGGATGAGGCTCGCCTCAAGAAAGAGGAAAAATTAGCCAACTATGCCGCCACCAAAGACATCGGCAAGCAGGGGGTGGAGAAATTCTACGAGGATCAGCTGCACGGGGTAGCCGGTTATCAGGAGGTCGAGGTGAACAACCGCGGCCGGGTGGTGCGTACCCTCAAATTCCAGCCGCCCGAGCCTGGCAAGGACATCTACCTCAACATCGACATCCGCCTGCAACTGAAGGCTCAGGAACTGCTGGCCGGTCGCCGGGGCGCCATCGTCATGATGGATCCCAATACGGGCGCCATCCTGGCCATGGAGTCGAGCCCCAGCTATGACCCCAACCTGTTCGTGACCGGCATCTCCAACACCAATTATTCGGCGCTGCTCAACGATCCGGCACGCCCGCTGGTGAACCGTACCACCCAGGGAATCTATGCACCCGCCTCCACCGTCAAACCCATGATGGCGGTAATGGGGCTGAACGAAGGGGCCATCACCGCCAACTATCGCTACTTCGGCGGCCCCAGCTTCTCCATTCCGGGCACCACCAAGAAGTTTCGTGACTGGCGCAAATGGGGTCACGGCTGGCTCGATGTCTACCGCGCCATCGAGGTATCTGCGGATACCTATTTCTACGATCTCGCCTATCGGGTCGGTATCGACAAAATCCACAGCTATATGACCAAGTTCGGCTTCGGCCAGTACAGTGGCGTGGATCTGTATGAAGAGACCCGAGGTGTCATGCCGTCCCGCGACTGGAAGATGGCACGCTGGCGCCAGCCCTGGTATCAGGGGGACACCATCTCCATCGGCATAGGTCAGGGCTACTGGAGCGCCACGCCGATCCAGCTGGCCAAGGCCACCAGCATACTGACCCAGAACGGTCACGATGTGACGCCACACCTGCTCAAGAGCACGGCCTCGCAAGAGGGCGTGGTCAATGCCCCCGTCAACCCCAATATCGCCCTTCAGGCCAGGAGTGACAGCTACTGGCAAGTGGCCAGGGATGGCATGTGGCGCGTCATCAACGGCCATGAAGGAACCGGGCGCCGCGCCTTTGCCAACACCCCCTATAAAGCCGCGGGCAAGTCAGGTACCGCTCAGGTGGTAGGCATGAAAGAGAACCAGGTCTACAACGCCAAAGCCATGAAGGTGGAGCACCGCGACAACGCGCTGTTCGTCGCCTTTGCCCCCTTTGATGCGCCCAAGGCCGTGGTGGCCCTGGTGCTGGAAAACGCCGGTGGTGGCAGTAGCATGGCAGCGCCCGTTGCGCGCCAGATGCTGGATGCCTATTTGGTACCGCCTGAGCCCCAGCTGCCACCGGCTCCCAAGCCGTCGTCCCCACAGAGCGAGGTCGTTCCCCATGAGTAATTCCTCACGGCAGCAGAGTCTCTGGTACAAACTGCACATCGACCTGCCCCTTTTTCTCGGCCTGCTGGCCCTGATGTCCCTCTCCATGGTGGTGCTCTACTCCGCCTCCGGTCAGGATGTGGATTCCATAGTGCGCCAGCTGGTACGCGGCGGCTTGGCCTTCGGCCTGATGATAGGCCTGGCCCAGTTGCCTCCCTCACTCTATGCGCGCTGGTCGATCCCCCTGTTTGTGGTCGTGGTCTTGCTGCTGATCGCGGTGGACGTATTTGGCCACATCGGCAAGGGGGCACAGCGCTGGCTTGATCTTGGCTTCATGAAGTTCCAGCCCTCTGAGGTGATGAAGCTCTCCATGCCCGTCATGGTGGCAGCCTGGCTCAGTCGCCACTCCCTGCCTCCCAAATTCAGCCATGTGATCATTGCGCTGCTGATGGTGTTGCTGCCGACCCTGCTGATCGCGGCTCAGCCCGATCTCGGCACCTCCATACTGGTGGCCGCTTCCGGCTTCTTCGTCATCTTCTTGGCGGGGATCAGCTGGTGGCTGATTGCTCTGGCGGTGATGCTGATCTGCGCCTTCATGCCGGTACTCTGGTTCTTCCTGATGCACGACTACCAGCGCCAGCGGGTACTGATGCTGCTAGACCCCGAGAAAGACCCCCTGGGTCGGGGCTATCACATCATACAGTCCAAGATAGCGATCGGTTCGGGTGGCGTGTTTGGCAAAGGCTGGCTGCAAGGCACCCAGTCCCAGCTGGAGTTTCTGCCCGAACGCCACACCGACTTTATCTTTGCGGTCTTCAGCGAAGAGTTCGGACTGGTGGGCGTGGCTCTGCTGCTGGTCATCTATCTCTACATCATCAGCCGCTGCCTGTTTATCTCCATGCAGGCCCAGAACAGCTTCGAGCGTCTGCTCGGTGGCGCCCTGACCCTCACCTTCTTCGTCTATGTGTTCGTCAACATGGGCATGGTGAGCGGCATACTACCTGTGGTGGGGGTGCCACTGCCGCTGGTGAGCTATGGCGGCACCTCAATGGTGACCCTGATGGCCGGCTTCGGCATTCTGATGTCCATCCAGACTCACAGAAGGCTGCTGGCCTGATGAAATCATGGTGGCTGGCACTCGCACTGTGCTCGCTGGCAGCGAACGCGACCGTTTCGCCCGAGCGACTGAGCCTGCTGGCGGAGCAGCAGCAGGTGCCGCTGGCAGCATTGCAGGATGCTGCCGCCAAGGCGCGGTTGCGCCAGGAGATCCTGGACACTATCAGCCGCCCTTGGGAAGCCAAACCCTGGCATCGCTATCGACCGCTGTTTGTGACGCCAAGCCGCATTCAGGACGGGGTCAGCTTCTGGCAACGCCATGCCGATGTCCTGGCGCGGGCCGAGCAGACCTATCGTGTGCCCGCCGCCCTCATCGTCGCCATCATAGGCATCGAAACCTTCTATGGCCGCCAGATGGGCCGCCACTCAGTGCTCGACAGTCTCTACACCCTGGGCTTCCACTATCCGGAACGCAGCGACTTCTTTGCCAAGGAGTTTGCCCAGCTGGTGCTGCTGGCAGAGGAGGAACAGTGGCCCCTCACCACTCTCAAGGGATCCTATGCCGGTGCCATGGGAATGGGGCAGTTCATGCCCTCCAGTTATCGCCACTACGCGGTCGACTTTGACGGCGCTGGGGCGAGTCTGCCGTCGAGCCCGCCTTGATCGGTCTGGCCCCCGTCAGTACCCTGCTCAGACCCGAGCCTGAACTCAAGCAGCAGTGGGCAGAGCTGGCCGCCGCCGGCATTGAAGTCGCCACGCAGCTGGCGCCACAGACGCCGGTGAAGTTGCTGGCATTGGAACAGGCCGATGGACCGGAATACTGGGTCGCGCGCCACAATTTTTACGTGATCACCCGCTATAACCGCAGCCCTCTCTATGCGATGGCGGTGCATCAACTCAGTCAAGCAATCCAGGAAGCGTATGCATCAGAGCCACAAATTTCTCCCGCTCAGCCTGACCTTGTTGTTGGCCGCCTGTAGCAGCCAGCCGGAACAACTCCCCCTGCCGCAGGCTCCCATGCCCCAGGAAAAACCCCAGGTCATAGAGATACCACAAGCCACGGGGGCCATTCCGCGCCCCGAGCCCCTGAGTGCCAGCGGCAACCGTGACTACTGGATTGGCAAGCAGAAGAACGAGGTGTGGCGCGACATCAAGCACTATACCGAAGAGGGTACCGCCAGCTGGCTGGCCCCGGATCTGGACGGTCAGAAGACCGCCAACGGCGACGTGCTGGACAGCAAACTGTTCAGCGCCGCCCACCGCAATCTGCCGCTGCCCAGCTATGTGCGGGTCACCAACCTGAGCAACGGGCTGGAAACCATAGTGCGAGTCAACGATAGGGGTCCCTTTGGCAGTGATCGTCTCATCGATCTCTCCTACGCTGCCGCCAAACAGCTGGATATGATCGATAGCGGTGAAGCGAGAGTCCGGTTGGAGCTTATCAACGACACACCGGATCAGATGATGATCATTGAGCCGATGAAGCCCATCGCAATGACCCCGACGGCCGCAGCAGCGCCCAAGACGATATCGCAAGATGGCTTCCTGGGTGAACCGACCGCGCTGGCGATGGCAACCCCTGCTGCTGCCGCGCCCGTCAAAGCCCCGGCAGCCAAACCGGCACCGGCCAAGGCAGCCGCCCCCGCCAGCAATGGCGACGGCAAGATGATCCAGGTGCTGGCCAGTGGATCCAAAGAGAGAGCCGAGGCCATGGGCAAGGTGATGACCCAGCGCTACGGCGTGCCGTATCAAGTGGTGACACACAATGCCCTCTTCCGCGTCCTGCTGGGCCCGGTCGCCGCCAATCAGCAGGCCACCCTGCTGGCACAGATCCGTCAGGGGGGGCTGGAGCAAGCCTTTATCGTCCCCTGAGCCGTGTGGCTCATATGAAGGTGGCCACCGCCATCTTGATGGGTATCACGTCGTTTCCCGGCGTGATACCCACTACTGATGGATAAAAAACCAGGCCAGATGGCACGTCGGACTATGACCAACGGGCGCTTCTGGTATAGTTAAGCCCGCATTTTAACTTGGGTTACCCCCCATCCAGGCTCCAGGAATTTCAAGATGTCCAAATTTGCCCGTTCAGTTATTCTGGCCTCCCTGATAAGCGCCACCGCCCAGGCCAACACACCTGTACCCACACCGAACGCCGCCCCCATGGTCGTTCCCGCCGCGCCGGAGATCTCCGCCAAGGCCCATATTCTGATCGACTACTACTCGGGCCAGGTACTGGCAGAAGCCAACGCCGATGAACGCCTGCCGCCCGCCAGCCTGACCAAGATGATGACCTCCTACATCATTGGTCACGAGCTGCTGGAAGGAAACATCAAGAACACCGACATGGTGACCATCAGCAAGAACGCTTGGTCCAAAAACTACACCGACTCCTCCAAGATGTTTATCGAGGTGGGCAAGCAGGTCTCCGTCGATGACCTGAACAAGGGCATCATCATCCAGTCCGGCAACGACGCCTGCGTCGCCATGGCCGAGTTCCTGGCGGGCAGCACTGACTCCTTCGCCAGTCTGATGAATGCCTGGTCCGCCAAGCTGGGGATGAAAGATACCCAATTCAAAAACCCCCACGGACTGGATGAAGAAGGTCACTACAGTACTGCTCGCGACATGGCTCGTCTGGGTCAGGCCCTGATCCACGATCAGCCGGAGGAGTACAAGATCTACGCCCAGAAATCCTTCGTGTTCAACGGCATCACCCAGCACAACCGCAACCGCCTGCTGTGGGATCAGTCCCTGCAAGTGGATGGCATCAAAACAGGCCACGTCAGCCAGGTTGGTTACAATCTGGTCTCCTCCGCCACCAACAATGAAGGCATGCGCCTGATCGCCGTTGTGCTGGGCGCCAGCAGCGAAGGTTCCCGCGCCGCCGAGAGCAAGAAACTGCTCACCTACGGCTTCCGTTTCTTCCAGAGCCTGACCCCGTACAAGGCCGGCACCGAGCTGGTCACCCAGAAGATCTGGATGGGTGACAAGCCGGAAGTGAAACTGGGTGTCGACAAGGACGTATCAGTGCTGGTCACCCGTGGTCAGGGCAACAACCTGAAGGCGGATTTCCAGCTTGAAAGCGAACTGAAAGCACCGCTGGCCAAGGGTCAGCGAGTGGGCACAGTATTCCTGAAGCAGGGCGACAAGGAGATCAAGCAGGTTCCCCTGGTTGCGCTGGAAGAAGTGCAGGAAGGCGGTCTGATGAGCCGTCTGTGGGATTACCTGGTACTGCTGGTCACCAGCTGGTTCAAGTAAGCCACAGGATAAAATAGTGATAAAAGAGCGGCGCCAATAGGCGCCGCTCTCCAGTTAGAGTCTCTGTGAGCGAATAACCCTGCAATCTGCAGGTTCCGCCGCCAGCTGATTTGTGGTAAAAAGCAGCACCTCCATGTCTTGTCGATCAGTCTGGGCCTTGATCCCGGCCGGGGCAATGCCCATATAGACTTGTACTGGCGGCCCTGATGGGCCATAGGCCACTTGGCCACACAAGATGAAAGATAAGGTCATCCCGTGATGACGCCAAAAGGTGAGTAGATGAATACCAAGTTTGATGAACTGCTGGAGTTCCCCTGCAAGTTCCCGTTCAAGGTGCTCGGCGTAGCCGATCCGGCACTGCCTGATCTGGTGGTAGAAGTGCTGCAGCAGCACGCCCCAGGCACTTACAGCCCGACCGTTCAACCCAGCACCAAGGGTAACTACCACTCGGTGCGGGTCACTGTGACGGCCCAGAGCAAGGAACATATCGAAGCCATGTACACAGCTCTCGGCAAGATCGAGCTGGTTCGCTACGTTCTGTAAGCCACCTCTCTCGCCCCGCCAGGGGCGATTGATTTTGTGCAATCCTGTTTTGCCGACTCAAGCGCCTGTCAGTGAGGAACCATGTCACTCCAGATCCCCGCCCAACCACAGCTGTTAGTCAGACAGTTGGGTCGCCGCCCCTACCAGCCGGTATGGGATGCCATGAAGGCCTTCACCGATAACCGCACCAGCGATACCCCGGATGAGTTCTGGGTGGTGGAGCACGATCCCGTCTACACCCAGGGCCAGGCTGGCAAGGCCGAGCATCTGCTCGCTCCCGGTGACATCCCCGTGGTGCAGAGCGATCGTGGCGGTCAGGTGACCTACCACGGCCCCGGCCAGCTGGTGCTCTATGTACTGGTGGATGTGCGCCGCAGCAAGCTGTCGGTACGCGAGCTGGTGACCTGCCTGGAAACCGCCATCATCAATACCCTGGCAAAAAGCGATATCCAGGCCTATGCCAAGGCCGATGCCCCCGGCGTCTATGTGACCAACGAGCTGGGCATGGAGGCCAAACTCGCCTCCCTGGGCCTGCGGATCCGCAAGGGTTGCTCGTTTCACGGCCTGGCACTCAACATCAACATGGACATGACCCCCTTCCTGCGCATCAACCCGTGCGGCTATGCGGGCATGGCCATGACCCAGACCAGCGCCCTGGGTGGCCCGCAAAGCGTGGCCGAGGCGCAAGCCATTCTGGTGGCCGAACTGGCCAGCCTGATTGGCTATCAAACGATCACGAATGCCGACGATACCCCATGAGCAAGCCCATGCCGGGCGTCCATGAGGGCATGAAAATGGCCCAAACGGCTATCAACCAGACAATAACAAACACCGAGAGTGAATCATGAGCAAACCCGTTCGTATGGAGCCGGGCGTCAAGCTGCGCGATGGCGACAAGATGGCCCTGATCCCGGTGAAATTCATGCCGGATCCCAACGAGGAAGTGCTGCGCAAGCCGGACTGGATGCGGATCAAGCTGCCGCCGTCGAGCCAGAAGATCGAGCACATCAAGAGCACGCTGCGCAAGAACAAGCTGCACTCAGTGTGTGAAGAGGCCTCCTGCCCCAACCTGGCCGAGTGCTTCAACCACGGCACCGCCACCTTCATGATCATGGGGGCCATCTGCACCCGTCGTTGCCCCTTCTGCGACGTGGCCCACGGCCGCCCGCTGGCGCTGGATCCTGACGAGCCGCAGAAGCTGGCACTCACCATCAAGGAGATGGGGTTGAAATACGTGGTCATCACCTCGGTGGACCGCGACGATCTGCGCGACGGCGGTGCCCAGCACTTCGCCGACTGCATCAAGCAGATCCGCGAGCACAGCCCCCAGACCCGCATCGAGATCCTGACACCGGACTTCCGTGGCCGCATGGAGCAGGCGCTGGAGGTGTTCCGCGAGACACCGCCGGACGTGTTCAACCACAACCTGGAAACCGCGCCGCGCATGTACCGTGTCGCCCGCCCCGGTGCCGACTACAAGTGGTCCCTTGAACTGCTGCGCCGCATCAAGGAGATGCACCCCCATGTGCCGACCAAATCCGGTGTCATGATGGGCCTTGGCGAGACCAACGAAGAAATAGTGCAGGTGCTCAAAGATCTGCGCGAGCACGGTGTCAACATGCTGACCCTGGGTCAGTACCTGCAGCCGAGCCGCCACCACCTGCCGGTGAAGCGCTACGTGCCGCCTGCAGAGTTTGACGAGCTGAAAGATGTCGCCATGGGGCTGGGCTTCTCCCACGCCGCCTGCGGCCCCTTCGTGCGCTCCTCCTACCATGCTGATCTGCAAGCCAAGGGGGAAGAGGTTGTGGGTTACAAGGCTAAATAGTACTCTACATCGGTAAATGAGATTGACACTGATGTTTTGTACTGTGAGGTTCAGAAATGGCAGCAACAAGGATACCCAAGATCAAAGAATTTCCCATGGATGGGAAATTCTGGCGTGTTGATTGGAAAGGAGCTGTGCTCCCAAATCCTGACATCACTACTGAGCCTCTTTTCCAAATCGTACTCAGTCCGTTCCTTGATAACCCCTTTAAAATGCGAGGAGACAAGCGGGCATCGGTTCGCCAAACTGATGTAGAACAGCAGATAGTTGTTGATATAGGTATTGGACAATTGCCATTGATTGCCACTGGCTCTGTATGGATGAATGGTATCTGTCAGGATATTCTAGCTGGAAAATATGAAGCTATAAATAATCTGCTAATTTCACCGCAGACAACTCAGATAATCACAGCCACACATAAAGAAAATGGAAAAAATATTATTCCATACAAATCCTACCGTATTGGAAAGGCTGGCGCAGGAAGCAAACTGGTCGCAATTGAACGCAATGGAGATCCATTTGCGCTTCTAATCCCTGTAATGGAATTAGTTAGATTTTATTATGCCATCTCGACTAATTTGTCTCATGCACTATTCTTTGGCTCATTACAACATAACCCAGACTCAGTTATAAACCTTAGCCGTACTCATTATCGTGCTGAAGATGATAGGTTTTTCCTTGGTTTGAGACAACATATAACTGATGAAGAAGGATGGATAATTGCTAGAATTCTTCATTCTAAAGAAGCTTTTTTAGCTAGCTGTAAAATTCATGATGCTGTATTGAGAAATGCTATAAATCATAAATTTATACATATTGAATCCGATTTTCCGTTTACTGGCTTAACTAACCTAGAGGCTAGAGTAAAATGGATACAACAATCGGAAGACTCCCCATGGCGTTGCCTAGTATTGTCTTTAGAGCGTTGCTCTGCCCCACTCCCATATAGCCATCTAACCGTGATTAGAGATAATGATGGTACTGGAGCAAAAAACGATACCGATCGTCCAGAAGATGAAAAGAAACTATATTCCCGTAAAACCGGAACTTCTACACAAAAATCTGAAGACCCACATCTACAAAGTGGAACAGATACAAATGCAAGCCTGTCAAATATGCTAATAACTGTTCCAAGCGATCGATTTGGTGCATTAACTGGCCGAAAACCGGATAAACCTACGAAAGAGGAATGTGAGTATCGTAGTGCAGGTACGTCATTACAAGGCTTTCTCATTGACGCTCTTGGTACAGGTCTTGGTGGCTTTGGTTTGGATGAAAAATATACCCAAAAAGCCAATGTTTCTCCTACCTACACACGCAAAAAAGGTGCTAAAGCAAGTTTTGATATCTTAATTTCAGCAGTAGAAGAACTGAATAAATATAATGGAATATCTGCAAGCATTCGCCAAGTAGCACCCGCATTTGAATATATGCCATTAACCAAATCATCAAAAAGATGGCAATGGGCATATTTGGATTCATCAACCAAAACAAAGCGCGATGTTATAATTGCAGATATTTTATTTAATGGGCAATTTTTTAATATCATCGAGTTTGAAATGAGAGAAAATGAAAATTTTACAGTTTCGTTGATCTCATCAGGGGAGCACAAACTCAATGCTGAAGATTTTCATAAAATCCTCTTTCGGTGTTCTCTAGCTGGAGGTATTTGGAAGAAGATCAAACTCAATGACCTAGGCATCGATTTAATAAGCCTGAAACACACATGGAGCGATCATCAGTCGTTTTCTGAGGCAATAAACAGACGAATCATTACCATATCATAATTTTCACAATACTAATTACTGTGTCATCAACTATGATTTAGATGCACATAAATATAAAATAAATATATCAAACCTATTAGCCTTAATAAGATCATATTGATATTTTACTTTTTTTTATTAAATTAATCAGAGTTACTATTGTGATGGAGAGGCTGAACATGGAAGAAGAATTTAGCAAATATGATCCTACCGAATACTTGACCAGTGAAGCGGAGATCAATGCTTACCTGAAGGAAGCGATCGAGATTGGAGACTTAGAATTGATATCTGTCGTACTTAATGACATTGAGAAGACGCGTAAAAATAATTCACATCACCCTTAATGTTGTGACACTCCTTAATTTATTAAGAGTGCTTTTACCCATAAATCTCCCTTCACCTCTCATTCACAAATATTAAGGGCGCAGCGATGTCAAATGTAGATAATACTCGGGTTAGAATTCTCAGTCTTAACGGAGGGGGGGTTAGGGGGCTGTTTACTATCAGTGTGCTCGCAGAGATAGAACGTATAATCGCATCGAGAACTGGAATCCAAGATGTCAAGGTCGGTGACTATTTTGATCTAATAACAGGAACCTCCATAGGTGGAATATTAGCTCTTGGGCTAGCTACAGGAAAAACAGCAAGAGAACTAGAAGCAGTGTTCTTTGAGCAAGCCCCTAATATTTTTCCGCCACGCTGGGGATGGCTCAATACATTAAGATCTCTTTTTGCACCTATCTATGATAGCGAGCCCTTGAAAAGATCTGTAGAAAAGATGATAGGGTCAGATACCGTATTTAATGACCTTAATAGACGAGTAATGATTCCAGCAGTAAACTTATCTACGGGTAAACCCCAATTCTTTAAGACTCCTCACAATCCTAATTTTAACAGAGATGGCATCTTAAAATTGATCGATGCGGCAATGGCAACTTCTGCCGCCCCAACCTACTTTGCTCCTCACTACTGTGACGATCTTAAAACATACTTTGCGGATGGTGGCTTGGTCGCAAACAACCCAAGTTATATTGGTTTACTTGAGGTTTTCCGTGATATGAGAACCGACTTTCCCAATGCGTCTTATCAGAATGTGCATATTTTAAATATTGGAACTCTTGGCGAAGAATATACAATAAGTCCAAAGGCTCTGGATGCAAAATGGTGGAATGGATATATTGGATTGTGGGGAGCAGGAAAACGATTAGTCCTAACAACAATGACATCAAACCAATTATTGCATAAAAACATGCTCATGCGAGAGTTATTAACTAACTCAGCAAAAGATAATTATGTTTATCTAGATGATACCATACCAAACGAGGCGGCAAGCGATATCACATTAGATAATGCCAGTAAAAGTTCGCTTCGGAATTTATCAAGTCGAGGCAAACAACTTGCGACAGTTGAATTTACCAGCAATATGAACTTGCAATATTTTTTTGATATCCCAGCACTTCCTTTTAAACATGTGATAATTGAAGGAAATAACTAATGACTTGGAATTTTCACGAGTACTATACCAATAATGAGAACGGTCTAATGGGTAAATTGGTACTCTCAGCAAATGAAAAAAAACAACTAATAAATTTACGTCAAGTTATTCGCTGGAGAACAAAAGAGGTTTTTGAAGAGGCAAAAAATATTGCTTCTTCAATTTCCACATTAGAAAATATAGAGCACAGGCTTATTAATACAAAATTAATCTACCTATCCAAAGTTGAGAGGAATCAAATTGCAAAACTAATTTATGATATGGACGAGGATGCCCGTCAAGAGTTTTTAGACCTAACTCCACGTTTTTGGACTCAAGGAAGCTTTCAATACGACACTCTCAATCGACCGTTTCATCCAGGTCAAGAAATGGACATTGACGATGGCACCTATATGCCGATGCCAATTTTTGAAGCTGAACCTAAAATAGGCCATTCATTGCTCCTTTTACTAGTTGACTCATCCTTAAAATCACTAGTAGCAGAGTATGATGGTTGGATTTATGAAGCAAAACAAACTTGTGGAAGAATCAAAATTCCAAGCAACAAAACACATATCGATGTGCCTATGTATGCTATACCGAAGGACCAATTTCTTCAAAAGCAGACAGCTATGGCCAAATGTAGAGCTAGAGTCGGTTCTGAAAGTATTTTTGAGTCTTATGCGATGGACAGTGATGACACATCTTATGAAGTAGACACCAAACATGTAAATCTAGCTCTACGTGATGGTAGTAAAAAATGGCTTAACAGTGACCCTAAAATTGTTGAAGACTGGTTTAACGACAGTTGTATTCGTATCGGTCAACACCTTCGAGAGGTCTGTCGCTTTATGAAGGCTTGGCGCGATGCTCAATGGGAAGTTGGGGGGCCATCATCAATTAGTCTCATGGCCGCCACTGTAAATGTCATGGATCGAGTAAGCCATGATTCAAAAAATATGGGAGAAACGATGAAGATCGTTGCAGAGCACCTCCCTGAAGAGTTTAAGAATGGTATTGAAAGCCCCGATAGTACTGATGAAAAACCTCTTTTCCCACCATTTAATGAACATGGCAGCAGGGAAAAAGATATAATGGAAAAGTTGAATAAGCTACATAATATCCTTCTTGAAGCTGAAGTTGCTGAATCAAAGCAAAATGCTTTATCTAAAATTAATAAGGCATTTGGGCAACGTGTAAGCGATCATAATATAATAATTTCTGAAGCAGCTGCACCAGTATTTAGAGAAACGGCTAGCACAGCCAGTGCAGCATCTAAGATTAGTAGTACTATGGTAAGTGGTTAAGTATGAACGCTGAGCTTCATAGTATCTTATTGGGCTGTGGTTTCATATATACCCCAGCCCAACGAATGCCCAAAGATACACTGCTATAATATAAAAACCATCGATATGGGTTTTATATTAAAGACTACACCACTGATGTAGGAATTTTCTCTATTGCTTTAGTTTTATCAAATGATCCACATATCAAGCTCCCCACGGCTTTTGCAATTCAACGCCCTGACTACTGTCTTGGAAGATTGACGCCCCATATATCCCATGAGGGTATAGTTTGCTATGTCTCACAAATGGAAGCTGATTGGGACCCTAACAATCTAAATGGATTATATCGTGACGTAGATGCACAGATACAGATCACTTTAAATAACACAATTAAATCATTAATAAATTCACCATCTAATGATACTGAATTAGAGGGTGAGTTTTCTGCCTATTGGAGACCAATAGAAGATCTTTTTATTCTTTCTAAACCTATTAAAAAATCAGCATTATCCACATGGGTTATAAATAATGGAAATAATACCTATGATGAATATTTAACTGTCGAGAATGCTCTTGATAAAAACAATAATGAGCACATAAATTGGCTAAGACAACGTGGATTGAAACCAGAAGGATTAAAAAAAGGACCAATACCCACTCATTATATTCTTGTCAAACCAACTAAACTTGCAGGTGTAATATGGCCACCTATGAGTTTTTCTAATGTATTGACTTGGCTTTCAGAAGTAGATCATATTGCTCGTGACCGAGTAATCGACTGTTTATTATCCAAGAATAAAAAAAGGCATGTTATATTACTTGACATAGAGCATCAAGATACACTTGCTATCTACATAGAGTTAAATTTAGATGCAATTAATATAAAGCGCCATACTAGAAAAAATCCCAAGAGTTCATCTTTAAAATATAAAACCTCTCTACTCAGCGGTAGAAGTGTCATATCTGTATTTAAGCGTCTAAGCGTAACAAAGTCAGATAGGGATACATTACTAAGTCGCAATTTACCACGACCTGGAATTGGGCATTTAAGTAGCAAAAGAATAGCACTTATTGGCTGTGGTACAATTGGCGGTTACTTAGCTCAATTACTGTTACGTAGTGGGGCCGGATGTGGTGAAAAACATTTTCACCTATATGATAGTGATCATTTTAGCCCTCATAATTTTGGCCGCCATACTTTAACGGCTAACCATTTTGGCAAGAATAAAGCATTAGCTTTAGCTGATACATTATATGACACGATACATATCGTTAAAAACATTAAAGGATTTTCGTCACAGTTTCCAATTTTACCGAAAACACTGGCACACTACGATATCATAATTGATGCAACTGGACGGCCACCAGTATCTAAGCGTTTAAGCGCTGTAATTAGGATGATCAATAATGAACCGAGGCCAATTCTTATTCATGCATTAAATGATGGAAATGGACGCGCATCCAAAGTCCTAGTTGATGATGGAAGCTGTTGTTATGGCTGTATGGTTTCCGATCCAGCTACACACCGAAATAATATTGACTTAAGATTTGAAAAAATTGACCAATCATCTGAAATAGATATTAGTTGTGGTAGTACATATACACCATATGATGCAGCAGTCAGTCATATCACGGCTGCATTAGCACAAGAGGCAACTCTTAATACTTTAGAAGAAAATATACCATGGACTTATAATGAACATATGTTCGATGGTTCTCGTTCCAGAAAGCAGAAACGACTTGTCCGTTACAATAACTGTCCTATTTGTCATGAATAAAAATTTAGACTTGATATTTTCAGATAACAGTAACAGCATGATTGTGATAATGAGCAATGTAGTAGAAATATTGTTATCACATCGCCAACTTACATCTGATAGTTTCGAGGCTGCCGGGGTGCTTATTGGGGAACGTAGAGGAATGCATCTAGTAATAAATGATCTTTCTGAACCCGGAGCCGGCGATATTAGACACCGTTACAATGTAGATAGACGAGGACAACATCATCAAGCTAAGGTAATATCAACGTTCTCTCAATCTGATGGGCGAAAGCAATATTTAGGTGAATGGCATACTCATCCTGAAGATTATCCAGCTCCATCCAGTACTGATAAATCTTCTTGGGCGCGAAATTTAAAATATAACAAACCGATGATCGTCATCATTGTTGGTCGTAATGATATATGGGTAGGGAAAATAGTTGAAAATAGCCTCGTAAAGCTAACTGAAATGTAAGAGAATTAAACATATAATATCTTTGAATATTTCAATAACGAAAGTGCTTTATGATATATTCTTTCAGTTCAGTCTCAAAGTCCTTATATAATATATGTAATGGAATGATTTCCAACTTAACCATGGTCTTTAATTTCCTTCTGTTGGCTGTGAGTGAAAAAGCGATTTCAATTAAACTATGTCGTTCTCTGATTGGTCTTAATTCTAAGTTTACTGGCCATGACAACATATTCAGAAATGTATGAAATTCCTTATCTGAAATATACTTAACAAATTCCCTACCATATTCTTTTGAACTGATTAAACGACAAATTTGGTGTAACAAGGCTAAATTGACATAACTTAAAGATCCAGCAGGGTAAAATCCACGATCGATAGTTTTAAGAAGGCTAAATAACTGATCCTA
>NZ_LSGW01000056.1 GCF_001643305.1 Aeromonas salmonicida subsp. salmonicida
CCGACATCCAGCGAACGGCTGGCTTCGGGGACTGAATACCCCTGGTCGACCACCAGGGATGCGGCTTCCAGTTTGAACTCGGCAGTAAATGAGCGACGCAATCTTGTCATTGAACACCTCAGATTATGGTGGCGACTCTACCACCTAAAATGGTGTCCGGGATGATTAGACCACTACACCCTGAGCGACTGCCTTCATGAGCTGGCCTATTGGAACGAGCTGTACCGGCTGCGCCATGCGTGCGACACCCAAGGCTATTACGAGAACAGCATAGAGGCGCACGCCCGCGACTGGTTTGTATTTGGCCTACTGGCCGAACTGCGACCGAGAAACAGGGAAGAAGCGCGGGCAACTCTGCGCTACCTGATGGGTAGTGAGCGGGACGACGCCCCAGAGGCTGAGCGGATCCTGGATAACCTGGTCGGCTAGCTCTGCCCGCGCATCCGGGTAGTTTTACCCAGAAATCCGGGCAGTTTTGCCCAGCTAGCGAGACAATGTTACCAGCAGGAAAGTGTTGGCAGACGAAAACCAACTCCGTCATATCTGCGCGGTAGAGCGGTACGCCGACCGGTACGCTAAGATAGACGCCCACCAGCACGTGCGATGGAGCAATGACCATGACCAAATCAAAGGAGCCTCCCCTTCAAGAGGCCACCTCGCCATCGTCTCAGGGAAGGCCCGAGGCCGAACTTAGGATTGCCCCGATATTTCCGCCGCCGCACCCGTTCGAAACATATCTGTTCGAGAGGCTGACAACCTACGCGCAGGGGTATCTGCCGCTACCTTGGCCCCACAGCCTGACGTTGATGGACGAGGCGGTACGGGCTGAGCTGGACAGGAGGCAGGCCGAGAGGTTAGCCGAGATAGACGCGGAACTGGCCGCACGTGAGAACGCACTGTTGGCAGCGCTGGAGCGAAAGCGGATCTCATCGAGGCGTTATGCCATGAAGCGTTGGGCCGCTACGGCCTGGGCACGGTTACGCCAGTGGATAAGAGCGCATCATGGCTAAACCAAAGACGCCACCATTTACACCCAGGCACCTAACACCGGAAGAGATCGAGTCGCTGCGGCGGGACCGCAAAAGTCGTCACGAAGCGAACATGAAAGCGCTCGAGACGATGGACCTCTCCCGCCTGATGCCAACCGAGCTAGAGGGCGAGAAGCCAGAACAGGAGATACAGCCGTGACCACTCAACAAGCCGCCGCCCTGACCGGGAACAGGATGAGCGCACGGAGATCCTGACCGGTGGCGGGATACTCCGGCTGTGAGTACCCAGCCCCAACTTCCCCGACATCCCCCCACCCCATCAGGGCTGAAAGTTCAGCCGGTCGCTCAGATTGTCACTGTATTAGTGACACTGTCACTGTTTTGGTGACACCCTCGACAACTTGGCGACACCCCGACCATGAGCCAGAGAAGGCTAGCCAGGGAAAACCCTTCTCTCTGGTAGGCACCTTGTCGATCTTCCCACTGCGCAATTCAGCCAAAAACGAAAAACAACCGCGAGTTGCACACAACTGTTACTCATTAGCTGGCATCCCTGTCTGGGCACGGGATTGCGGGGGATTAAGGCGAGTAGGGAACTGCGCAATTTGCGCATTCCGAAGTGCGCAGAACTGCGCTGATTGGTGAATTGCTCACAAGGGGGAAATGAGGTTCTGAGCACGGGGATTTGAACCCGCATCCGCCGAGGAATTTGAACCCACCTTCTGTGGTGCAGGAAAGGTGGTACCAGTGGTTCAAACACCAAAAGCAGAGGGGGGACTTTCGCCAACAGTAACACCAACGGTCACACCAAGACCAAACTTCAAGCCATAGTTGTCAACATAAACAATGACTTACACCTTAAATTCAGACTCCCCCAGCCCAAACGTTTGGAAAGGGCCACTTCGCAAGAAGTGGCCCTTTTTATTTGCATCCTGTTTCCACCCCGTATCGAACGATTGAGCCTTTACTGACAGTTCATTCTGCTAACTCGCTGAGATGTCAGACAAATTTCCCCGAAATCTCCGGTTCCTCTACTGCCATCTACACCGCTCTTTGCCGGGTATTCGCCCTCCATCCCGCACGCCAGACGAGGAATAAAACGGCGCTTGGCCCTGCCGCTTATTGTGTCTCCTGTGCCTGGGCGCAGACCCAGTCGATAAAGGCCTGGATCTTGGGACACTGACGGTTGGGCAAGGTCGCTATGTAGTAACGCTGCTCGCAGCGCACCTCCATGCCAGGGAAAGGGGCAACCAGTTCATGTCTGGCCAGCCGCTTGCTCACCAGATTCTTGCGTCCCATGGCGACCCCGGCATGGTTCATGGCGGCGATGATGGCGAGATCGGAGCGATCGAACCCCATGTTCGACTGACAGGCATCGAGGGAGATGCCGCACTGGCGAGCCCAACTGCTCCACTCGTCGCTGTCCGAGTCATAGCCCCAGGCCTGCCTGTCGTGCAGCAGGCGACAGCGAGGCAAGTGGTCAGGATTGTCCAGCAGCCCATGCTGCTCGGCATATTCGGGGCTGCAGACCGGCACCATGTACTCATCCATTAGCGGGTGGATGGCGAGCCGCTCAGGGAGTTTGTCATCGAAATAGATCGTCAGGTCTATGCCATAGCCGTGCAGATTGATGTTCTCGTTCCCTGTCATGACGTTGAGATCGATCTGGGGATGCTGGCGAGAAAAATCCGCGAGTCTGGGCACCAGCCAGCACTGGGCGATGGAGGGGCGGGAGTAGACGGTCAGGGAACCGGACAGTTCCTGATGCTTGATCTCCAGGATCTCCTGATTGATGAACTCCAGCGATGACTTGAGCGCCCAGAAGACTCGTTGTCCCTCTGCGGTCAGCATCACCTTGCGGTGAAAGCGCTGGAACAGCTTGAAACCAAGCTCCTCTTCCAGCGCACTGATCCTGTGGCTCACCGCACTCGGGCTCAGCGCCAGCTCATCCGCCGCCAGGGCAAACGAGCTGTGACGGGCCGCCGCCTCGAAGGTATGCAGCTTGGAGAGCTGATAACCGTTCAGCAGCTTGTTTCTCGATACGTAGTTGTCTTCGGTATACATCAGGCACGCCTCTTCGCCCCAAAAAACGCACAGATGATAGCCAGAAATCCCGTCTTTGGATGCAGCCAAACAACTCAAATTTCATCAAAGAAGATAAATGTGATGAATGTGGCACCTTTGCATCAACCTGGATCATCCAAGACGCCATTTTCATCATTTGTCAGCCGCCCGTCATTTTCATTCAATAGGCGCCTAATCATCACTCATGACACATAGAGGCGCAGTATGAATTCTGAAGTGTGGGTCGTCGGTACCTTGCTGACTAGCATCATTCTGATTGTCTTCACCATAGTGAAGGGCAAGGTACATCCTTTCCTGGCTTTGCTGCTGGCGAGCTTCTATGTGGGCACCATGATGGGGATGAACCCGGTCAAGATGGTCAACGCCATGGAGGAAGGCATAGGCGGCACCCTGGGCTTTCTCGCCGCCGTCATCGGCCTTGGCACCATACTCGGCAAGATGATGGAAGTATCGGGGGCGGCGGAACGTATCGGTCTCGCCCTGCAAAAGTGCCGCTGGCTCTCGCCTCAGGTGATCATGGTGCTGGTCGGTCTGGTGTGCGGCATCACGTTGTTTGTCGAAGTGGGAGTCGTGCTGCTCATTCCCCTTGCCTTCTCCATCGCCCGCAAGACCAGAACCTCGCTGCTGACCCTGGCCATCCCACTCTGCACCGCCCTGATGGCCGTGCACTGCATAGTGCCGCCCCACCCGGCCGCGCTCTACGTCACCAATCAGCTGGGTGCCGACATAGGTTCCGTCATCGTCTATGGCCTCGCGGTCGGGCTGTTTGCCTCCCTGGTGGGCGGCCCGCTGTTTTTGAAGCTGCTTGGTAAACGGGTGCCGTTCAAGGAGGTACCCGCCGCCTTTGCGAATATAGAGGCGCGCGATGAGGTGACCCTCCCGACCTTGGGCGCCTCCCTCTTCACCGTGCTGCTGCCCATACTACTGATGCTGGCCAAGACGGTGGCCGAGCTCAACATGGATCACGCAAGCGGCCTCTATACCCTGCTGGAGTTCATCGGCAACCCCATCACCGCCATGTTTATCGCCGCCTTCACCGCCTACTACGTGCTGGGGATCCGTCAGCACATGAAGATGGAAGGGCTGCTGAACCAGACCGAGCAGTGCTTCTCCTCCATCGCCAATATCCTGCTGATCATAGGGGCAGGTGGCGCCTTCAACGGCGTGCTCAAGGCGAGCGGCCTGGGGGACAGCCTGGCGACCATCCTCTCCCAGCTGGACATGCACCCTATCCTGCTGGCCTGGCTGGTGGCCATAGTGCTGCACGCAGCCGTAGGCTCGGCCACGGTCGCCATGATGGGGGCCACTGCCATCGTCTCCCCCATCATGGTGCACTACCCCGAGATAAGCCCCGAGATCATGACGCTCGCCATCGGCTCTGGCGCCATTGGCTGCACCATGGTGACCGACTCCCTGTTCTGGCTGGTCAAGCAGTATTGCGGCGCCACCCTGAACGAAACGCTCAAGTACTACACTACCGCCACCTTTGTCGCCTCCCTGATGGCGCTGGCCGGTACTTTCCTGCTCTCCTATATCGTGTAACAAGACCGAGAACCCTATGAAAAACATCGACGTACAACAGCTCACCAACCAATTCCCGCTGGTACAATCCCTGATCGCGCTCGAGCCCGTGACCTGGTTCAACCCCAAGGCCAGCACGCTGGCGGTTGGCCTGCCCTATGTGGGACTGGATGGCAGCGATGTGGCGGATGCCTCCGCCCGGCTTGCCCGCTTCGCCCCCTACATGTGCGAAGCCTTCCCCGAGACCCGCGCCAGCAAGGGCATTCTGGAGTCCGAGATCGTCGCCATCCCGGCGATGCAGGCAACGCTCAATACGCGTTACGGTGTCGAGGTCACCGGCAAACTGCTGCTGAAAAAAGACAGTCACCTGCCCATCTCCGGCTCCATCAAGGCACGCGGCGGCATCTACGAGGTGCTGACCCACGCCGAACAGCTGGCGATCAAGGCCGGGTTGCTCTGCGAAGAGGACGACTATCGCAAGCTTTTCAGCGAGGAGTTTCGCCAGTTCTTCGGCCAGTACAGCATTGCCGTGGGATCGACCGGCAACCTCGGCATGTCCATCGGCATCATGAGCGCCAAGCTCGGCTTCACCGTCACCGTCCACATGTCTGCCGATGCGCGGGAGTGGAAGAAGCGCAAGCTGCGCGAACACGGCGTCATAGTGGTGGAGTATGCCGAGGATTACGGGGTGGCGGTGGAGCAGGGCCGCAAGGAGGCCGAACGCGACCCCAACTGCTTCTTTATCGACGACGAGAACTCCCGCACCCTGTTCCTCGGCTACTCGGTAGCCGGTGAGCGGGTGAAAACACAGTTCGACCAGATGGGCATCAAGGTGGATGCCGAGCATCCGCTGTTCGTCTATCTGCCTTGCGGCGTCGGCGGTGGCCCGGGCGGCGTGGCCTTTGGCCTGAAACTCGCGTTCGGGGATAACGTCCACTGCCTGTTTGCCGAGCCGACCCACTCCCCCTGCATGCTGCTGGGGGTCCACACCGGCCTGCACGATCAGATTTCGGTGCAGGATCTGGGGATAGACAACCTCACCGCCGCCGACGGTCTGGCGGTGGGGCGTGCATCCGGCTTCGTCGGCCGCGCCATGGAGCGGCTGCTTGATGGTTTCTATACCCTGAGCGATCAGGAGATGTATGACCTGCTGGGGCTGCTGGCGCGGGATGAGCAGATCAAACTCGAACCCTCAGCCTTGGCCGGCATGCCGGGCCCGTGGCGCATCGCGGCCGATCGCGAGTGGCAGACGGAACGCGGCTTCGATGCCGCTACCCTGGCCCGGGCCACCCATCTGGTATGGGCCACCGGCGGCGGCATGGTGCCCGCCGAGGAGATGGAAAAATACCTGGCCACCGCCGAAATTTGATCTTTTTTCACCCGAAAAACCCGCCACCCTGGCGGGTTTTTCTCTTCATGGATCAGCAAGATGGCACATCCTTTGCCCTGAACATGAGCACATCACGTCTCCTCCTTCGGCTGCCAATCCCCCCAAGTTGGTTATTTTGTGATAGGATAGGGTCCGTTTTTTGACATCTGCGCCCCGTTCACACCGTTATCCGGCGAGATCGCTACCCAATCCGGTGATAACACCGAACAGAGGTGCGCAGAAAAACAGTGACCTTGTTGAGTCAGGTCTGGCCGCGGTCGAGAGGCTGTTTTGCCAGACGGGCAACACCCAAGGGCACCTTAGATAAGGAGATCGGGCAATGAAACAATATCAAAGCTGGCTGGGACAATATCTGATGAGTCGCCGCGATGGAGATCACGCCATGGCATCCGAGCTCGCCAACTCCATCTGCGAGTTCTGGCAGACGCAGGGTGACGAAGCCGAAAGCAGCAAATGGCAGCAGCGCTATCAGCAACACGCAGAGCAAGCGCAGTAAGCCAATTGACTCTTCACCGATAAAAAACCGGCGCTCATGGCGCCGGTTTTGCTTTTCAAGACCTTCTGGATCCCATTACATTTGGTCGACCATGTCTTGGGCGAACTGGGAGCAGGAGCGCAGGGTGGCGCCTTCCATCAGACGCTCGAAGTCATAAGTGACCGTCTTGTTGGCGATGGCCGCTTCCATGCCCTTGATGATGAGATCGGCCGCTTCGACCCAGCCCATGTGGCGCAGCATCATCTCGGCAGAGAGGATCAGCGAACCAGGGTTGACCTTGTCCTGACCGGCGTACTTGGGCGCAGTGCCGTGAGTCGCCTCGAACAGAGCCACACCGTCGCCGATGTTGGCACCAGGGGCGATACCGATACCACCGACCTGAGCGGCCAGGGCGTCGGAGATGTAGTCACCGTTGAGATTCATACAGGCGATGACGTCGTACTCGGCCGGACGCAGCAGTATCTGTTGCAGGAAGGCATCGGCGATGACGTCCTTGACCACGATAGTCTTGCCGGTTTTCGGGTTCTTGAAGGAGCACCAGGGGCCACCGTCGATGAGCTGGGCATCGTACTCTTTCTGGGCCAGGGCATAGCCCCAATCCTTGAAGGCACCTTCGGTGAACTTCATGATGTTGCCCTTGTGCACCAGGGTCACGGAGTCGCGATCATTGTCGATGGCATACTCGATGGCGGCACGCACCAGACGCTCGGTACCGGCCTTGGACATGGGCTTGATGCCGATGCCGCAGGACTCGGGGAAGCGAATTTTCTTCACGCCCATCTCGTTTTGCAGGAAGGCGATGACCTTTTTGGCTTCATCGCTGTCCGCCTTCCACTCGATACCGGCGTAGATGTCTTCGGCGTTTTCGCGGAAGATCACCATGTCGGTCAGGTCAGGACGCTTGACCGGGCTCGGGGTGCCTTCGTAGTAACGGACCGGGCGCAGGCAGATGTAGAGATCCAGCTCCTGACGCAGGGCCACGTTGAGGGAGCGAATACCGCCGCCGACCGGAGTGGTCAGCGGGCCCTTGATGGCCACGCAGTATTCACGAATGAAATCCAGGGTTTCGGCCGGCAGCCAGGCACCTTCGCCATAGATATGAGTCGACTTCTCGCCGGTATAGATCTCCATCCAGGCGATCTTGCGCTCGCCTTTGTAGGCTTTCTCGACCGCGGCATTGACCACATTCAACATGGCCGGGGTCACGTCCACACCGATGCCATCCCCTTCAATAAACGGAATGATCGGATGGTTGGGAACCTGCAGCTTGCCGTTGGCATCGACTGTGATTTTCTGGCCCTGGGTCGGGATAACTACTTTGCTTTCCATCGGCATCTCCTAACTTCCGTTTGTTATCAATCTGTAAGTTGCGCGCGGCCATCTTAGCCCATTCGTTTTCATAATCAAATGGCGAGCACGCATGTCAGACCATAGTCGAGTACTGGATCACAATGCGGCCGGCTCGCTCGCCCCTGCATACATTCGGCGCCATCCAACCCTGTTGTACTCGGGCCAAAACGGCGGCATGACTCATACCACCAGGCTATCCCCCTGCCCTTGCGGCTGACTCAGAGAGCGATACTGGGAGGGGGTCAGCCCGGTCTTTTGCTTGAACACCCGGCAAAAATAGTTCACATCGCCGTAACCACAGCGGCTCGCCACCTCCTCCAGCCGGAAGCGGTACTTTTTCAGCATGAATTTGGCCCTGTCGATCCGCACCCAGCTGATGTAATCGGCCAGGCGCATGTGGCCCTGCTCGCGAAACAGGTGGGAGAGATGGCTGGCCGACACATTGAAGCGGTGGGCGATGGAGTCGCGGGTGATGGGGCGGTGAAAATTCTCCTGGATATAGATGCAGATGCCATGAAACAGGTCTGCTCCTCTTGGCCGCTCGGCGGCGGATTCCGCCAGCAGCTGGAGGGCACTGGTGAGCAGCGCCTGCAACAAGTGGTTGTCGGTGGGGGAGCGGCCGGGATCCTCGGTCAGCACGTTGAGCGCCGCCAGTATGTGTTCGATCACGTGGCCGGCCCGCGCCATTATGCTGTGCTTTTGCACATCGAAAAAATCCGGGTCTTCCCGTCGCTTGCTCACCAGGCTGAAACCGAGCTGGCGCTTGCCAAACAGAAGGCTAAGCACCGAGCAGTCCGTGGTCCACAGCGGCTTGTTCCAACCGTTGGGGGGGATGTAGAGCGCCTGTCCCGGCAGTACGCTTATCTCCTTACAGCCCTGCTCCTTGTCCCAGACCTGGTTGAGGTATTCGCCGCTGAACACCAGTTCGAGGCGGGGAAAGTTGACCTGATAGCTGAAACCGGGCGGCACCCCCTGATCCTGGGCAAACCAGATCTGCTCAAAAGGAGCTTGCTCATGGAGGGCGCCATCGAGCAGTTGGCTGAAGATAAGTGACATGCTGATCCTGATCAAATAGAGAGAGGCAAGCGGTTGCGGCGGCCACAACCGCCCATGTTATAGTCCGGCCCACAGCAGCAATGCCACCCTTTTCTTCACCCGACTTTCTTCACACTAAATGAGGCATCCCTTATGAGCAGTCGCGATCTGCCCTCTTTTTTGTTAATGCAAAATCCGATTCAAGGTTACGACTGGGGCAGCCATGACTCCCTCACCACACTGTTTGGCATCCCAAATCCAACGGGCAAACCCCAGGCCGAACTGTGGATGGGCGCCCACCCCAACGGCTGCTCCGAGGTGACCCTGGTGGGCAGTACGCAGAAGCTCTCGGCGGTGATCGACACAGCCCCGGCCGCCGCGCTGGGTGAGGCCACTGTCACCCACTTCGGCAGCCTGCCATTCCTGTTCAAGGTGCTGTGCGCCGAGAAGGCCCTCTCCATCCAGGTGCACCCGAGCAAGGCCCAGGCCGAAGCTGGCTTTGCCAAAGAAGAAGCCGCTGGCATCCCCATCAAGGCGGGCAATCGCAACTACAAAGACCCCAATCACAAGCCGGAGCTGGTGTTTGCCCTCACCGCCTATCAGGCGATGAACGGCTTTCGCGCCATTCCCGCCATCCTGGCGCTGTTCGAGCGGGTCAAGCTGGCGGCCATCGCCGATCTGGTCGCGGCCTTTGCCGCCAACCAGAACGAAGCGGGCCTGCAGCACTTCTTCCACAAGCTGCTGATTTTACAAGGTGCGCGCAAGGAAGACGCCCTGACGGGCCTGCTGACCTATGCCAGCGCGCATCAGGATGAGGAGACCTTTGCCCTCATCACCAACCTGGCCGCCCAGTACCCGGGGGACGTGGGGCTCTTCTCGCCGCTCTTGCTCAACGTGGTGACCTTGCAGCCGGGTCAGGCCATGTTCCTCGATGCCTGCACCCCCCACGCCTATGTGCGCGGCACTGGCCTCGAGATCATGGCCAACTCGGACAACGTGCTGCGCGCCGGTCTCACCCCCAAATACATAGACGTGGCAGAGCTGTTGGATTGTACTCGCTGCCTGCCCAAGCCGGATGACCAGATCCTGCTTGCCCCCCGCGTGGAAGGGGCAGTGCAGCACTTCGATGAGCCGGTACCGGACTTCACCTTCAGCGTCTATCCGGCAGGCGAGCATGGGCTCACCACCGCCAGCGCCGAGATCCTGTTTGCCATCGATGGCACAGTGACGCTCAAGCAGGGCGACGAGACGCTGCGCCTCGAGAAGGGCCAGTCCGCCTTTGTCCCCGCCGCCACCGGCCACTACCAGCTGCTGGCCGAAGGCCGGGTCGCCCGCGCCGGCAACCGCTGCTAAGGCGTGAACCCGGCACGGGTTCAATGACTGAATAAACGCACAAGGGCCATCACTGATGGCCCTTGTTGTTTTTCTTTGGAAATCATCTCCACCGTTAGTCTGCCCTTGATGGCGCATACCGCCTGGCTAATAAAAACCCCACAGCCCTTGCGGGTGGCGGGGGTTGTTCTTTTCTGCTTGATGACGATGACAACTGGCGTGGCTATCGGCCAGTGGCCGGATCAGGGGCTACTCTTCAACCTCTTCCTCTTCCGGTTGCCGTTCCCCTGCCCGTATCTGTTGCAGTTCATCGACTCTGACTTGCCACTTGTCGTGGGCCTGCTTGAGCTCCTGTTGCTTGAGCTCTTCACTCATGGCGTCGATCTTCTGGTCAAGTGTTTCCATCAGAATGTCTCCTTACATCATTGGGTTAGCATGACAAGGTTAAGACTGGCTGACGGCGCTATTGGCCAACCTGCTCACTTAGTCAGACACCCCGATCCCCATAACCACCCAACGAAATAAACGATTGATTATCTATAAACCAATCTAAAAAATGGGTGATAGCTTCTTGTGAGGCCATGCGGCCCACGCTCCCCAAGCCGGAAGAGGACCATTCTGCCCACCCGGATTGTGCTGCAATATCAAGGGGCTATGCATATACCCAAGGAGGCCAATCCCCTGCGACGGCTTATGCCTGGTCTCCTTTCCTTGCCCCAGTTTGCCAGTACAGACATAGGCAGCAAAAGAAGATCCCCCTCCCCGGCAGCACTTTTGCCAAACGGCTCACATTCAAGAGGCGGTTAAAGGGTTCAACACCCCCTCCCGACCTCCCCTTTTGCAAGAGGGGGGAACCGCGGTTCCTCTTGCCCCTCATTCCAGAAAAAAACTCAAGCATTTGTTTTTAAACACATTTAAATCCATTCAGTTCAGCGCTCACCTGACAATCAAAGTGCGAGCCTGCTCACAGGGCTGGGGCATTGACACAAAAATCCAGTAAAGGGCACATATATCCGATTTCGGTGACATGGCTTGGGCGAAACAATAGGCGGGTCAATCGTTTGCTCCATTCGTTACTCATATCACCAGGGCTCGCAGAGCCAGGAGACACCTATGCTCACCACCTTGATAGATGAAGGGCTGATCTGCCTCGACATAGCGGCCAACGACAAGCAGGGACTGTTTGTCGAACTGGCCGCCCGCCTCAAAGCCTGCGGCAAGATAGGCAATCAGGATCAGTTCGTGCGCGACCTCTGGGCGCGGGAAAACCTCGACAACACGGGTTTTGAACAGGGAGTTGCCCTGCCCCACGCCAAGAGCGAAGCCGTGTTGCAACCTGCCATCGTCATCGGCATCAGCCGGCAGGGGATCGACTACGGCGCCGAAGATGGGCTGGCCTCCAAACTGTTCTTCATGATTGCCTCCCCGGCGGGCGGCGCCAACCACCATATCGAGGTGCTGGCCGAGCTCTCCACCAAGCTGCTGGAGCCCGGCTTTATCCCCCGGATGCAGGCGGCCACCAGCAAGACCGAGGTGCTGTCACTGCTGGCGGCCACGGTGCCTGTCGGCGTAGCCGGCAAGCAACCGGTGCGCGCCGAGGCAACAGCTCAACCGAGAGCAAATGCACCTGAATCCCAGGATCGCAGCATCAAGGCCCAGCTCAATACCCTCAAGCAGCACCTGCTGTTTGGCACCTCCCACATGATCCCCTTCATAGTGGCGGGGGGCGTGCTGCTGTCACTCTCCGTGATGATGAGCGGCAAGGGCGCCGTGCCCGAGGCGGGCGTGCTCAAGGACATGGCGGACATGGGGATAGCGGGGCTCACCCTCTTTACCGCCGTGCTCGGCGGCTACATTGCCTATTCAATGGCGGACAAGCCGGGTCTGGCGCCGGGCATGATCGGCTCCTGGATAGCAGTGCAGCAGTTCCACACCGGTTTTCTCGGCGCCATCCTGGTGGGCTTTATCGCCGGCCTCATCGTCAATCAGCTCAAACGCATCAAGCTACCGGACTCCATGAGTTCGCTCGGCTCCATTTTCATCTACCCCCTCATCGGTACCTTCCTGGTGTGCGGCATAGTGATGTGGGTGATAGGGGCGCCCATCGCCGCCATGATGGAGGGGATGAACCACTGGCTCTCCAGCATGGCGGGCTCCGGCAAGGTGATGCTCGGTGCCATCTTGGGCGGCATGACCGCCTTTGACATGGGCGGCCCGGTCAACAAGGTAGCGACCCTGTTCGCCCAGACCCAGGTCAACACCCAGCCCTGGCTGATGGGCGGGGTCGGTATCGCCATCTGCGTGCCACCGCTCGGCATGGCGCTGGCGACCCTGCTCTCACCGCGTCGCTACAAGAAGGAAGAGCGTGAAGCGGGCAAGGCGGCCGCTATCATGGGCATGATAGGCATCAGCGAGGGGGCCATTCCCTTTGCCGCCGCCGACCCGGTGCGCGTCATTCCGGCCATAGTCGCAGGCGGCATCGTCGGCAACATCACAGGCTTCATGATGCACAGCATCAACCATGCCCCTTGAGGTGGCTGGATAGTGCTACCTGTGGTGGAAGGCAAGATGGGTTATATCCTGGGAACCCTGCTCGGCGCTCTGACCACGGCCCTTATCGTCAACCTGCTGAAAAAGCCGGTGACCGAAGATGAGACAGTGACAACCAACGATAGCGGCTATCAGATCATCGAAGCGGAAGGGGAAGCGGACGTGCTCGCCATCACCGCCTGCCCCTCAGGGGTGGCCCACACCTTCCTCGCCGCCAAGAGCCTGCAAAAGGCGGCCGCCAAGGCCGGGATCAAGTTGAAAGTAGAGACCCAGGGCGCCAACGGCATCATCAACCGCATCAGCGCCAAGGACGTAGCCAATGCTCGCTGCGTCATCCTGGCCCACGATGTGGCCATCAAGAACCGGGAGCGCTTCGCCAATATCGAGGTTATCGATGTGAAGACCAGGGAGGCCATCCACAACCCGGAAGGGCTGCTGGCTCGCACTCTAACGGGCAGCAAGGTAGCCTGACGAGGCTGGATTAGCCACGCAGATATAACAAAGGGGCCGCGAGGCCCCTTTTGGCTTGCTGATGCGCCTCCCCGCTGACGAGACGCCCTGATCTCCTCTTGGCGCCGCCGATACGACCGGGCAACAGCAGAGCATCCGCTGTCTTGCGATCATATTGGCGATTGACCGGCAACCTGCCCGGCTGTTGGCGATCGACCCAGGTGGGGATGGCAGCCCCCTTGCCGACTCGCTAACATACTGATCCATCCTTCCATTCGGAGCCCCTGCATGGACCTGCTCTTACTGTTTGGCCTGCTCGCCATGGGAGCAACACTCTATGCCATGCGTTTCTGGGACCGGCGGCATGCCCATCCCGACTGGCAACGGCTGCCTACCCGCGCCGAGTACCTTAGCACCCACCCCGAGTGCACCACCGACGATGCACTGGGAGCCCGCTGCTGTGCCTGCGGCTCGGACAAGGTACTGGGTCACCCCCAGACCGGCTGGTACGACAACCGCTTTCGCCATATCTGCCTCGCCTGCGGCAAGGTGCTGTATCGTACCGAAGAACCCCGTTGAATAACCCTAAACCCTCGTCCTCTCTTCATTGATATGGCACGAACTGGAACTCATGAATAGATGAACACAACCCAACTCACTTGAGACAGGGAGTCGTCACATGGAGATAGATTTAACCGCCTTGAAGCGGAAATGGCTTAAGAAACATCTACAAGAGCTGCGGGCTTCAAAGGACGAGGATCAAGAAAAAGGAGGCATGCTGGGATTTGTCGGCATTCTATGCGCTCTAATCCCCTTGCTGACGGCAACTGTGTACTTTGTGGGAATGCGCTATTACCAAGGTTACCTGGGGCAATTCAGCCTGGAGTCAACTGAGTTTTCTCCACCCGCAGATGTCACTCTCTTCCACGGATTCGTTCTACTACTCAAGCTGTTTTTACCTTGCGTACTTCCTCTGGTTATGACCGTGGGGATACTGTTCGTCATACTCTCAGTCCTATTTTTCAAGGTTAAGTGGCGACTGACGCTTTCTTGGTGGGCGATCCGTTTTTTTGCTCTACAACCGATCGTGCTGAAGGGAGGAGAAATTGCTCACAACTATCCAGCACCTTTTACTTTTAATTGCTTGATTTGGTTAAAAAGCGCCTATCTAAAATTTGCACTTTTTATTCTTCCTCTCCTGCTGGTTGTTTGGGCATCCGAATACACCAAACCAATGGGAGAAGAGGAGGCCAATCTCCAAATCACCCACCTCGAACAAGGCAACTGGCCGCTAACCGAGGCCCATAGCCAATCCCCTCTGCTGGGGGATGAACCCCATATCCGCATCGCCTGCAACAACTCCCACTGCGCCTACCGCCTCAAGGACGGCGATACCCTGATCCTGCGCTTCGATCAGATAGAGCAGACCCGTTACAAGCCTGAAAAAGCGGCCTCGAAATAACAACCGCCGCCCGAGGGCGGCGGTTCTCTATCCGGCAAGCAGATCCTGCAGCGCGCCTATCAGGGCATCGAGTCCCTGCTCTACCTTCGATCGCGGGCAGCCGACGTTGAGGCGGAGATAGCCTGTGCCTTCGGGGCCATAGGTGTCGCCGCGCATGATGGCGACCCGGTATTTCTCCACCAGCAAGGTTTGCAGCGCATCCATCCGCTCGGTCGAGTCGATGCCGAGGCCGCTTAAGTCAATCCAGGCAAGGTAGGTCCCTTCGGGCGCCCGATAGTCAATGGCGGGGAAGGCGGCGTTGAGCCGCGCCGCCACCTGGGTGAGGTTGCCGTGCAGATAGGATTTGAGCGCATCGAGCCAGGCACCTCCATCCCGATAGGCGCTGATATGGGCCAGCACCCCGAGAATGGGCGGCGAAGATAGCCCATGTGCCGCCTTGAGCCGCTGCAGATAGGCTGCCCGCGCATCTGCGTTGGGAATAAAGGCGTAGGCGCCGCCAAGGGCAGGGATATTGAAGGATTTGGAGCCCGAGCTCACCAGCGCCCAGCTATCGTCCTGCGCTACTTCGCTCCACGGCAGATAGCGGGCAAAACTCACATCCATATGGATGTCGTCCGAGATCACCTTGACTCCGTGGCGCTGGCAGATGGCGGCCATCCGGCTCAATTCGTCCCGCGTCCAGACCCGGCCGGTGGGGTTGTGAGGGCTGCACAGAAGCAAAATCCGGCAATCGGAGCGGGCCGCCTGTTGCTCGAAACATTGCCAGTCGATCTGATAACTCCCCTGCTCTTTTTTAAGCGGACAAGGCAGCAGCACCCTGTCGTTGGCGGCCAGCATATTGCCGAAGGCGTCGTAGGCGGGGGTATGTACCAGCACCCCCTCACCCGGCGCCGACCAGAGGCTCACCAGCTGGGCAATCACATAGATGACCGAGGGGCCGTAGACCAGGGTTTCGGAGTCGAGCTGCGCACCGTAGCGGCGGGCAAACCAGTCGCTCACCGCCCCCTTGAAGTCATCGTGATTCCAGCGGCTGTAGCCAAAGACCCCGTGTTCGAGCCGGGTTACCAACGTCTGGCAAATGCAGGGGGCGGTCGCGAAATCCATGTCGGAGATGGTAAAAGGAAGCAGGTCGGCATGGCCAAAGCGGTCGGCTACATAGTCCCACTGGGTGCAGTAGGTGCCGTGGCGGTCGACCACGCGGTCGAAGTCATCAATATTGCGCATGAAGTTTCTCCATCCATAAACAGGAGACATATTTGGAGAGGCAAATAAGGGGGCTTGCGCCCCCCGTTCGGATTTCATTGGCCGGTTCAGGCCCCCATCAGGCTCTGCAGCTGGTTTTTCACCAGATGCACCTGCGGGCCGATCACCACCTGCAGGTTGTGCTCATCGAGCTTGATCACCCCGATGGCGCCGTTCGCTTTCAATACCTTGTCATCGACCCGGCTCATGTCCTGCACCGACATCCGCAGGCGGGTGATGCAGTTATCGAGCGCGAGTATGTTATCAGCCCCGCCCAAGGCGTTAAGGATCACCTCACCGTTGTAACCGCTGTTGCCTGCCTTCTTGCCTGCGGGCTGGGCAGCCTCGCTGGTCTCAACCTCACGGCCGGGAGTCTTGAGGTTGAAGCGCACTATGGCGAAGCGGAACACGCTGTAGTAGATGGCAAACCAGATGGCGGCCGCGACCGGCACCAGATACCACTTGGTGGCGGTGCCTTGCAGCACGCCGAACACCAGAAAATCGATGAGGTTACCGTCGGTATTGCCTATGGTAACGCCGAGCAGCCCCATGGTCATAAAGCCGAGACCGGTCAGGATGGCGTGAATGACGTAGAGCACAGGTGCCACGAACAGGAACAGGAACTCGAGCGGCTCTGTGATGCCGCCGATGACGCAGGCCACCACGCCGGAGACCAGCAGCGCTTTGATCTTGCCGCGATTTTCCGGCCGTGCGCAGTGATACATGGCAAGCGCTGCACCCGGCAAGCCGCCGAGGAAGGCTGGCATCTTGCCCTGAGAGAGGAAAGAGGTGGCAGATACCGAGAAGCCGGAAGTGTCGGCGCAGGAGAGCTCGGCGTAGAAAATATTGAGGGCGCCGCTCACCTCGTGACCGCATACCAGTTGGGTGCCACCCGCTTCGGTAAAGCGAATCAGCGCCACCAGAATGTGGTGCAGACCAAGCGGCAGCAGCAGACGCTCACCGGTACCGAACAGGAAGGGACCGAAGGGGCCGGCGTGGGAAATCAGCGCCCCGATACCGTTGATGCCGGCGGCAAACCAGGGCCAGGCGAACGGTACTACCAGACCGACCACACCCAACACCAGCACTGTGATGATGGGCACGAAGCGAGCACCGCCGAAGAAGGCGAGCGCATCCGGCATCTTGTAGGTGTAGAAACGGGCGTGCAGTTTGGCGACGATCACCCCGACTATGATGGCCCCCAGAATGCCGGTGTCGATGGAGCTGATGCCTAGGATCGATTTCACCCCGTAGGCCTTCTCCGCCGCAGCATCACCGATCACGTTGGCCACGGTGAGATAGAAGTTGATAGAGAGGTTGAGCGCCGCATAGCCAACGAAACCGGCAAAAGCCGCGACTCCTTTCTCTTCCCGCGCCAGCCCCAACGGAATGGCGACCGCAAACATCACCGGCAGGTAGATAAAGGCCACCAGCCCCACCTTGGTCATCCAGAGGAACAGCAGTTGCAGCACCATGTTGTCGAGGAAGGGCATGCTCTGCTTGACCGCATCGCTGGTGAGCGAACTGCCGACACCGAGCAAGATACCGGAGAAGGCCAGCAGGGCGACCGGCAGCATAAAGGTCTTGCCGAGGCTCTGCAGGAACTCCCATATGGTGGATTTAGCGGGGGACTTGGCCATGTGTCTGATCCTTGTGAAGTGAAGGTCACGTCTCGATGCCGATCTCCCGTACTGCACTCAGGGAGGGCAGGCAGGGGAGAGAGACCGCATCAGGTTTTGTTGATGATAAAACGTTTTATCAACTCACAAGTGCCGACAGGATCACAGAATGGCAGGCCTGAATGGCGAGTGGATCAAAATCTGTGAGCCAGATCGGCACAGCTGTGATGTAACGTTTCACTTGGGTATACGAGGGGGTATGCTGTGGTTCTCCGGTCTCTTTGCCCATGGCTGCAGCACTCGCACTATGTCGTCACAACCCATGCCGTCCAAACCTATGTCGTCCAAACCGCTTGTATCGAAAAACGTCAAGATCACCGATGTCGCCCAGCTGGCGGGAGTCTCGGTCACTACCGTCTCCATGGTGCTCAATGGCAAGGGGCGTATCTCGCCGGCGACCGCCGAGCGGGTTCAGCAGGCCATCAAAGCGCTCGACTACGTGCCCAACAGCGCCGCCGCCAACCTGCGCAGCCAGCAATCCAACCTGGTGGGACTGATCCTGCGCGACATCACGGATCCCTTCTATACCGAGGTCACGGCCGGGGTGAGCGAGGTGCTGGAGCAACAGGGCTATCTGCTGTTTCTGACCCAGTGCGGCCACAGCCCGGAGCGATTGCAGCAGAGCATCCAGTCCCTGTCACGCCAGGGGGTGGCGGGCATCATCTTCAATCCGGTGCGCGGCGCGGCGGCTAAAACCCTGGAGACCCTGCTGGGCTCACAGCTGCCGGTGGTGTGCGCCGCCCGCTCCTACTACCGGGATGACGTGGACTTTATCGGTCCCGACAACACCCATGCCGCCCAGCAGGCCACCACCTATCTCATCGAGCAGGGCCACCGCCATATCGCCTACGTGGGCGGGCGGGCCGACTCCCTCACCCGCGCCGAGCGCATCGGCGGCTACTGCGCCAGCCTGCTGCAATACGGCCTCCCCTTCAAACCCGAGTGGGTACTGGAGTGCGAGCGCACCCAGCGCAGCGCAGCCGACACTATCGCCCAACTGCTGCACCAGCACCCCAAGGTGACGGCCATTCTCTGCCACTACCCAGAGGTGGCGCTCGGCGGCATTTACGGGGTGGAGGCGAGCGGACGCACAGTGGGCAAGGACAACTACATAGGCCAGCAAGTAGCCCTGCTCGGCTTTGACGACGTGGCAGAGGCGGAACTCACTTATCCCGCCCTCACCTTCGTCAGCTCACCGGCACGGGAAATAGGCCGCCAGGCCGCCTTGCGGCTGCTGACCCGGATGCAGCAACCGGAGCTTGCCCCCAATCGTCATATCATCGCCCCCCATCTGCAGAAGCGGGCATCAGCCTGACCAGGCAGGTCGCGCCATGCGGCCTCGCCTTGTCATGTCCCCCACCCCCCCAGATGCCGGGTGCCATCAACAAACAGGCCATTGGATGATCGGGAACCGATTATCACCACGCGCTGCTGTCCCTTTCGGGTTTAGCTCGTGACATGAGCAGTGAGCAATCAAGCCTCAAGGGGGTCGCATCCATGGCGCGGATGGATCACACTGGGCTGGCTAACAGGAATAAACTGACGGTGGTCAGGCTCTGTCTCTGCCTTGTTTTCACGCTGGCACACCCAGGCCCTGCAGACGCAGAAAGCCGGGCAATGAACCGCGCCACATTGCGTATCTTTACTGGAAAATGGAGTCTTCAGGATGAGAAATTGGATTCGTCTCGGTATTTTTACCCTGCTTTTGCACATAGGCGTGTCACCGGCGTTTGCTCAACAGAGCGAGCCGGTTCAGGTAACGTCAGGCGTCCAATACCAGTTGATTGCACGCTGGGATCAGGATCAGCTGAACAAGATCCTGACCCGTGACACACCGGCCTTTGCCGGCATCACTGTCTCGTATACACCCGCACGCAATGCCGTGCGCCTCTATCGCATCAGCTACCACTCCGTCATCCCCGAGATGGGCAACAAACCCACAGTGGCCTCTGGCCTGCTGGCTGTGCCTGACACCGGTGGCCAGGACTTTCCAACCGTCTCCTATCAGCACGGCACCGTCTATGGTCACAATGAGGTGCCCTCCTTTGCCGATCAGTCACCGGAAACCCAGTTGATGATCGCGCAGTTCGCGGGTCAGGGGTACCTGCTCATCGGTGCCGACTACTTTGGCCTCGGCACCTCGACCGAGCCGGAAGGCTATATGGTCAAGGGCAGCCATCAACAGGCCACATTTGATCTGCTGATGGCCAGCCGCGCCGTGCTCGCCCACATGCAGATCGTCAGCGACAAGCTGTTTCTGGCGGGCTGGTCACAGGGGGGATTCGTGACCATGGCCTTCCTCGAGAAACTCGAAGCAGCCGGGGTCAAGGTCGATGGCGCCGCCAGCGCACCGCTGGATGTCTACGCCTTGATGCAGGGCTTTCTGGTCTACCCGCGCAAGTTCGATGCCGTCTGGCTCAACAGCATCATGATCCTCTCATCCTTTGCCTACGAGCATTACTACGGCATACCTGGGCTCGCCCGCTCCTTGCTGACCGACGAGTATTACGACATTGCCAAGAAGGCCTATGACAGAGAGCCCTTCAATCCGTCCGACATCACCACGGATCTGCACAAGCTGATCCGCCCGGCCTATTTCGACCCTCACTATTTTGCCAACTCGGCGTTTGGCAAGCTGATCGGCTCAGCACACGCCTACCGCTGGGTCATACAGTCACCAGTACGCAACTACTACGGGGAAACCGATGAGGCAATCACACCGGGAGTCGGTCGCATGGCGATGACGTATGCCCAATCCATGGGATCGGGCAACCAGAACGTCGAGGCCATCTCGACCGGCCCGACCACCCATCGCGGCACCTTCGCCACCGCAGTCCCCCAGTGGAAAGCCTGGTTCGACAAGGTTGCAAAGCCAAAGTGACCTCGGCACCTGACCCCCCGGCAAAACGCCGGGGGGTCAGGTGGCAAATACCCCCAGCCCCGGTATCTGCATGGATATCGGGTTCTTGCTCTGCATCACAGACCTTGCTGATCTCTTTGACCGCACCACCACAGCCCATCCCCCGATAACCGAAGCGGTTCACGTTTTTTTCATCTGAAAGGGAGTAGAGTAAGCAATCACCAAGTTGATGTTTTTATTGAAAAAGCCCCTACGGGTGATGGAATGGCCTGGTGCCCTTAACCCTCGGTGGAACGCCATGATGAAGAAAAATGCGATTGCCCTGACCCTGGCCAGCCTGTTGGCGCTGCCAGTGTTTATCCCCTCCGATGCCTGGGCGGCCCCTGTGCGCTCCCTGCAAAAGGAGCAAAATTACGATCAGTACATCAGCAAGCGCCAGGTGGTTGATCAACTGCTGGCGGATGCCTGGCAGGTCTTCAAGTCGCCGGCTCGTATCTCCACTGCCGGTTTCACCGCCAAGATGCCAAGCAACATGGAGCAGGTCACAGAGCTGCTGCTGCAGGCCTATCAGCTCGAACCCTACCGCACCGATCTGCTGATCTCGGCAGCCAACGCCCAGATTTACAACGGCAACGTGGACAAGGCCATCACTCTGTTCGAGCAGGGTCTCAGCACGGCACCAGACGATCTGGATTTGAACACCTATCTCGCCACCTGGCAGCGGTTCAAAGGCAATCAGGGCAAGGCTGATGACTATTTCAAACGGGTGAGCGAGCTCAACAGCGGCCGCGCCGCCGACCTGAAAGGCATCTTCGACACCATAGACAGAGTCAATGCCACTCCACTCAAGGAACGTCAGGGACGGGAAAAGAAAAAGGGGCGGCAAGCCATCGTCACCCTGGGGTATGCCCTCAACCCGGATGGCAGCATGCACGAGATCCTGCTGGGCCGACTGGAGACCACCCGCTCCCTGGCACAGGCCAATCCGGCTGCGCTGATCATACTGACAGGTGGCGTGCCCCAGAACCGCCAGACCGAAGGCAAGCTGATGGCCGACTGGCTGGTAAAGAAAGGGGTAGATCGCTCGCGCATCATTGAGGAGAACTACGCCACCAGCACGGTGGAAAATGCCCTCTACAGCGGCTATGCCCTGGCCCGTCACCAGATCCAGTATGCGACCCTGGTGAGCTCCGCCAGCCACGTTCGCCGTGGCCAGACCCTGCTGGAGATCGCCTGCTGGCAGAGCGGTCCCACCGGGATCCAGATAGACAGCGTCAGCTACCCGGACAAGCCGCTCTCGGCACTGGCCAAGGTGAGCGACAGCGAACTGCTCGGCATCTACCGCGATGCGCTGCGCACCTATGGCCTCTGGAGTTACCGCTCCGCCCCCCTGCTGGAGCGCTAATCGCCAGCACCCGGCCAGAAAATAAAAATGCCCACTTCATGAGTGGGCGTTTTTATTTTTTCCGCTCTCACCCGGGTGGCGACAGCTCACTATTATCTTATTTACCATCCACAGGAAGAGGCCGCTAGGGTGGCGAAAAGGCAACCAAAATACAGAATGCAACAGCCGCCAGCAGATAGCGGCTATCATCAAGTCGCCTATATTTAAAACTATATTAGCAACCTGGCAGACAAGGTAACGAAACCCACAAAAAACACCTAACCAATTGTTTAATTATACCTTTTAAATCTCTGATGCAGGGATGAGTAAATTGAAAATAATGGCTCTGCACACAACAGTTACTATCTATCTTATTATTTAATGTCTTTCATTTATTTTTGATATAAACAACAGCAATATTTTCACACAATTAATCGCTGCGCTTCATCTCGTTCATTCGCTTACCATCCGTTTGTTCAGGCAATACGATGGAAACAAACGATGAAATACACGCTGATGATCTCTCTACTGGCACCCACCCTGTTGGCGGGCTGCGAACTGGAAAAGAAAGAGGATCCCCCCTTCAAGGGACAACATATCACCGCCGCCTATGACACAGGTGTCGTCTGTCGCCAATTGCAGCAAGAGTGGCAGCAAGATGACATCGCCAGTCAGCTCAGTTGCCACTACCTGACGGTACCGCTGGATTACGACAAGGAGTGGGTCGAGGTCAAACAGACCAAATGGGAGAAGCGCCCTGCACCCACCACAGCAACCTCCTTCCTTTCCGGCAACACGACTCGCTTCTCATCCCCTTCCTGGTCAGATAGCACAACCCGGTTCTCGACTCCCTCCTGGTCAAACGGCACCAACCTGGGTCAGGTCAAGCAGGAGACCCGCAAGGTCAAGGGTGACAGCATCGATCTCTTCTATGTGCACTATCGCGCCACCGGCGACTATCGCGGCACCCTCTTTTTCAACCCGGGCGGCCCCGATTCAGCAACCCCGAGGATGGGCCCCCTGCTCACCGCGCTGCGCAATGCCGATCCTGACATTCTCAGACATTACGATATCGTCACCATGGACCCCAGAGGGGCTGGTTACAGTGCACTCGGACACGAGCTCAGAAGCTGCCTGCTAAAAGACAAAAACGGCGTCAAACCTGACATGACCCCAAGTGAGCTCGCCAGATTATTCATTGAACGGGACAAGGGCGCCCTGCCGGCACTGAACAATAGCGGCGATCACGGCAAGGCTCTCAGCAAACTGATACAGGAGCGCTGCGACGAGCCATTTCGTCGTTATGCACCCCATCTGGGCTCCCAGGCCATAGTGCAGGACATGGATCGCCTGCGCCAACACCTGGGGCATGACAAGATCACCCCCCTCACCTTCTCCTACGGCACCCGCCTCGCAGCTCTCTACGCCCAGCGCTACCCGAGCCACGTGGCCGATGTGATCGTCGACTCTTCCATGTCTCCGAGCGAGGATCGCTATCCGGCCATCTTCCGGGAGGATGCCGCCAATGCGGGCCGAGTCTTCAACTGGCGCTTTGGCGCCCAGGCGCTGCAACGCAGCGTGGAGGTGACCCGGCAGGTGCGCGACAAGGGCCAGTATGTCGATAACCAAGGCAATACTCTGGATCACAAGCAGTGGGAGGCGGTCATGGGAGATGCGCTCACCGGGCAAGAGGGCTACGACCAGCTGGCGTTCTGGCTGCAGGACGATGCCAGCGAACTGCTGGCTCGTCTCGCCAAAGAGCAAGAGGGGAACAATCCCTACGAGGAGATCATGGGCGGTCCCTTCTTCTCCGCCATTCACTGCACCGACAACGGCCAATCTTACCGCTGGCAGGATCTGGATCCGGAAGATGCCAGCTTCCAGGGTGCGGGGACTTTTATGCTGGATAACAGCTTCCATGCCTGTGCAGATTGGCCCTATCCCCGCAAGCCAGTGCCCACTGTGGACGCCGGAGAGATTGCGCTCCCAGCTGGATCATTGGCACTGGTACTGGTACTGGGGGCAGAGTATGACCCTATAACCCCTTTCAGCAATACGCGCCAGATGCAGGCCGCCTTTGGGCAGGCGGCCCGTCTGGTCAGAGTCGAGCAGAGCAGAGCAGAGCAACTTCCATGTTCAGCTGGGCAGTGTCCAATGTGCCAATCAGGCCCTCAGCACCCTGCTGCTGGGCGACAGGCAAACACTGATGCGGGAGCAAAGCTGCAAGGCTGATTGAGCACTTGCCCTGACTCATAAAAAACCAAACAAGAAGCCCGCCGAATTGGCGGGCTTCTTTATTGATGGCACAAAGAGATCAGGCGGCGATCAACTGCTCCAGATCCTGGCGAGTGAGGCGCTTGGCATCGATTTTCACGTACACAGAGCGCTCTGCACTGGCCAGCATCACATCGCTCACCCCATCGCAGGCGCGGATCTTCTGCTCCAGCGCCGGACTCGCCTCCACACCTTCCGGCAGCACGATGCGCAGACTGCTTACATAGGGGGGCTCCTGCATGGTCAGGCTCACACCGAGCCAGATCAGGGCCAGCAGGGCGCAGCAACCAAACACCAGTGCACCGCCTCCCAGACTGTAAAAGAGCCCGCCCAGGCTGCCACCAAGAGCCACGCCAATAAACTGGCTGGTGGAGTAGACCCCCATGGCGGTGCCCTTGTGACCGGGGGGCGACTCCTTGCTGATGAGGGATGGCAACAGCGCCTCCATTACGTTGAAACCGATAAAGAAGAGCTGCAACCCGGCGAACAGGCCCCACAGCTGCAACCCGGCCTGCCACAGCACCACTTCGGCGATCAGCATCACCAGCACGCAGATCTGGAATACCCGCTTCATCTGGCGGTGCTTCTCGGCATAGATGATGAACGGCACCACGCTCACAAAGGCGACCAGCATGGTGACCAGATAGGCCTGCCACTGACTGTCGCGGGGCAGACCGGCCTGCTCCAGCAGTGGCGGCAATGCCACGAAGCTCGACATCAGCAGGGTATGGACGCACAAAATGCCGAGGTTGAGTTTGAGCAGGCGCGGGTTGGTAAGCACTGTGCGCATCCCTCCCCTGACCATGCTGGACTCGCGGTTGAGCAGATGACTGGTCGGCGTCGGCACCAGCCAGAGGGTGATGCCAATGCCCCCAAAGGCCAGCAAGGCTATCAGCCAGAACAGGCCGGAGAGCCCCAGCGCATGGGTAATCAGGGGGCCCGTCACCATGGCAATGGCGAAGGTGATGCCAAAGCTCACCCCGATAAAAGCCATCGCCTTGGTGCGGTTCTGCTCACGGGTGAGATCTGAGAGCAGCGCCATCACGGCGGCCGAGATGGCACCGCTGCCCTGCAAGGCGCGGCCGAGGATGACACCCCAGATGGAGTGAGTCAGTGCCGCGATCACGCTGCCCAACGCAAACATCAGCAGGCCGCCGACGATCAAGGGCTTTCTGCCGATGCGATCGGAGAGCAGGCCGAACGGGATCTGGAACAACGCCTGGGTCATGCCGTAGATGCCGATGGCCAGACCAATCAGGGCTTCGGAGGCGCCGGCCAGTGACATGCCATAGGTAGTCAGCACCGGCAGCACCATAAACATGCCGAGCATGCGCAAAGAGAAGACGGAGCCGAGCGCCCAGGTGGCGCGGCGCTCGCCCCTCGTCATGGTGAAATCATTCATAATGGCCTCGATAGGTCAAAGAGAGAGAAGAGAAAAGGGGCGGATGACAAGGCACGCCACACCCGAAAAAGCCGACAATGCGCCCCAAAGGGCGGGCCTCATAATAACAGAGCCGGGAAGGTTCCCGGCTCTGGATTCTATTGATTTTCCTGGGTTGCATCACAGCCTCGGGGGCTGGAGACACGGACCATCAGGGCAGCATGCTCACCAATACCGGCGTCGCGTCTGGCTGGAAGTCCACCGACATCATCACGCTCAGGCAAGTAATGGTGACGATGGAGAACATGAACAGCTTGCGGGCCCAGAGGGAGTCATCGACCGCCTGCTTGTAACCCGACAGCGCCATGCCCAGCCACCAGACGCTGACCGCAGTCGCCACGATCAGATACTTGTAACCGGCGTAACCGCCGAGGAACAGCATCAGGGTCGGCACCATGAAGGCCAGTATGTAGAGGGTGATGTGGTGTTTGGCCACGACAATCCCCTTCACCACCGGTAGTACCGGAATGTTGGCCGCCTGATAATCCTTGAAGCGGAAGATGGCAATCGCATAGGAGTGCGGCATCTGCCACAGGCTGAAGATCGCCAGCAGTATCAGGGCCCCCGAGTCGAACTGGCCGCTCACGGCACAGTAGCCGATGACGGGTGGCGCGGCACCCGAAAGGCTGCCAACCAGGGTGCCATAGACAGAATGGCGCTTCATGTAGAGGCTGTAGACCCCCACATAGACAATGAAGCCCAGCACCGCCAGCAAGGCGGCCAACGGATTGGCCGCCCAGTAGAGCAGTGCAATGCCCGCAACACCGAGCGCGCTCGCATACCAGAGCGAGACGCCGGGGGCGATAAGCCCCCTCACCAGAGCGCGGTTTTTGGTACGCTCCATGATGCAGTCGATGTCCCTGTCTATGTAGTTGTTGAACACACAACCGGAGGCCACCACCAGTGAGACACCGGCCATGGTCAGGATGAACAGGGGCACATCCAGGCTCCCCTTGGACGCCAGCAGGAATCCCCCGATAACCGAGATGAGGTTACCGAAGATGATGCCCGGCTTGGTCACTTGCAGGTATTGCTTCATCATCATTGCCAACCTGCTCAGTGAACCATCATGTTGATGTTGAGGTTGTACATGATCCACAGGGAACCCACGACCACGATGGCGATGATGAGCACGGTAAACACCAGTGCCACCAGGTTCCAGCGCTCCTCGGACGAGGTGTTCATGTGCAGGAAGTAAACCAGATGCACGAAGATCTGCACCACCGCCATGGCCACCACTGTGATCAGCATGGTCTGGTGGGTGAAGCCCCCGTCCATCACCATCCAGAACGGGATGGCTGTCAGTATGACTGACAGCACGAAGCCGATCAGATAGCTCTTGGCACTGCCGTGGCTGGCGCCATGATTGTCAACGCTATGAGTGCTCATTTACATTGCTCCCATCAGATAGACCACGGTAAACACGCAGATCCACACCACGTCCAGGAAGTGCCAGAACAGGCTCAGGCACATCAGACGGGAACGGGTGCGATCAGTCAGCCCCTTCTTGGCTACCAGCACCATCATGACGATCAGCCAGATGAGACCGCTGGTCACGTGGATGCCGTGAGTGCCAACCAGGGTGAAGAAGGCGGAGAGGAAGGCACTGCGATCCGGGCCATAACCCTCGGCAATAAGGTGATGGAATTCGTAGATTTCCATCGCGATGAAGCCGGCGCCCAGCACAAAGGTCACCAGCAGCCAGCCATTGACGGCAGCGGCACGGCCCTTGTTCATGGCCAGCATGGCAAAGCCGAAGGTGATGCTGCTAAACAGCAGCAGCATGGTTTCCGCAAACACGAACGGTAGTTCGAAAATATCCTTGCCGCTGGGGCCGCCGGCGGTGCCGTTGACCAGGACTGCATAGGTTGCAAATAGACATGCAAACAGGATGCAGTCACTCATCAGGTAGATCCAGAAACCGAATACCTTGTTGGCTCCGGCATCATGGTGCCCATGGTCATGGGCACCCTCGTGAGTGTGATGTAGAACGTCGGTCGCCATGGCGTCACGCCCCCTTGTTGATGTTGGCAAAATGCTGACCTTCGATGCGTTCGATCTCGTCAACCTGCACGTAGTAGTCCACATCATCGTTGAAGCTGTGGATGATCCAGGTGGCAATCATGGCGACGAAGGCGGCAATCGCCATCCACCAGATGTGCCAGATCATGGCAAAGCCGAACAGGGCACTGAAGCCTGCGATGATGACACCCGCCCCTGTGTTCTTGGGCATGTGGATCGGCGCATACTGCTTGGGCTGCTGATAGGCGGTGCCGTTTTGCTTGGCTTCCCAGAATGCATCCAGACCTGTGATGGTCGGCTCGATGGCGAAGTTGTAGAAGGGCGGCGGTGAAGAGGTCGCCCACTCCAGGGTACGGCCACCCCAGGGATCGCCAGTCAGATCGCGATTCTTCTCGCGGTCACGGATACTGACCACCACCTGGATCACCTGGCACAAGACGCCAATGGCAATCAGGCCGGCACCCACGGCGGCCACGACCAGCCAGGGATGGAAGGCCGGATCCAGCTGCTGGCTGACCCGACGGGTCATGCCCATGAAGCCCAGCACGTAGAGCGGCATGAAGGCCACGAAGAAGCCGACAATCCAGAACCAGAAGGAGCGCTTGCCCCAGGTTTCATCCAGGGTGAAGCCGAACGCCTTGGGGAACCAGTAGGTGATACCGGCGAAGCAGCCAAACACCACGCCGCCGATGATGACGTTGTGGAAGTGGGCGATCAGGAACAGGCTGTTGTGCAGCACGAAGTTCGCAGCCGGTACCGACAGCAGTACCCCCGTCATGCCACCTATGGTGAAGGTGATGATGAACCCTATGGTCCACAGCATGGGCGAGGTGAACTCGATGCGACCACGGTACATGGTGAACAGCCAGTTGAAGATCTTCACCCCGGTCGGGATGGAGATGATCATGGTGGTGATGCCGAAGAAGGCATTCACGTTGGCGCCGGACCCCATGGTAAAGAAGTGGTGCAACCAGACGATGAAGGAGAGCACTGTAATGGCGATGGTCGCCCACACCAGCGAGGTGTAACCGAACAACTTCTTCTTGCAGAAGGTCGCCACCACTTCCGAGAAAATCCCGAACACCGGCAGTACCAGGATATACACCTCGGGATGGCCCCAGGCCCAGATGAGGTTGATGTACATCATCATGTTGCCACCCATGTCATTGGTAAAGAAATGGGTGCCGAGGTAACGGTCAGCGGTGAGCAGTGCCACAGTGACGGTCAGGATCGGGAAGGAGGCGATGATCAAAATGTTGGCGCACAAGGCAGTCCAGGTGAACACCGGCAGACGCATCATGGTCATGCCGGGGGCGCGCATCTTGATGATGGTGGCGAAGAAGTTGACGCCGGTCAGCAAGGTACCCAGCCCCGAGATCTGCAGACTCCAGATCCAGTAATCCACCCCGACCCCCGGGCTGTATTCCAGACCGGAGAGTGGCGGATACGCCAGCCAGCCGGTCTGGGCAAACTCGCCGACCGCCAGGGAGACGTTGATCAACACAACGGCGGCGGCGGTGAACCAGAAGCTGATGTTGTTGAGGAAGGGGAAGGCCACATCACGGGCACCGAGCTGCAGCGGTACCACTATGTTCATCAGACCTATTACCAGCGGCATGGCCACGAAGAAGATCATGATGACACCGTGAGCGGTGAAGATCTGGTCGTAGTGGTGGGGCGGCAAAATGCCATCGCCACCGGCCGAGGCCATCACCTGCTGGGTACGCATCATCACCGCATCGGCAAAGCCGCGCAGCAGCATGATCATGCCGAGGATCAGATACATGACCCCCAGACGCTTGTGGTCGACCGAGGTGAACCACTCTTTCCACAGATACTGCCACTTGCCGAAATAGGTGATCAGCCCGGCAATGCCGAGGCCACCCAGAATGATACCGGCCACAGTCACCATGATGATGGGTTCATGGTACGGAATGGCATCGAGCGTTAATTTTCCAAACATCAGTTATTCCTCGGATCCCGCTTTCACAGAGTTGTCATCCGTCGGCATCGTCATATGCCCGGCATGATCCATTTGTGCGTCATGCGCCATGGCGTCATGGTTCATTGTTTGCTGATCCATGGTGGTGTGATCCATGGTCTCGCCGTGCGCCATCCCTTTATGCTCACCGTGGCCCATGTCACCCATGAACTTGTTGATCAGGTTGACGAACAGTGCCGGATCGGCGCTGGAGAAATACTCCACCGGATGGTATTCGGTCGGCTTGGCCAGGGCATCGAACTCCGCCATTGTGGTGAGCTGCTTGGGCGACTGTTTCACCTTGGCGACCCAGGCGTCGAAACCTGCCTGATCCTGCGTGGCGATGGCCTTGAACTTCATCCCGGAGAAACCGGCACCGCTATAGCTGCTGGAGATGCCGTCATATTTCCCGGCTTCATTGGCGATGAGATGCAGCTTGGTCTGCATACCGGCCATGGCATAAATCTGCCCGCCCAGTTTGGGAATGAAGAAGGAGTTCATGACGGTGTCAGACGTCACCCGGAAATTCACCGGCGTGTTGACCGGGAAGGCCAATTCATTGACCGAGGCAATCCCCAACTCCGGGTAGACAAACAACCATTTCCAGTCGAGGGAAATAACATCAACCAGGATCGGTTTGACCTCGGAATCGAGCGGCTTGTAAGGGTCCAGCTCGTGGGATGTTTTCCAGGTGATGGTCGCCAGAATGACGACGATAATGACGGGAACGGTCCAGACAACCGCTTCAATCTTGTTGGAGTGAGACCAATCCGGGGTATATTTGGCGTCGGTATTGGATGCCCTGTATTTACGGGCAAATACCACTGCCATAATAATCACAGGGATCACCACAATTAACATCAGCCCCAAGGCGGTTAATATCAGTGATTTCTGCTCCAGACCAATCTGCCCTTTGGGGTTCATCAACGCCATGTCGCAGCCGGTCAGCAAGCTGGCCGATGCGATCAACAGCAAAGCACCCAAGCCCCTCTTTAATTCAAAAGGTCTCATGCAGTGTCCTCATCATTCGCAGGCGTAAAGGTATAAAAAAAGCGCATCATTATATTGCATTGAGAATGGATGTAAACAAGGTGGGAAATTAATCTGCAAGTTGTTTTCTGTTTGGAGGTGACCTGTGATGTATGTTAATGCCTTGACAGTCGCCATTTTCATAATGACTGTGCAATTATTCACCAGCAACATTGATTTCATTTCAATCAGAATTAGCTCAGCAAGTGAACAGTCAGTTTTAAACCCTTTATTTAATGCGGTTAAATGACTTTTCCTGTATTTACATCAGCTGCAAGCGGCCCTGTTTTCAACAATGGAAATAACCACATAAAAAGCAGATATAAAGACTCTTACAGACCCTTAATTAATCAAAATACACTCAAGTTAATTCCATGCTCTTGGTGAGACTATATCCTGAACATACCTGTCTCATGCATTTCATCGGGTCTGCTTCATCACAACCGTCATCATCTTGTTTAATAAGTTATTATCAAACCCATGGACTCCATCCGGATATGGCGTTAGGTTGCGCCCCTTCGTTGCCAAGCCAGTAACGAAACCGACCCTATCCCATTCCCCATTTGACTCTTCATACCACAGGGATTGCCATGAGTATCACACGCAGAGACTTTCTCAACGGCGTAGCCATCACCATAGCGGCAGGCATCGCCCCCATCAATCTGTTGCAGGCGGCAGAGGGCGGCAAGGCGCTGGCCGACAAGACGCTTGCCTATCCGCCCGCCCTCACAGGGTTGCGCGGCAACCACCCGGGCTCCTTTGAACCGGCCCACAGCATAGCCCGCGACGGCAAGCAGTATGACTTCGCCAATGTTCCCCTCGAGGGGGAGTACGATCTGGTGATCGTCGGCGCCGGGATCAGCGGTCTGGCCGCCGCCTGCTTCTATCAACAGTTGCTCGGCGCGGATAAAAAGATCCTGCTGCTCGACAACCACGACGACTTTGGCGGCCACGCCAAGCGCAACGAATTCACCACGCCCGATGGCCTGCGGCTGGGTTACGGCGGCAGCGAATCCCTGCAATCGCCGCGCTCCGTCTACAGCCCCATCGCGCTCGGCCTGCTCAAGACGCTCGAGGTGAACATCGACGAACTGGCCGCCGGCTTCCAGCAGACCTTCTATCCGGATCTGGGCCTGAGCCGCGGCGTCTACTTCGACGAGAAGCACTTTGGCGTCAACAAGGTGGTGAGCGGTGACCCTGGCCACAACGTGGCCGACGACATCCCCCGGGATCGCCTCAACGGCCGCCCCCTGGCCGAATTCATCGGTGACTTCCCGCTCGATGAGCGCGACCGTGCAGCCTTGCTGGCCCTGCACGAAGAGAAGATCGACTACCTCAGTGGCATGAGCCGGGAGGAGAAAGACCTCTGGATGACCCGCAACAGCTACACCAGCTTCCTGCGAGACAAGGTGGGCCTGAGCGAGCGTGCAATCACTTACTTCCAGCAGCGCACCAACGACTTCCAGGCAGTCGGTATCGATGCCACCGCCTGCGCCGATGCGCGCCTCTGTGCCCTGCCTGGCTTCGACGGGCTGGATCTCACTCCTCTCGATGCCGAGGAGCAGGCAGAGCTGGACGATCCCTACATCTTCCACTTCCCGGATGGCAACGCCGGCCTCACCCGCCTGATGGTACGCAAGCTGATCCCTCAGGTGGCGCCGGGCCACACCATGCAGGATGTGGTACTGGCCAAGTTTGACTACGGCAAGCTCGATCTGCCGGAACACAAGGTGCAACTGCGCCTTGGCAGCACGGCGCTGCAGGCGAAGAACATCCGCCGCACCGATGGCAGCACTGGGGTGGATGTCACCTACATCAAGGAGGGCAAACTCCATAGGGTACGGGCCAAACAGTCAGTCATGGCCGGCTACAACATGATGATCCCCTACATGGTGCCCGAGATGGCAGAGCCCCAGAAAGAGGCGCTGCGCCAGAACGCCAAGGCGCCGCTGGTCTACACCAAGGTGGTGATCAAGAACTGGCAATCCTTCGTCAAGCTGGGAGTGCACGAGGTCTACTCCCCCGCGGCGCCCTACAGCCGGGTCAAGCTGGACTACCCGGTCAACCTCGGCGGCTATGAGCATCCCAAGAATCCGGATCAGCCCATGTGTCTGCACATGGTCTATGTGCCGACCCTGCCGGGCAGCGGCCTCTCGGCTCGCGAACAGTCCCGCAAGGGACGCGCCATGATCCTCGGCATGCCGTTCGAGCAGCACGAACAGATGATCCGCGAACAACTGCAGGGAATGCTGGGCAGCGCTGGTTTCAACCATGAGCAGGACATCCTCGCCATCACGGTCAACCGCTGGTCCCACGGCTACTCCTACATCACCAATACCCTGTTTGATGACGAGGCGCAGTGCGAAAAATGGATTGAGCTGGGTCGTCAGCCCATCGGCAACATCACCATCGCCAACTCCGACTCCGACTGGAGCCCCTACGCCCACTCCGCCATCGATCAGGCCTGGCGCGCGGTCAACGAGCTGGTCGCCATGCAAAAAGGAGGTGCCCAATGATCCGCACCCTGTCACTGACCGCCACCGCCCTGCTGGCAGCCATGGCGGCCCAACCCGCGCTGGCGGGCTCCGCCATGTCGGCAGGCGAGTATATTTCCAAGCTGGGGGATTGCGCCGCCTGCCACACCAGCGAGGCCAGTGCCCCGCTTGCCGGTGGCAAGGGCTTCCCGACTCCCATAGGCACAGTGTTCGCCACCAACATCACCCCTGACAAGACCCACGGCATCGGCAACTACAGCCTGCCGGAGTTCATCAAGGTGATGCGCGAAGGGGTGGCCAGGGATGGTCACCAGCTCTATCCGGCCATGCCCTACACTGCCTACGCCAAGATGAGCGATAAGGATCTTGAAGATCTCTATCACTACCTGATGAAGGAGGTTCCCCCGCTGGCGGTGGCCAACAAGGAGAGCGACATCCCCTGGCCGCTCAATATGCGCTGGCCGCTGATGGGCTGGAACTGGCTCTATCACGATGACAGTCGCTTCACCCCGGTAGCGGGCAAGAGCGAGCAGTGGAATCGCGGCGCCTATCTGGTGCAGGGTGCCGGTCACTGTGGCAGCTGCCACACCCCGCGCGGGCTCGGCATGCAGGAAAAGGCCCTGACCGAGGCAGACCCCCTCTATCTGAGCGGTGCAACGCTCGATGGCTGGTATGCCCCCAATATCCGCGGTGCCCGGTACGACAAGCAGGCGATCATCGATCTGCTGAAAACCGGCCTCAGCCAGCATCAGGCCGTTTCTGGCCCCATGGCGGAAGTGATCACTCACAGCAGCCAGTACTTCAGCGACGCCGATCTGGCCAGCATCGCCACCTATCTCACCGAGCTCAGTGACGACACGCCGGTGAGCAAGGGCAACCGGGCCTACGCCAGCGCGGGCGGCAAGGCAGACTACGCCATGTACTGCTCGACCTGTCACGGGGTCAACGGTGAGGGCAATGACCACGTCATTCCTTCACTGGTGGGCAACCAGACTGTGCTGGCCGATGACCCCTCCAGCCTGCTCAACGTGCTGCTGCACGGCGCCGAGACCCCGATCACTCAGGGCCATCTCGGCTACCACATGCCAGGTTATGGCTGGACCCTCAACGACGAGCAGATGGCCGAGCTGGCCAATACGCTGCGCGCCTCCTGGGGCAATGAAGGAGCCGCCATCAAACCGGCAGCCGTCAAGGCCCAACGCGAGCTGCACGAGTAGCACGACCGCGGATCTTCGCCATAAAAAACGGGCCTCCCATGGAGGCCCGTTTGCTGTGTGCCAGCAGGGCGTCAGCCCTTGCGGGACTTGGGACCTTGGGTAGACACAGCTGATTGGTGGTAATCGGCATAAGGGAAGATATTGCGAAAACGCTGGGCGACTGGCTCAGGGATCGAACGGGAGAAGACCAGCTTGACCCCGTGCCCGTCCCGCTGACCCAGGATGCGGCCCCGCACGGGATCGTGGTGCAGGATCTACCGGGCCTGGGCCAAAAACGCGGGGGATACCTTGCCCCGCTTGACCACCACCTTGTCCGCTTGCAACCGGATCTCGAACAGGGCTCCCCGCCCCAGCGTCATCAACCACCCGATCAGGGCAATTGCCACCAACAAGGATAACCAGGCCATCTCTTCCCTCCTAACGATTCAGTGTCAGCACGTCACTCCAGGCTATTTCCACCCCCGCTGACGTCTTGCTGTCAGACAGTATAAGCGGCCCCATTGCCGGAATGTTTGGTGCGGATCACAGCCGTCGACTCACCTTGCGTTCAGTCACCTACACAGGTCAGCAATCCTTGCCCCAGGCCACCAGGGTGTCGCGATAGAGCGCCAGCAGCGCCTGATCCCGCACCGCCACCCCCACATGCTGGGCACGATAGTCGGCCCAGCCGTCATGAGGATGGGATTTGTCATCGAACTTTTGCAGGGTATGACCGATGGCGGGGCCACTGTTGATCACCCGCACAGGCCCCTTTCTCAGGGTGAACAGAGTCGGATCGATCACGTAGGCGATGGCGGAGGGATCATGTACGTGGCAACCATCCAGGCCGATGCGCTCCGAGTAGAAGCGCAGATAGAAGCGGCTCACCTCCCACAGGAAGCGGCCCGGCTCGCCCGCCTCATCGCGCAGCGCATCCAGATAGCCACTGCTGAAGAAGCTCTGCTGGGTCACATCCAGCCCTATGATCACCACGGGCCAGTTGGCGGTAAACACCCGGTCGGCGGCATCGGGATCGTCGTGGATATTGGCCTCGGCATAGGGGGTCACGTTGCCGCGATGACCGTTGACGCCAAAGGCACCGCCCATCACCACCACCTGCTTCACCAACCCGGTGATCTCCGGTGCCTCCTGCAGCGCCAGGTTGGTGAGCGGCCCAATGGTAACCAGGGTGATCTCGCCGGGGGCGGCTTTTACCGCGTCGACTATGTATTGCCACGCCGGGCGGGTATCCGGGGCGAGACTCACCTCCCCGGCCTCGACATCGCCGAAACCACTCGGGCCGTGCACGACAGTGGTCGGCCCCACGGGATCGCGCAGCAGCGGCGCGGCCGCGCCCTGGGCGACATCTGCCTTCATGCCGTACTTCTGCTTGAGCCAGAGTGCATTGCGGGTGCCATTGTCGATGGTGGCGTTGCCAAAGACGGTAGTGATGGCGATGAGATCGATGGCGGGGTGCGCCTCGGCAAACAGAATTGCCATGGCGTCGTCGATACCCGGGTCGGTATCCAGAATGATTTTGTGGCTCATAGGGCCTCCAGACAACAACGGAGCTGCCAGTGTAACGACACCCTGCCCGTTTAACAGCGCTGTGATCACACCCTGACGATTGCCTTCCCCTAGACCGGGTCGAGTGGCGTCTTCTTGAGCAGAACGGGTGGCAGAGACAGGCCGGTAACCTGACAGCCGGCCTGCGCAGCGAAAGAGTGCTGAAATAGTGGGCAACCGGACGGCCGCGGATAGCTGCCGCCTTGTGAGCCGCCGTGCGGAATGGTATCACTTGGCCTCATTGACCACTTCTCTCATCCATCTGCCGAGGCGCCATTGTGATCACCCTGATTAAAGAGTCGGACCAGCTGAAGATGCCCTGGAAGAACAAGCAGGGCACCACAGCCCAGATCCTCATCTCTCCCAAGGGAGCGACTCTGGACAAACTCGACTTTGACTACCGGCTGAGCTCTGCCCCCATCAAGGAAGCCGGTGTATTCTCCCGGTTCCCGGGTTACCAGCGCATCCTGCTGCCCGTCAGCGGCGCCGGCTTCGTGCTCAACGGCCATCCTTACGCCACCCTTGAAGCGGCCCATTTCAGCGGGGATGACGAGACCCACTGCGCCTTGCTGAAAAAAGAGGTGACGGATCTGGGGCTCATCTACGATCCCTCGCGCATCAGCGCCAACGTACGGGTGCTCAATCTGCCGTTTCCCCTCACCCTGACCCTGGAGGCCGACAAAACCTACCTCTGCCATCTGCTGAGCGGTCAGCTCACGGTGCAGGATCGGGCCTTGGCGGTCAACGACACCCTGGTGGTGACCGGTGAGGAGAGCATACGGCTGGAGTGCCAGAAGAAGACCGCCATCGCCTTCTTTACCCTGCAAGCCAGATAAGAGAGAGGCCCGCGCAGGCCATTGGAGACGGGATCAACGTTTGGGAGCTCGGCCACCGCTGTCGAGACAGGCCTGCATGGTGTCGTAGGGGACATAGTGCTTGGTGCGGCTGTAGTAGGTGCCGCCCTGGGGGTGGCAGATGCCGTTGCGGCTCTTCTTGACCGGGGGCTCTGCCGCCAGCGCCAGAGCGCACACCAGCATCAGGCAACAGCTGACAACCCATTTGACTGCTCTCATCTCACATCCATTCAGTGTCCGGGCCAGCAGGCCTCGCTTGCAGCCTATTTTATCTCGTCCAAGGCGCGGCCACTCCTTGCCAGATCACGAAATGAACCATTTATTCAATCGCTTGGCTCATCTACATCCGCGATCGACACAAGATTTTCGCATCATAAAAAAAGCCGGGGCAGCCCGGCTTTTTTCTTCATGACGACCAGAACAAGCGGCTTAGCCGATCTTGAAGCTGCCCTTCATCATGGCGAAGTGGCCGGGGAAGGAGCAGAAGAAGGTAAGGTCTTTACCGGCAAGACCGTCGGTTTTGAAGGTCACGCTGGTGCTCTCGCCGCCGCCAATCATCTTGGTGTGGGCCAGCACCCGCGGATCATCCTTGGGCAAATAGTTGTTGTCGGCACCGGCGCTCATGCCGGCGGTGGCGACAGCCTGATAGTCGGCGGTGTTCGACAACGCCCAGTTGTGGCCCATGGCGGTCACCGGCATCTTGCCGGTGTGGTTGAGGGTCACTGTCACCTCTTTGCAGGTCGCCGGTACGCTCATCTCTTTGAGGTTGTACTGCATGGCATCATTGCCTTCGATGACCAACGCGCACTCATCGGCCAGGACCGGGGCCGCCAGGGTGCTCAGAAACAGCAGGGTGATCGCCTTTTTCATCATCTTCTCCTTTGATTGGCAATAGATGGCAACACAATTGCCTCAGGCTGTGATCCACAACGGGCAAAGATGCTGTCAAAATCGACCTTATTCTACTCAAGTGTTGTCAATCGGCTATGGCTTTAGTGCAAAGCTGCGGGTCAAGTCACCAGATTGAGCTTATTAACAACAGACCTTGAGCCTGAATGGATACGCATCGGCCTCGTCATAGGCCCACCTGTGTTTAATTTTGTCCGCGATTTTGTGTGCCAGACGCTCGCCACCTGAAAGCCTCTTGGCTAAGCTGGCGACCCTATGGCACAACGCCCTGTTTGAGATAGAGATATTGCTTATGTCGTTCACCTTTGTGTCGGCCCTGCGTGGCCTGCTGTTACCTATGGTGCTGATGTTGACGGCCTGCCAGCCAGCCCCCACCCAGACCCGCATTCAGGGTAAAACCATGGGCACCTACTATGTGGTGACGGTGAACGATCCCTATCCGGGCGGTGAGGCGGCGCTGCAGCGTGAACTTGATACCTTGCTGGCGCGGATGAACAAGGAGATCTCCACCTATGACAAGAGCTCCCTCATCTCCCGCTTCAACCAGGGACCAGCCCGGGTGCCCATGATGATTCCGGCCACCATGGCAACCATAGTGCAACAGGGCATTGATACGGGACACCTCACTCGGGGCAAGCTGGATGTCACAGTGGGCCCTCTGGTCAACCTCTGGGGATTCGGGCCGGACATGCGCCCGCTCAAGAAACCCAGTGACGCGCAGATCGCCAAGGCGCGTCAGATAGTGGGTATCGACAAGCTGACCCTGACCCCGCAGGGAGACCACTTCCTGCTCAGCAAGGCAATCCCGGATCTCTACCTCGATCTCTCTACCCTGGGGGAAGGCGCCGCATCGGATGAAATAGCCGTGTTGCTAGAGAGCAAGGGCGTCCACAACTACCTCATCGAAGTGGCAGGCGCCGTGCGCAGCAAAGGCAACAACAGCAAGGGCAAGCCCTGGCGCGTCGCCATTGTCAAACCGGCGGATCAACCCGGCGCCTTCTCCGATGTTGTGACCCCCAATGGCATGGCCCTCAGCACCGCAGGCAGCTATCGCAACTACTACGAGCTCGATGGCCAGCGTTACTCCCACATTATCGACCCGGAGACAGGCGCCCCCGTGACCCACAAACTGGTCTCCGCCAGCGTGATTGCCAACACTGCGCTGGAGGCTGATGCCCTCGATACAGCGCTCATGGTGATGGGGCCCGATCAGGCAATGGCCTTCGCCAAAGAACACCAGCTGGCGGCCTATCTCATCATCAAGACGGAGCAAGGCTTTACCGCGAAATTCACTCCCCAGTTTGCCCCTTATCTGGTGCAAGAAAAGCCATAAGCCATATGGCCCCGCTGAAAAACAGCGGGGCCAGCCCATGTTCAATTACCTGTCTGCGCGCTTTGGTGGCACACTTCTGTTATCCGCCCGTAGCGCCTTGACCCTGACAGATGCAGACACCGGAACCCGAAGCAGAGAAAAAAGCCCAGCCCAAGCCCAAACGCATCTTGCTGGTCAACGAACAGCGATCCTTTCAGGTGATGATGAAGGCCATGTTGATCAACCTGGGCATCAATCGCATCACCTATGTCAATTCGGCCGAGGAAGCCCGGCGTCGCTGTCAGAAAGAGACTTTTGACATCTATCTGCTCGACTACGAACTAGGAGGCGGCGAGAACGGGCGTCAACTGCTGGAAAGCCTGCGGGATCAGAATCTCATCCCCCCCCAGAGCGTGGTGATCATGGTGAGCGCTGACAGCTCCCGCGCCATGGTGCTGAGCGCGCTGGAGGCCGAGCCCGACGAATACCTGATGAAGCCCTTCTCCCAAGAACAGTTCTCCTTTCGCCTCAAGCGTGCCCTCGCCCGCCGTCATGCGCTGGAGAGCGTCTTCACAGCCCTTGCCAAGGACGATCTGCCTGCTCTGCTGGCCATCTGCGCCGAGCGAGCCGATGCGGTGCCGCGCTTTGCCAACTTCTGCCGCTGCCTGCAAGCCGATACCCAGCTCAAGCTGGGGCAAGCCAAGGAGGCTCGCAGCCTGATGCGCCAACTGCTGGCCGGGCAAGAGAACAGCTGGGCAAGGCGTGCCACACCCTGGGCCTGAACGAGGAGGCAGTGAGCCACCTGCAGGCAACCCTCAAGAATACCCCGCTGATGGTGGAGGCCCACCTCTGGCTGGCGGAATCCCAGCTGGCCCTTGGAAATGGCGAACTGGCCCAGCAGGAGCTCAGGCGAGCGGTGGATATCTCACCCCAGTCGGTGCAGCTCTCCCGTCGGCTGGCAGAGGTGTGTCTGCTGCGTCACGACTACGCCCAGGCCAAGGATGTATTGCTGTCCCTCATCGACCTGTCGCGCAACTCCATCCATCGCACCCCCCACTACCTGGGGGCCTATATTCAGACCCTGACCCTGTACGCCCTCAACAGCAACGACAGCTACCACATCGCCAATCTGCAAAAACAGGTGAATTCGGCCCTGTCTCGCATCCGCGATTCGCTGATGATGGCGGAGTTCAACTATCCGGTGTTCGAGCAGATCTGCCAGGCCAGGGTGCAGATCGCCCTGGGGGAGCTGCTCAAGGGCAAGAAGATGCTCTATCGCGCCAACCAGAACTGGCTCGATCAACCGGCCACCATGCCCCCCAGCCTGCTGGGCGAGACCATACTGGCGCTCTACCAGCTCGGCGAGTTCGAATACGCCGAGAGCCTGCAGGCACTGCTGGCGGAGGATGAAGACAGGCTGCTTACCACCTGCATCCAGGCCACCCGGGATGACAAGACGGTGCTGGAGCGACGCCAGCGTTACCAGCAGCTCAACGAACTGGGTATCAAGGCCTATCAGAGCGGTGAGCTGGAGCAGGCCCTCGGCCACTTTCGCGAGGCCCTGCGCCGCGCCCCTGCCAATACAGGCGCCGCTCTCAACAAGATCCAGGTGCTGCTGCAACTGATGCAGAAGAATCGCAAGAGCCCGGAGTTTGGTGCCGAGTGCAAGGAGACGCTGGAGGTGCTGGACGGCATACCGCTCAATCCCGCCCAGCAGGATCGTTTTCGCAAACTGCGTCAGGAGTTTACCCAGCTCAGCTGACCCGGAAGCGGCTCCTCTCGCCTATGCTGATACAGACTCGGCGAGGGGAGGAAAACCGCAATGGCGATGTGTCGATATCTGGTGGCGGACGGGCGTCACTGCAGCGAGGAGGCAGGGGAGCACGAGCTGTGCCGCTGGCACGATCCCCACGCCGATCATCAGGCCCCCCAGACGGCTCATGAGCTTGAGCACTACATTCATCAAGGCGGTCTGTGCCACGGCCTGCAACTGGCCCGTGCCAACCTGGCCGGGCTCAATCTGGTGAAGAAGGGGGCACCGCAGGGCTTCTTGCTGGAGCAGTGCAACTTCTATCGGGCCAACCTGCAAGGTGCCCACCTCTATGGCATTCGCATCAAGGGCGGCAGCCTGATGAAGGCGGATCTCAGTGACGCCAACCTCCACTGCGCCGAACTCGACAACGTCAATCTGCTCGGCATCCGCTGGCACAACACCCGCCTCGACAACCTCAATACCGGCAAACGACTGATGCAGGAGCGGCGCGGACGCAGCGAGCGGGATCCGGCGCAAGCCCGCATCTGGTTCAAGGAGGCGGAAGAGACCTACCGGGATCTGCGCAAGGCCTCGGAGGCGCAAGGCATCTTCACCATGTCCGGCCGCTACATACAGCGAGAGCTCACCATGCGCCGCCTTCAGTTGCCACTCTGGTCAATCCAGAGGTTCACCTCCTGGATCGTCGATCTCTTCTGCGGCTACGGCGAGGCGCCGATGCGGGTGGTGCTCTTCTCCCTGCTGCTCATCTTCATCTGCAGTATCTTCTACTTCTTCTTCGGCCTGAACTTCCAGGGGGAGTACCTCATCTACCAGCCCGGCGCCGCCTTCGAGGCCTTTACCGGCAGCTTCACGCTGGCGCTGTTTGTGGTGGTGTTCGTGAAAAAGATGACACGGTGAGTGGCTCCGCCCTCCCCGGCCAGCGTTCGCGCCGGGGCAAGCTCCCACGCAAGCGGGGCCAAGCCGGCCCCTGAACTTGCATCCGCAGCAGATTCCTAGTCCAATAGCGACTTATAAAAATGACATGAGCATCCCTGACATGAAGATCATCTCTTTTAATATCAATGGCCTGCGCGCCCGCCTTCATCAGCTGCAAGCCATCATCGACAAACACCAGCCGGATGTGATCGGCCTGCAGGAGATCAAGGTACACGACGAGGCCTTCCCGCTGGCAGACGTGGAAGCCATGGGCTATCACGTGGAATTCCACGGTCAGAAGGCCCATTACGGGGTGGCCATCATGAGCAAGCAGAAGCCGGTCGAGGTACAAAAAGGCTTCCCTACCGATCCGGAAGATGCCCAGCGCCGCATGATCATGGCGACCTTCAAACGGGAGGATGGCTCCCTCATCAAGGTGATGAACGGCTATTTCCCGCAAGGGGAGAACCAGGATCACGAGACCAAGTTCCCGGCCAAGCAGAAGTTCTACGAGAACTTGCAGCACTATCTGGAGACTCACCACACCCCGAATGATCAACTCGTGCTGATCGGGGATGTGAATATCTCCCCCACGGATCTCGACATCGGCATCGGCGAGGCAAACCGCAAACGCTGGCTGCGAGAGGGCAAGTGCTCCTTCCTGCCCATCGAGCGCGAATGGATGGAACGGCTGAAAGGTTTCGGCCTGACCGACACCTTCCGCGCAGCCAACCCCACGGAGTGCGAACGTTTCTCCTGGTTTGACTACCGTTCAAAGGGCTTTGACGAGAACCGCGGCCTGCGCATCGATCTCATCATGGCCTCCGATGCACTCAAGGACACAGTGACCGAAACCGGCATCGACTACGAGCTGCGCGGTATCGAGAAACCCTCGGACCACGCTCCCATCTGGGCCACCTTCGCCTGATAAATTCACACAGTGGGGACGTTTGACTCCCCACTGTGACTCAGCCCCCACTTCCCCCTCCCCTTTCCTTCTTATAATTCCCGACAAACCTCCCGGATCATGAGCAATGCTCATAATGGAGTACGCCCGCACCACCAGGATAACCATTGTCGCTGGCCTGCCGCCCATCTCCTCCTTGGAGCTGACAACATTCAACACCGAGCAGCTTGGGTTCAATGTCTGTGCTCTATCATTTAAAAACTATTTGTAATCCAATAAGTTGAATTATTAATCATGCAGTTGATGACATCAGTTCAGAACAGGGGTGGGCACGATGATCGCTGTCCATTCAACAGGAGTGTGATGATGAAGGTGCAAAACGTCGGGGAAAGTATGTTCAAGCGTGGCTGCATTGCTCTGGCACTGGTCAGCGTGCTGGCTGGCTGCGGCGACAAACCAGCCAGTAGTGCCCAGGTACGCCCCCCTGTGCCCGTGGTAGTGGCCGAGGCCAGACTGACCGATGTGCCGCTGACGACCGAGATGGTGGGAGAGACGGCGGGTTATCGCGAAATCGAAGTTCGCTCCCGGGTAAACGGCATCCTGCTTGAACGTACTTATGTGGAAGGGCAACCCGTGACAGCAGGCCAGGAGCTGTTCCTCATCGATCCCGCCCCCTACAAGGTGGCACTGGAACAGGCCAAAGGGGCCCTGGCTCAGGAACAGGCCCGGTTCAACAAGGCACGCGCAGATCGGGATCGCATCATACCGCTGTTCAAGCGCCAGGTCGTGAGCCGCAAGGACTATGACGACACCATCGCCAACTACGAAGCGGCCATTGCCAGCCGCCAGGCCGCACAGGCAAAAGTCAAAGAAGCAGAACTCAACCTCAGCTACACCCAGGTGACGGCACCGATTGATGGCATGGCGAGCAAGAGCTCCCAATCCGAGGGGAGCCTTATCTCAACCAATGCCAACAGCAGCCTGCTCACCACCATCACCCAGTACAACCCGCTCTACGTCAATTTCTCCTACTCGGAACAGGACCGTCTCAATTTTGAAACCTCGGTGCGAAAAGGATTGATTGAGGCCAAAGACACCACCAACTGGCGCACCCATATCCGTCTCGCTGATGGCTCCGTCTATCCCCAGGCGGGCAAGCTCAACTTCTCCGATAACCGGGTCGACCCGCAGACGGGAACAATTCGGGCCCGCGCCATCTTTGACAACAAAGAGGGGGTCCTGCTACCGGGTCAATTTGTCCGACTCACCATCGACCTGGGTATTCGTAAAAACGCCATAGTGGTGCCAGCCAGAGCGATTGTGCAATCCCAGGCCGATCGCATGGTGATGGTGGTGGACGGCGATGACAAGGTGGTGCCACGCCCGGTCCGGCTCGGTCCGGCCATTGCAGAGGGGGTGCTGATCGAGAGCGGCCTTGATGCAGGCGAGCGTTACATCGTAGAGGGGCTGATGAAAGCCAGACCCGGCAGCATAGTCAAACCTGTCTCGGCCCAAGAGATGCAGGCGATCAGCGACAAGATGGCCAGCAAGCCAGCGGCCAGGTAAGGAGCTCGTATGTTTTCCAAGTTCTTCATTGAGCGCCCCATCTTTTCCTGTGTGATATCGATCATTATCGTACTGGCAGGATTGGCCGCCATGCGTTCCCTGCCCGTCGAGCAGTATCCGCAGATCACGCCCCCCGTGGTATCGGTCACGGCCTTTTACCCGGGGGCAACCCCCGAAGCCATCTCTCAAACCGTTGCAGCCCCACTCGAGCAGCAGATCAACGGGGTTGAGCATATGGTTTACATGCAATCTGGCTCCGCCTCCAATGGCCAGATGAACCTCAACGTCTACTTCGAGATCGGTACCGATCCGGATCAGGCCACCATCAACGTCAACAACCGGGTCTCGGCCGCCATGGCCCAACTGCCGGAAGAGGTGAAAAAGCAGGGAGTCACGGTCAAGAAAAAATCGACCTCCATCTTGCAGGTCATCACCCTGGTGTCACCCAACCAGTCATTTGATACGACCTACCTGTCGAACTATGCCCTGCTCAACATCATCGACGAGCTCAAGCGGATACCTGGCGTTGGCGACACCATGCTCTTTGGTGGCACTGACTACGCCATGCGGATCTGGCTGCGCCCGGATCGTCTTGCCCAGTTGCAGCTGACCCCGGGCGATGTGATTGGCGCCATCCGTGAGCAGAACACCCAATTTGCCGCGGGCAAAATAGGGGCTCAGCCCACCAGCACGCCCATCGACTTCACTTACACGGTGCAGACCAAGGGGCGGCTTGAGGATGTCAAAGAGTTCGAGAACATCATCATACGATCCATGCCAAATGGCGCCAAAATCCGGGTCAAGGACATTGCCCGGGTCGAGCTGGGTGGTAAAGACTACGACATAGTCGCTCGCGCCAACGGCAAACCTGCCATCGGTATCGCCACCTATCTGCAACCGGGTGCCAACTCCGTCGCCGTGGCGGATGCCGTACACGCCACCATGGCGCAACTGCAAACCCGGTTTCCGCAGGATATCGAGTATCAGATCCCCTATGACACCACCGAGTTCGTAAAACTCTCCATTGAGGAGGTAGTGCATACCCTGTTTGAAGCCATGGTGCTGGTGTTCGTGGTGGTTTACCTCTTCTTGCAGAATTTCCGCGCCACCCTGATCCCCTGTATCGCTGTGCCGGTGTCCTTGATCGGCACCTTTGCCGGCATGCTGCTGCTGGGCTTCTCCATCAACCTGCTCACCCTGTTCGGTATGGTGCTGACCATAGGCATAGTGGTGGATGACGCCATAGTGGTGCTGGAGAACGTGGAGCGCAGCATGCGCGAGCGAAAGCTCTCGGCGCCGCAAGCCGCCATTCTCGCCATGCAGGAGGTATTCAGCCCCATAGTCGCCACCACCCTGGTCCTGTGCGCCGTGTTTATACCCGTGGCCTTTATGGGTGGCATGACAGGGGTGATGTACAAGCAATTTGCCATCACCATCGCCGTCTCTGTGGTCATCTCCAGCATCATTGCCCTGACCTTGTCACCGGCCTTGTGTGCTGTCTTGCTCAAGGACGGCCATCAGGAACCCGCTCGCTTCTTCGTCTGGTTCAATCACCGCTTTGACCAGCTCACCAGAGGATATGTGCGTGGGGTGGCTTTCCTGAATCGCCGGGTGGCACTGGCCTTCAGCATCATAGTGACCATGCTGCTCGCCAGTTATCTGCTGTTTATGAAAGTACCGGGGGAACTGGTACCGGATGAGGATCAAGGCTACCTCATCTCTGCCATCATGCTGCCAGACGCAGCTGCACTCACTCGCACTCAGGCGCTGGCTGACAAGTTTGACCAAATCGCCATGGCCAACCCGAACGTGAAGGATGTCGTCACCTTCTCCGGTTTCGACATTCTCTCCAGTGCTGTGATCAGCAACAGCGGCCTGAGCTTCATCACCCTCAAGGACTGGAGCGAGCGAAAAGACGCAGGACAAGACTCCTTCTCCCTGGCGCATACCTTTCAAGGCATGAGTCTGATGGGGCTGGCGGATGGCTTTGTGGCCTCCTTCAATCCACCGCCAATCCAGGGGATGTCCACCACGGGGGGACTGGAAGGGTATCTGCAAAACCGCAGCGGCAGCGATGCCAAGACCTTCTCGGCAGAGGTTGAACATTTCCTGGCAGCAGCCAGAGAACGGCCTGAGTTTGCCAGCGTCACCTCGACCTATCGCGCCAATGTCCCTCAGGTCTATCTGGATCTTGATCGGGAAAAAACCAAGGCGTTGGGGCTGCCGATCAATGCTGTGTTCGACACCATGCAGGCCACCTTTGGTCAGGTTTACGTCAACGACTTCAACCAGTTCGGTCGTACCTATCGGGTCCAGCTTCAGTCAGAAGCGGATTATCGCGCCAAGAAGGGCGACATTCGCAACATCTATGTCCGTTCCGACAAGGGCGAGATGATCCCCCTTAGCAGCCTGGTGACGGTACGCGACGCCAGCGGCCCCGAGTTGGTAGAGCGCTTCAATGTGTTCCCTGCCGCCAAGATCATGGCGCAACCTGCACCGGGATACAGTTCAGGACAAGCCATTGCCGCATTGGAAGAGATCGCAAACAGTACCCTCGGCAACGATGCCAAACTGGAGTGGACAGGATCTGCCTATCAGGAGAAAGCCTCTGCCGGCAGTGCCGGCATGGCGTTTGGCTTCGGCATAGTGATGATTTTCCTCATTCTGGCGGCCCAGTACGAACGCTGGAGTCTGCCGTTTGCGGTGATCACTGCGGTTCCCTTCGCGCTGTTCGGGGCCCTGCTCGCCACCTGGGCCGTGGGCCTCACCAACAACGTCTACTTCCAGATTGGGTTGGTCACCCTGGTGGGGCTTGCGGCCAAGAACGCCATCCTGATCGTGGAGTTTGCCGTGATGAAGCATGAGGAAGGGATGAGTATTGCCGAGTCGGCACTAGAGGCGGCGCGCCTGCGTTTTCGCCCGATTGTCATGACATCGCTGGCTTTTATTCTCGGCTGCATCCCCTTGATCACATCGAGCGGTGCCGGTGCGGCCAGCCGCCATGCCCTCGGCTGGCCGGTCATTGGCGGCATGCTGGCAGCCACCTTTATCGCCATCTTCTTTATCCCGCTCTTCTTCCGCTTGATCATGCAAGGCTCGCAAAAGAAGCGCTAATACCTTTATCAATCAATATGGTATTTGCTCAAACGCCTTCGCTCTGCGAGGGCGTTTTTATTCAAATCAACTCGGCTCAATCACCTAAACTCTGGGAGATTTGAGGGGGAGTATTTCTATGCTGGTTCAGCTTTGGCTCGCTGCGGCACTTGCCGGATCAAACATGACAGCCTGTGGTCACCATGACTATCCCCCGTGGAACTGGCATGCGGGCGGTAAAATCGTGGGTGTCTGCGCCGAAGTAGTGAGCACCCTCTTTCAACGACTGGGGCTCAACGTTAACCTTGACTACGTAGGCCCCTGGGCCCGTTGCCAGCAAAAGGTGGCCTCCGGCGAGGTAGACATCAATATTTGCGCCCTGCGCAACGGCGAGCGTGAAAGCTACTCACGCTTCACGCAAACACCGATGGCCATCAATGACATGGCCGTGTTTGTTCGCCAGCCCAGCCCTCGTCTCTTGGAGCAACGGGAGGATCTGGCCGGGCTAAGGGGAGCCATGATGATCGGGGTCAGCCTTGGCAGCGAGCTGGACACTTTTCTGGAAGAGAATACCCGGATCCACAGGGTCAACTCCCTCAAGCAGGTCTTTGGGCTGCTGGCCAGCGACAGGGTCGACTTTGTGCCCTACGGTCGCTCTTCTGGTCGCCTCTTTTTACGGGAAAATTACCCGGATAGCGGTCTGGCCGATCTGCTCTGGCCCCTGCAACAGGGAGAACTCTACATCTCTGTGTCCCTCAACTCCCCCCACCTCGATACCCTGGAGAAACTCGAACCCATGTTGCAGGCCCCAGGTATGAGTCAGTGGATAGATCAACTGCTGGACAAATACAGCACCCTCTATCTGGAACAGCAACGACAGACTCAGCAGATGCCTTGACCTTCTCCCGCGAGTAAGGTTTAGATTTGCCCCATCCCTTGCCAGAGTTGACACATGATGAGTTTGGTTAGATTGCCCACCCTACTATTGGCCCGGCTTTTGCTGGCGCTGATGCTTGTCTGCAATCTGACCCTCTGTATCAGCTGGCACGGGACCGATGTCATCTCCTCCACCATGACGACCGGCAGCGACAACGCAACCATGAGTGCGACCGCCATGCAGGGGCTCGCCTGTCACACAATGGCAGCCGATGATGGAGAGCAAGGCAATGCCATGAGCCAGGGAGATTGCCAGATGCACGGCGGCCTCACCTCGCCAACCGGGGCCGGCCTGCCACTGCTGGCCGCGCTGCTGACCTTGCTCGCCCTCCCCCTTTTGCTGCTGCCCCATCTGGGGGTCGCCAGCCATCTGTTCGATCACTGGCTGCGGGATCCCTTCCTGCGTAGCCGCGGTACTCATCCCCCCTCCTGGCCCCGCCGACATCTGATGCTGTCGGTGCTACGCCACTAGAAGGATCTTCTCCCGTGCATGGGGCAAGGCTGACCTTGCCCGACACTGCACGTCCTTGCCTGACCCTGTGACGGCTGGCACCGCCAGCAATAGCAGGGAGCCGTGCGTCCGCTGACTCGTCAGCAACGCCCCGTTTGCCGCCCAGCCTGTGTGATCTGCTGCGATAGATGCAGCAACCAGACGCTCGTTATACGTCTGTCACCATCACAAGCCGGCGGCCTGACAGAAGAGAAGATGCACATGTCATCTGCCCGATTGACCGAACCTGTTGCCGCTCACCCTTGCGCCATTAGCGCCCGCCTGATGCAGGTCGGAGGTTCCCTATGAGCCATAAATCAAGCCAAAAGCTGCTTGTCTCAGCCCTGTTGCTGGCCCTCGGGGCCGGTGGCGGCTACTGGGCCGCCAAACAGACTGGCGACGGTGCAACCGCCAAAGAGAAGACCCCCCTCTACTGGGTCAACCCCATGGATCCCCGCGACAAGCGCGACGGCCCAGCCAAGGACAACATGGGGATGGACTTTATCCCCGTCTATGAGGAGCAAAAAAGCGGCTCGCCGGGTACCGTCACCATCAGCCCCGAGATCCAGCAGAATCTGGGGGTGCGGCTAGCCAAAGTGGAGCGACTGCCCATCCACCAGCAGATCGAGACAGTGGGTTACGTCGGCTATGACGAAGATCGGCTGGAGGCAGTCAATGCCCGCATGGCGGGCTGGATCCGCACCCTCGCCATCAAGAGCGAGGGGCAGAAGGTGGCCAAAGGCTCCCTGCTCTACGAGATCTACGCCCCGGATCTGGTCAACGCCCAGCACGAGTACCTGCTAGCCCTCAACACGACCAACCCGCTGCTGCTGCTGCGCGCCGCCGAGGGCAAGCTCAAATCCCTGCAGGTACCGGCGGATCAAATCGCCGCCCTCAAGCGCAACCGTCAGGTACGTGAAACCATTGGCATCTATGCCCCTAGCAGCGGTTATGTCTCAGAGCTGAAAGTACGCGAGGGTCAGTATGTGGAGCCCGCCGCCGCCCTGTTCAATATCAGCACCCTGCAGCAAGTGTGGGTGAGCGCCGAGGTGTTCGAGCGCCAGGCCGCACAGCTCAAAGTGGGGGATCCGGTCACCATGACCCTCGACTACGCCCCCGGTCGCAGCTGGCAGGGTCGGGTGGATTACCTCTACCCGACGCTCGATGCCGCCACTCGCACCCTCAAGGTGCGGCTGCGCGTTGACAATCCGGACGAGTTTTTGAAACCCAATATGTTCGCCAAGGTAGCCATTCGCACTGGCCAGGGGGAACCCCGGCTGGTGGTACCGAGCGAAGCGGTGATCCGCACCGGCAGCCAGGACAGGCTGGTGCTGGCACTGGGGGATGGCAACTTCAAGTCGGTGGCCGTCACCCTGGGCTCCCAGTTTGGCGACAAGGTCGCCATCAAGGCAGGGGTAGAAACGGGTGACAGCATAGTCAGCTCGGCCCAGTTCCTGCTCGACTCCGAATCGGCCATCGATTCGGACTTCCAGCGCATGACAGCGGTGCGCCCGGCGCAGGTGTGGACTCAAGGGACTGTGCAAAGCATGGATCTGGCCAGCCGCACCCTGATGGTGGCCCACCCGCCCATCCCCGAATGGCAGTGGCCCGCCATGGAGATGGAGTTCACCGTCGCCGAAGGAGTCGATATCAGCAAGCTGGCCGAGGGGCAAACCCTCCATCTGCAGGTGATACAAGAGGGGGATGAGTACCGCATCACCACCATCCATCAGGAGAGTGCCAAGGAAAGTGCCCCGGCCACCGGCCACGCTCCGGAGCAGGCAACAGATGAGATGGAAGGCATGGACCATAGCCAGCACGGTATGGGGGCCAAGCCATGATCCCTGCCATTATTCGCTGGTCCGTGGGCAACCGCTTTCTGGTGCTGTTGTTGACCCTCATGCTCACCGCCTGGGGGCTCTGGTCAGTGAAGCAAACCCCGGTGGACGCCCTGCCGGATCTCTCCGACGTGCAGGTGATCATCAAGACCTCCTATCCAGGCCAGGCGCCCCAGGTGGTGGAGGATCAGGTCACCTACCCGCTTACCACCGCCATGCTGGCGGTGCCGGGCTCCACCACGGTGCGCGGCTACTCCTTCTTCGGTGACTCCTTCGTCTATGTGCTGTTTGACGACAGCACCGATCTCTACTGGGCTCGCGCCCGGGTGCTGGAATATTTGAGTCAGGTGGCCCCCAACCTGCCTGCCTCTGCGCGCCCCCAGCTCGGCCCGGACGCCACCGGGGTGGGCTGGGTCTATCAGTACGCCCTGGTGGACAGAACCGGCAAGCATGATTTGAGTCAGCTCACCTCCCTGCAGAACTGGTTCCTTAAGTACGAGCTGCAAACCGTCAATGGCGTCTCCGAAGTGGCCACCGTCGGCGGCATGGTGCGCCAGTATCAGGTACGGGTCGACCCCGACAAGCTGCGCGCCTACGGCATCCCGCTTTCGCTTATCGAGACCGCCATCAAGCAGGGCAATCAGGAGACCGGCGCCTCCGTCATCGAGATGGCGGAAGCGGAGTACATGGTGCGCTCTAATGGCTATCTGAAGAGCGTCGAAGATCTGAAGCAGATCCCGCTCGGCACCACTGTGCGCGGCGCCCCGCTGCTGCTGGGGGATGTGGCGGATGTGGTCACCGGCCCCCAGATGCGGCGCGGCATTGCCGAGCTCAACGGCGAAGGGGAAGTGGTGGGCGGCATCATAGTCATGCGCTATGGCGAGAATGCCCAGCACACCATAGACGGGGTCAAAGCGCGGCTGGCGGAGCTGAAAAGCAGCCTGCCGGAAGGGGTAGAAGTGGTCACTGTCTACGACCGCTCCGACCTTATCCAGCGCGCCATCGACAACCTCTCAGGCAAGCTGCTGGAGGAGTTTGCCGTGGTGGTGCTGGTCTGTCTCGCCTTCCTGTTCCACCTGCGCTCGTCGCTGGTGGTGGTCATCACCTTGCCCATCGCCATTCTGGTGGCCTTTATCGTCATGCACCTGCAGGGGATCAACGCCAACATCATGTCGCAGGGGGGCATTGCCATCGCCATCGGCGCCATGGTGGACGGCGCCATAGTGATGATCGAGAACGTCCACAAACACATGGAGCGGGAGGCGCTCACCGACAAGAACCGCTGGCGCATCATCACGGAGGCGAGCATAGAGGTGGGGCCCGCCATCTTCTTCTCCCTGCTGATCATCACCATGAGCTTTTTGCCGGTGTTTGCGCTGGAGGCGCAGGAGGGACGGATGTTTCACCCGCTCGCCTACACCAAGACCTACGCCATGGCGGCCGCTGCGGCGCTCGCTATCACCCTAGTGCCAGTCATGATGGGGTACTTTATCCGCGGCAAGGTGCTGGCCGAGCAGGCCAATCCTCTCAACCGTGGCTTGAGCCAGGCTTATATACCGCTGCTCAAGGCCGTACTGGCGCGCCCGAAAACCACCCTGATGCTGGCGGCGGTGGTAACGGTAGCGGGCTTCTGGCCGCTCAAGTATCTGGGCTCCGAATTTATTCCGCTGCTCGATGAGGGGGACATCATGTACATGCCCACCACAGCGGCCAACATCTCGGTGGGCAAGGCGCGGGAGATCTTGCAGCAGACCGACAAGCTCATTCGCACCGTGCCCGAGGTGCAGAACGTGTTCGGCAAGGCGGGGCGCGCCGAATCGGCCACAGACCCAGCCGACCTGGTGATGATGGAAACCAGCATCCAGCTCAAACCCCGCGATCAGTGGCGCCCCGGCATGACCCCGGAGAAGCTCAAAGAAGAGCTCGACTCCCTTATCCGTTTCCCCGGCCTCACCAACGCCTGGGTGCCTCCCATCAAGACCCGCATCGACATGCTGGCAACCGGTATCAAGACTCCGGTCGGCATCAAGATTGCGGGGCCTGATCTCAAGGTTATTCAGGGGCTCGGCCAGCAGCTTGAGCAGATCGTCGGCAAGGTGGCGGGAGCGGCCTCCGTCTACGCCGAACGGGTGGCCGGTGGTCGCTACATCAAGGTGGATATAGACCGGCTCAATGCCGCCCGCTACGGCCTCAACATCGCCGACGTGCAGGCGGTACTCGCCACCGCGGTGGGCGGCATGGAGGTGGGCCAGACCATAGAGGGGCGCGAGCGTTATCCCATCAACCTGCGCTATCCCCAGAGCTATCGCGATTCGGTCGCCAGCCTCGAGCTGCTGCCGCTGGTCACCCCGAGCGGGGCACGCATCGCGCTGGCGGACGTGGCGCGGGTCTATATCAGTGACGAGGCCCCCATGCTGCGCAGCGAGAACGCACGGCTCAACGGCTGGGTCTACGTCGATATTCGCGACCGCGATATCGGCTCTTTTGTCGCGCAGGCCAAGGCCGAGGTGAACAAGCAGTTGGTGCTGCCGGCGGGCTACGCCCTCACCTGGTCCGGGCAATACGAATACATGGAGCGGGCCAAGGCGCGCCTCGCCTACGTGGTGCCATTGACCGTCGCCATTATCGTGCTGCTGCTCTATCTGGCGTTTCGCCGCTTCCAGGAGGTACTGCTCATTCTCACCACCTTGCCGCTCGCGGTAGTGGGCGGGATCTGGACCCTCTGGCTGCTGGATTTCAACCTCTCGGTGGCGGTGGGGGTGGGCTTTATCGCCCTGGCCGGGGTAGCGGTGGAAACCGGCGTCTTGATGCTGGTCTACCTCAACCACGCCTGGGATGAGCTGGTGGCGAGCGGCAAGCCGGACAAGGCGGGTCTGCACCGTGCTGTGATCCACGGCGCAGCCCTGCGCCCCAAGATGATGACGGTAGTCACCATCATCGCCGGCCTCTTGCCCATCATGTGGAGCCAGGGCACCGGCTCGGAAGTGATGCAGCGCATCGCCGCCCCCATGATAGGCGGCATGGTGAGCGCCCTGGTGCTGACCCTCTTGGTGTTGCCCGCCGCCTACTACCTGTGGCGCAGCCAAAGCCTTGGCAAGCAGGCAGACCAAGAAGCCGACTAACCCTTTTGCAATCAACGAAGTGTTTGAATCAATCACGAGGAAAAGACCATGAACTACAAGACATTTGCAATGACATTGCTGCTCGGCCTTGCCTCTCTCCAGGCCCGGGCCGAGATGACCATGAGCCACGAGGGCCACGATATGTCCCAGATGGAGGGGATGGATATGCAGGCGACGGGAGAGAACGCGATGACCAAGGGGATCATCAGCCGTATCGACGAGGCCAGCGGCAAAGTGGGGATCAAACACGAGGCCATCGACAACCTCAAGATGCCCCCATGACAATGGTGTTCCTGCTGGCCGATCCGGCCCTGATCAAGGGGCTCAAGGTCGGAGATGCGGTGCGCTTTCACGCCGAGAACCCGGCTGGCAAGCTGACGATCACCCAGCTGCAAAAACAGTGAATTGACGGACAAGATAAACGGCGGGGCTCTCCATCCCGCCGTTTATCTTGAGGTGCGTTTGGGCACCTCGTCAGTGAGCGTGCTGCCTGGACAATGCGGTCAGCGCAGTGCCGCCTGCAACCAGCCAGCAAGCGCATCCAGCTCGGCTTGCCGAGCCGGGAAATCGGCCTTCAGTTGCCCGAACAGCGCGGCTATGGCGTCGCTGCGATAGGCCACGCCCACCAGCCGCTGGGCCAATGCATCCAATGGGGCCGGATCCAGGCTGTCGCTGAAGATCTGCGCCCGACCTATGACCCCCTTCTCCACATCGAAATGCAGCTCCACCCCGCCCCAGTCGAAGCGCTCGTCCAGCTGATGGGTGAACGCAGGCGCATGACCAAAATTCCACTCCCAGCTGCGCTGGCGGGCGAAAGTGTCGGCAAAGCCGGGCAAGTCCGGCAATTGGGTCGGGGAGATATGCTCGGGGGAAACGCGCGCACCGTAGTGGGCGAAGAAGGCCTCAATGAGGGCATGACTCACCTGCTGATGTTCGATCCCGGGCAGCAGCTCGCACAGGTTGGCAACCCGACTGCGTACCGAGCTTATCCCCTTGGCGGCCAGCTTCTTGGGGTCGGGATTGAGGTAATTGGCGAGGCGGCTCAAGTCCGCATCGAGCAGCAGGGTACCGTGATGGAAACCGCGATCATGGGTCTCCCGATAGGCCGAGCCAGACACCTTGCGATCCCCGTCCTGGGTGGCCACCAGCAGGTCGTTGCGTCCGGAAGCAAAGGCACTCACCCCGAGCAGCTTGAGCGCATCGAGCGCTATGGCGGTGGAGATGCTCTTGTCATAGCCCGGCTTGCCTGCCATGAAGATGAAGCAGCTGTTGCTAAGGTCGTGAAACACGGCGCCACCTCCGCTGCTGCGCCTGGCCAGGGTCACGCCATCCTCTTCCATGCGGCGGGTGTTGCACTCCTTCCACGGGTTCTGGGCACGGCCAATCACCACTGTATTGGCGTTGCGCCACAAAAACAGTACCCGCTGGTTCGGGTCCATCTGCCGGAAGATGCACTCCTCCACCGCCAGGTTGAACAGGGGGTCGTGAGAGTCGGAAACTAGCAGACGCAGAGCAGTCATGAGCAGGCCTTTATCGAGTCAATAGCGGGCCGATATTACCACTTTCTTTCTCACCTGCAGTCTTCAACCAGGCCAGGTTGCGGCCATAGACCATCAAAGATTGACAAGAATGACGCCAAAAGCACCGATACGGTCACAACCGTGCAAAAATCCCCCCTGACCGAGGGATTGACACTTGCAGCATGAGAGAAATTGCCCGACGCTAGCCATAGATACATCACCAGGCGGCCTTACTTGAGCTCACCCCCTGCATTTCTCCATTGCGCGGGCCGGCATATTGGCCCTTTGCTCATGCCGTTGCTGCTGATCATACTGGCCTGTCTGCCGGCCAGGGTCGCGGCACAGGATCCGATTGTTTTACAGTTGAAGTGGCATCATCAGTTCCAGTTTGCCGGCTACTATGCGGCCATCGCCCAGGGCTATTACCGGGATGCAGGGCTCTATGTCAGGCTCAAAGAGGCCGGCCCGGGCACGGATGTGGTCGACGAAGTCGTCTCGGGGCGCGCCCATTATGGAGTCGGCAGCAGTGACTTGCTGCTGGATCGCCAGCGCGGCCAACCTGTCGTGGTCCTGGCCACCCCGTTTCAACACTCCCCTCTGGTGCTGCTGGCACGCGCCGATATCGACAACGTGCATGATCTCGTTGGCCGCCGTCTGATGCTGGAATATCACTCCGAAGAGCTGATCGCCTATCTGCAACACGAAGGGGTTGCACTTGGGTTGCTCCATCGCCAGCCCCATACCCTGAGCGCAGATGCGCTAATTCGGGGCGAAGTGGATGCCATGAGCGCCTACAACACGGATGAAACCTACACATTGCAGCGCAGCGGTGTGCCCTATCAGACCTTTACTCCCCGCAGCGCCGGTATCGACTTCTACGGTGACAACCTGTTTACCTCCGAGCGTGAATTGCGCGACCACGGGGCGAGAGTCAGAGCCTTTCGCGAAGCCAGCCTCAAGGGGTGGCGTTACGCCATGCTGCATCCGGAAGAGGTGGTGGCCTGGATCCTCACCCAATATCCGGCGACCAATAATCCGGCCCTGGACCGCAACAAGCTGCTGTTTGAAGCCAAGCAGATGCAGCCGCTGATCCGCGCCGATCTGGTGGAGATGGGCTACATGTATCCCGGCCGCTGGCAACACATAGCGCAAACCTATATGGACCTCGGCCTGCTCACTGCCATGCCGGATCTGGATAGTTTCCTCTACAGCCAGCAGGAAGAGAGAGCACATCAACAGCAGTTGATGATCTATCAGGGCATCGCCATCGGCCTGCTGGTCACCGCCTTCCTATTGATATTGCTTATGATCTTCCTTCGTCTCAACCGCCGTCTGCGGGAAGAGAGCAAGGCACGCCATCAGCTAAGCCAGGAGATAGCCGACAACGAGCGCCACTTCCGCTTCATCACGGAGAACAGTGCCGACGTCATCTGGACCATGGATATCCAGAGTGGTCGCTTCACCTACCTGAGCCCGTCGGTGCAGCACCTGCGTGGTTTCACCGTCGAGGAGGTGCTGGCCCAGACGGGCGAGGAGCTGATGACGGCTGAATCTGCCAACCGCATCGCCCGCCAGATGAAGGAGTCGCTGGCAACCTGGGCGGCGGGGGATCACATCAATACCAAGCGAGTCACCCTGGTGGATCAGCCTCACAAGGATGGGCACCTCATCCACACAGAAGTGGTCACCACGCTGCATGCCGACAAGGATGGCAACCCCGTCTCTGTGCTCGGCGTAACCCGGGACATCAGCGATCGCAAAGCCAGCGAGGAGATGATGCGCCAGCTCGCTTTTTATGATCCCCTCACTCACCTGCCCAACCGTCGTCTGCTACAAGACAGGCTGCAACATTCACTGCAACAGGCGGACGGAAAGCCGCTGGCCCTGCTGTTCATCGATCTCGACCACTTCAAGCCGGTCAACGATCAGCATGGGCACGAGGCAGGCGACTGGCTGCTGGCCACCGTCGCCAAGCGCATGCTGCACTGTGTGCGGGAGGGGGACACGGTCGCCCGGATCGGCGGGGATGAATTCATGGTGCTGCTGCCCGAGATAACGGGAGAGGCGGGGGCCATCGCCATCGCCGAGGCCATCCACCAGAGTCTCAACCAGACCTTTGCCATGACGGATGCGCTCCATTTCCATATCTCCAGCTGCATCGGTGTGGCCCTCTATCCGCAGCACGGCACCACCCAGAAGCAGTTGATGAATCACGGCGATCAGGCCATGTATCAGGCCAAGGAGGCGGGGCGCAACCGCATCCAGCTGTTCACGCCCCAGATGGCGGGCGGGATCACGCAAGAGGCAGTCCACCAGATACAGCTGGGCTGGAAACAGAGCCACGACTGCGGCCACCCGCAGATCGATGATGACCATCGCCAGCTGTTTGCCCTGGCCAATCAGTTGCTCAACGGTGTGCTGACCATGGAAGAGGATACAGACCAGTTTCATCAAAACTTCGAGGCCCTGCTGGCCCTGGCCGCCAGCCACTTCAACAACGAAGAGGCCATTCTGGCCAAGCTGGAGTACGCCGAGCTGGACACTCACCGTCAGGAGCATCAAAAGCTGCTCCGTCGGGCCAACAGCCTCTATCAGGCGGCCCGCACTGGCGAGCTGACCAATCTTGCTCTACTGGATTTTGTTCTGCAGGATCTGGTGCTGGGCCACATGGTCAAGCAGGACAGACGCTATTTCCCGCTGCTGAAGGCCAGCATGCAGGAAGAGACCCTCCTCTCGCCCGATGGCCCCCTCACCTCTCCCCCGCCCGGTCTGGTGAAACACTGAACCTTGCTGTCTCACGCCAGCACTGGCCGCGCCCTGCTCCCGTCAAACACGCGGTGCCATCAGGCTATAGTAGAGCAGCGGTATTACGACCAGGGTGAGCAGGGTGGAGACCAGGATCCCGAAAATCAGGCTGATGGCCAGTCCGTTGAAGATGGGATCATCGAGGATAAACAGGGCCCCGATCATCGCCGCCAGCGCCGTCAGCATGATGGGTTTGGCCCGCACCTGCGCCGCTTCGATCACCGCCAGCTCAAACGCTATTCCGGCTCTTCGCTGCTGCTCGATAAAGTCCACCAGCAGTATGCTGTTGCGCACTATGATCCCGGCCAGCGCTATCATCCCGATCATCGAGGTGGCGGTAAACTGGGCTCCCAGCAGGGCGTGGCCCGGCATCACCCCTATGAGGGTGAGCGGAATGGGCGCCATTATGATGAGCGGCACCAGATAGGAGCGGAACTGGGCCACCACCAGCAGGTAGATGAGGATCATCCCCACCCCGTAGGCGATGCCCATGTCGCGGAAGGTCTCGTAGGTTACCTTCCACTCCCCGTCCCATAACAGTGCAACCTCCCCCAGTTTGTCAGGTTGCTGCACGTAATATTGGGGCAGATCGATGTCGGCACCGGCGGCAAACATGCCGTAGAGCGGGCTGTCGGTATGGCCGCCCATGTCGGCCACCACCATCACCATGGGTTGCATGTTCTTGTGCATGATGTAGCTCGGAGCCACCTCATCACGGCGACTCACCAGCTCTGATACCCGGATGAGCTGCCCGCTCTGACTGCGCACCTTGAGGGCCAGCACACCCGCCAGATCCCGTTTGTCACCGGGAGCCAGCTCGATGCGGATCGGCACCGGATACTTGGCGCCGTGCCCCTGCAGCCAGCTGGCATCCTGATAGCCCACGCCGCCATTGAGGGTGGTCACCAGGTCGCCGAGATCGACCCCGAGCAGGGCCGCCTTGCTGCGATCCACCACCAGCCGCCACTTGGGCTGCGGATCGGTCAGATAGATATCCACGTCCACCAGATCCGCCGTGGCCACAAAACGGGCCTGTACGGTGCGCGCCGCCGCTTCACGGGCGGCTGGTGTCGGGCCATAGATTTCGGCGACTATGGGTGACCAGACCGGCGGGCCAGGGGGCACTTCCACCACCTTGAGGTTACCCCCTGCCGCACTGGCGATGGCCTGCAGCGGCGCCCGAACCGACTGGGCGATCTGGTGACTACTGCGATCCCGCTCATGCTTGTCCACCAGATTGACCTGAATATCCCCCACATTGGCACCGCTGCGGATAAAGTAGTGACGCACCAGGCCATTGAAGTTGATGGGGGCCGCCGTGCCGGCGTAGATCTGGTAATCCTTCACCTCCGCCACCTTGGCAAGCTCTCGCCCGACCGCCAGCAGGGTGCGCTCGGTCTGCTCCAGGGTCGCCCCCTCCGGCATATCGAGCACCAGCTGGAATTCCGACTTGTTGTCGAAGGGGAGCATCTTGAGCACCACCCACTGCACCACCGGCATGGCGGTGGCCGCCCCGACCAGCAGCAACACCGCTAGCCAGAGCTTGCGTCTGGCACGCTTGGCGCCATCACCGATCAGAAAAGGGGTCATCAGCCGGTGAAAGAGACCAGTCTTGGCCTCGCCGTGGGCTGCATGCACCTCCCCCTTGAGCAGGTGGCTCGCCAGCCAGGGGGAGAAGATAAAAGCCACTAGCAGGGAGATAAGCATCCCCATGCTGGCATTGATGGGGATGGGGCTCATGTAGGGGCCCATCAGACCGCTGACAAAGGCCATCGGCAGCAGGGCCGCAATCACGGTCAGGGTCGCCAGTATGGTCGGCCCCCCCACCTCGTCCACCGCCCCCGGAATAAGATCCTTGAGTGCCCCCTTGCCCAAGCCGTGATGGCGGTGGATGTTCTCCACCACGACTATGGCGTCATCCACCAGAATGCCGATGGAGAAAATCAGTGCAAACAGCGACACCCGATTGAGGGTAAAACCCCAGGCCCAGCTGGCAAACAGGGTCAGTGCCAGGGTGATGACGATGGCCACCCCCACTACCAGCGCCTCGCGCCAGCCCATGCTCACCAGTACCAGCAGCACCACCGCCGTGGTGGCAAAAATCAGCTTGCCGATAAGGGTGTTGGATTTGGTCTCGGCGGTGACGCCGTAGTCCCGGGTCACCGTCACCTCGACCCCAGCAGGGATGAGTCGATTCTTGAGGCTCTCGACCCGCGCTTCCACCCGCTTTGCCACATCCACCGCGTTCTGGCCCGGCTGCTTGCCGATAGCCAGCGTCACCGCCGGATAACTGGCCTGCCCTATCCCCATCCAGCTGCGCCTGGTTGGGGTCTCCTGACCCAGAGAGACCTTGGCCACCTCCCCCAGATAGACAGGCCGGCCGTCATGCAGCCCGACGACCAGTTCCCGGGCCTCCTGCTCGCTTTGCAGGAACTGCCCCACCTGCACCTTGATCTCCCGGTTATCTTGCTCGATGGCCTGTGTCGTACCCACCTGATTGGCGGCGGCAAGGCGCTGGCTCAGCTCACCCCAGCTGATACCGTGGGCGCTGAGGGCCGACGGATCCGACATCACCCGCAGCACGGCGCTCTGGCTGCCCAGCGTGTAGATATCGCGGGTACCGGGAATGCGCTTGAGTTCGGTCTCCAGCTCATGGGCGACCCGGGTCAGTTCGGGGGCACCCAGTTGCTTGCTCCAGAGCGTCAGACTGACGATGAGGACATCATCGATCCCCCGGGGTTTCACCAGCGGCTGACCGACTCCGATCCCCTGTGGCAACCAGTCTCGATTGGAGTCGATCTGATTGTTGAGATCGACGATGGCCTGCTCGCGACTCACCCCCACCTTGAACACCACCACCAGCAGGGCACCATCGGGTTGGGAAAAAGAGTAGAGGGTATCAATCCCCTTTATCTGGGAGACCACCTGCTCGGCAGGGGTGGTGACGAGAGAGGCCACTTCAGCCGGAGTGGCTCCCGGGAAGGGAATATAGACATCGGCGAAGGTGACATCGATCTGCGGCTCCTCCTCCTTGGGGGTCACCAGCACCGCAAACAGGCCGAGCAAGAGCCCCACCAGCGCCAGCAATGGGGTGATGGCCGAGCCCTGAAACAGCGCCGCCAGCCGACCGGCAGGCCCCAGCCTCTCCTTGTTGCCGTTCAGCTCGCTACTCATGGGCCACCTCCTGCTGCTGCGCCCAGGCATCGGGGGCCAGCTTGTCACCGGCTTGCAGCCCGGCCAGGATCTCGCACTGCCCCTCGACGCAATGGCCGACCCGTACCGGCGTCAGGGCCCAGCCAGCGGGCTGCTGCAGATAGACGCCGTTGAACTCCCCTTGCCGCAGCAGGGCACGATCCGGCACTTGCAACACCTGACGCTCACCCTGCTTGAGCTGCACCTTGAGCCACATGCCGGGCAATACCCCGGCGGTTTGCGGCGGCAGGTCGAGGCGCAACCTGAAGGCGTGGCTCAGGCTGTCGGCATAGTTGAAGCGGGTCAGTTTGACCGGGGTAACCCTCTTGCCATCGGGCAGCACTACCTGCACATCCGCGGGCTCACGAGCGAGCGTCAGGGCAGATTGGGGCAGATCCACCTCCACCCGCAAGGTGTCGAGGGAGAAGCCCGACAGCAGCGGGGTACCTGGGGCGACCGTCTCCCCCAGCTCCACCAGCCGTTTGGTCACCACACCAGCGTAGGGGGCCAGAATACGGGTATAACCGTAAGCCTCGCGGGCCTGAGTGAGGCCCGCATCGGCCGCATTGACCTCGGCGCGGGCGGCGCGATCGATAGCCTCTGCATTATCGAGTTGGGCGCGGGTGATCACCCCCTTGGCAATCAGCGCCTGAAAGCGGGCGAGCTGGCGCTCGGCCTCCACCTGCTGGGCCTGCGCCCGGGCCAGCCGCGCCTGCGCCCCCGTGACGGCGGCAAACTGCTCCTTGCCGCTGATCTCGAGCAAGGGCTGTCCCGCCTGCACCTCGTCGTTCACATCCACCAGCATGCGGGAGATCCGGCCGCTGGTCTGGGCCGCCACTGTCCCTTGATTGATGGCACTGACGGTGCCATCCAGGGTCAGCCAGTCGGTCACCGGCTGCGGTGACAGGGTAAACGAGGTCAGGGTTTCTGCCTCCCCGGCCAGCGCCAGGGTGGATGTCATGACCAGCAAGGTGGCCCCCGGCAACCGGAAATGCTTCATGATAACCTCCCTCCTTGGTGCTGCGGTTCAGTACGCCAGCGGTTCACGCCACAGGATCAGGCGATGGGAGATGGCCGCACCTTCACCCATACCCGATTCAATCCCTTATCAACCAGCAAGATCCCGGCCACCATGGTTGCCACAAACAACAATATCATGGGCTGACCGCTGGAAATGAGACTCAAGGCTGGCCCCGGGCAGATGCCAACCAGCCCCCAGCCGATACCAAACAGGGCCGATCCTGCGAGGAGGCGGCGATCCACTTGTCGGAGCTGGCCGAACTGGTATGGCTCATTGAGCAGGCTGCGGCTGCTCGGTTTGACCAACAGTTGGTAGCCCGGCATAAACACCAGCAAGGCGCCCCCCATCACGAAGGCCAGGCTGGGATCCCAGGCCCCCGCCAGGTCGAGAAAACCGATGACACGGGCCGGATCCACCATGCCGGAGATGGCCAGACCGAGCCCGAACAAGAGACCTGCGAGCAGACTGATAAAAAGTTTCATCTCATTACCTCGTTACAACAGATGCAGGGTGACAAACACCGTCATGAAACCGGCCGCCATAAAGATGAGGGTGGCAAAGAGAGAGCGCACCGAGAGCCGCCCGATGCCGCAGATACCGTGACCACTGGTGCAACCATTGCCAAAACGGGTACCCATACCCACCAGCAGACCCGCCAGCGCGACCAGTGGCCAGGTCGGCAGAGCGCTGAAGCTCGGCATCCGGGCCCAGCCCAGGCTGAACGCCAACCAGGCGCCCGCCCCCAGTCCCAACAAAAACAGCCAGCGCCAGGCATGCCTGTGCTGCAAAGCTCCCGCCAGAATGCCGCTGATCCCGGCCACACGACCGTTGAACAGCATCAACATCAGGGCGGAGAGCCCCACCAGCAAGCCCCCGGACAGGGCAAGCAACCATTGGGTTTCAAACATCAAGACACCTCATCCTCTTGGGAGTGACAAAAATGGGTTTGCAACACGGCCAGCACATCCGCCGCCGCCCCGTTTGCCAGCGAGTAGTAGATCTGCTGGGCAACCTTGCGCGATCGGATCAGGCCGCTACGCCTGAGCACCGCCAGTTGCTGGGAAAAGGCTGACTGCCCCAACTTGCTGTGGGCCAGCAACTCGCCGACCCCCTTCTCCCCATCAATCAGCTGACAGAGCACCATCAATCGCTCTGGATGGGCCAGCGCCTTGAGCAGGGCTGCCGCCTCGCTTGCGTGGCGGGTCATCTCATCGAAAGGGGCCATAGGCATAAATTAGTAGTTGCTTATATTAGGTTTTATTCTATAAATAAAACCTAATATAGCAACTTCTAATTTCAAACCTTCGCAACCAGCCGGATAAACAACCAAGGAGCAAGATATGACTGTTGATAACGGAGTGAGAGTCGTGGCGGGAAGCATGCTGTTGCTGTCACTGGCGTTGACCCAATGGGTCCATCCGAGCTTTCTCTGGCTGAGTGTCTTTGTCGGGGTCAACCTGATCCAGAGCGCTTTCACCGGTTTCTGCCCTGCCGCCATGGTACTGCGCAGGCTGGGTTGTCGCTGATGTAGCCAACTGGCTCACATTATTGACAAACTTGTATCTAAATGTTGCTGAAGGAGGATAGGGCTTTACCTCATCGCTCTGGATGAGTACCATCTGGCCGTTAATCAACAGCGGAGACCATCAGTGGGCAATTCATCAAGTGACAGTTGTAGGCCGACCCTCATAGTCGGCACCCAGGTCGCGAGATAGCCGCAGGTCTTCCTCTGCCGCGTTCTCGCAACTCTGCGAGAAGCGGAAATCCACTCCCCTCTTCTCTGTTTTTACACTTGACGTCAGGTGACTCGTGGTCAATGGCCCAGGACACCTTGCCTGCATAGTTTCTGCTTCCCACAAGGAGGCTGCTATGCGTTTTATTTCAACCAAATCTGGGTCCACCCAGGCTCACCCCCTGCTGAGCAAACTGGGCCGTGGCCTGCTGCCACTCTGGCTGCGCACCAAGCCGAGTCAGCACCACTACCGTTTGCAGATCCGCTGCCAGGATCGCGCCGACATGGAGCAGGTACTCGACATGGTGAGCCACACACTGCAACCAGCCGGGCTGCATCCCATGCAGTCCCTGAGACCAGGGCGCAGTGGTGGTCGGGAGCTGGTGCTCAACCTGCACTGCACCCCGCCCCAGCGCCGGTATCTGGTGCAGTTCGTGCACCAGGTCGGGGTAGCCCACCCGGTACGCTGGGAGCTGCGCCCCCGGCGTGATGCCGAGCCAGTGCTCAACTGACATCTATCAGGTGATATCCGGGGCCAGCCATGCTGGCCCCTCTCTATTGATCCGACACCTTGCCCGTCGCCTTTCATTGAGCGCCTGAGCATCCAGGTCTGTGCGACCCGGGCGTCCGTTTTCATTTTCCATGGTGGTCTTTACCGCATGCAGCCTTGCGATTCATCAGGAGTGCCCATTGGCACGCCATCATGCATCCCGAAGGCCATCTCAAACCAGAAGGAGTACGCCATGAGAATGTGGCAGCAACTAGACATGATTTCCCTGCTCGACACCCTGGCCAGCCTGTTGCTGGCCTTCGTGCTGGGCAGCCTGGTCGGGCTGGAACGCCAGTACCGCCAGCGTACCGCGGGTCTTCGCACCAACGTGCTGGTCGCCGTGGGGGCCGCCCTGTTCGTCAGCCTGGCCCAGCGCATCTATGACTTGCACGGAGGCAACTACAACGTGGTCCATGTGGTGGCTTACATCGTCTCCGGCATCGGTTTTCTCGGCGCCGGTGTCATCATGCGCGAGTCGGGCAATATCCGCGGTATCAACACGGCAGCGACCTTGTGGGGCGTAGCCGCCGTGGGCGCGGCCAGCGGGGCCGGGCTCGCCATGGAGGCGGTGCTCGGCGCCCTGTTCGTGCTGGCCGCCAACACCCTGCTGCGCCCCCTGGTCAACCAGATCAACCGCCGCCCGGTGGACAATACCGATACCGAGGTGACCTACAGAGTCACGGCTCTCGCCCAGCGCGAGTATCAGAAGGAGGTGTTGCACTGGCTGGAAGAGATGATGGAGCAGGCCAACTACCCCTTGAGCGAGCTGGACATAGAGCCGTTCGGTGAGCAGGATCTGGAGATCTCCGCCGTGCTGCTGGCCACCTCCATCGACGGCGACGAGCTGGATGCCCTTATGGTCAAGCTGGCCATTCATCCCCATATCAAGCAGGTGTTCTGGCGCGCCAGCACCACGGATTGAACGCACGGGGAATATCTTTGCGTCCTCTCCCGATAAACAAAAAGCCCCGCCAACATTGGCGGGGCTTTTTGATGGGAGCGCGACTAGCGGCGACTGCGCCAGCGCACTCTGGGTGCTATGACCTGAGCGGTCTGGCCGGGAACATTCCCTGCAATCAGCTGCTGCATCAGCTCGAAGGCGGCACGGGCCAGCGCCGGACAATCTTGCGCCACTGAGTCGATGCGCATCGGAATGCAATCGAGCAGATCGTGATCATCGAAGGTACACAGGCGCATCCCCGTCTCCATCAGCCCCGCCTCGTTGAGGTAGCGCAGCACCCCTTCCAGCAGGGTAAAGGAAGCGGTAAAGAGCCCCCTGGGGGGCGCCCCCAGCTCGGCGACCAGCTCGGCCATCAGCTGATAGCCGGAGCTGGGCTGATAGTCCCGATGGCGCACCCGGGCAGGCAGGGCCTCAAGACCGGCTCTATGCAGACCTAGCTCATAACCCGCCAGCCGGTGGCGACTGGGGGAGAGATCCAGCAGGCCGCCGAAGTAGTAGATCTCCGCCCCGCACTCGCCAGCCATGTCCCGCACCAGCTCGGCGGTAGCCTTGCAGGCGTCGGAGATCACCATGGGCAGGCGCGACTCGCCGATGTGGCGATCCAGCTGCACCACGGGCAGACGGTCGTGAATACGGGCATAGGTGTCATCGCTGTGGCCGCTGGAGGCGACGATAATGCCATCCACCTGACGACTGATGAGGTTGTCCACCACCTTCTGCTCCAGGATGGGATCATCTTCGGAGCAGGCGATCAGCAGCTGGATCCCGGCCTCGCGACAGTGGGCCTCAAGGGCCCGGGCGATACTGGCAAAACCGAAGTTGGTGAGATCGGGGATCACCAGCCCCCAGGTGTAACTGCGGGTCTCGCGCAGGGCACGGGCATGAAAGCTCGGCTGGTAGTGGCACTCGTCCGCCACCGCCTGGATCCGCTTGCGGGTCTGGTCGGCAATCCGGTACTCCGCACTCTTGCCGTTGAGCACCAGACTGGCCGTCGCCTTGGACACCCCCGCCAATTCGGCTATCTGGGCAATCGTGATCCGTTTCTTCTTCTCCACCTGGCCTCCCGGCTGACTAGAACCGGGCTATTGTACTAGGCACGCCGACAGCGGCCAGTGATTGAGGCAAATTTTGCCGCCCTCGCCTGCATCCCCTGCCGATAGTTGCGGCTTTTCACCGGGGAAGTAACGGGCTGACAGCGTCTGACGCCCATCATCCACGAAACACTCGAGGCTGGACCGATCGCACAAGAGTGTCAGCGGGCCACCCAGCCAGGGAGTGGACCTCTCTTCCCACTCCCCGCTCTGCCAGTTCTGGCGACGCAATCCAATGCGCCCTTTCTGCCACACCAGCTCGGCCACTGTGCCGAGCCAGAGACTGCCCGCGCCGGTCAGCGTCAGATCCAGCCAGGCCGATCCCCGGAAACTCGCTGACGACCCCCTCGAAACGGGTCAGCTCCCCCTTGAGGGCGGCAAGTTCAGCCACCGGCCGCTGGCAGAGCCACTCATGCTGCCAGAACAGCTCCCGTGGACAACTCATCTGGTGGATCCAGCCATAGGGAATGGTCGGCTGGCTCATCTCGTTCTCCTCCGGCAACCCCAGCCAGCCAAACAGCAGGCGACGGCCCTGGCTGTCCAGGGTGGTCTGCGGCGCATAGAATTCGAAACCCCTGTCCAGCTCGTGAAAAGCCTCGTGCTCGAAGTGCTCGCCATCGAACTGCCCCGCCAGCCAGCCACACTGGTAGAGGTTGCGATAATCCTCCCCTTGCGGGGCAATACCCTGCGGGCAACTTATCAACACATGGCGATCGGCCAGCGGGAAGAGATCCGGGCACTCCCACATATAGCCAAACTCACCGAGGCCGCCTCGCCCACTGCCAGCGATGGGGCCGCGCAGCTGCCAACTTTGCAGGCTCTCGCCACGATAGAGCAGCACCTCCCCCTTGTCGTCCAGGGTGCGGGCTCCCAGCACCATCAGCCACTGCTGGCCGTCGTGCCACACCTTGGGATCGCGCACATGGCCGCTGTAGCCTTCAGGTAAATCGAGCACAGGCCCCAGCTTGTCGAAACCACTCTCACCGTCGGCGCGAGCCAGACACTGGAAGGCGGTGCGGCTGCCATCCGGGTATTTGACATTGCCTGTGTAGATGAGGGTCAGGCGCCCCTGCTCATCGCTCACCGCCGAACCCGAATAACAGCCGTGGCTCTCATACGCCTCGGTGGGCAGCAAGGCGATGGGCTCGTGCTGCCAGTGCAGCAGATCGGTGGAGCTGACGTGCCCCCACCCCTTGTTGCTGTGCGTGCAACCCAGAGGGTTCCACTGGTAAAAAAGGTGATACCGGCCGCCGTGCTCGATAAAGCCGTTGGGGTCATTGAGCAGCCCCACCGGGGCTGCCAGATGCCAGCGGGGCCGATGGGGATCGGCCGCCGCCTTGAGCTGTCCGGTCAGCAAAGACCGGACTATCTGTTGGAAAAAATCGACTTCTTTCATCACTCCACCTTGTACTTGAGCAGCCAGGAGGCAGCGAAGGCGGCGCCAAAAGCGATGACCAGGCCGATGACATAGTGGATCAGATTCATGGGCTGGACGATGGCCATGCCCGGAATACCGGTCAGGCCCACCGCCGTCATCCCCACCTTGGCCGCCACTACGTAGGCGCCACCCAGAGCACCGCCCAGCAGGCCGGCCAGGAAAGGCTTGATGTAGCGCAGGTTGACCCCGAAGATCGCCGCTTCCGTGATGCCGAGCAGGCAGGACATGGCCGCCGGCACTGTAATGGCCTTGATTTTCGGATCCCGGGTCTTGAAGTAGACCGCCAGACAGGCACCGCCCTGCGCCACGTTGGCCATGGCCCAGATGGGCAGCAGGAAGTTGACACCTATGGCCGGATTGGTGAGCAACCCCGCCTCTATGGCATGGAAGCTGTGATGGATGCCGGTGATGACAATGAGGGAATAAGTCCCGCCAAACACCAGCCCCGCCAGCCAGCCTGCCTGCTCATAAAGGGCGCTCAGGCCGAAGGAGATGCCATCTCCCAGCACCCGTCCGGCCGGGCCGATAAACAGCAGGGCCACGAAGCCGGTGATGATGACGGTGAGAAACGGCGTGAGGATCAGATCCAGCGCGTCCGGAATGCGCTTGCGCAGCTGCTTCTCCAGATGGGACATGAACCAGACCGCCAGCAGCACAGGGAAGACGGTGCCCTGATAGCCGATCATGGCGACATCGAGACCGAAGAAATCCATGGTCTTGAAGCCACCGGCCACACCCCAAGCGTTGGTCAAGGCCGGGTGGGTGAGGATCCCCCCCATGGTGGCCCCCAGATAGGGGTTGCCGCCAAACTCACGCGCCGCCGTGAACCCGATCAGGATGGGCAGTATGATAAAGGCCGCCGAGCTGAACATGTCGAGCATGACGAACAGGGCGCTATCGGCATTGACCCAGCCATAGGTGCGCACCATGCCGAGCAGCCCCATCAGCAGACCGGACGCGACGATGGCCGGAATGATGGGCACGAATATGTTGGAGAGCGTTCGCGCCAGGCGCTGGGCTACATTGAGCTTGGCACTGGCGATGTCGGTCAGCTCCGCCTTGCTGGCCGTCCCTGTCCCGGTAATAGCCACGAACTCCGCATAGACCTTGTTGACCAGACCGGTGCCGAAGATCACCTGGATCTGGCCTGCGTTGCTGAAGCACCCCTTGACCCCCTCCAGCTTGTCGATGGCGGCCTTGTTCACCTTGCTGTCATCGGCCAGCACCAGCCGCAATCGGGTGGCGCAGTGGGCAGCGCTGACGATATTCTCCTTTCCCCCGAGCAGGGGCACCAAATCCTTGGCTATCGCACTGATATTCATATTATTCCTCTTATGACCCGCCACGCTGGCAGGCCCTTGTCACATGAGAGTAGGGGCTGTTGACCCGGGCTTCTAGCCGCAGCTCAACAGCCGCTTGAGGCTGATCGCAAAAAGGCATCCAGTTCTGTGCGGGTCGGCAGTGCCGTCATGGCCCCCTTGGCGGTGGTGGCGAGCGCCCCGCAGCCGTGAGCCTGAGCCAGGATGGCGGGCAGCTCGGCCAGCGTGGGCAACCGCTCACCCTGTGCCAGCGCGGCCAGGAGACCGGCGACGAAGGCATCCCCCGCCCCCGTGGTGTCGAGCGGGGTCACTTTCGGCCCCACCCACTCCAGCAGCTCGCCCTCGAGGCGGGCCACCACACCGGCCGCCCCCCGGGTCACCAGCACCAGCGCCGGGCCTGATATGGTGGCAAGCCCCGCGGCCAGCTCATCCTCGCCGCTCAGCAGCTGCAGCTCGTCAATCGAGAGCTTGACCACATCCGCCAGGGCGATTGCCTGGCGCACCACTGGCAGCATCTCGGCGGGGTTGCCCCACACCTCGGGCCTCAGGTTGGGGTCGAAACAGACCCGCCCCCCCGCGTCCTTGATGGCGGCAATGGCCTGCAGGCAACTGCCGCGTACCGGTTCGTTGGCGAGCGCGATGGAGCAGGTGAGCAACCACTGGCTGGCCTGGAAGCCGGGCAACTCATCCGGGGTCAGGAACTGATCCGCACTGGGGCGCACCATGAAGGTGAAGCTGCGCTCCCCCTCGTCATCGAGCTCAACCAACACTGTGGAGGTTCGATGATCAGGATCCGCCCGCAGACAAGCGGTATCCACCCCTTCCCTTGCCAGGGTATCGGCCATAAAGCGACCGAAGGGATCGGCGCCGACCCGGCCAATAAAGGCTGACTCGCCGCCGAGTCGCGCCACCCCGACCGCCACATTGGCGGGTGCGCCGCCCGGGCACTTGAGGTAGTGCAGCTCCCCTTCCGGGATCAAGTCCACCACCGCATCCCCCATTACCCACACACGATTCGTCACCTTGCTACTCCACTGCTGCACAGGATTCATTGACAGGGCCGGGCCCTCATCTCTTGGCTTTCATTATCAGCTAAACCGATTTAGCTAACCAACAGATCCTGGCACCGGCTGCCATTTTTGTGATCGGGATAACGAACTAGAACCAGGTTTCCATCTGCACGCCAAAGTTCCACTCGCCACCGGCGGTGAAGTTGCTCTGGCCCATGGCATCGTCGCTGGCGTAGCTGTCGAGCTCGGATGACCAGTCCATCCAGCTGGCGAACACCCGCAGCTCCGGACGCTCGAAGAAGCCGGCGGTCTGTGCCTTGAAGGTGGGGGCGAAGGTGAGCTTGGTGAAGTTGCCGTTCACCGCCTGACGACCCTTGTAGCCCTTGGGATCCAGATCCATGTACTGCCATGCCGCCTCATAGACCAGCTCGACGTTCTGGCTCAGCACCTGGGCCACCCGGGTATTGAGGGTCAGCCACTGGTATTCATCCCCTTTCACGTAACGATCCTGGCTCTGCTCGGCCAGCAGAGCCGGTGCGAAACGCCAGCGCGGGTTGAGGTCGGTGGCGCCAAACACGGCGACCCGTACTGCATCGGCATCGGGCAGCAGTTCGCTGTCGGAACCCAAGCCCTTGAGCTCGGCACCCAGGCCATGACCGTAGAGGATCGCCGCCTTGGAGAAGCCGGGGTTGATGCCAAAGAAGCTGTCGGCGTGATAAGCCACCAGGGTATGGGCCCCCTTGTCCGCCGCCTCGCTTCCCTTGCCACCGTCGTTGATGCGCTGTTCGTTGTCATTGGCCAAGAGGCCGTTCACCATCCACTGCCAGTTGCCGAAGCGGTTGTTCATGGTGAGGATATAGCTCTCTATGTCGGACAGACCGCTGGCACTGATGTCGCCATAGTCGCGGCCATAGAGGGAGAAGTTCACCTTCCAGCTGTCGGCAAGTTGCACGTCATAGACACCGCCACCGGTACCGGCCAGGAAGACCACGTCCGAGTCGAGCCAGTGGATGTCGAAGTTGTCCCGATCAAAGCGCTTGCCCGCCCACAGCACCGCATTCTTGAAAGCGCCATCGAAGCTCGCCAGATTGCCTATTTCGGCAAACACCTGGCGGGTATTGAGGCTCGAGTCGCTGGCGGTCCAGTCGTTGCTGGTCTCCACGCCATCTGCCAGCATCAGCTTGTAGCGTGCCCAGCTGCCGTCATCAAACGTCTGGGTCTTGAGCAGATTCGCTTCCATGTAGGTGTCGTCTTCGTTGCCAAGCCGGCCCACTGCGCCCCCCACAGATCCTGCCGGCGTGATGTAGGGACCGCCCCGCCCACCGTTGCCATTGCCGTTGACCAGGAGGCCAGAGCGGGCATAGCCGTGAAACTCGAAGCCCTGTGCCCCCGCCGTCTTCTCATCCACCTTCTGGCTGCGGGTGTTGGCGACCTGGGCCTCCTCACTGGCCGCACTCGCCTTTATCTCAGCCTGACTGGCACGACTCTCCGCTGCCTCGGCTCTTGCTTCGGCCGCCTGTACCCGCGCCTCCAGCGCCGCCAGCCTGGCTTCGATACCGCCCTCCGCCGCCCACAGCGGGCTGCTCATCCCCAATCCCAGCGCCACTGCCAACGCCAATTTGCTCTTGAACATGGTCATCTTCCTCACCTGTCGTGTGTTGCCCGGTCGGGCTCTGTTTTTATCGGCGAAGAGAGCATAGCTAAACCGTTTTAGCTAACTCAAGATGACAGCTAAACCCTTTCAGCCACTCTGTGAGCGGGATAACATTTGTACAGAATGAATTGGCGGGAGTTGTGAGGTGGATCCCTCATCAGGATCCACTCAATAACGAAGAGACGGGCCAAATGGCAGGCAAAAAGAAAGCCGGCACAGAGGCCGGCTTTGCTGAGATGCGCTGAGATCAGCGGGTCAGGTCGTCGAAGAAGCGTTTCACCCCTTCGAAGAAACCTTCCGATCTCGGCTTGTGGGTCTTGGCGGCGGCACCGCTGAACGATTCGTCCAGCTGGCGCAACAGCTCTTTCTGGGACTCGGTCAGCTTAACCGGAGTCTCGATCACCACCTTGCACATCAGATCCCCCACCTGGCCGGAGCGCACTGACTTGACGCCCTTGCCCCGCATGCGGAACATCTTGCCAGTCTGGGTCTCGGGAGTGACCTTGAGCTTGACGCGGCCATCCAGGGTCGGCACTTCGATCTCGCCACCGAGCGCAGCAGCGGTGAAGCTGATGGGCACTTCGCAGTAGAGGTTGTTGCCGTCACGCACGAAGATCTCGTGCTCCTTGACGTGCACCTGTACATAGAGGTCCCCGGCCGGAGCGCCCGCTTCCCCCGCTTCCCCTTCGCCGGAGAGACGGATACGGTCGCCGGTATCGACGCCCGCCGGGATCTTGACCGACAGTGTCTTGGTCTTCTGGTAACGACCTTCGCCATGGCACTTGCGGCACGGATCCTTGATGATCTTGCCGCGACCGTGACAGTGCGGACAGGCCTGCTGCACCGCGAAGAAGCCCTGACGCATCTGCACCTGACCGGCACCGTGGCAGGTCGGGCAAGTCTGGGCTGTGCTGCCGGTGTGGGCACCGGAGCCGTTGCAGACCTCGCAGTGGACCAGGGACGGCACCTTGATCTCTTTGGAGACACCGCGCACCGCCTCTTCCAGGGTCAGCTCCATGGTGTAGCGCAGGTCTGAACCCCGGGCCGGACCACGACGACCGCCGCCGTTGCGACCGCCAAAGATGTCGCCAAAGATATCGCCGAACGCATCACCGAAATCGGCACCGCCGCCAAAGCCACCGTGGCCACCGCCACCCTGGCTCTGATCCACGCCGGCATGACCATACTGGTCATAGCGAGCCCGCAGATTCTCGTCGGTCAGGATCTCATAGGCTTCCTTGACCTCTTTGAACTTCTCTTCGGATGCGGCATCACCCTGATTGCGGTCCGGGTGAAACTTCATCGCCAGACGCTTGTACGCCTTCTTGATCTCGCGCTCATCGGCACCTTTCGATACCCCGAGCACTTCATAGAAATCGCGCTTTGACATACTGATCCTGTTGCTACGTAAACAGTTATGCAGACGGGCGTTGGTCACCCAACGCCCGTAAATTCATCGATCAAGCCGATGGGTAGAGCGGGCTCTACCCATCTGGGTGTGGCTTATTTCTTGTCGTCTTTCACTTCTTCAAACTCGGCATCGACCACGTCGTCGTCAGCCTTGGAAGAAGAAGAGGACTGGTTGGCATCGGCGCCAGCACCCTGAGCCTGGGATTGCTGCTGGGCAATCTCCATCAGCTTCTGGGACGCTTCCAGCAGAGCCTGCTGTTTGGCTTCGATGACAGCCTTGTCGTCACCCTTGATGACGGCTTCCAGCTCGCTCAATGCAGTCTCGATCTTGGTCTTGTCGTCAGCAGGCAAGGCGTCACCGGCTTCGGTGATCTGCTTGCGTACGGAGTGGACCAGACCGTCAGCCTGGTTGCGAGTCTGCACCAGCTCTTCAAACTTCTTGTCTTCGGCCGCGTTGGCTTCTGCCTCGCGTACCATGCGTTCGATCTCTTCATCAGACAGACCGGAGGAAGCCTGGATGGTGATCTTCTGCTCCTTGTTGGTCTCCTTGTCTTTGGCAGAGACGTGCAGGATACCGTTGGCATCGATGTCGAAGGTCACTTCGATCTGCGGCAGGCCGCGCTGAGCCGGACGAATGCCTTCCAGGTTGAACTGGCCCAGAGACTTGTTGTCGCTGGCGCGCTTACGCTCACCCTGCAGCACGTGAATGGTCACGGCAGACTGGTTGTCTTCGGCAGTGGAGAACACCTGGGACTTCTTGGTCGGGATAGTGGTGTTCTTCTCGATCAGCGCAGTCATGACGCTGCCCATGGTTTCGATACCCAGAGAGAGCGGGGTCACGTCCAGCAGCAGTACGTCGGTCTTCTCACCGGACAGTACGGCACCCTGGATGGCAGCACCCATGGCCACGGCTTCGTCCGGGTTGACGTCTTTACGCGGCTCTTTGCCAAAGAACTCGGCAACTGTCTTCTGCACCATAGGCATACGGGTCTGACCGCCCACCAGGATGACGTCGTCGATCTCGCCGACTGCCAGGCCTGAGTCTTTCAGGGCAGTGCGGACTGGTTCGAGCGAGTCTTTCACCATGTCTTCCACCAGGGATTCCAGCTTGGCGCGGGTCACCTTGATGTTCATGTGCTTCGGACCTGTGGCATCTGCAGTGATGTACGGCAGGTTCACGTCGGTCTGCTGGGCAGAAGAGAGCTCGATCTTGGCTTTCTCGGCGGCATCTTTCAGACGCTGCAGGGCCAGCTGGTCGTTGCGCAGGTCAATGCCCTGCTCACGCTTGAACTCGTCAACCAGATAGTTGATAACACGGTTGTCGAAGTCTTCACCACCCAGGTGGGTGTTACCGTTGGTCGCCAGTACTTCGAAGGTGGTTTCCCCTTCGACTTCGTCGATCTCGATGATGGAGATATCGAAAGTACCGCCACCCAGGTCATACACGGCAACCTTGCGCTCGCCCTTGACCTTGTTCACGCCGTAGGCAAATGCCGCTGCGGTCGGTTCGTTGATGATGCGTTTTACATCCAGACCGGCGATGCGACCGGCATCCTTGGTAGCCTGACGCTGGGCGTCGTTGAAGTAGGCCGGCACTGTGATAACGGCTTCGGTCACCGGCTCACCCAGATAATCTTCGGCGGTCTTCTTCATCTTCTTCAGCACTTCGGCAGAGATCTGCGGCGGTGCCATTTTCTTGCCCTTCACTTCCACCCAGGCATCACCGTTGTCAGCCTTGGCGATGGCGTACGGCATGATCTTCAGGTCACGCTGCACTTCTTCATCTTCGAAACGGCGACCGATCAGACGCTTGATGGCGAACAGTGTGTTCTTCGGGTTGGTGATGGCCTGACGCTTGGCCGGCTGACCAACCAGGATCTCGCCATCATCGGCATAGGCAATGATGGACGGAGTAGTACGATCGCCTTCTGCGTTCTCGATCACGCGAGCAGTGTCGCCATCCAGAATAGCGACGCAGGAGTTGGTAGTACCCAGGTCAATACCGATGATTTTACCCATTTGACGAATCTCCAAATACTTTGAATAAACTGGCGAGGAACTCGCCTTAATGCGTTAACGGCTAGGTGGGGGCTGCCAGTGTGGCTTTCAAGCTCCCGGCATCAAATTTTTTGTGCCGCCGTGGCCTTGGAACCTATATGGGGTCTCAAGTTGACGCTTCAAGCCCTGCCCTCAAAAAACCGCACATTCTTGCCTTGTTTACGGAAGAATGCTTGCCAAATGACGCCAAAAATAAGCAGTTGGCGCCGCAACCAATAAAAAGCCCGCCGAGCGGCGGGCTCAGCACAGCGATGGCAATCAGGCTGGCGCCTTGGAGACCATCACCATGGCCGGACGGATCACCCGACCGTTGAGCTCATAGCCCTTCTGCATCACGGCGATGACAGTGTTCGGTGCCAGCTCGCCATTTTCGATCATGCTCATCGCCTGATGGGCATTGGGATCAAACGGCTGATTGAGCGGATCAAGCGGATTCAGACCAAACTTGGCCACGCCGCTTTGCATCGATTTCAGGGTCAGCTCGACCCCTTCGATCATCGGCTTGAGCTCTTCGCTCTCCTTGTCGGCCAGCTCGATGGCGCGCTCCAGGTTGTCCAGTACCGGCAACAGTTCGGCGGCAAATTTCTCCAGCGCAAACTTGTGGGCCTTCTCCACATCCTGGGCGGCACGGCGACGCAGGTTTTCCATTTCGGCGACGGCACGAATGGCACGCTCACGCTCTTCATTGGACGCCAGCTGGGCGGCTTCCAGTTGGGCCTCCAGCTCGGCAATGCGGGCCTGCTCGGCTGTCACTTCACTGTCTACATCGGTCGGCTCGACTGGCTGGGCTTCCACTTGCTCCATCGTTTCAACCTTTTGTTCTTCGTGGTTCATGACATCTCCAATTTCAGGGTTGCTTATGAGGGTCTGCTGACGTTCGGGTGCGAGACAAGTCGGCAACAGACCCTGTAATGGCGCTATTATGGGGACGCAGCCTCGGCTTTCAAGGGGAAAAAGGCGCTATCGTCGCCAATGAGCCGCACCGACAGGTAAATTGCCACTTTCCTGGTACGATGGCGCGAGCAGAACGCTGGCAGCAGACAAATCCCCCACAAAGCGGGGTATACTGCCCCCAATACTCATCCCAGACCCGACAGACTATGGATTCTCCGTTCAAAACCATTGCCCTGATTGGCAAACCCCACCACGAAGGGGCCAACCAGACCCTGACCGGCTTGCATCAGTATCTCACTACCCGTGGTTTCAAGGTGCTGGTCGAAAGCCGGGTCGCCCACACCCTCGGCATCATGGATGAAAACGTGATGGATCTGGTCCAGCTCGGTGAGCAGGCGGACTTGGCCATCGTCGTCGGCGGGGACGGTAACATGCTGGGGGCGGCCCGAGTGCTGTCACGGTTCGATGTGGCGGTGATCGGTGTCAACCGGGGCAATCTCGGCTTTTTGACTGACCTGTCGCCGCAGGATTATCTGCTGCCGCTGGAACAGGTGCTTTCCGGCCACTACAAGAGTGAACACCGCTTCTTGCTGGAAGCCGCCGTCTATCGTCACGGGGAGCGCAAATCGAGCAACCTGGCGGTGAACGAAGCCGTGCTGCACCCGGGCAAGATAGCCCACATGATCGAGTTCGAGGTCTATATCGATGGCAGCTTCATGTACAGCCAGCGCTCGGACGGCATCATAGTCGCCACCCCGACCGGCTCCACCGCCTATTCGCTATCGGCGGGCGGCGCCATCCTCACTCCCAAGCTCAACGCCATCACGCTGGTGCCCATGTTCCCACACACCCTGAGCAGCCGCCCCATAGTGCTGGATGCGGACAGCGAGGTGCGCCTGCTGGTCTCACCGGACAATCAGGATGATGCCATGCAGGTGAGCTGCGACGGTCAGGTGACACTGGCGGTACACCCGGGGGACGAGATCCTCATAAAAAAGAGCAAGCACAAGCTGCACCTGGTGCATCCGCTCGATTACAGCTACTTCCACGTGCTGCGCAACAAGCTCGGCTGGGGCAGCAAGCTGTTCTAAGCCTCTTTTAACGTCCCCTGCTCATCCTGTTGCGGGCCGACTCTTTACTGTATGGAAAACCAGTATATACTGGATGCATACACAGTAATGTTGGCCCATACAGGATGAGACCATGCTGACCCAGCTGACCGTCAACAACTTCGCTATCGTCAAGTTTCTCGAACTCGATCTGCAACCCGGCATGACCTGCATCACGGGTGAGACGGGTGCCGGTAAATCCATCGCCATAGACGCACTCGGCCTCTGTCTGGGTGAGCGGGCAGAGGCAAGCATGGTGCGCCCCGATAGCGACAAGACAGAGGTCAGCGCCCGTTTCCTGCTGGACGGCAACCCAGCCGCCCGCGCCTGGCTCGCCGCCAACGAGCTGGAAAACGAAGGTGAATGCATAGTGCGGCGGGTGCTCTCTGCCGAAGGACGATCACGCAGCTACATCAACGGCGTGCCCGTCCCCCTGACCCAGCTTAAAAATCTCGGTCAACTGCTGGTCAACGTCCACGGCCAGCACGCCCACCAGCTCCTGCTCAAACCCGACTACCAGCTCAGCTTGCTGGATGGCTATGCCGGCCATCACCTGCTGCTGGAAGAAGTGCGCCAGCATTATCAGCTCTGGCGTCAGCTGCAAAACGAGCTCAATCGCCTCAAGGCCGAACAGCAACAGCGGGAAGCCCGCCGTCAGCTCATCGAATATCAAGTGCAGGAGCTGGACGAATTTGCCTTGCAACCGGGGGAATTCGAGGCCATTGAAGAGGAGCATCAGCGGCTCGCCAACGGCACCGAACTGATGCAGGAGTGCGGCGCCTGTCTCGATCTGCTCTATGACAACGAAGAGACCACCATCGCCGGCCTGTTGCAGGTCGCCGTCGACAAAGCCGAGAGTCTGGTGGGCATGGACAGCCGCCTCAGCCCTGTGCTGGAGATGCTTAACGAGGCGATGATAGGCGTGCAGGAGAGCCACAGCGAGCTGCGCAGCTATCTGGATCGGCTTGAGCTGGACCCTGAGCGCTTCACCGAGCTGGAGGCGCGCCTCTCCAAAGCCATCAATCTGGCCCGCAAGCACCATGTCAAGCCGGCCGAGCTGGCACTGCACCATCAGGATCTTGCCAGTGATCTCGCCCGCCTCAACTCGGACGAAGAGCGCCTGGAAGGCATGGAAGATGAACTGGCCGAAGCCCGCCTTGCCTTCGTACAGGCCGCAGAGGCTCTGAGCCAGAGCCGTCAGCGTTACGCCGAGGAGCTCGGCACCAAGGTGACCGCCAGCATGCACGAACTGGCGATGCCGGACGGTCGCTTCGCCATCGAGGTACGGCCGGATGCCCAGAGCAGCCTGTCGCCGCTCGGCATTGATCGGGTGGAATTTATGGTCACCACCAACCCGGGGCAACCAATCCAGCCGCTGGGCAAGGTGGCCTCGGGCGGTGAACTGTCGCGGATCAGCCTCGCCATCGTCGTGATCAGCGCCCGCAAGGTCTCGACCCCGACCCTGATTTTCGATGAGGTGGACGTGGGGATCAGCGGCCCCACCGCCGCCGTGGTGGGTCGTTTGCTGCGCCAGCTCGGTGAATCCACACAGGTCATGGTGGTCACTCACCTGCCCCAGGTAGCAGGCAAGGGCCACCAGCACATGGTGGTGAGCAAGCACACAGACGGCAAGACAACGGAAACCCAGATGCAGGCACTGGATCAGGGCGCCCGCCTCAAGGAGCTGGCTCGTCTGCTGGGCGGTGACCATATCACCGACAATACCCTGGCCAACGCTCGCGAGCTGCTTGCCTCCTGAGAAGGGACGCCCAACACGGCCAGTAAAAGGGGAGCCTCACACCTGCGGGTGTGAGGCTCCCCTTCTTTATATGGCTATCTGACGTTGCGATCGCCCGATCCTCTCTTCTATTTTCCCCCACAAACCAGCCACTTGGTTAACCGACATCCAGGGAACTCTCTGGCCCAGATCGAGTGTGGGAGCCAGACCAGAGTACGGGAGATAAATCTGGCTCAACCTCATAGCGCCGCACAGCAACAAGACTCGGCTCCGAGTGCCGGGTCTGGCTCCGTAACAAGGTGCTAGGACAAGCCGACGCAACCAGCTAGGTGACGGTGTGACCATCAAGGACGGTGCGAGTCATCCAGGTTGCCATGACCAGCACCGACGCATAGAGTGAGACCAGGTCGGGAGCAAAAACCCGTGCGCCTTCACCTGTTTTATCTGCCCCCTTGTCCGGCCAGCGTCCTTGCGCGGTCGACCAGGAGCCTCCAACTTCAGGAATGCCTTTATGCTCCACGTGTTTGGTCACAAGAACCCCGATAGCGATAGTATCTGCACCGCTCTGGTCACCGCCGACTGGCTCAATGGCCAGGGCAGACCGGCCCAGGCCTATGCACTGGGTGACCCCATCGCCGAGACCCGCTTCATTCTGGAAACAGCCGGGGTCGATGCCCCGCCCCTGCTGCAGGGGAGCGTGGCCAACAAATCTGTGTTTCTGGTCGATTTCAGCGAGCTGGAGCAGGGGCCAGAGGGCCTTGCCGAGGCGGACGTGCAGGGGCTGATCGATCACCACAGGATCGGCACTCTTATCACTCGGGGCCCCCTCGATGCCTGGATCCGTGCTGTGGGTTGCAGTGCCACTGTGCTGCTGGAGCTGATGGGCTATGACAACCTCTCCCGTTCCCAGGCTCGCCTGCTGCTGGGCGCTATCATCAGTGACACCTTCAGCCTCACCTCGCCGACGACCACGCCCCGTGATCGCGCAGCCGTCAATGCGCTGCTGCCCCTGGCCGATCTGGCGCTGGAACCCTTCGCACAGACCCTGCTGGAACGCCGCACCCAGTTAGGTGATGCCCCCCTGGCCGAGCTGCTCATCGCCGATGAGAAGGCGTACCAGATTGCCGGTTACACACTGTCTGTCAGCCAGATATGCGTGATGGATCCGGCACAGCTTCAGTCACGGCAAGCAGAGCTGGTTCAGGCCATGCAGGCCCGGCTGGAACAGGACAAACTGGATGCCTATGTGTTGATGCTGACCGATCTCGCCAAGGGGAACAGCCTGCTCTATTTCGCCAGCAACGGCATCTTGCCCGAGCAACCCATCCATCTGGCCGGTGCCGTCAGCCGCAAGAAGGAGGGTCTGCCCTGGCTGGCCCACTATCTGTCAACAGACCCGGTGTGATGCCAAGTGGCAGGGAAGCGGTACACGCCGGGTCCCTGCCCTCTCTTTCTACCCCATGGCTTTGACACGCTACCTCGGTCGGCATGCGACTTTTTCTGTACGCCCTGTCGTCAACTTCCCTCATCCTGCTTGTTCGTGCTCACGGCGTCACGCGATACTCAGGTAGAGACCAGGCAGCATGATTCAGATATGCAGCGCTTGCTGACCATGCAAACATGCTAAAAAAATACCATTTTTATCCGCAATTCCCCCGCTAACCATCAAATATCCGGGATCCCTTCATTCTCCATTCAACTCGGTCTGTTATGCTGATGTAAACGAACATGGTTTTACTATGCATCACCGACAGAGGGTGACGCCAGACAACCAGGACATGTTAGCGCCATACCATATATAGCGGGAACACAGTGGTAAGAGACACACCTGGTGTCTCTGGTGACCCGCGTCATGCCAAGGAGAACTGCTTATGACCTCAACCCATATTGTGCTCTTGCTGGAAGGCAAGGATTACGAGCAGGAGACGCTGGCCAAAGCAAGCCGGTTGGCACAGGGCATGGGCACTGAGCTGACCCTGCTGCACCTGACTCATAGCAGCAAGGTGCGCCGCGAAAGCCTGTCGCTGTCCGAAGAAGAACGCAGTGCCCAGGGCACATTGGATGCCAAGGCCATCATCAGTGAACTCATCACCACCTTGCAGCATCCAGTGGATTATCAGTGCCTGGTGGTCGATGACGTTGTGTCGGACCTGAAGCACTGGCTGGCTTCACACCCGACGGATCTGTTGCTGGTGGGCAGCCGCCATCACTGGATGGAAGGATCCCTGGCCCGTCTGCTTATCTACAAGCTGCCGATCGATATCCAGATCTGCCACGAACCCTACGTAGAGCAGCTCAAAGCCGTCAGCTAACCTGACAGGCGCCCGCTCAAGTGGTGGGCGCCTCATCTCCCCCTGTCCCCTCTTGTTGCCATCAACACGCGCACTTTCCCCGTTTGCCACGCGACTTGCTCATTGCCGCCACTTCTGCCCAGCCCGCTGGCAGCCTCACTAATGACAAGCCTGTCTACATGTTTCCTTACATATTCATCGCTGTTTTTTAAGCCTCGTTTGCTGCAGGATATTGCCCTTGCATGCCTTCGCACGTTTCATTCAGGTGATAAATGAACATAACTCCCAAGCAGAGAAAATTTGCCCTGCTCGCACTCATCCCCCTGGCCGCCATCACCTGGCTGGCCTGGCCGAATACGACCCCGGACCCGGTGCTGAGCGCGCCAGTGACCCGCCAGGATGTGGAGCAGACAGTGCTGGCCAGCGGCGTCTTGCAGGCCATAGAGCAGGTGGATGTGGGTGCCCAGGTCTCGGGTCAGGTGACCTATCTGGCCGTCGAGGCGGGACAGAGCGTCAAGCAGGGTGACCTGCTGGCCGAGATAGATCCCCTGATCGCCCAGAACAACCTCAAGACCGCCGAGGCGGATCTCGCTAGTCGCCGTGCCCAGCTCAAGATCAAGCAGGCACAGCTCAAGCAAAACGAGCTGGCCTGGCGCCGTCAGCAGCAGATGTTCAAGCAGGAAGCCAGCTCCCGCGCAGATCTGGAGAGCGCCGAAGCCCAGTTGGCGGTCACCCGGGCCGAGCTGCAGAGCGCCCAAGCCGAGATCGAAAATGCGCTGATCAAGGTGGATCGCACCAAGACGGAGCTAGGCTATAACCGCATTCTGGCCCCCATGGATGGCACAGTCGTCAGCATAGTGACCCGCCAGGGCCAGACTCTGGCCGCCAGCCAGACTGTGCCCACCCTGCTCAAGCTCGCCAATCTGGAGACAATGACGGTCAAGGCACAGATCTCTGAGGCGGATGTCACCCGGGTAAAGGCAGGCATGCCTGTCTATTTCACCCTGATGGGCGATGCGGATACCCGTTATCACGGCACCCTGCGCACGGTCGAACTGGCCCCCACCAACATCAACGAGCAGGCCACCAGCACCACGGCCACCAGCAATGCCGCCGTCTATTACTACGCCCTGTTCGATGTGCCCAATCCGGATCACACCCTGCGAGTCGCCATGACCACGCAAGTCACCATAGTGCTCGGCGAGCGCAAGCAGGTGCTGACCATTCCACAGACGGCCCTTGGCAAGAAGCTGGGGGAGAACGAGTACGAAGTCACCCTGATCAAGGATGACGATCAGAAAGAGACACGCCGCATCAAGACCGGCATGAAAGATGACATCAAGGTCGAGGTAGTCAGCGGCCTCACCGAGCAGGACAAGGTCAAGCTGGGTCAAAGTGCTCCCGTCAACGGCCCCGATGTGGAGATGATGTTGTGAGTGAGCCACTGATCCAGCTCAAAGGGATAGAGCGACGCTACCAGAGCGGAGAGCAGGAGGTCACAGTCCTGCATCCGCTGGATCTGACCATTGAAGCGGGTGAGATGATCGCCATCGTCGGCGCCTCCGGCTCCGGCAAATCCACCCTGATGAACCTGCTAGGCTGCCTGGATAGCCCAAGCGCGGGCCAGTATCTGTTTCGGGGGCAGGACACCGCCACTCTGGATGCCCTCTCCCTGGCCCGGTTGCGCTGTCACCACTTTGGCTTCATCTTTCAACGCTACCATCTGCTGCCACACCTCAACGCCGCCGCCAACGTCGAGATCCCGGCCGTCTATGCCGGCACCTCCCGCCCCGATCGGCAGGCACGATCCAACGCATTGCTGGCACGGCTGGGCTTGAGTGATCGCAGCCATCACACCCCGGGTCAGCTCTCCGGCGGTCAACAGCAGAGGGTCAGCATTGCCCGGGCGCTGGCCAATGGCGGCGAAGTGATCCTGGCGGACGAACCCACGGGTGCCCTCGACAGCCAGAGCGGCAAGGAAGTGATGGCCATCCTCAAGGAGCTGCACGCTCAGGGCCACACCATTATTCTGGTGACCCACGACATGGCAGTGGCCAGCCACGCGGATCGCATCATCACGCTGCGCGATGGCCGGGTGCTGGAAGACAGCGGTAAACCGGCTACGACCACAGCCCGCCTCCCGGCCGCCTCCCCCGCCGCCAGGGCGAGCGGCAACGACTGGGATCGCTATCGCGAGGCGGGACGCATGGCGCTGCACGCCATGCTGGCACACCGCATGCGCACCTTCCTCACCATGCTCGGCATCATCATAGGCATAGCCGCCGTGGTGAGCGTGGTCGCGCTCGGTCAGGGGGCCCGTGCCAAGGTGGTCGACCAGATCAACGCCATGGGCACAAACACCATCGACATCTTCCCGGGCAAGGATTGGGGAGACGAGAAGGCTGCCAGCATCCAGACCCTCAACAAGCGGGATCTCGATGCGCTGCTCGGCCAGCCTTATCTGGAAGGGGCCAGCCCCCAGATTGCCTCGTCGGGTCAGCTGCGTTATCGCAACAAGACCAGCAGTGGCAGCATAGTGGGCGTCGGCAGCGACTTCTTCCGGGTCAAGGGGATGAAGCTCACCAGTGGCCGCCTGTTTGACGAGCGCGACATCCAGAACCGGGCCGCGGTGGCAGTGGTGGATGGCAAGACCATAGAGAGCCTACTTGGCAAGGAAGATCCGGTCGGCCAGGTGGTGCTGGTCGGCACCCTGCCGGTGCGCATCATTGGTGTGGTGGAAGAGGAGACGGGGTTTGGCCGCAGCAGCCAGTCGGTCAATGTCTGGCTGCCCTACAGCGCCGTGATGAGCCGCCTCATCTCCCAGAACCACTTCAGCCAGCTCACCATTCGGGTCAAGGACGGGGTGCAACCCGCCCTTGCCGAACAGGCTGCCATCGAACTGCTGACCCAGCGCCACGGGGTGAAGGACTTCTTCACATTCAGCAGCGACAGCATCATAAAATCGGTGGAGAAAACCACAGCCACCATGACGCTGCTGGTCTCCGCCATCGCGGTGATCTCCCTCATCGTCGGCGGGGTCGGGGTGATGAACATCATGCTGGTCTCGGTGGTGGAGCGTACCCGCGAAATCGGGATCCGCATCGCGGTCGGCGCCCGCCAGTCCGACATTTTGCAGCAGTTTCTGATCGAGGCCGTGATGGTCAGCCTGCTCGGGGGCATGCTCGGGGTCGGCGTCTCCCTGTTCATAGGCCTGCTCTTCTCCCTGTTCGTGGAGAGCATTCAGATGCAGTTCTCGCTCTTTTCCATCCTGATGGCGTTTGGTTGCTCCTCGCTCATCGGGATCCTGTTTGGTTACCTGCCCGCCCGCAATGCCGCCCGGCTCGATCCGGTCGAGGCGCTGGCGAGGGAATGACGATGCACAACTTATCCAAACTGGCGCTCTGCCTGGCCCTTGCTGCTGGCGTGAGCGCCTGCAGCCAGCAGAGCACCTATCACAGACAAGATCTGGTACTGGCTCCGAGCTGGCAACAGCCGGATGACGGCCTCACCCATCAGCAGGCCGGCCTCTGGTGGCAAGGGTTCCATGATCCGGCGCTGGATCAGCTGGTGGAAGCCGTGCTGGCCGCCAACCCGGACATGCAGGTCGCCGGGTTGAGGCTCAGGAGCGCACTGCTGGGCGCAGATTTTGCCGATACCAACCAGGCCCCCTCGGTCAGTGCCAGCCTGGGGGCCAACGGCACCAAAAATCTGAAAGATGGCAGTGCCAGCAGCAGCATGGGCCCCTCTCTCACCCTCAGTTATGAGGTGGATCTCTGGGGTCGGCTCGCCTCGGCGCGGGATCAGGCGAGCTGGGAAGCCCAGGCTTCCGCCCAGGATCTGGCGGCCACCCGCCTGATGCTGATCGGCAAGGCGCTGGAGCAGTACTGGCAGCTGGCCTATCTCGGCTCGGCCATCACACTGGGCGAGCGGCAACTGGCAAACTACACCCGCGCCGAACAACTGACCCAGGCCAAGTACCAGGCCGGCGCCATCACCCGGCTCGATCTGGTGCAGGCCAGCAAGCAGAAGGCCAACAAACAAGCTGAGCTCACTTCGCTCTTGATGCAGCAGGAACAGGCCCGCAACGGGCTGCGCCTCTTGCTTGGGCGCAGCAGCGGACCGCTGGAATTTGCCCCGACCGCACTGACGACGAGCCCGGTGCCATCACTGGCGGTCGGCATTCCAGCGGATGTGCTGGCACGGCGCCCCGACGTGCGCGCCGCCGAGTTGCGCCTGCGCAAGACACTGGCAAAAGGGGATGAGATCCGCACCGGTTTCTATCCCAGCTTGAGTCTCACCGGAGGTGCCAGCAGCACCTCGGACACCCTGACCCAGGTATTGCAAAATCCGGTGGGCACTCTGAGTGCTAGCCTGGCGCTGCCTTTCCTCGAATACAACAAGACCCGGATCTCCATTGCGAGCTCAGAGCTTGATTACCAGATTGCCGAAACCGAATTTCGCAAGCAGCTTTATACCGCCCTGGTCGAGGTGGAAGACGGCCTGGCCGCCCGCCATCACGGCGAGCAGCGCCTGAACTATCTGGCCGAGCAGCTGACGTTTGCCAAAGAGGCGGAACCGCTTGCCCAGGCTCGCTTCCAGGCCGGTGCCACCGGGGTACAACCCTGGCTGGATGAGCAGAACCGCCTGTGGGATGCCGAGCTTTCCTTGCTCAACCAGCAAAAGGAGCTGCTCAATACCATGGCCAGGATCTACAAGGCGCTGGGGGGCAGTGATAACAGCTAACCCAACGCCTCGTTACGCCGCCACTCATGTCATGAGAGGCGGCGTTTTTCTTCCCTGTTCATGCCCCTTTCCTGACGGGCTGCCACACAAAGCAATTGATAATAGTTTTCATTTAATGAAAAATGGGCGCCATTATCAGTCAGGAGTATCCATATGTCTCAGCCCGCCCCGGTCAATCGCCCTCGTCTGCTCACGGTCAAACACGTCCGGGATGTGAGCCCGCACCTGCGCCGAGTCTGCCTGACCAGCCCGGAACTCGCTGACTACCCCTTCACCTGCGGCGGCGCCCATATCAAGATCATGCTGCCACAGCCGGGCCAGACCCACGCCATACTGCCCACGCCCACCCCGCAAGGGCCGCGCTGGGAAGACCCGAGCCAGCGCCCCATCATGCGCACCTTCACCATACGGGCATTTCGTCGCGAGGCACTGGAGCTGGACATCGATTTCGCGCTGCACGGCGATGCCGGCCCCGCCAGCCGCTTTGCCATGCAGGTCAAACCCGGCGATCTGCTTGCCATCTCGGGCCCGGGTGGCCCGGATCCCATGCTGCAGCCCGCCCGGCACTACTACATGGTGGGTGACCTCACCTCCCTGCCCGCCATCAGTGCCATGGCCGAGGTAATGCCCGCTGACGCCCAGGGCCATATCGCCCTGCTGGTACCCTATCAGGAAGATGTACAGGATCTGTCGCTACCCGCCGGCGTGACATTGCGCTGGTTTATCCGCACCCCCGAGCAGACTGAACCACTGGTGGCGTATTTCACCGCCCTGCCGATGCAGGAGCAGGCGAGCTACTTCTGGTTCGGCGGTGAAGAGGGGCTGGTGGTGCCATTGCGCCGTCACGTCAGGCGCACCCTGGAGGTGGATCGCACTCGGGTCTACGCAGTCCCCTACTGGCGCCACGGCAAGGATGAAGAAGCCTATCACCACGCCCGTCATGATGTGATGGACAGCTGACCTGCCCATTTTTTCCTTGGAATATCAAGCTCATGGCCTGCCGGTCATGGGCTTGATTGCTATGTGCACTCCCCTGATTTGCTCCTTGCCCCCCCATTGTGATGATCCGAGCGGTTGTGCTTGATTTGATGCAAGCAACCAGATAATGATAATCACTCTCAACAATAAACAGTGATGACGCCCCATTGCAGCCTCTCTCCATGCCCCGGGTTTGGATGTGGAGCGCACGTCATTCACTCCCGTTTGCACAGCAAGGTAATCCAGATGGCAGTTTTGAACTCAGTAATGCGCGCCTTCGCGGTGGAGGCTCTTCCCACTCCTGCCGACCTGTTGGCACTTCATCCCTGTCCCAGCGAGGTTGCAGCGCAGATCGATCACCATCGCCAGCAGGTTCGCCAGATCCTGACAGGAGAAGACGATCGCCTGCTGGTGGTGATAGGTCCCTGCTCCATCCACGATCCCCTCGCCGCCCTCGATTACGCACAGCGGCTGGTACGGCTGGCCGACGCCTATCAAGACAGGTTGCAGATAGTGATGCGCACCTATTTCGAGAAGCCACGCACCACCGTGGGCTGGAAGGGGCTGGTATTCGACCCCCATCTGGATGGCAGCAACGACATAGGTCACGGCCTGCGGCTGGCACGTCAGTTGCTGCTCGACATCAACCGGCTGGGGCTGGCCACCGCCACCGAGTTTCTCGATACCACCAGCTTCCTCTATCTTGCCGACCTCATCAGCTGGGGAGCCATCGGCGCCCGCACCACCGAATCCCAGGTGCACCGTCAGCTGGCCTCGGCGCTGCCCTGCCCTGTCGGCTTCAAGAACGGCACGGACGGCAATATCCGGGTCGCCATCGATGCCATCCAGGCCAGTGAAGCCTCTCATCTGTTCACCGCACCGGGCAGTCAGGGCGGCATTGTGGTGATCAAGAGCGAAGGCAATCCCGCAGGCCACATCATATTGCGTGGCGGCACCCGCCCCAATTATCACCAGAGCGACGTGGAGGATGCCGCCGAACGCCTGACGCGGCAGGGGCTCAGCCACCGCCTGATGGTGGATTGCAGCCACGGCAACAGCCAGAAACTGCACAAAAACCAGATCCGGGTGGCAGGTGAGCTCTGCCGTCAGCTGGGGGAAGGCAGCGACACCATCGCCGCCGTCATGGTCGAGAGCTTCTTGCAAGGGGGCAGCCAGAAGCCTGCGCCATTGAACGAACTCGCCTATGGCCAGTCGGTCACCGACGCCTGCCTGTGCTGGGACGATACCCAGACCCTGCTCGCCATGCTGGCCGAGGCTGTCGAGTTACGTCGCCAGAGCCGGACCCGACGCCAGCCCGGAACGGTACACTGGGATGCCCAATTGGCCAGCTGAACAAGAGAAGGCTCCCCCAGCGGGAGCCTTATTATCTGCAAGTCCCGTCATTACCATTTAGTCCGCCAGGTCGCCAAATAAAATGGCCCAGACTTATCCGTTCAGGATAAAGACCATAGGGTGCGGGCTTTGGATGGGATAAAGAAAATATCCGTGCTACCTCTCTTCTTTCTTCACTCGATGACCAGCAACCGGCATACCGGCTCCCCTTTACGCCATGTCAGATAAAACTGAAAAGCATGTCAGTTAATGGAAAAGGCCCCTCCGATGAGTAAAAAGAATCGTAGCTTGCTTGCGGGCAGCTTAATGCCCCCTAATTTTCTGGGGAATGGTAGAGGCGAATATACAATGGGCTGTATGAGTCCAGTGACTCGTCTCTATTGGTCGTCGGTGAACTGCTGGCAATACAAGATGGGGAAACCACAAGCCGATGCACACATGACAATTAATCGTCCAATAAGGGAGGCAAGCATCACGGCTGACAGTATGCTGTCGCACTGCGACAAACAGGGACGGCACAAAGTGAGGAGGGAATTGACAGGAGAATACTTCGGTGAATACAAATAATAATGCCGCCTCGCGGGCGGAGCCTGTAAATAATTCTGTGTAACTGCACACTCCATTACAGGTGACCTTTCAGGCGATCACCGAACTCGATCATAAAGCGATTCA
>NZ_LSGW01000057.1 GCF_001643305.1 Aeromonas salmonicida subsp. salmonicida
CAGAATTATTTACAGGCTCAGGGAGGGGCTTGTTTTCCCCTTCCCATTGGATGTATCAAACGGATTTTCCGTCATCAGAAATTGCAGAGTATTCCATGATTCGTTTTTGATGAATGGAGGATGATATAAGTTTTTCATCTACTGGCACCATGAGCCTCTTTGCCCTGTCTAAAAGAAGTTCTCCTTTTTTATTTACAGACGTGTCATTACCATCTGGGTGTGCTCTTATGTACTGATCCAATCTACGTTGAGATTGTGCATGTTTGTAAAAAGTAGGTGGGAGTAATCTGTCTAAAGCTTCACCTTCAAGAACATCACACTTCATTCCGTCTGGTAACCTTTCTGATAATATTTCCTCATGGAGCGCATCCAGTGGAGCTCTCTCGGAAAACATTTTTTTTGCCAAACCAACGCTGAATATCCCACATTCTGAATTGCTTCTTTGTATATCCATCACTGCTATGCAGAAATGAGGTTTAGGAATTATTTCCGCCTCTCTCTTTAAACATGACGATACGCGCATTGCTAACATAGCTGGCCCCATGCTATTTAGATTAGCTGGTTCCATAAGAAGCAATGAGAGCTTACCATCTACCATTTTGCAGTCAATTGCAGCAAAATGAATTCCTGACTCACCCATGTTTACCACGTATCTGAATTGTTCTTTTCCGTTGGATATGGCTCTTCCTATCTCACTAGGTAAGTCTATTGGGTTCGACACAAAATTCAAATTTAACCCCACATGCTTATTGTTGGCTGCCTCGATAAGCAATGGCATTTTACCTAGATCTATGCTGGCGTAATTTTCATGTGAGGTGAAAAACTCACCGCTAGCCAACTCTCTTTCCATGGTTGCAATCAAAAGTTGCAATTCTTCTTTAGTTGCCTCTTGGATTGTGGTTTTTTCATCTTGGTTGGTTAGGTCGGTTTTTATATGGATGGGGGGTATATTCATAACGCCTTCCTTTTTCACATTGTCATTTCAAAACGGAATTTTGAGCATCAATTTTAAATAAAATTAAATTTTTGGGTTTTATTTTTAATATCATAAATATATCACTTTCAGACATCGTGGTACGCAGCCGTTTTTGAGATGGCAGGGGGCGTCTGGCGCTGCTTGGGGAGGTAGTGACGGACGTTATCAAGGACGCAATGGATTTCCTGTTGGATGGCGTGTAACGTACTGTCTATAAAAAACAAACCCCGAATCTCTGTTTATCAACTTGGCGGAAGATCCAGAGAGTTCGGGGTCGTGACCTAATCACAGGAACAAGAATACCACATGGATCACATCAAACAAGCCAGCACCGCCAATAAGCGCGGTGTCCGATGGTAAAACCAGCGCGTCAAGCTGCTGCCTTTGTCGAACGTCTCCCTCGTCGTCCCTACTGCACCGATGATCCGGCGCAGGGGCTGCTTATCCGTCCGCAAGCGACCGCACTGGCCTATCGCCATATCCAACACAACCCGCCGCCGCATGTGGCCTGTCTGGTGTTCGATGTGGACAGCTCAGACGGCTATGAGGCGTGGAAGGATGCGGGATTACCTGCCCCGAACTGGATCACGTTCAACCCCAAGAACAGCCATGCACACTATGGGTACTATCTTGAGGCTGTTGTGGCCCGTACCTGTGCGGCCAAGCAAAAGCCGTTGCGCTACCTGGCGGCCATAGAACACGTTCTAGCGAAGCGGCTGGGGGCGGATATGGGGTACTCAGGGCTCATCACAAAAAACCCCGTACACGGCGATTGGTGGACAATATGGCACCACTCCGAGCCGTTTAGCCTCGACTATCTGGCGGAGTTCTGCCCTGATGCGGAGTTGGCGGCCTATAGCCGCCGCAGTCGCAGAGAGGTCGGTGGGCTGGGGCGTAACGTCACGGTGTTCGATAACGTGCGTGAATGGGCCTACAGCGCCGTTAGAGAGTACTGGCGGCCTAACGGGTACGAGGCTTGGGCCGATGCGGTGAGAGCTGCTTGTGATTGCTCCAATGCGTTTGGGCGGGAGCAGGGCGGCCCGCTGCCCGTGTCGGAGATCAAGGCCACGGCCAAGAGCATTGCCCGTTGGGTATGGAACCGATTTACCCCCGCAGGGTTTAGCCAGGTGCAAGCACATAGAGGGGCTAAGGGCGGTAAGGTATCCAAGGGCGGCGGCAGGCCAAGTAACAGTGGTAAGGCTCGCCATGACTTGCTTCCCGAGGTGATCAGGCTCAAAGCTATGGGTTACAGCAACCGCGATATCGCCGAGGATCTGCAAATCTCGTCCAGTACAGTAAGCCTATATCTCAAACGTGATCGTGAGTGATCGAAACAAGCCTTATCAGATAACAGCGCCCCGTAAGGGGCGTTTCCCTTTCAAGAGATCATCGAGAGGGAACCTTGGCGATGTGGGCAAGCGCCCGAACCGTAGGCCGTCCATCAGGCCGTGGGTTTGCCCTGTGGGCGGGGGCGTTGTCCACGGAGCTGCTTTAGGCTTGATTTGCGTATGGCCTTCAAGCTCTCGCCCGCCTGTTCCGATGTCAGCACCAAGACTGAACCGCCATCCCTGATTGCCTGCATCTGGGCGTCTAGTCCTTCCAGCAGTTCCCGATTTATCGTTACAGTAACGTTACTCTCCTGCTGTTTGGCACGAAAGGCGGCCTGACGTTCTGCTCCCGTCTTGGCGTTTCCGGTCTTGGGTCTACCCCGGCCACGCTTCTCGCCAAACATATCCCCCGTTCCCTTGTCGGTGCTGTCCTTCATAGCCACTCCAATTTTAGTCACTGTGACGATAATTAAATATTCGTTACTGTAACGGTAATTGTCAATTTTTTTCAGCCCCTACTTTTATGCTACCTTGGTTTTAGCCAGCCTACCCGTATTACTGTTTCGCCCGCTTCGCGGCTCACAGTAATACGGGGCTGGTGAGGGGCTTCGCCCCTTCAATCCCCACACAAAAAACACCGGAGGCACCGTGACCAAAACGGCCAGAACGACCACCGTCAGCGTGCGGATAGACAAGCCGACCGCCGCCGAATGGCGAGAGAAGGCGCTGGCGTCAGACCTCAGTTTGTCGGACTGGATCAGGGGGGCTATCGATGCCAATCAGCAAACGCACCTGCCGACCCCGCGCAAGCGAGCGGTCCGAGTGCGCGATACCAGCCACGATGCGGATCCGGTACTGATGCGGCAATTGGCAGGGATGAGCAACAACCTCAACCAGATCGCCCGCGCCCTGAACGAGTGCCGGCTGATCGGTGCGCCAGTGCAAGTGCAAGTGGTCGAAGTGCTGGCCTTGCTTCGCAGTATCGAGGGGCAGGCCGCGCACCTGCTGCCCCAGTTGCCGCCGCCCCCCAATCCGAACCGCAAGGGGGAGAGCGATGCACATTAAATTCCTTGCCCACGGCACGGGCAGCGGTGCCCGCGCCTCGGCCTACCTCATGGGGCCGCACGATCACACAGGGGCGCCACGGGCAGGGGTGGCAGTACTGCGAGGGGATCCGGTGCTGTTCGCGGCGGTGGCTGACTCGCTGCCCTTTCAGCAGCGCTATAGCAGTGCAGTGATCTCATGGGCTGCCGAAGAGGCCCCGCGACCGGACGAGATCAGCGCCGTGCTGGACGACTTCGAGGCGCTGGCATTTGCCGGACTGGCGCGGGAGGAGGTGCACCTGACCGCTGTCGAACACGCCGAAGCGGATGGCGGGGTGCATGTGCACATCCTGATCCCCCGTGTTCACCTGGGGAGCGGTAAATCGTTCAATCCGGCCCCGCCAGGGCAGCGCAAAGACTTCGATGCGGTGAGGGACAAGCACAACCACGAAAAGGGATGGGCGCGGCCAGACGACCCGCTCAGGGCGCGGCTATTGCGGCCAGATTTTGAAGCGTACAAGGCCGTGACAGACCACACCGCCATCAAAAAGCAGCTCACCGACCACCTGATCGGGGCAGTCGCGCAAGGGGTGGTGAGCAATGCCGCCGAACTGCGGGCCTACCTGCAAGAGGGGCTAGGGTGCGAGATCACGCGCACAGGCAAGGATTACACCAGCGTCAAGCCGGAGGGATACCCGAAGGCGATCCGGTTGAAAGGGGAGTTGTATGGAGAGTCTTGGACAGCACAAAGCACGCTTGAGCGAGAAGCTCAAGCAGCGGCAAGAGCAGGAATTGGGCGAGGTGGAGAAGTTAGCGCAAGCGCTGCTAGAGACGCTCAGGAGCGACTTACAGACGCGCATCAGCGGCGAGCTGAATACAACCGTGACCGCTATCAGGGACGAGATCGAGGACTTGCCCCAGCATATCTACGACGCGAGCAGGCCCTTGAAAACGGTCTTGATGGAGGTCAAGGACGAAGCCGACATGCTGAAACTGGTCTCCAGCGTCTGGTTCAAAGCCACGCTGCTGGGGATGTGGGGTTACTGATGGGAAGCTGGTTTGGCATGAGCTGGATATGGGATCAGATCGAGCAAGACATGGGGACGTTGCGGAGTTTGCGGCAAGAGATCAGCAGCGCCCAGAGCACACTGGACGCGTTGCCGAAGGGGGTGAGCTACGTCAAGGGGGCGGATGGCAAACGCTACCTTATCGCCCGCAAGATGGGGACTCCGTTCAAGACAGAGGTGGGCAAGATGGCCGTGGAGGTGCGCTAAATGACAGAACTGGAGCGGGTACTGTTGGCGAAGCTGGAGCAGATCGAACAGCGGCACGAACAACAAACCGAGGACTTGAGGCAGCAATTGCAGCAGCAGGCGCACTCTTTGAGCGCGTTGCAAAAGGTGTGCAGCGATGCGCTCAGGAGCTGCGGGAAGCTATGCAGCGACCTGCACGAGGAGATCCGGACGTTGCAGAGCGGGGTAACGCACTCGAACAAGGTTACCAGCGCAGCGCTAGGGAGCTTGAGCAGCAGTGTCAGCGCCTTGAACAAGGCGCTGGAGAACTTGCAGAGCGCGCAGGGGTGATCAACGAGCAGGCCAAGGAGCTCAAGGAGAGCAAAGAGCTGGAGTTATCGCTGGAGTATGAACGGTATAAAGGACTTGAACTGTAGGACCACAGCGCGTTGCTTGGCAGCTGCGTATTCCGGAGAGAGGGAGGGGAGCCTGTAAATCCAATTGTGTAACCGCCCACGAATAAGTAATTTTTTCAAAAGGATACCTTCGTGGGTAAGCAAATGGACCAAGACAAACTCAAAGCACTGGCCGCTGAACTGGCCAAAGACATCAAGTCTGAAAAAGATCTCGGCACCCTCACCCAACAGCTGATCAAGCTCACCGTCGAGACCGCGCTCAATGCCGAGATGGACGAGCATCTGGGCTACGAGAAACACGCTCCACAAGGCCGCGGGACCGGCAACAATCGCAATGGCTATTCCACCAAGCGCCTAAAAGGCCAGCACGGAGAGGTCACCATCCAGGCGCCTCGCGACCGTAACGCCTCCTTCGAGCCTCAGTTCGTCCGCAAGGGCCAGTCCCGCCTGACCCAGATGGACGACCAGATCCTCGCCCTCTACGCCAAGGGCTTGAGTACGCGGGATATCGTGGACGCGTTCAAAGAGATGTATGACGCCGACATCTCGGCGGGGCTGGTATCGAAGGTGACCGAACGTGTCATCGAGCAGGTCCACGAATGGCAAAACCGGCCGCTGGATCCGCTCTATCCCATCGTCTATCTGGACTGCATTGTGCTGAAGATCCGCGCGAACCAGCGGGTGATCAACAAGTCGCTCTATTTGGCTCTGGGCATCAATATGGAGGGGCACAAGGAGCTGTTGGGCCTGTGGCTGGCCGAGACCGAAGGGGCAAAGTTCTGGTTGTCGGTCCTGACCGAGCTGAAGAACCGCGGCCTGGAAGACATCCTGCTCGCGTGTGTGGATGGTCTCAAGGGTTTCCCTGATGCCATTGCCGTGGAGTATCCCCAGACCAAGGTGCAACTGTGTATCGTCCATATGGTCCGCAACTCGTTGCGCTATGTCTCCTGGAAGGACTACAAGGCGGTGACGGCTGAACTGAAGCAGATCTACCAGTCTGCGACGGAACGTGAGGCTCAGCAGGCGTTAGCGACCTTCGGCGAGCGCTGGGATAGCCAGTACCCGCAGATAGCGCGCTCGTGGCAGAATAACTGGGACAATCTGATCACGCTGTTTGATTATCCCCCCGCCATCTGGAAGGTAATTTACACAACCAATGCGATCGAGTCACTCAACAGCGTGCTGCGCAAAGCGACCAAACAAAGGAAGCTGTTCCCGACCGATGAGTCGGCGCTCAAAGTGGCGTTTCTCGCGATACAGCAGGCTTCAAAGAAGTGGACCATGCCAATCCAGAATTGGAAGCCTGCCCTGAATCGCTTTATTATCGAGTTCGGTGATCGCCTGAACGGTCACCTGTAATGGAGTGGGCAGTTACACAGAATTATTTACAGGCTC
>NZ_LSGW01000058.1 GCF_001643305.1 Aeromonas salmonicida subsp. salmonicida
CTTGTCGGTGCTGTCCTTCATAGCCACTCCATTTTTAGTCACTGTGACAATAAAAGATTATGCGTTATTGTAACGGTAATTACCAATTTTTCAGGCCCCAGCTTGCATGCTAACTTGGATTAAGCCAGCCTACCCGTATTACTGTTTCGCCCGCTTCGCGGCTCACAGTAACACGGGGCTGGTGAGGGGCTTCGCCCCTTCAATCCCCACACAAAAAACACCGGAGGCACCGTGACCAAAACGGCCAGAACGACCACCGTCAGCGTGCGGATAGACAAGCCGACCGCCGCCGAATGGCGAGAGAAGGCGGAGGCGGCAGACCTCAGTTTGTCGGACTGGATCAGGGGGGCTATCGATGCCAATCAACAAATGCACCTGCCGACCCCGCGCAAGCGAGCGGTCCGAGTGCGAGATACCAGCCACGATGCGGATCCGGTGCTGATGCGGCAATTGGCAGGGATGAGCAACAACCTCAACCAGATCGCCCGCGCCCTGAACGAGTGCCGGCTGATCGGTTCACCGGTGCAAGTGGTCGAAGTGCTGGCCCTGCTTCGCAGTATCGAGGGGCAGGCCACGCACCTGCTGCCCCAGTTGCCGCCGCCCCCCAAGCCGAACCGCAAGGGGGAGAGCGATGCACATTAAGTTCCTTGCCCACGGCACGGGAAGCGGTGCTCACGCCTCGGCCTACCTCATGGGGCCGCACGATCACACAGGGGAGCCACGGGCTGGGGTGGCGGTACTGCGGGGGGATCCGGTGCTGTTCGCGGCGGTGGCCGACTCGCTGCCCTTTCAGCAGCGCTATAGCAGCGCGGTGATCTCATGGGCTGCCGAAGAGGCCCCGCGACCGGACGAGATCAGCGCTGTGCTGGACGACTTCGAGGCGCTGGCATTTGCCGGACTGGCGCGGGAGGACGTGCATTTGACCGCGGTTGAGCACGCCGAAGCGGATGGCGGGGTGCATGTGCATATCCTGATCCCCCGTGTTCACCTGGGCAGCGGCAAATCGTTCAATCCGGCCCCGCCAGGGCAGCGCAAAGACTTCGATGCGGTGAGGGACAAGCACAACCACGAAAAGGGGTGGGCGCGGCCAGACGACCCGCTCAGGGCGCGGCTGTTGCGGCCCGATTTTGAAGCGTACAAGGCCGTGACAGACCACACAGCCATCAAAAAGCAGCTCACCGACCACCTGATCGGTGCAGTCGCGCAAGGGGTGGTGAGCAATGCTGATGAACTGCGGGCCTACCTGCAAGAGGGGCTAGGGTGCGAGATAACGCGCACAGGCAAGGATTACACCAGCGTCAAGCCGGAGGGATACCCGAAGGCGATCCGGTTGAAAGGGGAGTTGTATGGAGAGTCTTGGACAGCGCAAAGCACTCTTGAGCGAGAAGCTCAAGCAGCGGCAAGAGCAGGAATTGGGCGAGGTGGAGAAGTTAGCGCAAGCGCTGCTAGAGACGCTCAGGAGCGACTTGCAGGAGCGCATCAGCGGCGAGCTGAATACAACCGTGACCGCTATCAAGGAAGGGATCGAGGACTTGCCCCAGCAGATCTACGACGCGAGCAGACCCTTGAAAACAGTCTTGAGGGAGGTCAAGGACGAAGCCGACATGCTGAAACTGGTCTCCAGCGTCTGGTTCAAAGCCGCGCTGCTGGGGATTTTCTGCGGGGTGGGGTTACTGATGGGAAGCTGGTTTGGCATGAACTGGATATGGGAGCAGATCGAACAAGACATGGGGACGTTGCGGAGTTTGCGGCAAGAGATCAGCAGCGCCCAGAGCACGTTGGACGAGTTGCCGAAGGGGGTGAGCTACTTCAAGGGGGCGGATGGAAAACGCTACATCATCGCCCGCAAGATTGGGGCGCCGTACAAGACAGAGGCGGGCAAGATGGCCGTGGAGGTGCGCTAAATGACAGAGCTGGAGCGGGTACTGTTGGCGAAGCTGGAGCAGATCGAACAGCGGCACGAGCAACAAACCGAGGACTTGAGGCTGCAATTGCAGCAGCAAGCGCACTCTTTGAGCGCGTTGCAAAAGGTGTGCAACGATGCGCTCAGGAGCTGCGGGAAGCTATGCAGCGACCTGCACGAGGAGATCCGGACGTTGCAGAGCGGGGTAACGCACTCGAACAAGGTTACCAGCGCAGCGCTAGGGAGCTTGAACAGCAGTGTCAGCGCCTTGAACAAGGCGCTGGAGAACTTGCAGAGCGCGCAGGGCTGATCAACGAGCAGGCCAAGGAGCTCAAGGAGAGCAAAGAGCTGGAGTTATCGCTGGAGTATGAGCGGTATAGAGGGCTTGAGCTGTAGCTGCCGCGCGTTGCTTGGCGGCCCCTGCAACGAGATTGACAGACTTCGCTAGTCACCCTAGTTGCAGGGGCTGGAGTTTAGCGTATGATATACACGTATATCATTAGCCTTTGGGGTGGATTATGTTAGCGATACGCTTGCCTTCGGAGATCGAAGAGCGTTTGGCAAATTTGGCGCAAGAGACGGGAAGAACGAAGACCTTCTATGCACGGGAGGCCATCCTGACCCATCTGGAAGAGTTGGAAGATTACTATCTGGCTGAGAGGGTCATGGAGAATGTTCGCAAGGGCGAAGAGCGCCTGTTCTCATTGGATGACGTGGAGCGCGATCTTGGCTTGGAAAGTTGAATTGACCGATACCGCCAAGAAGCAATTGGCTAGGCTGGATAAGACCCAATCGCAGAGGATCACAAAATATCTGCGGCGGATTATGATGCTTGAAAATCCGAGGGATGCTGGCAAAGCTCTAACCGGTAATTTACGAACCTACTGGCGTTATCGCGTGGGGGATTATCGGGTTGTGTGTGACATAAGAGATAACGATCTTGTCATTGTTGCTGTGATAATTGGGCATCGCAGTGAAGTATATGGTGGAAGTTAGTTTTTGTTACTGACTGTCTTGGTAGGAACTACAACAGATGATTGATAATGAATTACAGAAATCATCTGCTCACACCAAATGCATTAAATTAACAAGTGAGATTTATTAATGAAAGCCATAATTCCACTGCTACTTGCTCTTATACCTCTTATATATATTTATCTAAAGCATTACGCAAAAAAAGCCAATGGAATAGTCCAGGCAAATTTGGCGCTAGAGCGTCTTGATGCTCAGTTAACATCAGAGAGTTGGTGGGGGGCGAAAAATGAATTCAACACCCTGACTTTAAATTCATTAAAATATCCAGAAATGATTTTATATATGGAAAAATTGCCTGTAACAAAAAGAAATACTAGGTGCGTGTCATATATGAAACTAATTAGTGTGTTGGATGAATTGGAAAGAATTCCTAATGATGTTCTTCTGAGCAACCAAGACAAGTTTGATGTTAGCAGCATGGAAATGGATTGTCTTTTCAATAAGCTGTGGAAAGATTTCGATATAAAAGCTATCAATGAAGACATTATAGCTGCTAAGATCGATATTGTTTTATCCATAGCGCAATCAATTCTTTATTTTGCAAGAAATGGTGAAACCACCCAAGCAAAAAGAGCTATAATGAGAGCTGGCGGAGATGAGCCACCACTAGAAACAATGCATTTGCGCGAAGAGGCAGCTTCTGTTGTTGAATTCTTCCTTCTTGAACTCTCTTCTATAAAAAAGCTAACCGCGAATTAAGATAATAAGTGCAACGCGTGAGGAGGTTGTGGTGAGTCGGCTAACTGCCGGGTCACTCCACACATTGTCCGCGAAAGACGAGCGAAAAGATGTACGAGCAGCTAACTGAAGGCCAACGAGGGGGGGGGCTAGGGGTTATAAGCCGGAAGCCAAGAAAATTCCGCTGGTAAACGTTTAGGCTGATCTTTCCGTCTACAAATTGTATCCGACAGGGTTTGCCGTATATGTTTTGCTCATAGCTGCGCGTATTTTTCGACCCAATACGGGCTATGTCGGGAAGCAACTGTTTTACGACAACTCGCGCCAACACTGGTTTTTCTGGCGAGACGGAAAAAACTGGAATTCCGGCGTAGAACCTCAGATCGGACATCGTAGTGAGGTGTATGGCTAAACGTTGCTCAGGCGTAGGCACCTGCGGTAACGTACTGTCCAGAAAAGACAAACCCCGAATCTCTGTTTTCAACTTGGCGGAAGAGCACAGAGAGTTCGGGGCCGGACTTATGCAAAGCAATAGGTGAAATATATCACATGGGTCACACCAAACAAGCCAGCACCGCCAATAAGCGCGGTGTCCAATGGTAAAACCAGCGCTTCAAGCCGCTGCCTTTGTCGAACGTCTCCCCCGCCGCCCCTACTGCACCGATGATCCGGCGCATGGGCTGCTGATCCGCCCGCAAGCGACCGCGCTGGCTTATCGCCATATCCAGCACAACCCGCCGCCGCACGTGGCCTGTCTGGTGTTCGATGTGGACAGCCCAGACGGCTATGAGGCGTGGAAGGAGGCCGGATTACCCGCCCCGAACTGGGTCACGGTCAACCCTCTCAATTGTCACGCTCACTACGGATACTATCTAGCGGCTGTCGTGGCCCGTACCAGTGCGGCCAAGCAAAAGCCGTTGCGCTATCTGGCGGCCATAGAACACGTTCTGGCGAAGCGGTTGGGGGCCGATATGGGATATGCAGGGCTTATCACCAAAAACCCCGTACATGGCGATTGGTGGACGATATGGCATCACAGCGAGCCGTTTAGCCTCGACTATCTGGCGGAGTTCTGCCCTGATGCGGATTTGGCGGCCTATAGTCGCCGCAGTCGCAAAGAGGTCGGCGGACTGGGCCGTAACGTCACGGTGTTTGATAACGTGCGTGAATGGGCCTACAGCGCCGTTAGGGCGTATTGGCGGCCTAACGGGTACGAGGCTTGGGGCGATGCGGTGAGATCTGCTTGTGATAGCGCTAATGCGTTTGGACGGGAGCAGGGCGGCCCGCTTCCAGTGTCAGAGATCAAGGCCACGGCAAAGAGTATCGCCCGTTGGGTATGGAATCGATTCACCCCCGCCGGGTTTAGCCTGGTGCAGGCGCATCGAGGAGCGAAGGGTGGACGCATAGGGGGGAAGCTATCCAAAGGCGGTGGCAGGCCGAGCAATAGTGGGAAAGTTCGCAATGACTTGCTCCCCGAAGTGATCAGGCTCAAAGCTATGGGTTACAGTAACCGCGATATTGCAGAGGATCTGCAAATTTCGGCGGGCAGCGTGTCCAATTACCTCCGTCGTGATCGTGAGTGATCAAAACAAAGCCTTATCAGATAACAGCGCCCCGTAAGGGGCGTTTTCGCTTCTCAAAGTATTCGAGAGAGAACCTTGGCGAGGTGGGCAAGCGCCCGAACCGTAGGCCGTCCATCAGGCCGTGGGTTTGGCCTGTGGGCGGGGGCGTTGTCCACGGAGCTGCTTTAGGCTTGATTTGCGTATGGCCTTCAAGATCTCGCCCGCCTGTTCCGGTGTCAGCACCACGACCGAACCGCGATCCCTGATCGCCTGCATTTGGGCATCCAGTCCATCCAGCAGTTCCCGACTTATCGTTACTGTAACGTTATTCTCCTGCTGTTTGGCACGAAAGGCTGCTTGACGTTCCGCCCCAGTCTTTGCGGTTCCTGTCTTGGGTCTACCCCGTCCGCGCTTCTCGCTCCCTTGTCGGTGCTGTCC
>NZ_LSGW01000059.1 GCF_001643305.1 Aeromonas salmonicida subsp. salmonicida
AGTTGTGGTCGTTGCAGGGGTGGTAGGATAGGCATCAACTCAGTCCTTTGGGTGTGGCTTGTTTTGTTTTGCGACTAATGAGATCGCACAAACTGGACTGAGTTCCCTTCCTCCGGTGATCTTCTATTCGGAACAGCTATTTAGGCGAAGGGTTGGCCGAGGCCGAGATCGTCGAATGGAAGGTGAGTGCTGGCGATACAGTGAGTGTCGATCAGGTGCTGTTGTCGGTAGAAACCGCCAAGGCGCTGGTGGATGTGCCCTCGCCGGTGGCGGGGGTGATTGCCAGGCTCTGTGGTCAGGAGGGAGACATACTTCACATTGGCGCGCCACTGGTGGAATTTGAAGGGGGTGAAGATGACGGCACTGTGGTGGGCAAGGTCAGCGCCCACCAACAGCATATCGAGGATCACTTCGTGGTAGGGGCCACAGCCCCCGGCGGAGCACTGGTGCAGGCCATGCCGGCCGTGCGTCTGCTGGCACAGAAACTGGGTCTGGATATCGATCGGATCAAGGGCAGTGGCGGTGCCGGTATGGTGACCGAGCAGGATGTGCAGGCGGCATTCGAGGCTCAGCAAAGCAGCGGCAACGAGTTCCTAAAGGGCTCGCGCCGGGCCATGGCCAAGGCGATGGAGCTTTCTCATCAGACAGTGGTGCCGGTCAGCATCACCGACGAAGTGGATCTGCGCCACTGGCGTCCAGACGAAGATGTGACAGTGCGGCTCATCAAGGCCATCGGTGTCGCTTGCCGGGCCGAACCTTCCATGAATGCCTGGTTTGATGGCGATACGCTCTCAAGGCGGCTGTTCAGTGAGGTCAACGTGGCCATTGCGGTCGACTCCAGGCATGGGCTCTATGTGCCTGTGATGGAGAACGTAGCCGAGCGGGAGGGAGCCGACATCCGGCAGGGACTGGATCGGATGATCGCGGATGTGAAGGCGCGGGCTGTGCCGCGCGAGATGCTGCAGGGGGCGACTATTACTCTCACCAACTTCGGTGCCATCGCGGGTCGTTATGCCAGCCCAATCGTGACGCCACCGCAGGTGGCCATCATAGGTGCGGGCAAGTTGTTCGAGAAGGTGGTGTTCATCCACGGGGAGGCTCGCCCGGTCAGAGTGCTGCCTCTGTCGATGACCTTTGATCACAGGGCCTGTACCGGCGGCGAGGCGGCTCGCTTTCTCAAGGTACTGGTTCAGGCACTGGAATCGCCCGCCCTATAAACGGCTGTGCCCTGCCATTGGCGGGGCACAAATTTGTTTGCGTAATCCCCAAAGCCACGTATAATCTAAATCAGCTTGAAAGGGCCAAAGCTATGTCAATGAATATGATGTTTTACATCTTTTCCTGTTGTTCATAAGTTAATCCCGTTTTTGAGCTTTATCCGCTGAAAAGCATAAGTAATTATTTAGAATACAGGTTAAAGATATGTCTAACATGATCACCGGTACCGTTAAGTTTTTCAACGAAACCAAAGGTTTTGGCTTCATCCAGCAAGAAAACGGCCCGGACGTTTTCGTTCACTTCAGCGCTATAAGCGGTAACGGTTTCCGTACCCTGGCTGAAGGTCAGCGCGTACAGTTTTCTGTGACCCAAGGTCAGAAAGGCCCGCAGGCTGAGAACGTAACTGCTCTGTAATTCTTACAGAATTTAAGAAAGCCGTGGTGCCTCTGGTTCCACGGCTTTTTGTTTATGGGCCATCTTCACTGTTTTCAGCATCATCTTTGACCTTGAATTTCACCATGACCCCATCACTTCTTCTTGCTGCCAGCCTGCTGACTATTGCCGATCTTCAGACACAGAGTACATCCGCCACAGAAGCGAAAGCCGTATGTCAGCAGTTTGTTCAGGTACGTCTTGGGAATGATAGTCAGCCTGATGAGATCAAGGCTCAGCCTTTGCCAAAGCGGGAAGGGGAGTGGATGGTCGATGGCAAAGTAAAAGGACCCGAAGGTCCTTTGCTGTTTGCCTGTTTGCTGCGCCAGGGCTTGCGCTGGGAGTTGATCAACTTTTCGCTCTGGGCCCCGCAGGCGATCAAAGCGGTTTGAGTGCGACTATCAGATGCTGCAGATGCTCAACCATTGTCATGCCAAAAGGAGTCAGGTAGCCGCCATCTTCTGCGCTGATGAGCCCTTGCTGATGCAGACGTACAGCCGCCTGACACAGCTCGTCGGACATGTCACTGCGCAATTTGATCCCCAGGCTCATGTTGGCCGGATCAAAGCATGCCAGTATTTTCAAGTCGTTTACAAAGTCGTTAGAAATCTGGTCGATCCCAATCATGAATGCACTCCTTACGCTAAAGATGTATGCAAACTAGCATTCCCGGATCCACTTTAGTGGGCGCTGGTTCAAACTATTGGGCTTTATCCGTGCGGGGAGTGCTGAACGCTGTTTTTTTGGACGCTGATCTCCGAGTTGAGCAGTGAAAATGTGAGTCCGCTCGCCAGCGTTCAAACATGATAGGATAAGGCTCTCCTTTGTCTTTCTGGCCGAGCACTGAATATCGGCCTTCCAGTTCAAGGCGCCCCTCATGGTAAAGATCACGCTAGTATCACTGCTTCACACTCTCGGCCCCCGTTTCCCTGTTTATCCCGCCTCTCTGCTGCTACCTCTGCTCGACCAGCATCAGGGCGATGTCTGGCTGCCAACCATAAAGGGGGCGGATGTGGCCGTATTGCGTCAGCATGGCAAGGGTGCGGCTGCGCAAACCCTGGCGCCGCTGACAGCTGGCTGGTGTGACTTTGCTGCCAGCGATGTCGGAGCGACGCCCGAGCTGGATGCCCTTGCCAACTACGACAGCGAGATGATGGACAATCTGCTGATGTATTGGCACAGCCCGGCCAAGATAAACAGCCCGATCACCGACAACCTGTTCGAGCTGCGCCGCGAGGTGGTGGACGAAGCCCATGGTTCCAAACTGGCCAACGCCTGGGAGCAACAACAGCTGCTGCGATTCGAGCAGATCATGGGTGGCGCGTTGGCTGGACGGGATCAGCTCTGCTTCGTTGAGGTGGAATCTGCCTACTGGCTGCGCCAGCGTTGTTGCGAGACGACGGAGATCTCCCTGGTGACACCTGAACTGGGCTGATATTGCCGAAAAATAGGTGACCGATCTCTCATACTGGACAAGCTGTCAGCAAGATGTGAACATGGCGCCCTTTATTGAAAGAGAGACTTGGCCAATGAGCTATGAACTGAGCGAAACCGAGCGCAATGCTGCGCTGCAACTGAATGCCGACTACCGTTACGAGCACTTCATCAGCAAGCTGGTCGAGTACGAAGAGCTGTTTGTCCTGACCGACGAGCACGGCGTCATGATGCTGACCACAGACGATGAAGATTGCATCCCTGTATGGCCACACCCTGAGTACGCCCAGGCGTGGGCCGAGGGTGAATGGGCCGAATGCAAGCCGCAGTCCATCACCCTCAAGGTGTGGCTGGAGCGCTGGGTTGACGGTATGGAGCAGGACGAGCTGTGCGTCGCCGTGTTCCCGACTCCGGATCAGGAAGGCATAGTGCTGTCGCCGGCTGACGTGGCTGATGCCATTGCCGAGAAGCAGGCCAAGCGCGCTTAATCGCCCCTAGCGTCAAGGCTGCAACCACGGTTGCAAACAAAAAAGACCCCGTCACCTCTGGTGCGGGGTCTTTTGTTTGATATGTACTTTGGTCTCAAGGCTGCTGATAAGTGGTGTCTATCTTCATGACGGCAGGAAAGGTCTTGCCGTTTTTGATGGCGGCTTTTGTCTCGGTTTTTAGCTGGTCGTCGATCCAGAGCAGACCGCCGTAGCTGTAGCCGCTACTTCCGCCATCGAGTGGCCAGTAAAGCAGGTCACTTTTGGGTGTGGCGGGCAGCTTGGGCAATTTTATCCAGCGCCAGGCCCCTTCCCGGGTATAGGGCACTTGATAGGCAGGGACAAAGCTGGCCAGTTCATACAGACGCTGCTGGATCTGCCGCGATAGCGCCGCTTTTTTGGCGAAGTCGAACTCCTTGTCGTACTGCTCAACCAGGGCAGTGATGGCGTCATCATCGATGTTCATGATGTTGTTGGTCTGGGGCTTGTTGGCATTGACCTTGTGGAAAAACTCCCAATAAGCGGGATAGCGACCGCCGCTCCATGCCATCCAGGCACTCTGGTGTTTTTTCTCCAGCATGGACTTGAAACCCGAAGAGGCATCCATCAGGTTGAGCTCGAGATTGAGCCCCGCCTTCTTGGTCTCCTCCCGCAGCAAAGTGAGCCGCTGGGCATGTTCTGCAGTGGTGTATGTGATGGTCAGGGTCAGTGGCTGCCCCTTGTTGTTTTGCAAAATGCCCTGTGGCCCCACCTTGTTGAAACCAGCCTTGGCGAAATAGCTGCGCGCAAGTTTGGGATCAAACGGGCGTGCCTTTATCTCTGTGTTGGCCAAATCCCCTTGGCCCGACCCGTAGCTGTTGAGTCGCTGGTAATCCCCTCGAAGCAAGGTGACGAGCATCTTGTCTAGGTTGAGGGAATGCTGGATGCCGAGCCGGACATTGAGCTCGCTGAGCAGCGGGTCTGCTGTGTTGAGATAGAGCCCCATGGGGGATTGTGGGGTCTGGTTGTAGAACCAGAGCCCCTCGATATAACCCTTCTCGAATTCTGCGGTTTTGGTCTTGTCGTGCCACCAGTTGGGCATGACCAGCGGGAAGGTATCCAGGTCGCCGCGCAAGAAGTGTTGCCAGGCGATGTTCTGATCCCGCAACACCTTGATCTCAATCCTGTCCGGGTTGAAGCGGTGCTGAAAGTAGCGTTCCTCGTCTCCCCACCAATCTTTGATCCGCTTGAAGCTAACCGACTTGCCCTTTTTTATCTCGCCGAGCTGATAGGGACCTGTGACTGGCAGTATTTTCCAGTTGTACTCCTTGACCCAGTTGGCCGTGAGCTTGATGGCGTGGCTTGGCTCAGGGGTGAATGGCAGGGATTCCAGCAGATCTTCCCGACTCTTTTCGCTGCCGCTGGTGATGGAGAGGGTGTGGTCATCGAAGCGTGTCACGTCTGCGATCTGGGTGCTGTAGTAGTTGTTGTACCAGGGGTCATTTATTTCCTTGCTGCGCATCATCTTGAGGGAAACACCCAGTCATCGGCAGTGACGGGCTTGCCATCTGACCAGCGAGCCTTGGGGTTGATGCGAAAATAGAGAGTCTTGTGATCGGCGCCAAAAGCCCACGCGTTTGCCAGCATGGGCATGGGGTTGCCTGTGACGGGATGGGTGCTCAGCAGCGGCAGGTTGCTTTCCCTGACATAGCTGGCAAAGCTGCCGTTGGAATCGGGCCCGAATTTGCGCAGGGTCAGCGGAAAGCTGGTGACAAATCCGCGAAAGGTACCGCCCCGTTTGGCGGCCGGGTCGGCGTAGACAGGATCCGCATTGTTGCTCTCCCACTTGAGATCCGCAGGCAGGCCGGCTCCCCAGCCAAACTGACTCCAGCACAGGATCAGGGTGATGGCGGCGGTGTAAGCAGTGGTGCGAATAAGGGTCGGGACGGGGCTCACCCCGGCTGAGGCTGTCGATGGCATATCCTTGCTCTCTCCTGATGGTCTGCATCCTGCAGGCACGGTCTGGTGACGTCAGTCCCGATAGGGACTTGCTCATGATGGAAATTTTTGCCAGTTGGGTCAATGGCGATGGGCAAATAACGCCCTGGTCATCAAGGCGCCGTCTGTGGCTTGAACCAGCGCAGCCGGCCACCCAGCAGATGGACCACGAAGCCGAGCAGCACCAGACCAGAACCCAGCCACTGCAACGGAGTGGGGTGCTCATCGAGCAGGACGGCAGCCGCCACCATGCCGACGCAGGGCACCAGCAGGGAGAGCTGTGCCACCTGGGCCACCGGATAACGCATCAGCAGGCGGCCCCACAGGCCGTAACCGAGCCAGGTGGCGACAAAGGAGAGATAGAGCACGCACAAGAGCCCCTGCCAGCTGAAGTTGAGCAGGCTGGCGGCAATGCGCTCCGGCCCTTCGAACAACCAGGACAGGGCGAAGAAAGGCAGTATGGGCACCAGGCCGCCCAGGCGATGAGGCTGGGCAGGGAAGTTTGATAGCGCAGGCCAATCTGGCGATTGATGACGTTGCCAAGGCCCCAGCAGGCGGCTGCGCAGAGCGTCAGCACGAAGCCGAGCAGGGTCAGGTTACCCTCGCCATGGGTGGCGATGAGATAGAGTCCTGCGCCCGCCAGTGGCAACGCTACCCAGTGATGGGGCTGCCAGCGCTCCCCCAGCCAGAGCATGGCGAACAGCAGGGTGAACACCACCTGGGATTGCAGTACCAGCGAGGCCATGCCCGCCGGCATGCCGAACTTCATGGCACTGAACAGGAAGGCAAACTGTCCCAGGCTGATGGCGCCACCATAGGCCAGCAGCCAGCGCCAGGGCATGGTGGGCCTGGGCACCAGCAAGATGGCGGGGAAGACCACGCCGACGAAGCGCAGCGCTCCCAGCAACAGCGGCGGTATCCCCTCCAGCCCCCACTTGATCGCCACGAAATTCAGCCCCCAGCAGAGGATGACCAGGGCGGCCAGACACTTGTCCTTGGTTTGCATTCAGCTTCCTTGTATGACTGCCTTGTAAAAGAGGTACGGCGATCCCGCTGCCAGCGGGACGGGTCGGCAAGAGGACGAGCATACCCTTGACAGGGTGGCTGGCGTCAAGTCGCCAGACCGGCTTGTACCAAAGGACGGATCACTTGCTGGTTGCCGGCCACTCTTGTGGCCAAGAGGCGGCCGGGCAGTGGTCAAGGCATCTGTGGTGGATAGGGCGTTTGCCTGCCTTGATCTCGGTTTTTTGTCTGCGGCAAGATGGAGGGGGAGATCGAGAAGGGGCGGCGAACGGTCTACGCTATACAAAGACAGCCCGATAGTGCGGCTGGTGCCAATGGCTTAACGGAGGTATCCCCCATGAGCGACCACACTCTGCTGCCCCATGGCGAAGATCTGCGCCGCGCCGTACGCTGGCTCAGCGAGCATCATCAACACGATATCCGTGCCATTGAAGAGGCCAGCATCCGTTTTGATCTGTCACCGCTGGATGAAGAGTTTTTGATCCAGCACTGTGTCGAACGGGAAGGGGGCGCCAACTAGACGAAGTTGGCGAGGCTGATGCCAAACTCTTTGGGATCGACCGTGCTTTCTATGCTCTCCTGTACCCCGGACTTCGCCAGATCCAGCCACTGCACCTCGAGGTAGTGGCGCTGGGCCGCGTGATAGATCACCTTCACCACCGGCTTGAGCGGCTCTTGCGGATTGCGCTGCATGACGATTGCCAGTCGCTGGTTGGAGAGTTGTACCAGGGTACCCACCGGATAGACCCCCATGCATTTGATGAACTTGGTCACCAGCAGTCGATCAAAATGGTGGTCTGCCCCCTTGAGCAGGATCCGGAATGCCTGGGTCGGCTGCATCCCCTGCTTGTAGACCCGATCCGCCGTCACAGCGTCGTAGACATCGACGATACCGCTCATGCGGGTGTAGAGAGACAGCTGGTCACCCTTGAGGTGGCGGGGATAGCCGGTGCCATCGAGCCGCTCATGGTGATTGGCGGCGACTTCCAGCATGGTGGCTGTGATGCCCGGCGTGCTGCTCAGAATGTCATGGCTATGTACCACGTGCTGGCGCATCACGGTGAACTCTTCATCGGTCAGCTTGCCCGGTTTGTTGAGCACCTCATCCGGGGTCATGATCTTGCCCACATCATGCAGCAGCCCCCCCAGGGTCAGCTCCTTGAGCACGCTGCGCTCCAGCGCCAGATAACGGCCGAAGTTGGCCAGCAGTATGGCCACGTTCATGGAGTGCTCCATCAGGTAGGCATCCTTGGCACGAATGCGGGCCAGACAGAGCATGGCATCGCCGTGGGTGAACATTGTGTCCACCATCTCTTCGGCCACGGTTGCCAAGGGGGTAATGTCGATGGGCTCACCCGCCTTTAGCTGGCGAATGAATTTGCCTTGCAGCTCACGGGCCTCCTGATACAGGCGGCGGATCTTGAGCTCACGCCCCTCGCCGTTGGCGCTGCCTGTCGGGCGTTGTGACGTAATTGAAGAGGCTGCCGGGTCGGGAAAGATAATCTGCTCTATGCCAGCCAATTTGCTGCGGGCGAGATCGACGCGCACCGTGAGCACACCGCGCCGGATCAGGTCATCAATTTGCCGACGAGTCGTCACCAGCCCCATCTGGGCGATCTCCATGCCGCCGGTCTGGCTGGTAATGGCGATCACATACATGCCTGCTTGTAGCTGGTTGACGGGAATGACGGGATGAGGAGTGTGTGACTTCATACGGCTTCCTGACTTTATTATTATGCGTAATGTTAGGCCCTCAGCAGGCAGTCTAACATCCGCGCCATGCTTCGTCATTGTGGTACGGTTTACGCCAGCACTGCTTATTGCTGGAGTTGTTGGCCTTGGCCTATATAATGGCGCCCCTTTATTGATGGACTCTGAGGTTGTGCATGCGGCTCGATAAATTTCTTTGCGATTGTTCCGATTTGACCCGTTCCCTGGCGGGCAAACTGATCCGGCAGGGAGAGGTCACTGTGGATGGCATAGTGGTCAAACAACCCGCTTTTCACATCAACGAGCAGAGCCAGGTTGAATTTGACGGTGTCATGCTGACGCTGGATCAGCGCAATCGCTACTTCATGCTGCACAAACCGGAAGGTTACGTCTGCTCCAACGAGGATCCGGATCACCCGACCGTTTTCTTCCTGATGGATGAACCCGCCATGGGCAAGCTGCACGTGGTTGGTCGACTCGATCTCGATACCACGGGTCTGGTGCTGGTCACCGATGATGGCAAATGGTCCCACCGCATCACCTCGCCACGCCATGAGTGTGCCAAGACCTACCATGTCTGGTTGGCCGACCCGGTGCATCAGGATGCCATATCCTTGTTTGCCGATGGCGTGTTTCTGCGCAACGAGACCGAGAAGACCCGTCCCGCCCAGCTGGAAATTCTGGCCGAGTGCGAGGCGCGACTCACTATCCATGAAGGCAAGTATCATCAGGTGAAGCGGATGTTTGCTTCCATCGGCAACAAGGTGGTGGGGCTGCATCGGGAGCAGATCGGTACACTGGCGCTGGATGAGGCGTTGGCTCCGGGCGAATACCGCGAACTGACGGCAGAGGAAATCGCCCAGTTCTAAGCCGCTCGCCTGACACTGAGCAAGGCGCGCCTTGCTCAGTGTCCGCTGACCCCCAGCACCATGGCCGTACCCAGCGTAGCCAGCAGGGCGCCCGCCCAGGCCGCAAGGGAGGGGCGCTGACCTGAATGCCACCACAGCAGGGGGAGCAGAATGACAGGTGTGGTGGAGGAGAGGATCGCTACCATGCCGACCTCTCCCTGGCGCAGGGCGACCAGGATCAGTGTCATCCCCATGGACATGGCCAGGAAACCGTTGATGCCAATCAACCCCAGTACCTGACGGTTGATGGGATTGTGGGGCATGGCGAGCGGCATTCTCAGCACTCGCAAGGTGCAGTGAGCCAACAGGGCACTGCCCATGCGGATGCCGGAGGCGCTCACAGCGTCGATATTGCCACTCATCATCACTGGCTTGGCGATGATGGCACCCAGGCTCTGACAGAAGGCCGCGGTCAGCCCCAGGCCGATGCCGATGGCAAGGTGTCCACGCACCTGTTCCCACTCGTTGCCGCCACGCCGGCCGAACAGGATGGCGAGCATGACACCGGCAAATACCAGCAGCGCTCCCACCAGTCGCCAGCCGCCGAGCTGCTCACCAAACAACCAGAGACCGAGCAGGGCGGAGAAGAGAGCATGGCAGGAGAACAACAGGCCGCTGCGTCTGGGCCCCAGCCGGTTCATGCAGGCAAACAGTGCTGTATCCCCGACAAAGATACCGATCAGGCCCGACAGCGCCAGCAGGGGAAGGGCGCTCTCGCTAAGGGATTGCCAGCCTCCGGTGGCGATGCTGGCGGTGCCCAGCATCAGGCTGACCAGAAACATGCGCCAGCGACTGTAGGCGAATGCCCCCAGGTGGCGGGCCGGTTTGACCGAAATCAGGGCCGCCACTGCCCACAAACTGGCCGCTGCCAGCGCCAGCCACTCATACCCCATAAAAACTCCTGAGAATGTAGCCAGATCGAAAGACGTGTCAGGACGTTACCAGCGACAGCCACTCGCATTTCATAAAAACTACGGAAAAAAATAGCCCGAAAGACTCCATCTCTTGGGCAAGCCCGATACAATACGGGGCGTCTTCGGGGATAACAAGCGCAGCATCATGCATTCGTATTCAGGCGCGCTGCCGGCCTTCCCCCTTCTTGAAATAAAGTGAATTGAACGAGGTTTATGTCATGGTTTACCGCCCCGCTGTTTATCAGCCGGAACGCCGGCCAGCCCGTCGCTGGCTTTCTCCCTTGCTGCTGGGCCTGCTGATGGCCCCGTCGCTGCAAGCAACCACGGTTACCCAGGAGACTGTGCTGTCGGATCGCCAGACGCTGGTCAAGGGCAACGGTGATGAACCTGAGTCCCTCGATCCTGCCCAGATCCGCTCCGGTTTTCCGGGGGAAGTGGTGCTGGTGGATTTGTTTGAAGGGCTGGTGAGCGAAGATGGTCAGGGCAAGATAGTGCCGGCTCAGGCCCAGCGCTGGGAGACCAGCGAAGATGGGCTGGTGTGGCGCTTCTTCCTGCGACCCCAGCTCAAATGGTCCAACGGCGAGCCGCTTACCGCACAGGATTTCGTCTACGCCTGGCGTCGGCTGCTGGATCCGGCACAAGGGTCCCCTTCCGCCGGATTGCTGCTGGCGACCGGTATCAACAATGCTCAATCCATTTATGCCGGGGCTCTCGAGCTCACGTCGCTGGGGGTGGAAGCCGAGAGCAGCCAGATCCTCAAGGTGACACTGGAGCGGCCCGTACCCTATTTCCTGCAACTGGTCAGTCAACGCCCCTTTGTTCCCGTCAATGAGCAGGCGATCACCCAGTTTGGCAAAGAGTGGACTCAGCCCGGCAAACTGGTCAGCAATGGGGCTTACAAGCTGGTGAACTGGGCGCCCAATGAGCGTATCGAGGCTGAGCGCAACATCCATTATTGGGATGACTTGCATACCCGGATCAAGCGGGTGACCTATCTGCCGCTCTCCTCCCAGCATGCTGAACGGCTGCGCTATGAGGCCGGGGAGATCCAGCTCACCAACAAGGTGGCACTGGAGTATTACCAGAAGACCAAAGAGGCGACGCCAGAGCGGATTTGGGGTCTGCCGCTGCTTGGCACCTATCTCTATACCTTCAATCTGCGCCGTCCCGAGCTGCAGGATGTACGGGTGCGCCAGGCACTGGCCATGACCATAGACCGTCATGTGCTGACCGAACAGGTCAGCGGTCAGGGGGAGCGGCCTGCCTGGTCTCTGCTGCCTGGCATGCCAGGCTATGAGGCACTTGGTTCACCGCTGGCTCTGCAGGATCAGCCGACACGGCTGGCCAAGGCTGCCGCCTTGATGGCGCAGGCAGGTTACAACAGTGCCCGTCCCTTCAAGCTGACGTTGACCTACAACACGTCTGAGAGCCACAAGAAGCTGGCGCTGGCGGTGGCCGCCATGTGGAAACCGCTGGGGGTGGAGGTGTCGCTCAACAACATGGAGTGGAGCGCCTATCAGGTGGCAAAAGACAGTGGTGATTTCATGCTGGTCCGCTCCTTCCTGTTTGGAGATTATGTGGAGCCCTCATCCATGCTCAACAGCTTCCGCTGTCAGGATCCCCAGAACGAGAGCGGCTATTGCAATCCGGCCTTTGATGGCTTGCTGCAGCAGGCATCGGACACCCTGGATGGTAGTACCCGGACCGGACTCTATCGCCAGGCCGAGCAGCTGCTGATGGACGAAATGCCCGCCATTCCCGTGTATCACTACAACCAGATGCGGCTGGTGGACCCCACACTGCGAGGGTTGCCGAGCCAGAACCTCAAGGGGGCTATCGCCACCAAGGATCTCTATTTCAGCAAGCAGTAAGGGAGTTCGCGATGAAGATTGCCATCATTTCAGACCTGCACGGCAGCCTGAGCGCACTGGAACAGGTGCTGGCCCAGCTTGCTCCCTGGCAGCCCGATCACTATCTGCTGCTCGGCGATCTGCTCAACCATGGCCCTCGCAATCCGGTGCCGCCGGGTTATGCCCCCGCCGCCGTGGCGGAGCGGCTCAATCAGCTGGCGCCGCACATCATGGCGGTGCGTGGCAACTGCGATTCGGAAGTGGATCAGATGTTGCTGAACTTCCCCATGACAGCACCTTATAACCAGTTGCTGGTGGATGGACGGCGCTGGTTTGTCAGTCATGGTCATCTCTATCGCCCGGATGCGGTACCGCTGCCCCCCGGCAGCCTGTTTATCAGCGGCCACACCCATCTACCCGTGCTGCAGCGAGAAGGGGAGCTGGTGCTGATGAATCCGGGGTCCATCTGTTTTCCACGGGGAGATCTGGCGGCAACCTATGGCCGGTATGAGACGGGCGTGTTGAGCATCCATGCCTGTGCGGACAGCGAAGAACTGTTGAGGCTGGTGTTATAGGTTGGCGACGGGCAGAGCTTGCGCGAGGGGAAGCGGAAAGGGATCAGGCCTTGATGCCGAATGAGCGTGTGCCGGAGCGAGTGTTGCCCTTGGCGTCATAAGTCAGGGAGTTGCGATCCCGCAACTGGCTCAAAAAGCTTGCCAAGCGGCGGTTGGAGACGATGCTGAGCTCGAGCAGGCGACCATTCACATCGTTTTGTTCCTGACAGGCATCGAGTTTTTCACGCAGGGTATTCATCTGCTCTGGAAAGGCCGACAGCTGCTGTTGCAGTTCGGGCAGCCGGGCCAAGGTCTGGTCCAGCACTTCAATATCGGCAAGCAGTTTCTGCTTGCGCTCTGCCAGCTCAGGCAGCGCCAGTGCCTGGTGCTGCTTGAGCAGGTTGAATTCCTCCTCCAGCAAACCTTGCATCCGGGAGAGGTATTCGTCTTGGGTGTGCAGCAGCGAAGGTAAATCCATCATCCGAGCAGCTTGTCCAGAGTGGATTCAAAGCTGAACATCTTTTTGGCTACCGCCTCGCTGTTGACCTGGTATTCACCATTGGCCACGGCTTTCTTCAGACTCTCGACCCGGCTTTCATTGCCGGTGGAGGCTGAGTTGAGGTTTTTCTGCATCTGTTGCAATTGCTGCGCCTCATTGGTCAAGGAGACGGAGTCTGTCTTGACAGTCGCCGCACGGTTGTCGGGAGACGAGGTCGCTTGTTTGGTGTTGGCACCCTGGCTGTTACCGGTGTTTTGCAACCGATTATTCGCCAAGTTGTTGATATTGTTAATAGCCATAGTGTTTACCTTCGTCTGCTTTGCTGTTCGCTTACCTGTTTATCGGTGACCGTCGTCAGAACTTTAGAAAAAAATAACCAGAAAAACATATCAGAAGGGGACCACGACAGAGCCGACTGCGCTGACTTTCCCTTGCACTGTTTTTCCTGAACGAATATTGACGAGGCTGATCATGTCTCCGAAGCTGCCATCTTGCAAGGCTCGGGCCATGGTTTTGATTTGCATGCTGCTGTTTTCTGCACTGAGTGTGACCTGGTCGCCTTTGCAAACCACGCAGACTTGGCTGAGCCGTATGGGCTGACCCGGCTTGAGTTCCCGTTTGCTGCGGACCCCTATCAGGGGGGCCTGATCGCTCAGATAATCACCGCGGATCTGGGTCTGATCCTGATAGGCCAGCGTCAAGACACTCTCACTGAGTATGTCGCCCTTGGCTACCGGGGTAGCCACGGTCACATAGGGTTTCTGGATGCTGACGCGCACCGGCAAATAGAGGTCCCAAGGTTTTTCTTCCTCACATTTGAGGTAGACGGTGGTGTTACGACGCACCTCCATCCTGGCGGGAAGGCTGATGGTAAGATGCTGCTCGCAGCGGCTCAAAGGTAGCCTGACATCAATGGAGGCAGCTTGCACATGAGCCTGGGCATCGAGTGGAATATCGAGCTGGCCGAGCACAAACTCTTGCGCCATTTCTTGCAGATAACTGGTCACCTCGGATGCCGTGGCGTGAGATATGCCGCAAAACAGCAGTAAGATGAGGAAAAGTCTACTAATCATTTTCTCTCGCAGGCCGATAAGTTGTTCACGCATATCACCATATTTAACTATGCTTGCTTCAGAATTCGTTTGTAGTGACATCGATAGTCTGACGCAAGCCAATACGCATGCATGATTAATGCCAAGCGTTTTTAGGGAGTGTTTATGGCCAGTATTATGGACTCGGTCAACCAACGTACCCAGCTGGTGGGACAAAACCGGTTGGAGCTGCTGTTGTTTCGTCTCAATGGACGTCAAAGATTTGGCATCAACGTATTTAAAGTGCGTGAAGTGCTGCAATGCCCTCCCTTGACCGTCATGCCCAAGCTCAATTCCTGTATTCGTGGCGTTGCGCACATCCGTGGCCAGACCATTTCGGTGATTGATCTCAGCATGGCGGTGGGCAAACGTCCCATCGAGGACCTGAGCAAGTGTTTCATTATTATTTCCGAGTACAACCGTTCAGTTCAGGGCTTCTTGGTGCATTCGGTTGAACGCATCATCAACATGAACTGGGAATCCATTCTGCCGCCACCCAAAGGGGCAGGGCGCATCAACTACATGACTGCGGTCACAGAGGTAGACGGCGAGCTGGTGGAGATCCTGGATGTTGAACGTATCCTCAACGAAATCTCCCCGGTGTCGACCGAAGTAAGTGCCGAGTTGGTGGATGCCAGTGCTGAGCACAATACCCATGGTCGTCCCGTGCTGGTAGCAGATGACTCTTCTGTTGCTCGCAAGCAGGTGCAGCGAGCCCTCGAGGCGATTGGCGTGCAATGTGTGCTGGCAAAGGATGGGCGTGAGGCACTCAACATGTTGCTGGAGATGGCCAAGAATGGCCCCATCAAGGATCAGATTGCCTTGGTGATCTCGGACATCGAGATGCCGGAAATGGACGGTTATACTTTTACCGCCGAGATCCGTAACAATCCCAATCTCAAGGACTTACATGTTATTCTGCACACATCCCTCAGTGGGGTGTTCAATCAGGCCATGGTGCAGAAAGTCGGTGCGAACAATTTCATCGCCAAATTCCAACCGGATGAGTTGGCCAAAGCCGTACAAGGCGCACTCTAATCAAGAAGAACAAACTGCATGAAGACACTTTCGGACGACTTATACAAACAATTCAGCAACTTTCTGGCAGTACAGAGCGGAATCGTGCTGGGTGACAACAAACAGTATCTGGTCAAGAGTCGGCTTTCACCCTTGATGACTCAGTTTGGTATTGAGAGTCTGTCTGATCTGGTTACTCGAGCGATGAGTGTGCGTGAGCGTGACCTGAAAATGGCAGTGGTTGATGCCATGACTACCAACGAGACCCTCTGGTTTCGCGATACTTACCCCTTTCAACTACTCACTGACAAGCTTTTTCCCGAACTGGGCAAGAGTGGCCGTCCGATCAAGATCTGGTCGGCTGCCTCCTCGTCCGGGCAGGAGCCCTATTCCATCGCCATGACGGCGCTGGAACAGCAGGTCAAGAAGCCGGGTACCTTGCCCGGTGGCGTGCAGATTGTGGGCACAGATATTTCCAGCACCATGCTCAATCAGTGCAAGGAAGGGGTTTACGACAGCCTGGCGCTGGCTCGTGGTTTGTCACCTGAGCGCAAAAAATTGTTCTTCGAACCTTATGGTGACAACAAGATGCGGGTGGTGGAACGTGTCAGAAAATTGACCACGTTCCGGCCACTGAACCTGCTGGAGAGCTACAGCCTGCTCGGCAAGTTTGACATCATCTTCTGCCGTAACGTGCTCATCTACTTTGCGCCGGAAGTGAAGTCGAAGATCCTCAATCAGTTCGCAGCCAGCCTCAACCCTGGTGGTTATCTGATGCTGGGGGCCTCAGAGTCACTGGCTGGTCTGACCGATCGGTTCGAAATGGTCCGTTGCAATCCTGGCATCGTCTACAAAGTCAAATAACCCCGCTTAAAATCCCTCTTTGGCACACCTCTTGCTAATAATTTATCAAGCAGGAGGTGTGCTATGGCAATTTCATTCGACAAGGCATTCGGGATTCACCAATACACGCTGGGCGTTCGTTCCAAGCGTGCCGAGGTGCTATCCAGCAACATTGCCAACGCAGATACCCCGGGTTTCAAAGCCAGGGATATCAACTTCTCAGAGGCATTGGCACAGGCCCAGCATCAGCAAGGGTTTGGTATGGCCACCACCAGTGAGAAGCACTTTGCCTTGCAATCGGATGCCCCTGGTCTGATGCAGTACCGCAATCCCCTGCAGCCGGATACCGGTGACGGCAACACGGTTGACGTGCAGCAGGAGCGCAGCGAGTTCTTGCGCAACAGCCTTGAGTACCAGACCTCCCTTGAATTTATGAACGGCAAGATCAGTGGCCTGTTGAAGGCCTTGAAAGGAGAACAGTAATGAGTTTGTTCAAGGTCTTTGACATTGCAGGCTCGGCCATGAGTGCACAGTCTGTTCGACTCAACACGGTGGCCAGCAACATGGCCAACGCCGACAGCGTCAGCTCCAGCGTGGAAAAAACTTACCATGCCAGGCGGCCAATCTTTGCCGCTCAACTGGATCAGGCGATGTCAGACAAGCAATCATCGGTCGGGGTCGAGGTGAAAGGGATTGTCGAGAGCAAGGCCCCCTTGCTCAAGGAGTACAACCCCAACCATCCCATGGCGGACGATGATGGCTATATTTTCAAACCCAACGTCAACATGGTTGAAGAGATGGCGGACATGATCAATGCCTCGCGCAGCTATCAGACCAATGTGCAGGTTGCCGATTCTGCCAAAAAAATGTTGCAGCAGACTCTCAACCTCGGCAAGTCCTGATAGGGGTAAGCACAGATGGCAGATACAAGTAGTGTGAACGGCATCAGCCGTACCACAACCCAGACCACTGATACGACGACGGCCCCGAAGAAAGAGCTGGATCAGGCGTCTTTTCTGAAGTTGCTGACCATGCAGCTTTCCTATCAGGACCCGTTCAAGCCGGTGGATAACGCCCAGATGTTGTCCCAGATGACCTCCATGTCTACTTCGGAGGGGATCAATAGCCTGTCAACCCAGATGGGTAATCTCAACACTCTGATGACCTCAAGCCAGGCGCTGCAAGCTTCTGCGCTGGTGGGGCAAAATGTGTTGTTGCAGAGCAACGTTGGTTTTCTGGAAAACGAGGGTTCCATTGGCGGTGTTGTGGCTGTCGGCGTCGAGAACAAGTACACGAGCGTCAAAATTACCGTAGAAGATGAGAAGGGGCAGGTTATCAAGGAGTTTGCTCTGGAGGGCGATCAAAAGGGGAACGTTGAGTTTACCTGGGATGGCAAAGACAAGAACGGTGAGCCCGTCGCGTCAGGCAAATATGTCCTCAAGGCCAACGGTAACAACTCGGAAGGAAAGTCGGAAAGCATCGCTACATTTGCTTATGGCAAGGTTGATAGTGTGGTCTTGGGGAATGGAACCAACCCGACACAGCTCAATCTGAAAGGCCTTGGCACAACAACCCTGAACAGTATCCTGCAGATTGCAGGAGCGACCACCACACCACCAACCACCACGCCTACAGCATCGATCTAAGGAGCTGGATATGTCATTTAACAATGCCTTGAGCGGTGTCAACGCGGCACAAAAAGATTTGAACGTTACCGCCAACAACATTGCCAACGTCAATACCATGGGCTTTAAAGAGTCCCGTGCCGAGTTTGCGGATGTTTATGCCAACTCGATCTTTGTCAATGCCAAGACACAGGTCGGCAACGGTGTGGCGACGGGGGCGGTGGCTCATCAGTTTCATCAGGGGGCGTTGCAATTTACCAACAACGCACTGGACCTGGCGATCCAGGGCAATGGTTTTTTCGTCACTTCGGACGGTCTGACCAATCTGGATCGCACCTACACTCGGGCCGGAGCTTTCAAGCTCAATGAAAACAGCTATATGGTCAACAATCAGGGCCACTATCTGCAAGGTTATGAAATTAACACGGATGGGACACCCAAGGCGGTGAGCATCAACGCCACCAAGCCGATTCAAGTACCGGACCGGGCGGGCGAGCCTAAAATGACCGAGCTGGTGGAAGCAAGTTTTAACTTGAGTATTGAGTCGAAAACCAAGCCAACGGACCCCGCCGCTTTTGATCCCACCAACTCAGCTACCTTTGCACACTCAACATCCGTGACGATCTATGATTCGCTTGGCGCCCCCCATGTGATCACCAAGTATTTTGTCCGCCATGAGGATCCGGTTACTCCGGGGACGCCAATGACGCCGGGTACCTGGAGCATGTACATGTATGAGGGGGACAAGCCCATTGATATCGCTAGTGGTGCACCCAGCCCGGGCCCAGGCATCCCCACTGGCGTCCAGATGACGTTTACCTCCGGCGGAAAATTGGATCCAGCTCTTACTATTCCAGCTCCACCGGCCCCGATCAAAACCGTCACGCTGGGCACAGCGGCCGGGATTATTAACAACGGTGCAGACCCCACTCAGGCAGTGGAAATTCGTCTCAGTGATGTGACTCAATACAACTCCCCTTTCAACGTCACCAAACTGACTCAGGATGGCGCCACTGTTGGTAATCTGACCAAGGTGGAGATTACACCGGACGGTATTGTTTCTGCCACCTACAGCAATGCGACGACGTTAAAGGTTGCCATGGTTGCGCTGGCCAAGTTTGCCAACTCGCAAGGACTGACTCAGGTCGGCGATACCTCCTGGCGCCAGTCTCTGCTTTCTGGAGATGCGTTGCCCGGTACGCCTAATTCGGGCACCTTGGGCAGTATCAAGTCTTCGGCGGTGGAGCAATCCAACGTGGACTTGACCTCCCAACTGGTGAATCTCATCACGGCCCAGCGTAACTTCCAGGCCAACTCCCGTTCGCTGGAAGTGAACAGTTCATTGCAGCAGACCATACTGCAGATCCGTTAATGATGACGGTGTTACAGGGGGGCGCTTCGGCGCCCCTTTTTATTGTTCCCTTTCCGTGGGCGTTTATTCAACAGACGTTGGCACTCAAATTGCAGTTACCTGATCAGAGTCATCGGTTTGACGGAGGATCTCATGGATCACATGCTTTACATCGCCATGTCAGGGGCCAAGGAAAACATGAATAGCCTGGCTGTTCGTGGCAACAACCTGGCCAATGCCAACACAGTCGGTTTCAAGTCTGACTTCGAGCAGGCGCGCAGTATGCAGGCGTTCGGTGAAGGGCTGCCATCCCGGGTGTTTGCCATGACGGAGCGGCCCGGTCAGAACTTGCAGCACGGCATGTTGATGACGACAGGGCGAGATCTTGACGTGGCCGTTGACGGTCAGGGCTGGATTGCGGTGCAGGATCCCAAAGGCGGGGAAGCCTATACCCGCATGGGCAACCTGCAACTGAGCGCAACGGGCAACCTGCAAACCTCAACTGGTCTGAACGTGGTGGATGATGGGGGCCAACCCATAGTGCTGCCGCTGCCGATGGAAAAGATCGAGATCAACCGGGATGGCACCATCAGCGGTCGTCCTGAAGGGGCTGCCGCCAACCTGCCGGAAGATTTCCAGCGCATCAAGCTGGTAAAACCCGCGGCTGACGCCGTGGAGAAGGGCCAGGACGGACTGTTTCGTCGCAAGGATGGCCAGAATGAGGCGGCCTCGGCCACTGTGGGCCTGATCGCAGGCTCCCTGGAGGGGAGCAACGTCAACGTGGTCGACGAGATGACCAACCTAATCCGGTTGCAACGTCAGTTTGAAACTCAGGTCAAAATCATGAAGACCGCCGAGGAAAATGACGAAGCCCAAACCCAGTTGCTGCGCATCAGCTAATAAAGGAGTTTTACATGAACCCTGCACTTTGGATCAGCAAGACCGGCTTGGATGCACAGCAGACCAACATATCGGTCACCTCGAACAACCTGGCGAACGCCAGCACTGTGGGTTACAAAAAATCCCGTGCCATCTTCGAGGATCTGCTCTATCAGAACATCAATCAGCCCGGTGGTCGTTCCTCGGCGGATACCGAACTGCCGTCAGGCCTGATGCTGGGTGCCGGTGCCAAAGTAGTGGCCACCCAGAAGAACCATGGTCAGGGCAACGTGCAGACCACGGACAACTCGCTGGATCTGATGATCAGCGGCCGTGGCTACTTCGAAATTCAGTTGCCAGACGGCAGCGCGGCTTATACCCGTAACGGCCAGTTCACCCTCAATGATGAAGGGACCATAGTGACCCCAGGCAACGGCTATCCGCTGCAGCCGGAGATCCAGATCCCCGAAAATGCCCAGAGCGTGACTGTGAGCACGGATGGTCAGGTATCGATCCAGCTCAAAGGGGATGGCGCTTCCCAGGTCGTGGGACAGATCAACCTTTCCGACTTCGTCAATGCCTCCGGTCTGCAGCCCATGGGTGAAAACATGTTCCTCGAAACCCAGTCCAGCGGCGCGCCCATCGGAGGTGTAGCCGGTGCAGACGGGCTCGGGGTCATCAAGCAGGGCATGCTGGAGACCTCCAACGTCAACGTGACCGAGGAACTGGTCAATCTTATTCAGGCACAACGAGTCTACGAGATGAACTCCAAGGTTCTCTCGGCGGTGGACGGCATGATGTCCTTCCTTATCCAGCGTACATAAGTTGGCTGTGGACGGCATGAGCTCATTTTTGATCCCGCGCACATCAGTAGGAGGCGCATGATGAAAACCATATGGATGCTGGGACTGCTGGCGCTGGGAGGTTGCAGCAGCACTCTCAATACCGCCAAGCCCGATGATCCCGAGTTTGCCCCCGTTTACGGGGAGTCGGATCCCGTGTCGGTCAGACCCACAGGGGCTATTTTCCAGCCTGATCAGGTCAACGGCATCTACTCGGACATCAAGGCGCACAAGGTGGGTGACATCATCACCATAGAGTTGGCCGAGTCCACCTCTGCCTCCAAGAAAGCGAATACCCAGAGTGGCAAGGATAACAAGCTGAGCATGGAGCCCGTTACGCTGGGCGGAGTGCCGGTCACAGCAGGTCCTTATGACCTGTCGGCGTCGCTGGGTCAGAACAGCGCCTTCAAGGGGCAGGCCAAGGCGGACCAGAGCAACAGTCTGCAGGGCAATATCTCGGTGAGCGTGGCCAAGGTGCTGCCCAACGGCAATCTGGTGGTGCGCGGCGAGAAGTGGATCATGCTCAACAATGGCAACGAGTACATCAGGATCACCGGCATGATACGGCCCGAAGATGTGACGTCCGAAAACAGTGTGTCGTCACAGCGGGTGGCCAATGCCCGTATCCATTACGGTGGTACCGGTGATCTGGCCAACAGCCAGGAGCAAGGGTGGCTTACCAGCTTTTTCAATGGCCCCTGGTGGCCGCTTTAGGAGATGTTATGAAGTCACTCCGTCTTGTGACCCTGATCTGCTGCCTGATGCCTTTGGGAATGGCCCACGCCTCCCGTATCAAGGACATCAGCTCGGTGGAAGGGGTTCGTAACAACCAGTTGATTGGCTACGGTCTGGTCGTTGGTCTGCCCGGTACTGGCGAGAAGAACAACGCCTTCACCGAACAGACGTTCCGTACCATGCTCAACAACTTCGGTATCAAGGTGCCGGATAATATCAAGCCCAAGATAAAAGATGTGGCACCGGTTGCCATCCATGCAGATCTGCCTCCTTTCTCCAAGCCGGGTCAGACCATAGATGTGACCGTATCGGCCATCGGTGAGGCCAAGAGTCTGCGCGGCGGCACCCTGTTGCAAAGCTTCCTGAAGGGGCTGGACGGGCGTGTCTATGCGGTGGCACAGGGCAGTCTGGTGGTGGGTGGTTTGGGAGCCGAAGGGGCCGACGGCTCCAAGGTGGTGATCAATACGCCGACTGTGGGCCGTATCGCCAACGGCGCGACCGTGGAGCGGGAGGTACCGAATTCCTTCGGCCAGGGGGATACCATCACCTTCAACCTGAATAGGCCGGACTTTACCACGGCTCGCGGCCTGGCGGATGTGGTCAATGATCTGGTGGGGCCCAACACGGCGCAGGCACTCGATGCCACCTCGGTCAAGGTCTATGCGCCGCGGGATCCGGGTCAACGGGTCTCTTATCTGGCGACCATAGAGAACCTGGAGGTGGATCCCGCCAGTGAGTCGGCCAAGATCATCGTCAATTCCCGTACCGGTACCATTGTCATCGGCAGCAATGTGCGGCTCAAGCCTGCGGCTATCAGCCATGGCGGCTTGACGGTCACCATCGCAGAAAACCAGCAGGTCTCCCAGCCCAATCCACTGGCGGGAGGAGAGACGGCGGTGACCAACAACTCGACCATCAATGTCCAGCAAGAGCCGGGGCGCATGTTCAAGCTCGATACTGGCGCGACGCTGGATGATCTGGTCCGGGCGGTGAATCAGGTCGGGGTGGCTCCCGGTGATCTGATGGCGATCCTGGAGGCGTTGCAACAGGCGGGCGCCATCGAAGGTCAGCTGGTCATACTGTAACAAGCGGCAAGGGGTTGCCACGGGCGGCAATGAGGTAAGCAAAATGGCAGAGTTTGACACCAACAGCGGCATGAACATGGGCATGGTGCAGGATATCAAGAACCTGGATCGCCTGCGCCAGTTGAGCCAGAGCAAGGATGGGCAGGCTGCCGCACTGCAAAGCGCTGCCCGCCAGTTTGAATCCATCTTTACCCAGACCCTGTTCAAGGGGATGCGCCAGGCCAATCAGGTGCTGACCCAGGACAATCCCATGAGCAGCAGCTATACCCAGTTCTATGAAGGCATGCTGGATGAGCAGCGGGTATCCGACATGGCCAGCAAGGGTGGTATGGGGCTGGCCGACATGGTGATCAAGCAGTTCTCCCCCGAGACCTTTACCCGCCACGATGGCAGGGTGCTCAAGATGCCGCAGCGTACCGAACGTGTCTATAAGCCCTACCAGCCACCGACCTCGGCGGCCAACGATCTCATCTCGGCTTCAAAAGTTGGCAAAGATTTTGCTGATAAAGAGATGGGCGAGGCTGCCCAGCCGTTGGCCTCATCGCATCGCACCCATCGGATAGTTCCTCCCATGGGGCTGGCACAAGAGGGTCGTGCTGTACGGGGATCCAAGGCGCTGGACAAGACGGCGCAGGTGTTCGAGACCCCGGAAGAGTTCGTCAATCGGCTTATGCCCCTTGCCAAAAAGGCGGCGGACAAGTTGGGCCTGAGCCCGGCGGTACTGGTGGCCCAGGCTGCACTGGAAAGCGGTTGGGGCAAGCGGGTGATCAAGAACGGAGAGGGAGAAATCACCCATAACCTGTTCGGCATCAAGGCGGATCCGCGTTGGCAAGGCCCCAAGGCGGTGGTCAGCACCCTGGAGTATGAACAAGGGGTGGCGTCACGCCAGAAGGCAGCATTTCGCTCTTATGAGTCGTTTGAGGAGAGCTTCAACGACTATGTCGATTTCCTGACCTCGGGTACCCGTTACAAAGGGGCCCTGGCCAAGGTGGACAGTCCGGACCGTTACTTTGAAGCCTTGCAACAGGCGGGCTATGCCACGGATCCCCAGTACGCCAGGAAACTGAAACAGGTGTTGCGCAGTGATGCCATTGCTGGCTACTCCGCTACCACCAACACAGAAATGGAGCTGTAAGTCATGGCAAGCGATCTGCTTGGAATTGGTACCTCGGGTGTGTTGGCACAGCAACGCTTGCTGCAGACCACCAGCAACAACATAGTCAACGTCAACAGCCAGGGCTATGTGCGTGAGCGTACGCTGATCTATACCAATTCCGTCGGCATGGGCACGGGTGACATGCTGACCGATCGGGTCATCAATACCTACGCCCAGGGTGAGGTGCGCCGTGATACGTCCGCCTATTACGCCTCGGCCAGTCGCTACGAGCAGCTCTCCAATACCGACATTTTGCTGGGGGATGCCAGCAACAGTGTCGGTGCAGCCGTTACCTCCTATTTCAAGGCGTTCCATACCGCCAATGAGGCTCCCGCCGACATCGCCGGTCGCAAGACCACCCTGAGCGAGCTCAGCGGCATGGTAAACCGCTTTCATACCCTGTCAGCCCAGCTGGACAAGCAGACCGACACCATCAACACCACCATCGGTGACGAGACCAAGAAGGTTAACAACCTCATCAACAGCATCAATGATCTGAATCAGGCCATCCTCCGCACCCAGGGAACGCCGGAAGAGAATCTGATGCTGTTCGATCAGCGGGATGAAGCCATTCGCCAGCTCTCCGAAAAAATGGAGATCAGCACAGTACCTCAGGCCAATGGCAGCATGCTGGTCAACATGAGAACGGGCCACTCTCTTGTCCTCAATGGCGGGGTCGCCCAGTTCAGCGTTGTGTCGGGTAACCCGGATTCTCGGGAATCCGAGCTGCAGCTGACCATGGGGGCCAATAAAACCACCATCAGTGACAAAGACATAGGTGGCGGAGTAGGGGGCTTGTTTTCCGCTCGCAATGATCTGGAGCCTAGCAAGCGTGAGCTCGGTCAGTTGGCGGCGGCCATGGCCGATGCCATGAACCGGCAGAACCGGTTGGGGATGGATCTGGATAACGAGCTGGGGGGAGATCTCTTCTCCCTTGCCTCCAGCGATGGGCTGGCCTATGAGCAGAACACCGGCACCGGCGCCGCCAAAGTCAGCTTCGTGCCAGGGAAAGGCACCGAGGTCACCACCTTTGATTACGAGGTACAGTTCAGCAGCGCCACCGGTTACGAGGTGTTCTCGCTGGACAAGGATGGCAACCGCACCTCGCTAGCGACCGGCAGCACACCACCAGCCACTTTCCAGCTGGCAGGTCACGGCATCGAAATAGACTTATCCGGCACACCTGCGGCAGGGGACAGGATCTTGCTGCAACCCACCAAGCAGGCGGCAGCCGGATTGGGCCAAGCGGCCACCCGCCCGGAGGATCTGGCGCTGGCATCCCCCCTCAAGGTCGACAAGCACAAGGACAACTTCGGTTCTGCCGAGATCAAGCTTGGCGGTGTCTTCAATACAGGCACTGGTTCGGGTTTTGGCACCAATACGCTGGATCCGGCAGTGCCCCAGGTGGTGAAGATAGATGGCAGCGGCAACTACGAAGTCTATGCGGCAGATGGCACTACCCTCATCGGCGTGGCGCCGGCTTCCAGCAAGGGTCAGGATCTGATGGCCTCCATCGAGAGCCCGCTGGGGGGACCCAAGGTGTATGCCGATCCGACCCAGGCGCCTGGCTATGAGTTCAGCATCACAGGTACGGTAAGGGCCAATGACAGTTTCACCCTGAGCTACAACCAGGATGGTTTTGCCGACAACGCCAACGGGTTGGCTCTGGCGGAGCTGCAAAACAAGGATCTGGTGCGCAAGAGCACCAATGCCGGCACCAGCAATGACAAGATGACCTTCAACGAGGCTTACTCGGGCCTGGTGACAGGGATAGGCAACCAGACCAACCAGGCCAAGACCTTGCTCAAGGCCAACGAAACAAAATTGAACCAGAGCACCAGTATTTTCGAGAGCGTCTCTGGCGTGAGCCTGGAGGAGGAGGCGGCCAACCTTATCCGCTACCAGCAATCTTATGCGGCATCGGCCCAGGTGGTCAGCACCGCCAAAACCATCTTCGATACCCTGTTGTCTTCAGTGAGGTAAGTGCATGCGTATTACCACCAACATGGTCTATAGCCGGAATATCACCTCGCTGAACAATGCCAACGAAAGGTTGAGCACGGCTTATGAACAGCTGCAGAGCGGGGACAAGTTCAAGACCTCGGGGGAAGACCCCTCCGGCATGAGCCAGAAGATGGCGCTGACCAAGGAGATCGATCTGTTCAAGCAGTATGGTGTCAATGGCAGCCTGCTTGAGAACAGCCTAGGTCATGAAGAGACGGTGTTGACCGCGCTCAACACCGCCATGACCAGTGCCCAGACCCTGATCCAGAAATCCAACGATTCCGCGGTGAGCGCAGATGACCGTCTGGCGATTGCCAGTGAGCTGGAAGGGTTGCAAAAACAGATGTTTGACCTGATGAACAGCAAGAACTCTCAGGGCGAGTTTATTTTTGGTGGCAACCAGAGCAAGACCCAGCCATTTATCAAAGACGCCAGCGGGAATTATCTCTTTCAGGGAGATACCGGCCAGCGCAATATTCAGGTGTCACCGACGGTGCAAATTGCAGCCAATGATTCAGGCTTCAATTTGTTTGAGGTAGTGCCTACGCGCAGAACCGGCAGTGCTGCCAGCGCCAATATTCAAGTCGGGGTGGCCGATCAGGGAAACTTCGACAGTTTTTATCGCAATAATTATGATCCAGCCCTTGCCAGCAACCAATATACTGTAACCACGGCCGCGGGTACGCCGGATACTTATGAAATACGCGATGGTGGCGGCACCCTGCTGCAAAGTGGTGATTATGTTGCGGGCAACAAGATCCCCTTCAATGGCCTGGAGCTGACCCTGGATCTGCCTGCAGGCGGTGCGGCACGGCACAAGACTTTGTACTGGATCCCCCCCAGAACAACAATATTCTGGATGGCATGTCCGACTTTATTACCGCTCTGCGTGATCCGAATATTTCAGCGGACGATTTTCAGATAAAAGTCGCGGATGTGACGTCCCACATGAAGAATGCCCGCTTGAATGTCGACCAGGGGTTGGGCGAGATCGGCGGCAGGATGAACAGTCTGGAGCAGGTGCTCGGCTCGAACGACGGTTTGAGTACCCTCAATCAACAAGCCAGGGCCAAGGTATCCGAGGCGGATTTGTATGAAGTGATCGCCACCTTGTCAAAAGAGGATGCGGCATTGAGTGCCTCCCAGCTCTCTTTCAGCAAAATAAGCAAACTGACGCTGTTTGATTATATTCGTTGATATTATCACGGGCCCGGCCACCGCAATTTCATTGCCAGGCGACAGGGCCCATTTGCTGAATATCCACTGCTAACTCCCATATGAATCCACTCTCGCCCTAATTGTAACAAGATGTTGCAGCAGGCCAATTACCTTGCCCTGGTGGCTTGACTCGTATTGAGCATTCGATAATTATGCAGCCCGCACAACAAAGGGTTGTGCGTACTTTTTGCAGCATCTCGTTAGGCGAGGCTCCTGTATAAACAAAGGCCACTGATCTCACGACGTCCAGAGACGCCCAAGATCAGGACAGTTTTCATCGGATTAAGGTGTAAACCCAAGTGGCTTCCGGCATGCCGGATACGTTATGCAGTGCTAAAGCTGGTACGTGGGGATGATGACACGCCGGACGGCGTCATTTCCTGCCTATTACTCGTCAATCAAATTGCTGTTTTCTTTCAGACGGCGACCGGATATCCGATTGCGCTCAGGCCCTGCCTGAAATCACATGAGGTCACTTGTGATGAAGAAAACACAGACTCTACTCAATCGTCATCAACTGCTCGATCTGGCCGCCCTGCAGGGCTGGCTGGAGAATAATCTGGATCCGGTTCAGCGCGCCGATCAACTGCTGACCCTGCGTCCGGAAGAGCTCAACTGTATCTTCGATACCCTGCCCACTGAACAAGGCGCGGCCCTGCTGAGCTCACTGTCGGCTGACGTTGCCGGTCGTCTGCTGCTGCGCTTGCATGCCAGCCTTATCGGTGTGTTGCAAGGGGCTATCCCTCGTCGTGATATGCTGGACATACTGCGCCGACTGGGCAGCAGCGAGCGCACCATGCTGCTTTCTCGCTTCCCGGAGCCGGCTCAGTCCACCTTCTACTCCCTGCTCGACTGGCCACCAGAATCGGTTGGCGCCAACATGCGCCATGAGTTTCTGGCCATCAGTGATCAGCAGACGGTGGGCAGTGCCAAGCAGTTGATCCACGATGCCTGGGACAATGCCCAGTTGTTCCAGAACCTGTATGTGGTCAACGCTGAGCATCGTCTGCTCGGCAGTATCGCGCTCAAATCCTTGCTGATTGCCGATCCCCAACTGCCCGTCAGCGACCTGATGGACAGAGATACAGTGCGCATCAATGCGCGTGCGGATCAGGAGATGGCTGCCCGTTTGCTGATTGACCGCGATATCTCGACGCTACCGGTAGAGGAGAAGGGCAAGCTGGTGGGTATCTTCCACGTGGACGATGCTGCCGACATTCTGGAGCTCGAATCCACAGAGGATGCCGAGATGCAGGGTGGCTCCTCGCCGCTCGATACGCCCTATCTGCAGGCGACTCCCTGGCAACTGTGGCGCAAGCGGGTGGGCTGGCTGCTTATCCTGTTTGTGGCAGAAGCCTATACGGGCACAGTACTGCGGGCATTCGAAGAGCAGCTTGAAGCCGCCATTGCGCTGGCCTTCTTCATACCGCTGCTGATCGGTACCGGTGGTAACAGTGGTACCCAGATCACCACTACCATAGTGCGGGCCATGGCGGTGGGGGAGGTGAGCATGCGAAACCTGGGGACTGTCTTGAAAAAGGAGCTCTCTACCGGTTTGCTTATCTCGGCAGCGATTGCGGTTGCGGCATGGATCCGGGCCTGGAGCCTGGGTGTCGGCCCCGAGATCGGCATGGTTGTGACCTTGACCATCATCGCCATCGTGCTCTGGAGCGCTACCGTTGCTTCCATCATTCCCATGGTGCTGCGTCGCTTCCGGATTGACCCGGCTGTTGTTTCTGCTCCTTTCATCGCCACCCTGGTGGACGGTACCGGCCTCATCATCTATTTCGAGATGGCCAAGTGGTTGCTGCCCGAGCTGTAGTAAGCCGCCGTTAAAACGAGTGGATAACAGCAAAAAGGCAGCCTGGGCTGCCTTTTTGCTTGTCTGTTTACGGGGTGGAGAAAGGGGATCAGCTCAGCTGGAACAGCAGCGGCCAGCCCTGCTCCTGACAATAACGGTGTTCTTTCTCCAGGTTCTGCATCAGCAGGCGGTTCTCGTCGCACCAATCGATCGGCAGGGTGACCACCAGCTGATCTTCGGCTGCCTGCACCTTCCATTCCGGCAACAGGTTGTCCTGCCGCCTGTGGTGCGCAGCCACGGCGAGGCGAAGGATGCGAATGCAACGCAGCACGGTCTGCTCGTCGTGGTTGGGCAGGGGAGGGAGCTCGGATAGCTTGAGCCCCTTGCGCTGAAACCGCACCAGCGCCGCCAGCAGTGCCTGATCGTCCTGGTTGAAGCCGGGCAGATCCGTGTGCTGCAAGATATAGGCGGAGTGGCGATGGATGCCGCTGTAGTTGATGGCCAGACCAATCTCGTGCAGTCGCGCCGCCCAGCCGAGGATGGCGCGATAGGGCTCCTCCGGCATCTCCCAGGGACCGCTCAGCGCATCGAACAGGGTCAGTACGCTCTGCTCGACCCGATTGGCCTGGCGCTTGTCGATGCGATAGTGGGTGGAGAGGGCCAGCGCGGTACGCTCGCGAATGTCGTGGTGCTGCAAGCGCTCTTCGAATTCATACAGCAACCCTTCGCGCAGGGCACCGTCCGAATACTCCATTCTCTCTATGGGCAGAGAGGTAAAGAGTCCAAGCAGTATGGCCACAGCGGCGGCAAACACCTCCTGGCGCTCCTCGGTCAGGCCGGCGAGTTTCAACTGATCGACCCGCTTGTGGTCGAGCATCTCCCGCTTGAGACGCTCCAGTCCTGCCAGTGTGATGCTGCCATCAGTCCAGCCTTCGCCCTGCAGCACGTCACGCACGGTGCGAATGGAGCCGGAGCTGCCCAGGCAACTCTGCCAGCCCAGCTTGCGATACTGGTTGATGATGGGGGCGAGCTGATGTTGGGTCTCCAGCACGGCGGCGTTGAAGGCCTTCTCGCTCAGCTTGCCGTTGGCAAAGAAATGCTGGGTGAAGCTGACACAGCCCATCTTGCGGCTGGTGAGTGCCTTATGATCGAAGCCTTCCCCTATGATGAGCTCGGTGCTGCCACCGCCGATGTCCACCACCAGTACCTGTCCTTCAATGTGCTGGGTGTGGGCGACGCCCTGATAGATGAGACGCGCCTCCTCCTGGCCACTGATGATCTCGATGGGATGGTTGAGCACAGAGGCCGCCTCGCGCACGAACTCGCGTGCATTACTGGCGCGGCGCAAGGTATAGGTGCCGGCGATACGGATGTGATCCGGCTTGATGTTGGTCAGTCGTTCGGCAAACAGGGCGAGACAGTCGAGGCCGCGTCCCATGGCGTCTGCCGACATGCGACGTTGCTCATCCATCCCTTCCGCCAGCCGAACCCGCTCCTTGATGCGATCAACTATCTGCATACGCCCCTCGTTGAGGCGGGCGATCACCATGTGAAAACTGTTCGAGCCAAGATCCACAGCGGCGTACAGGCTATTGTCCATTGTTTGACTCTATGCGTTTGAGGTAGTCGTAAATCGCGACCTGGGAACGGATCTTGCGGCGGTTACCCCGCTTCACATATTCGTTCTTCTGATCCGCATCGATGACGCGAGCCTTGCAGGTGTCGCTCAGTTGCAGATCGAGAATGTCCATGATGCGCTGTTTGAGGCGCTCGTCATAGATGGGCGTGGCCACCTCAATTCGGCCGTCGATGTTGCGGCTCATCCAGTCGGCGCTGGAAATATAGAGCTGGGGGTTGCCCTTGTTGTGAAACACCATGACCCGCGGGTGTTCGAGGAAGCGGTCTATGATGCTGATCACCTTGATGTTTTCGCTCAAGCCCGGCACGCCGGGACGCAGGGCGCACATGCCGCGGATGATCATCTGGATGGGTACCCCGGCTTGACCGGCGGCATAGAGGCGGTTGATGAGGTCTTTGTCCACCAGGTTGTTGATCTTGAGAATAATGCCGCTGGGCTGTCCCGCCTTGGCGTTGGTGAGCTCGTTGTCGATCAGCCGATAGAGCTGACGGCGGCTGTTGATGGGGGAGACCAGCAGGTGGTTGAACTTGTAACGCTTATAGGGGTACTCGATGTATTCGAACACCCCTTCCACTTCGGCTGTGATATCCGGGTGGCGGGTCAACAGGGAGAAGTCGGTGTAAATCTTGGCCGTCTTCTCGTTGAAGTTGCCGGTGCCGATATGGGCGTAGCGCACCGCCTCGCCATTTTCGTGGCGGGTAATGAGACAGAGTTTGGAGTGGATCTTGAGGCTGGGGACTCCGAACACCACCTTGACCCCGGCGTCAGTGAGAATGTTGGCCCAGTCGATGTTGGCCGCTTCGTCAAAACGGGCCCGCAGCTCCACCACCACTGTCACCTTCTTGCCGTTGTTGGCGGCATCGATAAGGGAGTGAATGATGCGCGACTTCTTGGCGACCCGGTAGATATTGATGCGAATGGCACTGACCGCAGGGTCGAACGCCGCCTGACGCACCAGCTCGGTAAAGTGGTGGAACTTGTGGTACGGGTAGTAGAGCAGTATGTCCTGCTTGGCGATGGCATCGAAGGCATTGACGAAGCCGTCAAAGTCGCGGCATTCAAGGGCCGGCAGCTTGGGGTTTTCCAGATAGTCCCGGCCTACGTTGGGGAAGCCGATGAAATCCTTGAAGTTGTGATAACGCCCGCCCGGCATGATGGCGTCGTAGGAGCTGATCTGCAGCTTGAGCTTGAGGAAGCTTATCATGGCGGCGGGCATCTCCCGCTCGTAGACGAAGCGCACCGGCATGGCAGTGAGACGCTGCTTCAAGCCGTCACTCATCTTGTCCACCAGACTGAGATCCAGCTGATCGGAGAGGTCATACTCGGCATCCCGGGTCAGCTTCACCGCGTAGGCAGCAATCTCGTCATAGTCGAAGAAGCCCTTGAAGATCTCGTCGAGACAAAAGCGGATGACGTTATCCAGAATGATGATCTGCTTCTTGCGGCGGGTGCCTTCCGGCGGCAGCTGGAAGAAGCGGGGCAGATCATCGGTCGGTACCTCCACCAGGGCGTACTGGATCACCTGGCCATTTTTCTTCATCTCGATGGCCAGATAGGTGTACTCATCCTTGAGGAACTTGACCGGGTTGACCTCTTTGTTGAGCAGGATAGGAATGATGTGGCGCAGCACCTTCTCTCTGAAAAAGACCCGCAGCCACTGATGGATTGACTCGGAAATCTGGGTCTCGTTGACCAGGAAGATGTTGTGGCGGGCCAGGGCGATCAACAACTCCTTGTAGGTGTTGTCGAACGCTTCACCGAGCGCCATCACCTTCTGCTGGATGGCGCGCAGCAGCACCTTGGCTTCGTCACCGCCGCCGTGTACTTCATTGATGAGAATACGGCGCTTGACGTCCGACACCCGTACCTTGAAGAACTCGTCCTGGTTGGAGGAGAAGATCCCAAGAAAACGGACCCGCTCTATGAGGGGCACCGTCTTGTCCATCGCCTCTTGCAACACCCGTTCATTGAATGAGAGCCAGCTCAGCTCTTTTTCTTCATACTGCTTGTCGGTGCTCATCTAATGCCTCTGTATCAGGTCGCGTCTGCGCGGCAGTTATGGCGTGTGAATATGACAGATTGATGACAATCCGCTCAGTCGGTGAAAGCCTGGTCGATATCGACGACAAGATCGTCAGATAGAGATTCAAGCGCCGCCACAAGATCGTCCAGCTCCAGCTGGGGTGGCAGGGCCACCAGGGCGTGAGCATAGAAGAGCGGGGCGCCCGAGTGGGGCGCAGGTTCGCAACCCGTGGTGAGATCGGCCACGTTGATGTTGAGCTGGCGCAGTATGCTGGCCACTTCGTGCACTATCCCTGCTCTGTCGTTGCCGGTGACGCTGAGCATGACCTGGCGCTCCGGTTCCTGGCCGAGCTGGCCTTCGGCAAAGCTGACGGTGAGGCCGGGCAACATTACCAAGGCCTCACACAGGCTGCGGTAGTGCTCATCGGGCACAGTGACGTGCAGGATGCCGGCAAATTGTCCAGCCAGCTCGCTCATGGAACTGCCCAGCCAGTTGCCCTGTTGCTGTGTGATGACATCCGCCAGACTCTCGACTATGCCGGGTTTGTCTTTACCTATCACGGTCACGACCAATTGCTTCTGCATCCTGCTCTCCTTGGAATTGGGTTTCTGTAGCATTGTGCCTGCTGTGGCAGGCCATATGAAGCCCCGTTCGGCCTAAATAGGCCGAAAAAAACCAGAGGGGAGGTTTGTGCCACGTTTCAGCGCTGCCGGGTATCTGACCCCTGTGGTAGAGTGATGCCCTCTTTCGTTTTGTAAACTGGATAGTGCATTCATGAATACCCTTGTCGTATCGGGATTGGTGTTGTTGGTGCTGCTCCTGCTGGTGGTCTTCTGGACCAGGAGCAAGAGAGGCAAGGCGTTACCCTATGATCTACAGGAGGCCCTGTTCAGCCCGGCCGAGCGCTCCTTCCTCGGTGTGCTGGACTTAGCAGTCGGTGACAAGGCCCGGGTCTTTGCCAAGGTGAGGGTGGCCGATGTGCTGACGCCACAGGCGGGGCTTGGCAAAAGCAAATGGCAGCAACACTTCAACAAGATCAGCGCCAAGCACCTGGATTATCTGCTCTGCCACCCAGCCGATCTCTCCTTTATCTGCGCCATAGAGCTCGATGACAGTTCTCATCGACATCAGAAACGCAAGGCCCGCGACCTTTTCCTGAAAACCGCCTGCGACAGTGCCGGTTTGCCGTTGCTGCAGATCCCGGCGAGTGCCCATTATCAGGTAGAAGAGCTGCGCGAGCAGATCCTGCCGCTGCTGGTCAAGACAACTGCACCGCTGGTCGACAATGTGATGCCGGGTGAGCGCCGCGAGCCAACCTTCAGCCCCTTGCTGCTGGACGGCGTCGATATGGACGAGACCCGCCATGGGGGACGCTCGCCTTCAAGCTCGTCCCCTGTGATCACCACGCCGGTCAGGAGTGCACTGGTCTCGACCGCCGACAGCGAGCTGGTGGATAACTTGTTTGCCGAGGTGGAGGACGAAGAGGACTCGCATTCGCACCAGGCTCCCCATTGTCCCCGCTGCGATGCGCCGCTGGTGGAGCGGGAGGCCAAAAAAGGTCCCCATGCCGGTCGCCTGTTCATGGCGTGCAGCCGCTTCCCCGAGTGTCGCTACGCCGCCCCCCACACCAACGCCCGTCACTGATCCCTTGTTGCATGTTCCCGGCCTGTCACTGGGCCGGAAACATGCAGTCAATATCCCTGCCTCGCGGTAGCGCCCCATGCCTCATCAAAAAAGAGGCGACAAAATTTATCTTATTACGCAGTTGCGTCGATAAAATTAAGTCAAATGCGACAAATTTTGACAATGCGTCGGAATTTTGGCACTTTGTGCGACCTGCATAAGGTGCGTGGCTTGACCACAGAAGCACATTAAAACAATAAGTTACGTCTATTATAAGAGGGATGGATATGATGGCGATGGGAGTATTGATTGTTGATGCCGATGCGCAGCGGCGCCAACAGTTGGGCACTGTGCTCTCGTTTATGGGGATCCCCTGGCAGGAGATTGCCGAGAGCGAGCTGGATGTGGCCATCGAAACGTCCGGCCCGCTGCAAGGGGTGCTGGCCGGTGCCTTGACCGGTCGTCCGTTGGACGAATTGCTGACCCTCTTTCCCCGCATTCCGTTTTTGTCGCTGGTTCCGGCTGATTTCCCCAACAGCAACTTCATCGGTGTCGCCGAAGCTCCCTTCACCTACGAATCCCTCACTCGGTATCTGCATTTCTGTCAGGCATTTGTCTCCTTGCATCCTCGCCAGCAGACCCATGACAAGGGCCAGGCCCTGCTGCGTCTGCTGGTGGGCAAGGGGCGTGGCATCCAGGAGGTGCGCCGCCTCATCAGTCAGGTGGCCGAAACCGACGCCAACGTGCTGATCCTGGGGGAGTCCGGGACGGGTAAAGAGGTGGTCGCCCGCGCCATTCACGAACTCTCTTCACGCTGTGCCGGTCCCTTTGTGCCCATCAACTGCGGCGCCATCCCGGCCGAATTGCTGGAAAGCGAACTGTTCGGTCATGAGAAAGGGGCCTTCACTGGCGCCATCGCCTCCCGTCGCGGCCGCTTCGAGCTGGCACAGGGTGGCACCCTGTTCCTCGACGAGATCGGTGACATGCCGTTGCCGATGCAGGTCAAGTTGCTGCGGGTGTTGCAAGAGCGGCTGTTTGATCGGGTCGGCGGTGGCAAGCCGATCCAGGCGGACGTGCACATCATAGCGGCGACCCACAGGGATCTGGAGGTGATGATCCGCACCCAGGGTTTTCGCGAGGATCTCTACTATCGCCTCAATGTCTTTCCCATCGAGACGCCTCCCCTGCGCGAGCGGGTCGACGACATTCCGCTGTTGCTGCAGGAGCTGCTCAACCGTCATGCCGAGCAGCATCATGGCATCATTCGCCTGACCCAGCGCGCCATGGAGTCCCCTGGCCCGGCAATGTGCGCGAGCTTTCCAACCTGCTGGAGCGGCTGCTTATTCTCTACCCGCAACAGATCGTCGATGTGGCCGACCTGCCGAGCCGCTATCGTCTGCTGCCGTGCGAACCGAGGGATGAGCGGTTGACCGAAATGGACGAGCGCGATGCGCTGGCCGCCGTGTTCCAGGATCCGCCCGAGCTGGATATGCACAACAGTCACGCCCGCGCCATGCAGCTGCCGGAGGAGGGGGTCAATCTCAAGGAGATGCTGGCCGACTTGGAGGTGGAGCTGATCCGCCAGGCGCTGGAATCCCAGGATGGTGTCGTGGCCCGCGCCGCCGACTTGCTCGGCATGCGCCGTACCACATTGGTGGAGAAGATGAAAAAGTACGGGATGAGCAAGGAAGTCTAAAGGTCAAAGCCTTGACGCTTAGATTCAAGGCTTTGATTTATAGTGATATTTTTAGTGACATGGAAATTGAATAACCTGACCTAATCGCCAGTTTGAGGTCAGGTTTATGACAGCCCAGCAGCAGGACAACCCACTCCAGTCTCACGAGGTGAGCCAGCTTTATGCCATCTTCACGGCGCTGCCGACCGGTGTATTGCTGCTCGATGGCGAGGGTCGCATCACCCGTGCCAACCCGGCAGCCCTGGCACTGTTGGGGGAGCCGCTGGCAGGTCAGGCCTGGCGCCAGATCATCGACCGCTGCTTTCAGCCCCGTGAGGATGACGGTCACGAGATCTCCCTGCGTGACGGACGGCGGGTGCAGCTCTCGACCCAGCCGCTGCCGGATCAACCTGGCCAGTTGGTATTCATAACGGATCTGACTGAAACCCGCAAATTGCAGGACAGAGTCAACCACATGAAGCGGTTGTCTGCCCTTGGCAACATGGCAGCCTCGCTGGCCCACCAGATCCGCACACCGCTTTCTGCTGCCATGCTCTATGCGGCCAATCTTGCCAACCGTACCTTGAAACCCGAGTCCCGCAGCCAGTTCCAGCAAAAGCTGATGGCCAGGTTGCAAGATCTCGAGAAACAGATCAACGACATACTGCTGTTCGCTCGCAACGGTGACAACCAGGTGGTGACCCCCATCTCGGTACAGGGGTTGCTGGCCGAGGTACAGGCCGGTGCCGAGGCATTCTGCAACCAGCAAGGCTGCGAGTTGCACATGGAGGCGCCGGAGCCGGATCTCTGCCTGCTCGCCAACAGCAGTGCACTGGCGGGGGCCATCAACAACCTGATCGCCAACGCCCAGCAGGCGGGGGCAACCTCCTTGCTGGTGAGTGCGGTGCGCAGCGGCACCCGGGTGGAGATGCGCATCCTCGACAATGGCAAGGGGATGCCCGCTCACCTGCTCAACCAGATTTTCGAACCCTTCTTCACCACCCGCTCCCAGGGCACTGGCCTGGGCCTGGCGGTGGTGCAATCTGTGGTGCGTGCCCATCAGGGGGAGGTCAGCGTGGCCTCAGTGCCCACTGAAGGCACCTGCTTTACTCTGTCGTTCCCTCTGCATCAGCAACCGATGCAGCTTGGAGGTGTCGCATGACTCAGGCCCGTATTCTGGTCGTAGAAGATGACAATGGTCTGCGCGAAGCGCTGGTGGATACACTCTTGCTCGGCGGCTACGAGTGTCGTGAAGCGGACAGCGGCGAACGCGCCCTGCTGGCTCTGTCGCGCCAAAGCTTTGATATGGTGATCTCCGATATCCAGATGGGGGGCATGGATGGCCTGACCCTGCTGGCCGCTATCCGCCAGCAATATCCGCAGATCCCCGTGCTGCTGATGACGGCCTACGCCAACATCGACGGTGCCGTGCGCGCCATGCGGGAAGGCGCCATCGACTATCTTGCCAAGCCGTTTTCCCCCGAAGTGCTGCTCAATCAGGTCAGCCGCTATGTGCCAGCCCAGAAAGTAGAAAAGCGCGCTGTGGTATACGGGGATCCCAAGACCGCCGAACTGTTCCAGCTGGCGACCCGGGTGGCCAGAAGCGAAGCCACTGTCATGGTGACTGGCCCGAGCGGTACCGGTAAAGAGGTGCTGGCTCGCTACATTCACGACAACTCCAGCCGCGCCGAACAAACCTTCGTCGCCATCAACTGCGCCGCCATCCCGGAAAACATGCTGGAGGCGACCCTGTTCGGCTACGAGAAGGGTGCCTTCACCGGTGCCGTGCAGGGTTGTCCCGGCAAGTTCGAACAGGCCCAGGGCGGTACCTTGCTGCTCGACGAGATCACCGAGATGGATCTGGGGTTGCAAGCCAAGCTGCTGCGGGTATTGCAGGAAAAAGAAGTAGAGCGGCTCGGCAGTCGCAAGATGATCCCCCTCGATGTGCGGGTCATCGCCACCAGCAACCGGGATCTCAAGAAGGCGGTGCAGGACGGCCTGTTCCGTGAGGATCTCTACTACCGTCTCAACGTCTTCCCTCTGCGCTGGACCGCGCTCTGGGAGCGGCCCGGCGACATACTGCCGCTGGCGGAACACCTGCTGGCACTGCATGCCAGCCAGCAGGGGCTGCCGACGCCGCAGCTGGCAGAGAGGGCTCGCGAACGTCTGTTGGCCCACGCCTGGCCCGGCAACGTGCGCGAGCTGGACAACGTGGTACAACGAGCCCTGATCCTGAGTCCGGATGGCCTCATTGGCTGCGAGCACCTGATCCTGGAAGAGGTGGACGAGGAGGAGATCCGTTTCACCGGCAGCGACCGTCTCAGCGGTGGTGAGCATCTGGGCAGCGAGCTCAAGCAGCAGGAGCATCAGATCATCCTCGACACTCTGCAAGACTGCAACGGCAGTCGCAAGGCGGTGGCCGACAGGCTCGGCATCAGCCCGCGCACCCTGCGCTACAAGTTGGCCCAGATGCGGGAGGCGGGGATAGATCTTCCCGCCTGAGTATGGGGTCGAACCTGTCGTAGCCCTGGTTGCTTGGCCTGGTTATCAGGTGGCCGGGAGCCCCTCTAGGTTGCAAGGTGGTGTGGAAACTGTCGTGACCCTCATGGTCTGACTCTGTTGTCCAAAAGGAAGGGCTCGCCTGTTTGCGGGAAGGTGGGGGTGAGCAATACCCTTGTCCCTGGCTGCCTGGCTTGGTTATCAGTGCAGTCAGGGTGGCGTTGCGTTCGAGTGCCCAGTGTGGGAACTGTCATGGTCTTGGCGGCCTGGCTCGATTATCATGGGGTCCTTGGCGTTTGAGCCTGGCCCCTGCTGTATCGTTGATGCAGGGGACCGAGCCTTTATAAGGGACCCCTATGATCTCTCATCGAAAACTCGAAACCGTACTCAACCATCTACTTGAACCCCACGCCATCAAGGATTACTGCCCCAATGGGTTGCAGGTGGAAGGGCGCGCGCGCATTCGCAAGGTCGTGACCGGCGTCACCGCCAGTCAGGCTCTGATCGATGCAGCTGTGGCCCTAGACGCCGATGCCATTCTGGTCCATCACGGTTACTTCTGGAGCGGCGAGCCGGCCCAGATCACCGGTATGAAGCAGCGTCGCCTCAAGACCCTGCTCACTCACGACATCAACCTGTTTGCCTATCATCTACCGCTGGATGTGCATCCCGAGGTGGGTAACAACGCCCAGCTTGCCAAGCTGCTGGACATCAAGGTGCGCCGTGGCCTGGAGCCCTGGAACAGCAAGAGCGTCGCCATGGTGGGCAAGCTGGAAGAGCCGATGAGCGGTCGTGATTTCGCAACGCTAATCGCCGAACGGCTCGGTCGTGAACCCCTTTATTGTGGTGACACAGGCCCCGAGCTTATCCGCTCCGTGGCCTGGTGCACTGGAGGTGGCCAGAGCTATATCAATCTGGCGGCGGAGCAGGGGATCGATGCTTTCATCTCCGGCGAAGCCTCCGAGCAGACCATCCACACCGCCCGCGAGATGGGAATGCATTTCTATGCGGCCGGGCACCATGCTACCGAGCGATACGGTATCAAGGCGCTGGGAGAGTGGCTGGCGACCGTGCAGGGGCTGGATGTGACCTTTATCGATATCGACAATCCGGTGTAAGTTCGATTAGCCGCGTAGCGGCGTAATCGGACATGACTGCAGTCATAGAGTGGATATGTAGAAATGACAAGGGAGGCTGAGCCTCCCTTGTTACATTTTGCATGCTGCGCTTGGCGGTTACTCGCAGGCATGACCTGCGGGGCCAAGGGCGGCACCGTCCAGCAGGACGGTATCGCCCTGCATTCTCAGCCTTCCCTCGCAGAACCACTGCACCACCAGCGGGTAGATGCTGTGCTCCTGGACCTGCACCCGGGCCGCCACTTCCTCGACATCGTCACCTTTGAAGATGGGGACGCGAGCCTGCAGGATCACGGGACCGCCATCCAGCTCTTCGGTGACGAAATGGACGCTGGCACCGTGCTCGCTATCACCGGCATCTATGGCGCGCTGGTGAGTGTGCAAGCCCTGATACTTGGGCAGCAGTGAAGGGTGGATGTTGAGCATCCGGCCTGCAAAGTGACGCACCAGATCGGCACTCAGGATCCGCATAAAGCCGGCCAGTACCACCAGATCCGGCTGATAGTCATCCATCAGCGCCTGCAGGGCGACGTCATACTCCGCCCGGCTGGCAAACTGCTGCTGGGCCAGAATGGAGGTCGCTACCCCGGCCGTTTGCGCACGCACCAAGCCGTAGGCATCGGCCTTGTTGCTGATGACGCCGACCACTTCGCCGGCAATCTTGCCGCTGGCGCAACTGTCGAGAATAGCCTGCAGGTTGCTGCCGCTGCCGGAGACAAGCACCAGGATGCGTTTCATAGGGGAGGTCATTTGGCTGCTGATTCGGTCATTCATTGAATGATGACCTGCTCCTCACCATCGACCGCCTTGGCGATATGGCCGATGTGCCATGCATTCTCGCCTTCGGCCTTGAGCAGGGTCAGCGCTTTTTCAAGCTGATCCGCCGGCAGGGCGATGATCATGCCGACACCGCAGTTGAAGGTACGGTACATCTCGTGGCGGGTGACGTTGCCGGCCTGCTGCAACCAGCTGAACACCGCCGGCCACTGCCAGCTCTGCTCGTCGATCACCGCCTGGGTGTTGGCGGGCAGTACGCGCGGTATGTTTTCCCAGAAGCCGCCGCCGGTGATGTGGGACAGGGCGTGGATCTCGCACTCCTTGATGAGCTTGAGCACCGGCTTCACATAGATGCGGGTCGGCTCCAGCAAGGCGCTGGCCAGGGTGGTATCACCCAGCGGCTGGTGCACATCTGCCTTGGAGACCTCAAGGATCTTGCGGACCAGAGAGAAACCGTTGGAGTGGGGGCCACTGGCAGCCAGGGCGATCAGGGCATCGCCGTCACCCACTTTGCTGCCGTCGATGATCTCGCTCTTTTCCACCACACCGACGCAGAAACCGGCGATGTCGTAGTCTTCCCCTTCATACATGCCTGGCATCTCGGCGGTTTCGCCGCCCACCAGGGCACAACCTGATTGCTCACAGCCGACACCGATACCGGTGACAACAGCCGCGGCCGTGTCCACGTCCAGCTTGCCGGTGGCATAGTAGTCGAGGAAGAACAGGGGCTCAGCACCCTGTACGATCAGGTCGTTGACGCACATGGCCACCAGGTCGATACCGACGGTATCGTGCTTTTTCAGATCGATGGCGAGACGCAGCTTGGTGCCCACACCATCGGTACCGGAGACCAGTACCGGTTCCTTGTAGCCCGCAGGGATTTGACACAGGGCCCCAAAGCCGCCAAGACCACCAAGGACTTCAGGACGACGAGTGCGTTTTGACACGCCCTTGATACGTTCAACCAGTGCATTGCCAGCATCGATATCTACGCCAGCATCCTTGTAGCTCAGTGAGGTTTTGTCAGTCACGCGTATTCCCCGTCATATGAAGAAGTGGAGGGTAAAATTCGGGGCGTATTCTAACAGTGGCCGAGTAAAAGCAGAAAGGAAATCGTTTGCGCGTTTTTGCGTGGAAAAGCTCTACAAGCCGTGGCTTTTGTTGTATGATTCCGCGATTTTTTCGCGGCAGTTAGAGGAGATAATAATGAAAGTCGTTGAAGTCAAACACCCCCTGGTCAAACACAAAATCGGGTTGATGCGTGAAGGCGATATCAGCACCAAGCGTTTCCGTGAACTGGCCAAAGAAGTGGGCAGTTTGTTGACCTACGAAGCGACCTCTGACTTCGAAACCGAGAAGGTTACCATCGACGGCTGGAACGGACCAGTGGAAGTTGACCAGATCAAGGGCAAGAAGGTCACTGTCGTGCCTATCCTGCGTGCCGGTCTTGGCATGATGGATGGCGTGCTGGAGCACATGCCGAGCGCCCGCGTCAGCGTGGTCGGTATCTACCGCGATGAAGAGACTTTGCAACCGGTTCCCTACTTCGAGAAGATCGTCAGCAACATCGAAGAGCGCCTGGCGCTGGTCATAGACCCCATGCTGGCCACTGGCGGCTCCATGATTGCCACCATCGACCTGCTGAAAAAGAAAGGCTGCCAATCCATCAAGGTGCTGGTGCTGGTCGCCGCGCCCGAAGGCATCAAGGCGCTGGAAGCCGCTCACCCCGACGTTGAGCTCTACTGCGCCTCCGTCGATCAGGGCCTGAACGAGAAAGGCTATATTGTCCCGGGTCTGGGCGATGCTGGCGACAAGATCTTTGGCACCAAGTAATTCCTGATGCCTTGACCACCTTCTCTGTATGAGGGGTGAGAATGGAGCCGGCGCCTTGCCGGCTCTGCTGTTTATGGCATCCTCTGTCTTGCTGCAATGCGCGCCTTGCCGCTACCATAAGCAGCATCTCCCATTTCGAGACTCCTCTCATGCTCAAACGTGTTGTGACCGTCCTCTGCTGCGGCTTGTCATTCATGGTCTCGGCCGCTCAGGTGACCGATCTCTATCAGGGCAAGGCGCCCACCAGCGGCGACATGGTGGCTGCCCAGTCCCAGGCGCTGGGGGATGTGCTCGTCAAGGTGACCGGCAAACGGGACATCCTCACCCAGCCTGACGTGGTCAAGGCGCTGGCCGCCCCCGGCGACTATGTGCAGCACTATGGCTATCAGGATGTGGGGCCGGTCAAGTTTCTGAAAGCCGACTTCAACGTGGCCAAGGTCAATGCCCTGATCTCCCAAAGCAAGTTTGCCCTGCTGGGGCCTGCAAGGCCACAGATGGCGCTCTGGCTGGTAATCAATGAGGGGGAGCGCCGCATCCTGCCGGATCAATCCAGCGATGGCTGGGCCAGCGCATTGCGAACCCAGAGCCAGGCCATGGGGCTGCCGGTCAGCATTCCTTTGATGGATCTCGATGACAACATGGCGGTCAACGCCACTGACGTCTGGGGTCGTTTTGCCGCTCCCATACTGCAGGCGAGCCAGCGTTACGGCGCCGAGATGGTGGTGCTGGGCAAGCTGACACCGGAAGGTGACAAGTGGAGCATAGACTGGGGCCTTTATGGGCCCAAGGCCGGTGGCGAACTGGCCGAACTCACCCGTGGCAGCAGCAGTGGTACCCAGGCCGAGGTGGCACAGCATTTTGCCGATGAGCTGGCTGCCTGGCTGGTACAAAACTATGGCGCGCGCATTTCGGGTGTCGCTTCCAGTCAGACACTGGTGGTGGAAGGTTTGTCCGGTATTGATGGCATGATCACGGTGCAGAAGATGCTGCAGGGGATGGCCAGCGTGACCAAGGTGACTATCGGCAAGCTGGAGGGGGACAAGGTGACCTTCGATCTCTCGTTGCAGGGCGACAAGGCCGAGCTCATCCGCGGCCTGCAACTGGAGAGCCGGTTGCGCCAGATTGATGATAATGACAGCGGTTTGCGTTACCAATGGTCGCAGCCCTGATCATTTCATCGTGTTCCCGACCGCCCGGCCAAGTCCGGGCGGTTCTCTATCTGCCTTTGCGATGGTACACTCTGGCACAAATGTCACAGTCAAAGCCTAACGAGTGAAGCAACCGGCCCAACTGTCTTTAGCCGTACAACTACCGGATGATGAAACCTTCGTCAGTTTTTATCCCGGCAACAATGCTCATCTGATCACCGCCCTCAAGAATGCGGCCATTGGTCAGGGATCGCCTTTCCTCTATTTCTGGGGTGCCAAGGGATCGGGACGTTCCCATCTGCTCCATGCAACCTGTGCCGAGGTCAATGCCCGCGATGCGGCGGCGGCCTATCTCTCCCTCGATCAGTTTGAACAGCTGGATCCCAGCATGCTCGACGCCCTCGAAAGCTTGCCACTGGTCTGTCTCGACAGCCTGGAAGCCATCGCCGGCAATGCGCAGTGGGAACGTGCCCTGTTCGATTTTTACAATCGCTGGCAGGAGAAGGGGGAAGGTACCCTGGTGGTCACGGGTTGCAGCGCACCGCGCAAGCTGGGGCTGCAACTGCCGGATCTCGCCTCCCGCCTCGACTGGGGGGTGAGTTTCCATCTCGACGAGCTGGATGATGAAGGCAAGCTCAGTGCCCTGCAGCTGCGTGCCGAGCTGCGGGGCTTCAAATTGCCCATCGATGTGGGCCGCTTCCTGCTCAACAGACTCTCCCGCGACATGCGCACCTTGCTTACCACCCTCAATCAGCTCGATAACGCCTCATTTCGCGCCAAGCGCAAACTCACTATCCCCTTTGTGAAAGAGATCCTCGAACTTTGAGCGGGCTGCGGCTGCGTGTACGGGTAAGACCCGGATTGAAACCAAAAAGAAACCCCGGCACCAGGCCGGGGTTTTTGTCTGTGCGACTGTCGTGATCAGTGAAACTGATCTTCTTCGGTCGAACCCGTCAGTGCGGTTACTGAAGATTGTCCACCCTGAATGACGGTAGTGACCTTGTCGAAGTAACCCGTGCCCACTTCCTGCTGGTGAGCAACGAAGGTGTAACCACGGCTGGCGGCGGCAAATTCCGGCTCTTGTACCATCTCGACGTAGTGCTTCATCCCCTCGCCACGGGCGTACTGGTAAGCCAGTTCGTACATGTGGAACCACATATTGTGGATACCCGCGAGGGTAATGAACTGGTACTTGTAACCCATGTCAGAGAGCGCCTGCTGGAAGCGGGCGATGGTGGCATCGTCCAGATTCTTTTTCCAGTTGAAGCTGGGGGAGCAGTTGTAGGCCAGTATGGTGTCCGGGTACTGCGCCTTGATGGCTTCGGCAAACTTGCGCGCCTCGTCCAGATCCGGCTTGGCGGTTTCACACCACACCATGTCGGCGTAGGGGGCATAAGCCAAACCACGGGAGATGGCCTGCTCGATACCCGCCTGCACCTTGTAGAAACCTTCGGCGGTACGCTCACCGGTCAGGAAGCCTGAATCGTACGGATCCGCATCCGTGGTCAGCAAGTCCGCCGCGTTGGCGTCGGTACGGGCGATCACCAGGGTGGTGGTGCCACAGACGTCGGCTGCGAGGCGTGCTGCAACCAGCTTCTGCACCGCTTCCTGAGTCGGCACCAGCACTTTGCCGCCCATGTGGCCGCACTTCTTGACCGATGCCAGCTGATCTTCGAAGTGTACGCCGGCGGCGCCCGCTTCAATCATCCCCTTCATCAGCTCGAAGGCGTTCAGCACGCCGCCGAAACCGGCTTCGGCATCCGCCACGATCGGCAGGAAGTAGTCGATGAAACCGGCATCCTGCGGACCCACCTTGTTGGCCCACTGGATCTGGTCGGCACGGGCAAACGAGTTGTTGATGCGCTCAACCACCGAGGGGACGGAGTTGGCCGGATAGAGAGACTGATCCGGGTACATGGTGGAGGACAAGTTGTTGTCCGCCGCCACTTGCCAGCCGGAGAGGTAGATGGCCTCTATACCTGCCTTGGCTTGCTGCACTGCCTGGCCGCCGGTCAGGGCGCCGAGGCAGTTGACGTAGCCTTTCTTGGCGCTGCCGTGGATCAGCTCCCACAGTTTGTCGGCGCCGCGCTGAGCCAGGGTGTGCACCGGCTGCAAGCTGCCGCGCAGATTCACCACGTCTTCGGCGCTGTAGCCGCGCTTGATCCCTTTCCAGCGGGGGTTTTCTGCCCAGTCTTTCTCGATAGCCTGGATCTGTTGCTCACGGGTCAGTGCCATATCAGTTCCCTCTTTCATTGATTTCACGTTTCCATTGACTTGTTATTGGCGGGCTCCGCTGGGGAGACCCGGAGTTCAGAGCCGCTCGTAACCGGGCAGCGTCAGAAAATCGATCAGGGTATCGGCGCAGGTGATCTGCTCCATCAACTCGCTCGCTTCGGCAAAGCGTCCTGCTTGCCAGCGGGCGGCGCCCACTTCATGTTTGACCACCTCCTGCTCCTCGGCCAGCATCTGGCGAAACAGCTCTTTGGTCACCACCTTGCCGTTGGAGAGGCTCTTGCCGTGGCGGATCCACTGCCAGATGGAGGTGCGGGAGATCTCGGCGGTGGCCGCATCTTCCATCAGGCCATAGATGGGCACGCAGCCATTGCCACCTATCCAGGCTTCCAGATATTGCAGGGCGACCCGGATATTGGTGCGCATGCCCGTTTCGGTACGTTCGCCTTCACAGGGAGCCAGCAGGTCGGCGGCTGTGATGGGTGCATCCTGCTCGCGCAATACGCCGATCTGGTTCTTGGCGCCTGCCGGTATGGTGGCGTTGAACACGGCCATGGCGGTGTCGGCGAGGCCGGGATGGGCGACCCAGGTGCCATCGTGGCCGTTGCTTGCTTCCCGCTCCTTGTCCGCCTTGACCTTGGCAAACACCTGCTCGTTGACGGCGGCATCCTTGGCCGGGATAAAGGCGGCCATGCCGCCCATGGCAAGAGCGCCCCGCTTGTGGCAGGTCTTGATCAGCAGCCGTGAATAGGCTGAGAGGAAGGGTTTGTCCATGGTGACCACCTGACGGTCGGGCAGCACTCTGTCCCCATGATCTTTCAGCGTCTTGATATAGCTGAAGATGTAGTCCCAGCGGCCGCAGTTCAGCGCGACTATGTGATCCTGCATCTGATAGAGCAGCTCATCCATCTCGAACACCGCCGGCAGGGTTTCGATCAGCACGGTAGCCTTGATGGTGCCGCGGGGCAGACCGAACTTGTCTTCGGTCCAGGCAAACACTTCGCTCCACCAGCGACCTTCCAGATGACTTTGCAGCTTGGGCACATAGAAGTAGGGGCCCGAGCCCTTGGCCAGCAGCGCCTGATGGTTGTGCAGGAAATAGAGTGCGAAGTCGAACAGGCCGCCGGGGATGGGCTCCCCATCGAAGGTGACATGTTTTTCCGGCAGGTGCAGGCCACGTACCCGGCAGATGAGCACGGCCGGATTGGAATTCAGGGTATAGGCTTTGCCTTCCGGACTGGTGTAGGAGACGGTGCCATTGACCGCATCGCGCAGGTTGATTTGACCCTCGATCACTTTATTCCAGGCAGGAGCCAGGGAATCCTCGAAGTCCGCCATGAAGACTTCGACATTGGCGTTGAGAGCGTTGATGACCATCTTGCGCTCAACTGGCCCCGTTATCTCTACCCGGCGGTCTTGCAAGTCGGCCGGGATACCGCGCACCGTCCAGTCGCCTGCACGGATATGTGCTGTTTCCGGCAGAAAGTCCGGCAGCTCGCCGCCATCGATACGGGCCTGGCGTGCCACACGTTGTTTCAACAATTCGCCCCGTTGGGGAGCAAAGCGTTCCACCAGTTCGGATACCAGGGCCACCGCATCCGGCGTCAGAATTTGCGCGTATTCGGGAAGCATCTCGCCCTGGATGCGCAGACGGGCGCTACAGTGGGTCTGGGCCGGTGCCGACATAGGGTTCACTCCTTTGAGAATTACATTTTGAACTAATTAACTACGACTAAAGTCGATCCCTGTTCTTTCAAGCTTCCCATAACAACGGGATAACACGATTCATAAGGTGCGAAATATTGCCCTCTCCGTCAACCACTTTTTTAAAACGCCTGTTTCTGACATATGGTTAAGGTTATGTTTTTAATGACATTATGTGATTGGTGTAAATGCTCTATGCAGATGGTTATGCTCTTGGTTTCCTACCCCCTGTGGTGGTGTAGGCCAGCGGTGTTTTGAATACTCGGGATGTAACTAATTACGTAATAAAATTACAAATGCAAAAACAAATCCCGACCTTACTCCAAGCTTTCAGAAAACGGCTGTATGAAATGATTTTTTGGATCTCAGTGAATACTCAGCTCTCGCCAGTGTTGGCTATTGAACGTTTGTTTAAAACTTGGATGGGGAAGAGGGGGCGAATGGGGTTTATCTCGTCAGCAGGGGAAAAGTGACGAGCAATAACGTAGGTTTGTATCACCTTGGCTTGCTATCTGGGGTGATGAGGGGAGGAGGTTGGGAAGTGGATAAAACTGATAAATCGTAGTTACACAGCATTTTATTGTTATTTGTGTCAGTGGGCCTTCCTGGCCCCCGGGGAAGGTAAAAAGGTGGCGAAACCCAAGGTTTCAGCGGCCACTTTTCCTCTTCTACTCTATCTTGAGCGGGATCAGTATTCGTCGTCCGGCGCCGCGAGATCGACCACATCCAGATGCACTATAGTGCCGTATTCGTGCTCGCCGAGTTCGATGTCGGCTTGTGGCAAGGGGGCTGGGTGGGGCTGTGATTCAACTGCTTGCGTCATGGGTGCTTGCCTCATTGGATTGCAAGCCGGTCGGTGACTCCATCACCCGGATTCCCACCTCCCTGTTTCATTGCCGGCGGAAAAGTCGCGTATCCTAGCGACACTCGCCACAGGTTTCAAGTGATTCTGAATAAAAAATATACCACCAATGTGTGATGGCTCTGTGGTGGCGCCTGCCGGACAGAGTACTGCCAGGGTCATAAGGAGGATGAAGGGGCTGGAGTGAAATGGAGGTAAAAAAATAGCCCAGTCGTTTGACTGGGCTATTTCTCGGGGAAAATGGTCGGTGTGAGAGGATTCGAACCTCCGACCCTCTACACCCCATGCAGATGCGCTACCTGGCTGCGCTACACACCGACGAGGTCAGTTCGAGCTGACGAAAGGGAGTCTAATGATATGAATCTGTTGGTGCAACTCCTTTTTTATCAGTGAGATGTCGATTGCTTCTTTATTGCTCACTCAAGATGCTGCTTGGGCCGGCCACGGAGATTTGGCATAATCGCCGCCCCGTATTGCGGTGGAAAAATTGCGCCGCAGGGCTAGCTTGGCGACTGTGGTCAAGGCGCCAGCAACCGCAGGTGTGGTGCCTGTTCCAGGCGCAGGCAAGCTCTGATGGGCGCAGTCACATGCAGGGCAAGCCGTCATGAACAACCAATCGGTCATGAACAACCAATCGAGAGAGGAGCAAGGGGTGGAACCATCAGCAGCCGCAGTATCCCTGAGCCAGACAGCACAGCAAGCAGAGCAGGATGAGCGCTGGATGCGCCATGCCATGGCACTGGCAGCCCGGGCCGAGGGGATCGGCGAGATCCCGGTCGGTGCCGTGCTGGTGCTGGGAGACGAAGTGGTCGGTGAGGGGGGGAATCGCTCCATCAGCGAGCATGATGCGTGTGCCCATGCGGAGATCATGGCGATCCGCGCAGCCGGTGCCCGACTGGAAAACTACCGTCTGATAGATACCGTGCTGTATGTGACGCTGGAGCCTTGCTGCATGTGCGCCGGTGCCCTCATTCACAGCCGGGTCAAGCGGGTGGTGTTCGGGGCGCGGGATCTCAAAACGGGAGCGGCAGGTTCCGTATTCGATATTTTGCAGGACCCCCGCCACAACCACAGAGTGTCGTTGACGGGGGGGGTGTTGGCAGATGCCTGCTCGGCTCAGCTCTCGGCCTTCTTCAAGCGCCGCCGCGCCGAGAAAAAGGCAGCCAGACAGGCGCTGCAACAAGCGACCGACTCTTCTTCTTGATGCAAGCGGGGGCGACTTTTGCCGCGTCCTGCTTCTCACCATTCAATATATTTTCATATAAAACAGATGGTTGAATCTGTTTCTTGCCAAAAAATGTGGTCCTTTTCCTCTTCGAAAATAAGCTCTGCTCAAGGGGCTTTGATGTAACAAAACTGTCATGCAACCGCCATATAATGCCGCCAAGCCTAGCTCACATTGAGGTCTTGCATGTCATCGGAATCGATCAACCTGGTCATGGCGGGCAGTAGAAAACGCCGGATCAAGGATAAGTTGGCCAAGTACGGAGTCACCACTGGTGGTGCTCTGGTGCTGGTGGCCCTGTTGCTCATTTTTTTCTATCTGCTTTATGTGGTGAAACCCATTTTCAACGGCGCCACCATGGAGCCGACCACGTCGTTCAGCCTGCCCATTGAAGGCAAGACAGCTTGGCTCGGGATGGAAGAGCAGAACGAGATCGGCTATCGCTTCAGCGACAAGGGGCTGGTCAACTTCTTTGCCATTCAGGCGGATGGCAAGGTCAAGGTGGGGCAGGCCATTGGTCAGGCTCAGGTTGCCGGTGACATCACGACGGTCACCAGCCCGGCGCCGGGCCAGAAGCTCATCGCCTACGGGTTTGCCGATGGCAAAGCCCTGGTGATGCAACCCTATTTCAAGGTTTCCTATCCCAATGATGTGCGGGTCATCGAGCCCAGCCTGAAATATCCCTTCGGCGAAGAGCCCGTGGTGATCGATCCCCAAGGCAAGGCGCTGCAGCTGATGGTATTTGAGGCCACCAAGGACAAGATGGCCACCGCCGCCGTGACCGAAGATGGCCGCGGCGTGATGACGGTGATGAGTGGCGAGGAGAATTTCATCTCGGGTGAAGTGGAGTGGAGCGCCCAGAACTACAGCATCCCCTCCTTGCCGCGTCATGTGGATCAAATGCTGCTGACCCCCAATCTGCGCATTTTGTTCGTGCGTGAGGCTAACCGCCTCTCTGTCTACGACATCCACAACCTCAATGACATCTCCCTGCGCAACGTCATGGAGATCAATGCCCCCAATGCCAACGTGACCCGGGTCGAGCTGCTCGCCGGTGCCTCCTCTTTGCTGGTGGGTAACGACAATGGTGTCATCTCCCAATGGTTCGAAGTGGCCAAGGATGGCAAGCGCCAGTTCACCCAGATCCGTGATTTCAAAGGCGATGGCCCTGTGGATTTGCTGACTCCTGAGCACTTTCGCAAGGGCTTCATCAGCGCAGGCAAGGATGGCACCATCAGCTTCTTCCACGCCACTGGCGAGACCAAGCTGCTGAGCGAGAAGGTGGAGGGGGGCATGCTGTCGGCACTGGCCATCTCGCCCCGCCACAACGTGCTGCTGATGCAGCAGGGCGACACCTTCAAGTTGTTTGCGGTCGAGAATGATCACCCCGAGGTGACCTGGTCTGCCCTGTGGCAAGAGGTGTGGTACGAGGGTTATCCCGAGCCCATGTATGTGTGGCAATCCACCTCCGCCAGCAACGATTTTGAGGCCAAGCTGAGTCTGGTTCCGCTGGTGTTCGGGACTCTGAAAGCGTCTTTCTACGCCATGATGTTTGCGGTGCCGCTCGGTGTTGCCGGTGCCATCTACACCGCCTATTTCATGTCGGCCGGGCTGCGTAAATACGTCAAGCCGACGGTCGAGATCATGGCGGCGCTGCCGACCGTTATCCTCGGTTTCCTGGCTGGTCTCTGGCTCGCTCCCATTATCGAAGGGGCACTGCCCGGCGTGGTGCTGCTGCTTGTCCTGTTGCCGATGGGGATGCTGCTGACCGCGCTGGTATGGAACTATCTGCCCGAGCGCAGCAAGTCCTGGTTGCCGGAAGGGTGGCATGCCATCCTGCTCATTCCTGTGCTGCTGTTGATTGGCTGGGGCGCCTTCTCTTTGAGCCCTCTCATCGAGAACGCCTTCATGCACGGCGATTCCCGTATCTGGCTGACCCATGAAATGGGCGTCAAGTTTGACCAGCGCAACTCCCTGGTGGTCGGTATCGCCATGGGCTTTGCGGTCATTCCCACCATTTTCTCCATCGCTGAAGACGCCGTCTTCTCCGTGCCCAAGCATCTGACTCAGGGGTCGCTGGCACTGGGCGCCACGCCGTGGCAGACCCTGAGCCGGGTGGTGATCCTCACCGCCAGCCCGGGCATCTTCTCGGCGGTGATGATGGGCCTTGGTCGCGCCGTGGGCGAGACCATGATAGTGCTGATGGCAACAGGCAATACCCCCATCATGGACTTCTCCATGTTCCAGGGACTGCGTACCCTGGCCGCCAATATTGCGGTGGAGATGCCGGAGTCGGAAGTGGGCAGCTCCCACTATCGGGTGTTGTTCCTCGCGGCCTTCGTCCTGTTTGTATTCACCTTTATGTTCAACACCCTGGCCGAGTTCGTGCGTCAGCGGTTGCGTGAAAAATACAGCTCCATGTAACGGGCAAGGAATCGACAATGGGTAAGTGGTTTAAATCAGGGGCCCCCTGGATCTGGATGACAGGCGGTGCAGTGAGCCTGAGTCTGGTAGCGGTACTGGGTCTGTTGCTGCTCATCGGCTGGCGTGGTCTGGTCTATTTCTGGCCTCACCCCATCTATGAGTGGCAGATTGAAGATGCCAGCGGCAACAAGAGCGTGCTGATTGGCGAGATAAACGACCGTGAACTGGTGCCGGTGGAGCGGCTGCGCGCCGCGGGTCTGCCCCTGGAAGGGGAAACTCGTGAGCAACTGACCCGCTATCTGGTCAAGACCGGCAAGCGCGAATTCGTCGACCTCGATTTTCGCTGGGTGCTGGAGACCGACATCAAGTCCCGTACCCAGCCGGCCGAGCTCGCCATGGTGGAGCGTGCCACCAACGGCAACTTCTACGGTTATATCGTCGGGGTGAAAGAGGATGGACAGGCACTGAGCGAGGATCTGCATCCCGCGCTGCAACGGGTACTGGCCCGTGCCAACGATCTGTCCGAACAGGCTGACGATTTGCAAAAAGGGTACATAGGCAGCATCAACTACCAGCTGGAGCGGCTGCGTCTCAAGGAGCGCAAGGCCGAGCTGGATGACAAGCTGACCGATCAGCTTAAAGCCCAGCTGGCTGAAGAACGTCAGGCGCTAAACGATCGCTATCAGGTGCTGGAGAAGGATCTTTTCTCCCTGCGAGCCCAGGCAGACAGAGACTCCATTACGGTCAAGGACATGCGAGGTGAGCTGGTGACCATGCCCATGTCCAAGGTACTGGATGTGGTATGGCCCAATGACATGAGCCTGCCGGCCAAGGTGGGTCACTGGTTCCACCAGATTGGCAAGTTTGTCTCCGATGATCCCCGCGAGGCCAACACAGAGGGCGGCGTCTTCCCGGCCATCTTCGGCACCGTCTTCATGGTGTTCCTGATGGCGATCATTGTCACGCCGCTCGGCGTGGTGGCGGCTGTCTACCTGCACGAATATGCGGGCAAGAACAGCCTGACCAAGATCATCCGCATCGCGGTGATCAACCTGGCGGGCGTGCCCTCCATTGTTTACGGCGTGTTTGGTCTTGGCTTCTTTGTCTATACCCTGGGCGGTTCGCTGGATCAGCTGTTCTACCCGGAGGCGCTGCCAAGCCCGACCTTTGGCTCACCTGGTGTCATCTGGTCTGCGCTGACCCTGGCCATCCTGACCCTGCCGGTGGTGATCGTCTCCACCGAAGAGGGGCTGGCCCGGATCCCGAGCACCATCCGTCAGGGTTCGCTGGCGCTGGGTGCCACCCAGGCCGAGACACTGTGGCGTATCGTGTTGCCCATGGCGAGCCCGGCCATCATGACCGGCCTTATCCTGGCGATCGCACGGGCCGCAGGTGAAGTGGCTCCGCTGATGCTGGTGGGGGTGGTGAAACTGGCGCCGACCCTGCCGATGGATGGCAACTTCCCGTACCTGCACGTGGAGCGCAAGTTCATGCACCTGGGCTTCCACATTTACGACGTGGGATTCCAGAGTCCGAACGTCGAAGCGGCGCGACCGCTGGTGTATGCCACCTCGTTCCTGCTGGTGACGGTGATCGTCGGCCTCAACCTGACGGCCATCGGCATTCGTAACCACTTGCGTGAAAAATTCCGCTCTTTGGAACATTGATGCGGCAGTCCAGACTGGTGTTTAGGCAATGGATGAACAGCATGAACCTGACTGACATCACAGGCATTCGTAACCATTTGCGTGAAAAATTCCGGTCGCTGGAAGATTAATCCGGCTATCCAAGACTGATATTGAGGTAAGTGATGTGCGGCCAAAGAGCGTGCCGCCATCCCTCACCACCCAAGCATGACGGTTGCCGGAACATGAATTTGTCGGCCACCACAGACTGATTTGAGGTAACAGATGATCAACGTAACGACCGCATCCACCCAGCACACGGCGCTGGACTTGCTCAACCTGAGCCCGGAGCAGACAGCGCTGGAGGTGAAGGATCTCAACCTGTACTACGGCAACAAGCAGGCGCTGTTCAACGTCAACATGAAGATCCCGAAGGGGCAGGTGACGGCCTTCATAGGTCCGTCCGGCTGCGGCAAGTCGACCCTGTTGCGCTGTATCAACCGGATGAATGATCTGGTGGAGATCTGCCGCATCGAGGGCGAAATCCAGCTGCACGGCCACAACATTTATGACAAGGGAGTGGATGTCTCCGCCCTGCGTCGTCAGGTCGGCATGGTGTTCCAGCGTCCGAACCCCTTCCCCAAGTCAATCTACGAGAACGTGGTCTATGGTCTGCGGCTGCAGGGCATCAACGACAGACGCACCCTGGACGAGGCGGCCGAGCGTTCACTGCGTGGCGCTGCCCTGTGGGAAGAGGTGAAGGATCGACTGCATGACAATGCATTCGGTCTCTCCGGTGGTCAGCAGCAGCGTCTGGTGATTGCACGGGCCATCGCCATCGAGCCGGAAGTCTTGTTGCTGGATGAACCCACTTCTGCGCTGGACCCCATCTCCACCCTCACCATCGAGGAGCTGATCAACGAGCTCAAAAGCCAGTTTACCGTGGTGATCGTGACCCACAACATGCAGCAGGCGGCTCGGGTGTCGGATCAGACGGCGTTCATGTACATGGGCGAGCTCATCGAGTACTCGAACACCAACACCATCTTCACCACACCGGCCAAGAAAAAGACCGAAGATTACATCACAGGCCGTTACGGATAAGGAGGGGAACAGGATGAACCTCAATAAACAGATTACCGGCCCGTTCAACGGCTAAGGCATAATCGGAGCATCAAGGATTATTTGTATGGACAATATGAACCTCAATAAACACATCTCCGGTCAGTTCAATGCCGAGCTTGAGAATGTGCGCAATCAGGTGTTGGTGATGGGCGGTCTGGTGGAGCAACAGCTTACCGATGCCATTGCCGCCATCCACGATCAGGATCTGGATGCGGCGCGCAAGATAGTGGCCAATGACCACAAGGTCAACGCCATGGAAGTGGCCATCGACGAAGAGTGCACCCGCATCATCGCCAAGCGTCAGCCCACTGCGTCCGACTTGCGTCTGGTGATGGCCATCATCAAGACCATCACGGATCTGGAACGCATCGGCGACGTGGCGGACAAGATAGCCCGCATGCTGACCGACAACGCCAACAAGCCACAGCCGCCGCTGGTGTCGCTCGAGAACATGGGGCGCCGCACCATCAAGATGCTGCACGACGTGCTCGATGCGTTTGCCCGCATGGATCTGGAGGCGGCCATCGCCGTCTACAAGGAAGATGACAAGGTAGATCGGGAGTACGAGTCCATCATCCGCGAGCTGATGACCTACATGATGGAGGATCCGCGCACCATCCCCCAGGTACTCAATGTACTGTGGGCGGCGCGTGCCATCGAGCGGGTCGGCGATCGCTGCCAGCACATCTGCGAGTACATCGTTTACTACGTCAAGGGCAAGGACGTTCGCCACACCAAGGCTGACGAGCTGAGCGATCTGCTTGGCAAGAGCTGATGAAATGAATAAAAAGGCGCGTTTCGCGCCTTTTTTGTTGCACTGCATGTCAGAGCAAGATATCGCCACCCGGATAGCGGTTTTCTGCTAGAATATGCCCCCTGTGTGAGTTCCGGATGGACTCACGGTCTGGTCTCCCAGGCCCAGTTTGCCGTCTTGTGCTAAGGCGGGTGTAGCAATAGGTTAATCATGAGTTTTGCCGATAGTATATTTCTTCTGATGCTGCTGGTTGCCGGCAGTGTGTTCTTCTCCCTTTCCGAGATCTCCCTCGCCGCCTCCCGCAAGATCAAATTGCAGGTGATGGCCGATGAGGGGAACCGCCATGCCGCCAAGGTGCTGGCACTGCAGGCCCAGCCGGGTAATTTCTTTACCGTGGTGCAAATTGGCCTCAACACAGTCGCCATCCTGGGCGGTATCCTGGGCGAGTCTGCCCTGAATCCGGCCATCAAGGGGTTCATCTCCGGCTTCTATCAGGGCCCCTGGCTGGGCCAGATAAGTTCTGCCGCCTCCTTCGTGTTCGTCACCGGCATGTTTATCCTGATCGCCGACCTGATGCCCAAGCGCCTGGCCATGACCATGCCGGAGCGGATCGCCGTTGTGGTGGTTCGCCCCATGCTGCTGTGCGTGACCCTGCTGATGCCGCTGGTGTGGTTCTTCAATGGCATGGCGAATGCGTTGTTCCGTCTGCTGCGGGTCTCCATGATACGCAACGACGAGATCACCTCCGACGATATCTATGCGGTGATGGATGCCGGCGCCGAGGCGGGCGTTATTCAGCGCGAAGAGCATCAGCTCATCGAAAACGTGTTCGAGTTGCAGTCCCTCGGCGTGACCTCCGCCATGACGGCGCGGGAGAGCCTGATTTACTTCACCCTGCAAGAGGGTGAAGAGAGCATCAAGGCCAAGATCGCCGAGCACCCCCACAACAAGTTCCTGGTTTGTGACCACAACCTCGACAGCATCAAGGGCTTCGTCGATGCCAAAGAGTTGCTGATCCGCGTCATCAGCGGCCAGAGCATAGATCTCAACAGCGGCTCCCTGGTGCAGAACGTCATCATCATTCCCGATACCCTCAACCTCTACGAGGCGATGGAATACTTCAAGAACCACAGGGGTGACTTCGCCGTTGTGATGAACGAGTACGCCCTGGTCGTGGGGATAGTCACCATGAACGACCTGATGAGTACCGTCATGGGTGAGTGGGCCACCCACGTAGTGGAAGAGCAGATTGTGCAGCGGGATGAAAATTCCTGGCTGGTGGATGGTGTCACCCCCATCTCTGACGTGATGCGGGCCTTCGACATAGAGGCGTTTCCGGATAGCCAGAACTACGAGACCATCGCCGGTTTCATCATGTTCATGCTGCGCAAGATCCCCAAGCGTACCGACTCGGTCAAATACGCGGGCTACAAATTTGAAGTCGTGGATATCGACAGCTACAAGATCGACCAGCTGCTGGTCACTCGGGTTGAACCCATAGTGACCGACAAGTCCGCTCAGGAATCGTAAAGGAGCTACCAAGGAGTCATGAAGATGCAGTCTCATTCCCGTGCGCTGGCCTGTGTGGCGCTTGCCCTGGCGCTGGGCGCTTGCAGTCAGAGCGCCCCCCGCAAGGCGGTTGTCGTTGCCAAACCGGTTGCCGCCAAGGCAGAAGTGGTGCCGCAATCCGATCCCGATGCCGTGGTACAAAGCGCCGTAGTGGAGCCAAGTCCGGTCTTTGATGAGGAGTATCACGGCCCGGATCAGGGATCCCTGGAGTCGGTAACCGCCCTGTTTGCCCGTGGTTACATCGAATCTGCCATGCGTGAAACCATGCTGGCGGCGGTGCACAGCGACTATCCGCTGCTCGGCATGCGGGATGTGCGGTTGACCGACCCTGTCTCCAAGTTTCTCACCTCGACCCAGGCGGCCACCACTGCCCACGACTATCTCTATGCCGGTGTGCAGCGTCGTCTCGGTCGCCCTCTGAGCCCGGCCCAGTGGGCGCAGATCTGGCAGGGATTGCCCCAGCAGGGGCGGGTCTCTGACTGGACCAAGCAGATCAAGCGAGTGCTGGCAGGGCGTTAAACCGCCAGCTAACCAGACAGCAGTGAGGCCACCCTTGGGTGGCCTCACTCATTTCTACCTTTCCTCATCTTTGCGTTCTGATTTCTGTTGATACCGATTGCCGCCTGCACTGCTTTGCTTTATCTTGTTTTAGCCATCTAAACATCTATATGTTTTTATGGCTGGTGTCGATAGGGATACCTCACCACGATGAGGCCCGGCGACGCACAGCCGCAGAGCAACGCTAAAGAGTGCATGGCAGCGCAAAAAAGCTGCAAATCGACAAAACAGACAAACACAGAACAACAAAGAGACACGACAGATGGAAACACAGGCATTGTGGGTACTGGATGGTGGCATGGGACGCGAGCTGGCACGGCGAGGGGCGCCCTTTCGCCAACCTGAATGGTCGGCGCTGGCGCTGATGGAGGCACCACAGACGGTGCGCGAAGTACATCAGGCCTATGTGGCGAGCGGTGCCCGTGTCATCACCACCAACAGTTATGCCCTGGTGCCGTTTCATATCGGTGCCGAGCGATTTGCCGCCGAAGGGGAAGCGCTGGCCGCGCTGGCTGGCCAGCTGGCCCGTGAGGTTGCCAATGAGCAACCGGGCTCGGTGCAGGTCGCAGGATCCCTGCCGCCACTGTTTGGCTCCTACCGCGCCGACCTGTTCGAGGCGGACAGAGTGGGCGAGCTGGCCACACCGCTCATTCGGGCGCTGACGCCCCATGTGGATATCTGGCTGGCCGAAACCATGAGCCTGATTGCCGAGCCGCTGGCCCTCAAGGCGCTGTTGCCACAGGATGGCAAGCCGTTCTGGGTCTCCTTCACCCTGGAAGATGAAGCGCCAGGCAGCGAGCCTGCGCTTCGTTCCGGTGAGCGGGTGGCGGATGCCGTCACTGCACTGGCATCGGCCGGGGTGGACGCCATCCTGTTCAACTGCTGTCAGCCCGAGGTGATCGAGGCCGCGCTGACGGTGGCCGGTGACAGCTTGCAGGCGCTGGGTCGAGGGGATATTCGCCTCGGCGCCTACGCTAATGCCTTTCCGCCCCAGCCAAAAGAGGCGACCGCCAACGACGGGCTGGACGAGATCCGCGCCGATCTTGGGCCTCTGGATTACCTCGGCTGGGCCGAGCGCTGGCGTGCCGTGGGGGCCTCTCTCATCGGCGGTTGCTGCGGCATAGGCCCCGAGCATATTCAGGCACTGGCCAGCAGGCTGCGCTAAGGAGATCATATGAAAGAGAGCAAAATAGGCCTCTGGTCCCTCACTGCGCTGGTGTTCAGCTCCATGGTGGGGGCGGGCATCTTCAGCCTGCCCCAGAACATGGCCGAGGTGGCCGGTGCCCGCGCCGTGCTGATCGGCTGGGGTGTGACCGGGGTGGGCATACTGGCACTCGCCGCGAGTTTTCTCTACCTGTCGCGGCTAAGACCGGATCTCGATGGCGGCATCTACAGCTATGCCCGCGCAGGCTTTGGCGATCTGGTGGGTTTCTTCTCCGCCTGGGGCTACTGGCTGTGCGCCACCATAGGTGTGGTGGGTTACCTGGTGATCGCGTTCGCCGCCCTTGGCAGCTTCGTCGATACCCCTGAACACATCTGGTTTGGCGATGGCAATACCCTGGCGGCCTTTATCGGCGAGTCCTGCATCCTCTGGGCAGTGCATCTGCTGGTGGCCCGTGGCGTGCAGCAGGCGGCCCTGTTCAATCTGGTGGCGACCCTGGCCAAGAGCCTGCCGCTGCTGTTGTTCATCCTGTTCGCCTGCTACTGGTTCGACCCTGTGACCTTCGGGGCGGATCAGGGGGGCAGCACGCTTGCTGTGCCGGTCTCCGAGCAGGTGCGCAACACCATGTTGATCACCCTCTGGGTCTTTACCGGCATCGAAGGGGCCGCCGTCTTGTCGGCCCGCGCCAGGAACAAGCGGGACGTGGGCACGGCCACAGTGCTCGGCGTGGTGCTGGCGCTGCTGCTCTATGTGCTCATCTCTGTGCTGGTGCTGGGGATATTGAGTCGCCCCGAGCTCGCGGCCCTGCCCAATCCCTCCATGGCGGGGCTGATGGCCCAGATGACAGGCTCCTGGGGCAAGGTGCTGATCAGTGTCGGCCTCATCGTCTCTGTGCTCGCTTCTTACGTGAGCTGGACCCTGTTCTCGGCCGAGGTGCCCTTCAGCGCTGCCCGCCACGGCGCCTTCCCGGCCATCTTCCGGCGCCAGAATCGCAACGGCACCCCCATAGCGTCGCTGTGGCTCACCAGCCTGACGGTGCAGGGCTGCCTGCTGCTGGTGTGGCTGCTCGGTAAGGGGTATACCAACCTGCTGCTCATCTCCACCTCCATGATACTGGTGCCCTATCTGCTGATCGGCCTCTTCTTGCTCAAGCTTTCTTTGAGTGGTGAGGGCAATGGCCTGATGCGGACTGTGGCGCTGGTGTCGAGCGGTTACGGCCTCTGGCTGCTCTATGCCGCCGGTGTGGAATACCTGCTGCTCTCCTTGCTGCTCTACGGGCCGGGCCTGCTGCTGTTTCTCTACAGTCGCCGACAGCTTGGTGACCATCAGCGGCTCAGTGGTCGCGAGCGGCTGCTGGCCGGGATAACTCTGGTGAGCCTCATTCCCGCACTCTGGTCATTTGCCTCTCCATGAAGGGGATAAGTGATCCTTGTAAAATGATAAAGCGCCCTGATGGCGCTCTCTTTTTTGCTTTGTTCCCGGGCTCAGGCGCTGCCGGGGCCGGCCGGTTTGCCAAACAGCACCTTGAGCTTCTCTGACCATGGCAGGCCACGGGCCTCGCGCAGCATGTCGCGCCACTCGTGGAAGGTGAGGGTGAGCGGATTGAAGCTGCGAACCGGTTTGGTGATGCCAAAGCGGCATGGCTCGGCGGGATCCTCTTCCACAAAGGTGCCAAACAGCCGATCCCAGATGATGAGCACGCCGGCGAAGTTGCGGTCTATGTATTTGGCGTTGCTGGCGTGGTGCACCCTGTGGTGGGAGGGGGTATTGAAGATCCACTCAAGCCAGCCGAGCTTGCCCACCACCTGGGTGTGAACGAAGAACTGAAAACCCAGGCTGAGCAGCACGGTCGCCACCACGGCCTGGGGCGGGAAGCCGATGAGGATCATGGGGACCCAGAACAGCCACATGCCCGAGACGGGGTACATCAGGCTCTGACGAAAGGCGGTGGAGAGGTTGAGCCGCTCCGAGCTGTGATGCACCACTTGGGAGGCCCACAGCCAGCGCACATGGTGGCTGGCAAAGTGGAACAGCCAGTAACAGCAATCTTGCAGCAGGAACAGCAGCAAGATGCTCCAGAGATTGAGTTCTATGTCGAACAGCCGCCAGCCCCACAGGGCGTCATACAGGTAAGCGATGGCGATGGCCGTCAGTGCGTCACCCCCCTGATGCATCAGGGCCAGGGTGGCGTTGGCGAAGAGATCCTTCCACTGGTAGGTGGCGGTGGGAAAGGCCGCCCCGTGCTTGCGCAGGTAAAGCATCTCCCAGCCGACAAATGCCAAAAAGACGGGGGAGAGATAAAGCAGCAGCAGTTGCACATCCATGTCGAGCGTCCGGTTTGACCAGTTGTGTTCCAGCATACCGAATGGATTTAAAATTTCATTAACATATTGCACCGCCATCTGGTGACGGACTTATGGAAAGCATTAGGGTAAGCATTTGTTTTCATGTGACAAATAAGATGGCTACGAGATTTGGCAGGGACGAAGTACCTGGCCCTGTGTTGCTGCAGGATCCAGCCCTATTAAGATGGCAGGCCAAGTCCGTGCTGGAAAAACAGAGGGAGCCATGGGCTCCCTCTTCTACTTTCTACGGCTGTCAGCGTCAGAGCACCTGACTCAGGAACTGGCGCAGGCGCGGGGAGGGGGGATTGTCAAAGAAGTCGGTGGGCTTTTCATCCACCAGCAGCTCGCCGTTTTCCATAAACAGTACCCTGTCCGCCACCTCGCGGGCGAAGCCCATCTCGTGGGTCACCACCACCATTGTCATGCCCTCGCGAGCCAGCCCCTTCATGACGTCCAGTACCTCGCCCACCATCTCGGGGTCCAAGGCGCTGGTGGGCTCGTCAAACAGCATGATGCGCGGCTGCATGGCAAGCGCCCGGGCGATGGCTACCCGCTGTTGCTGGCCGCCGGATAGCTGGGACGGATAGCTCTCGGCCTTGTTCGACAATCCCACTTTCAGCAGCAGGGCCTTGGCCCTGTCCCGCGCGTCATTGCGCGACAACCCGCGCACCTTCTGTGGCGCCAGGCAGATATTGTCCAGTACGTTCAGGTGGGGGAAGAGGTTGAAGGACTGGAACACCATGCCCACCTCTTCCCGCAGCTTGTTGACGTCACCGGGCTCGGTCAGGCAGATGCCATCGACCACTATGTTGCCGTCGTTGATGGTTTCCAGCTGGTTGAGGGTTCTCAGAAACGTGGATTTCCCCGAGCCGCTCGGCCCGACGATCACCACCACTTCTCCTTCGGCGACTTCCGTGCTGACGTTCTTCAGGGCGTGCACACCCCCGGCGTAGATCTTCTCCACTCCGCTGGCTTTTATGATGGGATCAGGCTTAGTTGCTGCGTGCATATTTCACCTCCAGACGACGCACCAGAAAAGAGAGGGTGCCGGTCAAGACCAGATAGAGCAGGGCCACGGTGAACCACACCTCGAACGGGCTGAAGGTGGAGCTGACCACCTCACGCCCCGCCTTGGTGAGATCCGTGATGGAGATGACAGACACCAGGGAGGAGTCCTTGATGAGGTTGATGAACTGGCCTGCCAGCGGTGGCAGCACCCGCTTGAAGGCTTGCGGCAGAATGACGTAGCGCATGGTCTGGGCCGAGGTGAGCCCCAGGCTGCGACCGGCCTCCATCTGCCCCTTGTGAATGGAGCTGATGCCGGCGCGCACGATTTCGGCCACATAGGCGCCGGTAAAGACGGCCAGTGCCGCCACCCCGGCGGTGAAACGGTCCAGGTTCAGCACAGTGCCGATAAAGAAATAGACGATGAAGATCTGCACCAGCAGTGGCGTGCCGCGAATGAGCTCCACATAGGTGACCGCCAGATTGCGCAGGGCCGGGTTGGGTGATAGGCGGGCCAGCCCTGCCAGGGTGCCGAGCAGGATGGCAAACACCCCTGCCACCAGGGAGAGCTTGACAGTGACCCAGACACCCCAGGCGATGGGGCCCGCGGTCCAGGTGAGTTCGGTATCCAGGGTATCGCCCCGGAAAATGGTGTCCCCTTCGGTGACCTTCACCCCTGTGCTGGCAATGGCCTGTCGCTGATTGGGGTCGAGATCATTTTGCAGGAACAGTTTGCCCTGCTCGGCGCTGGTGGTGCCGGCGATCACTGTGCCGTCAAATTCGGCCAGGTTGTTCTGCTCCGCCTGGTAGGCGATGTATTGGGGAATTCGCTCCCAGCGCCAGGTGTAATCCACGGACTGAACCGCTTTATAGATGCCGAATACGGCAGCCAGCAGCATCAGCAGGAAGACTCCGTGCCAGAGCAACTGGTTGGGTTGTTTTTCCATCTGTCTTGTTGGGTTGTGCACTGTCGCAACCTCTTTGTAGTTATTGTGTGGGGATCTGCGTGAAGGGGCGGCAGGCCGCCCCTTGCGAGGTTACTTGAGCTAATTCAGCCAGGCGTTGGATTCGAACCACTTCTTGTAGAGGCGGTCGTAGCTGCCATCGCCCTTGATCTGGCGCAGGTAATTGTTGAACCAGTTGAGGGTGTCCTGATCGCCCTTGCGGATGGCCCAGGCCAGGGGTTCGAAGGTGAACGGCTTGTCCAGGTGCACAACGGCACCGGTATTCTGGGAAGCGAAGATGGCGTTGTAGGGCAGGTCATAGACGAAGGCATCGACCTTGCCGTTGATCACTTCCAGCTTGGCGTCATCCTGGGTTTCAAACTGCAGCAGGGTCGCTTTGGGGATCAGACGTTTGACCGCCTGCTCGCCTGTGGTGCCGAGCTTGACCGCGATTTTGTACTTGGGATCGTTCAAATCGCTGAAGGATTTGATCTCGCCGGCCTTGTCCTTGCGCAGCACTATGGTCTGGCCCACGACTATGTAGGGATCGGCAAAGTTGACCCTCAGGTTGCGCTGGGGGGTGACTGTCATGCCGCCCATGATGACGTCGAACTTGTCGGTCAGCAGCGCAGGTATGATGCCATCCCAGGCGGTGTTGACGAACTCCACCTTGACGCCCATCTCCTTGGCGACCATCTTGGCGAGATCCACGTCAAAGCCGATGTACTGGCCCTGCTTGTTGGTCATTTCAAAGGGTTGATAGCCGGCGTCGAAACCGACTCTCAGCACGCCGCGATCGAGCACGGCATCCAGGGTGGAGGCAGGGGCGGCGGCGTTGGCGAGCCCGCACAGCAGCAAGGTAGAGAGAATGAGTTTTTTGATCATAAGTGACGTCTCTGTCGGTGGTGTGTTCGGCCTTGAACCTGATCCCGTGCGACTCCGTGGCACAAGAGACTGCTGCATCCGGCAACAGGCAAGACAGGATTATTGTCTTGGTTGAGGCAAAAGCCCCATATGAGATTCCATTTTCTGTGTGCTGAGTGAAAAATGTACCAAATTCCGATTGTGCCAGATGACTCAACAGGTTAGTGACGCTTTTCCCCCGTGACTGCACTCATAAAATCACACGAAAACAACATATCTATCTAATGGAGCGGGTTCAAGTCCAAAATGCCAGCGGGACACTTTGTTACATCCGGCCTCGTCATCGGCAGTGCCAAACGTTACTCACTTTCTCAACTGCGACACGGTTGGGATTCTAATGGAGCATATTTAGCGGATTTTTATGCAATACGTGAACTTTTATTGAGGATTTAGTCAGACACCACTGGGTCTTGTTTTGCGCTTCAAATATACTCAGTTACCTTCGTTTAGTGGCACGGGTATGGACGCCTCAATACTGCTCAAGCTGGATGTATTCACCCTCATGGTCATGGCCCTGGGTGGCTACAGCCTCGGTTTTATCACCCTTTCCATCATATGGTTGACCCACAGGGAGATCCCCGGACTCGGATTCTGGTGGTGGTCGAGCCTGTGCGCCCTGGCGGCCCAGAGTCTCTTCTCCCTGCAGGCCTTCATGCCCAATCTGGCGGGGATCTGGCTGGCCAATCTGCTGATCACCGTCTGTATCGCCCTGATGCCGCTGGCACTGCAACGCTTCTTCGGCAAGCCTCTCAGCTGGGGGGCAAGCGCGCTGTTCATGCTGGTCTATGTGCTGATCCTGAGCTGGAGCATCTTGTTCAACGACCATATGGCGCCCCGGGTATTGCTGGCCTGTCTGAGCTACATGGTTTTGGGGGCCGTGATCGTCTTTCTCATCTGGCGACACGGCTATCCCGCCTACCTGCCGGCTGTGCTGGTGTTCACCGTGGTCAATATCCTGCTTTATGGCTTCAACCTGATGCGGATGGGCTTCCTGCTGGAAGGGGATGCCAGGGTGCTGATGGATCAGAGCGGGGTCAACGTGCTGCCCTTTCTCTCCATGTTGATGGGCAGTTACCTCTCCACCTTCGGGGTGCTGCTGGTCTGCACCCAGTACCGGGCCCTGGCCCTGCGTCAGCAGGCCAGCCATGACTCCCTGACAGGTCTGTTGAACCGGCGCGGTTTCATGGAGCAGATGGGAGATCGGCGGATTGGCGAGTTCGGCGCGCTGGCCGTACTGGATCTGGATGACTTCAAGCAGGTCAATGATCGCCATGGCCACGAGATAGGGGACAGGGTGCTGGAGGCGGTAGGCGCCTATCTCGGCGCTCAGCCTGAGCTGGTGGCCAGCCGTTTTGGCGGGGAAGAGTTTGTCTTGCTGCTACCCAGAGAGGATGAACAAGCCCAGCAGGCACGCTGCGAACGGATATTGCAGGATCTGGCGGCGCTGGATCTGAGCGGGATCCACATCACGGTCAGCATGGGGCTGGCGCGCTGCCAGCACGACTGGCATTTCGATACCCTGTTCAGCCAGGCCGATGGCGCCCTTTATCAGGCCAAGCGAGAGGGCAAGAACCGCATCTGCCGACTGGCCTGAAGGGGCTGGCTCATACTGCTTCTGCGGCGAGAGGGCGTGGTGCCTGGGCCTTGAGGAAGGGGAGCAGCAACAGGGCCGAGACCCCTGCCGCGACCGAGATCACCACGAAGAAGCCGTTCCAGTGCCAGATCTCCATCACCTTGGCCAGCGGATAACCCGACAGCGCCGCCCCCATGTAGGCAAACAGGCCGACGAAGCCGGTGGCGGCCCCCGCCGAGTTTTTATGGGAGCACTCGGCTGCCGCCATGCCGATCAGCATCTGGGGGCCGAACACGAAGAAACCTATGGTGAAGAAACAGGCTGCCTGCATCACATAGCTGAAGAAGGGCATCAGCCACAGCGACCCCACCGCCAGCAGTATCCCCACCGCGAAGATGAGGTTCATCGGCCCGCGATTGCCGTTGAACAGCTTGTCCGATTCCCAGCCCGCCACCAGGGCACCGATAAAGCCCCCCACCTCGAACATCGAGATAGCCGAGTTGGCGCTCATCAGATTGAAGCCGCGTTGCTCCGTCATGTAGAGATTGCCCCAGTCATTGATGGCGGTGCGCACCACATAGACCAGCACGTAGCAGCAGGCAAGCAGCCAGATGTAGGGATTGCCAAGCACGTATTTGCGCAAGATCTGGCGATGGGAGAGGCCGGCATCCTGAGTCTGCTGGGCCAGCTCCATGGCATCCTGGCGCCACTCCCCGACCGTTGGCAGCCCCATGGCGCTCGGGGTATCTCGCAGTCGCCAGCACAAGAACAGCCCGGCCAGAATGGCGATGACGCCGGGCACTATCATGCCGTAGCGCCAGCCGTGCTGCAGAGCTATGGTGCTGACGATGAGGGGAATGAGCGCCCCGCCCACGTTGTGGGCCGTGTTCCAGGCCGACCACCAGACGCCCCGCTCGCTGCGGGAATACCAGCTGGTGAGCAGCTTGGAGCAGGGGGGCCAGCCCCAACCCTGAAAGAAGGCGTTGGCAACCCAGAGCGTCGCGAACAGCCAGAGGGATGATGACAGGCCGAACAGTATATTGATGACACCGGTGGCCATCAGCCCCAGCCCCATGAAGTAGCGGGGGTTGGCCCGGTCGCTGATGATGCCGGAGAAGAACTTGGAGCAGCCGTAGGTGATGTAGAACAAGGTCCACAGCATGCCGATGTCGGACTTGTCCAGCATGCCGTCCGCCAGCATGTCCGGCATGGCGAAGTTGAAGCTCTTGCGGGTGAAATAGAAGACAGCGTAGCCCAGGTACATGGTCAGCAGAATATGCAATCGCCAGTGACGGTAGCTGGCATCGATCTCGGCCTGATCACGGATGAGCGGCAGTGGCGGTGCGCTCCTCATAAAGCTCAACATAAGACGGTCTTCTCCCTAGATGGCGCGTCAGTCACGGGGATCTTCCCGTTTGCGATTGGGCAGGTGTACGGTCAGCTGGGTGCCGTGGATGCAGGAGAGCTGCAGGCTGCCACCCAGTGCCTGTACCCGCTCGCGAATACCGAGCAGGCCATAACCCTGGGGAGATCTGTGCTCCGGCAAGCCGCAGCCGTCGTCTTCCAGCAACAGCAGCAAACGCTCGGCCTGGCGATGGGCGCGGATGGTGACCGAGCTGGCGTTGGCATGCTTCACTACGTTGTTGAGCCCCTCCTGACAGACCCGGAACAGGGTGACCCGCTGGGCGTCGGAGAGCCCCTCGTCCGTCAGCTGCCACTCGAGCCGGGTGACGATGCCGTGGCGTTCCAGCTCCAGTTCTCTCAGCAGGCCGCGCACCGCATCATAAATACCCAGGGAGAGCGTCTCTATGAGGGCGCTGCTCTGGCCGACCCCGGCATTGTCCGGTGCGAGACGCCGTACTATGCCGGCCTGGGTGCGAATGGCGGTGATGGTCTGGCCTATGTCATCGTGCAGCTCGCGGGCCACTTCCTTGCGGATGCTCTCCTCGGTTTCCAGCAACCGCTCTGTGAGTTGACGGTTATGGGCGAGCTGGCGGGTCAGTGCCTGATTGAGCTCACGCTGGCGCTGAATGCCCGCCCCCAGCAGCAGGCCAGTCAGGCTCTGGGCCAGCAAGGAGAGCAGCAGATCCAGCGGGTGTTCGTGCCAGGCCTGCCCTGCCATCAGGGCGACCGTGTTCATCAGGGTGGCGAGCAGGGCCCCCTGCCAGCCGTAGCGCCAGGCCATGGCCATAATGGGAATTGCGAGGCAGAAGGGGGTGAAGCGCACCAGCGAGTCCGGCAGGCCGAGCTGCAACCAGAGGCTCAATACAAACAGCAGCAGATACCAGACCAGATGGCGAAAACGCCAGTCCACCGGTTGATCCACCAGAGTGGGTCCCAGCGGCACCCAGGTAGCGCGGGTAAGGTAGTGCCAGATCAGCATGCAGGTGGAGGTGAGGGTTAGACCGCCGGTCAGGGTGAGCAGCAGGGCGGTGAGGCCATCTTCCCCGGCCAGATGCCAGAGCAGGGATTGCAGCAGCGCCGCCACCGTCACGGTGGCGAGTAATACCAGCAGTTGTTGCCAGTCATTGCGCACCTGCTGGCGGCGGGCGATGAGCAGTGGCAGCAGGGTGAGCAGGCTGCCTGCCTGAACAAGTGGCCAGGATGGCAGGCCGACTTCGCTGTCGAGCCAGTAGAGCAGCAGGGATTCACTGAGCAGCAGCGGCGGCCAGTAGGCGATCGGGCTTTGCAGCAAGAGGCCCAGGCGCAGACCAAACGGGAACAGCAGTACAGCCAGTATGGGGGAACCCGCCAGATGCAGGCTGATGCTCCACAGGCAAAACCAGCCCGCGGCAAAGATGAAGCAGGCCGCCAGCGAGATGGCGACATAGCTGGCAAACCGGGAGATCACCAGCTGTCCAGCATGCGGTGGGCCAGCTCCACGTTGTTGCTGACTTTCAGTTTGTCCATCAGGTTGGCGCGGTGCACGTGGACCGTCTTGGGGGAGAGTCCCAACTGCTCGGCGATGGCCTTCACTTCCAGCCCCCGCGCCAGCAGCTGCGCCACTTCCCGCTCCCGGTTGGTGAGGGGATCCTGACTGTTGCAGGCCAGCTTGTGGGCTATGTCCGGGGTCAGGTAGCAGCCACCGTGGGCGGCGGTGCGCACAGCGGCGATCAGCTCGTCCGGGCTGCAACGCTTGGAGAGAAAGCCCTTGGCGCCAGCCTGCAACGCCTGCTCGATCAGCGCCGGGCTGTCGTGCACCGACAACATCACCACGGCAAGGCCGGAAGGCAGTAGCTTGAGCAGGTCCAGTCCGGATTGATCCGGCATTGAGATGTCGCACACGCACAGCTGCACGCCGCTGCCCGGCAAACCGGCCAGGGCGTCGGCGGCGCAGCCGAATTCGGCCACAACCTTGAGGTCTGGCTCGAGATTGAGCAGTTGGGCAAAGCCGGAGCGGACGATCTGGTGATCGTCGATGAGGGCAATCTTTATCATGATGTCAGCCTGAAATCTGCGGCCAGGGTGCTGGCGCGGCCAACAAGATACCTGCCGCTTTGCCCGGGCTCAAGGGGAAGCACAAATTGTGGTCAAGATAGGGGCGGATCCCGCCCTAAAGCTTGATCGGGATCAGGGGAGGGGATAGCTCAGAGTCAAGGGGTGACCGGGAGCAGACAAGAGCAAGCGCCGCCGAAGGCGGTCGGGTCGGCGCCTGCCCGTGGCGGCTAGCGGTGCAGCTCGCCCGCCCGTTCCGGCTGATAGACAACTTCCAGGATCTCGACCTGGATGGTGCGACCGGCGGGGCCCGGCCAGGCGATGCTGTCGCCCACCTTCAGCCCCAGCAGGGCGCTGCCGACCGGTGCCAGCACGGAGATCCTGGACTCATCCCCCTGTACATCCTTTGGATAGACCAGGGTCAGGCAAAATTCGTTTTCGCTGTTTTGCATCTTGAAGCGCACAGTGCTGTTCATGGTGACCACGTCCGGCGGCATGTCGGCCGGTTCGCGCATCTCGGCGCGATCCAGCTCCTCTTGCAGTGCCAGGTGTTGGGGGTGGTTGCCGAGCAACTGTTCGATACGATCCAGGTCCAGGCTGGAAATCACAAGATTAGGTTTTTGCATAAGATATTCCTTATCAATGGGTTATATGACCAGGATGGCAGGCAAGCTGGTCGCAAAAAGAGTATTGGATACGAAAAAACAGATCGGGAAGGCGATGCCCCCGAACGACTCGCTGTCAGGGGCGAGGGCGGGGGCTCAACGGGGTGTGAGCTGGCTTGGAAAAATCTTGAACGCTTTCATGGGGATACCATAACCATTCTGGACTGCTTTGGCAATTATCCTGATAGGGTTGTCAGGGGGCCTGATAATCGTACTGCTTGAGGATGCGGGCCAGGCTGCCATCGTCGTGCATGGCCAGAATGGTTGTGCGCCAACGCAGCGCGTCGGCAGGGGGGAAACGGGGGCTGGCGGCAAGATAGAGGGTGCTCTCTTGCAGGGTATCGCCACGCACCAGATCCGTCAGTGGCAAGCCCGCCTGCTGCTGGTTGTAACGGGCCGTATTCCAGGCAACGGCCCAGCCCTGAATGCGGTTTCGGGCCAGCTTGTTGGCATTGCTGACCTCGTCGGTGACCGGGGCCTGCTTCACCCGACCAAGCGGCTGGAGCAGGTTCTGACCGTGTGAGCCACGCATCACCCCTATGGTCAGGCCGGGCAATGTCTTGACAGTGAGTGGCGCCGGGTGGAATTGACGATGGCCCACCAGTACGAAGGCTTCGTCCAGCAGGGGGGCAATCCAGAGAAACAGGGGTTCACGCTGGGGGGTTCTGGCCGGTGGCAGCAGCAACACATCCTGGCGATGGCGGGTCTGACTCAGGGCGCGGGCCAGCGGCATCAGCTCTACGGTCAAGGGTTCCTTGAGGCGGCGGGCTGCTTCTTCCAGTACCTCTATGGCCATGCCGCTCGGGGCTCCCTGGTTGGAGCGAATGACATAAGGGGGGATCTCGGCTGCAAGGACTACGACGGCGTGGGCCTGAGCGCCAGCGAAGAGGGCGGTGCAGAGCAGCAGGAGCAAAACGGGAATGCGCATAAGAGGCCGGATCCGGGATGAGTACACAGAGTGTAACATCCCGTTACCGCAAGTCAGCTCACCCCATTCAGGGGACAGGATCAGTCGAAGAAGTCCCGCAGATCCAGTGTCTGATAACCGTCCAGTTGCAGCCAGGGCAACTGCTTTGGCAAGGATTTGAGGGTGACCTCCATCCGGTAGTTGCGATAACCGTCCAGGCTGGCGGATTCCACCACCAGGGGTATCTGCCATCGGCTAGACCAGAGGATGCGGGTGCGCTGTTTACCCTCGCGTTTTTCATACCAGCGTGCCTGCTCGGGAGCCGCCTCATCGAGCGGGGTCATCTCTTGCAACAGGGCCGGGTTGATGAGGTAGCGGATCCGCGCCCAATCCGGTTTGAAGGCCACCTGACCATACTCTTCCACCGGCACCTCCACCAACTGGTTGTGCCAGGCGTCGGCGTAGCGCAGCTGCAGCTCACCGCGCGTGTCGCGGGTTACCCAGCGGGCCGCCATCTGGTGGGTGAAGTGTTTGTGGCCAGGGGTAGCATCGTGGGTGGCGTGATAGGCACGGGCCAGGGGCAGGGGGATCAATCGCTGGCTCCACACCTGGTTGTCGACCCGTATCCATTTTTCCTGCCAATGGTTCTCCCGGGCTATGCCATCGCTGCTGGTGACCCTGTCCTGATAGCTGATCCGGGCGGCGAGATCCGGGGGCGTGTCATCGGCATGGACATGAAAAGAGAAGGTGCTGCCGAGCAGCAATAAAGGAAGCAAGCATCGCATCATCATCTGTCGCTCGAAAGAGCCGGGGCCCGGGCTCAGGGTGAACCTGGGCCCCCGCTGCTTACAGGCCGAGCGCCTCCCGCAGTTTGCCGAACACCTTGGTATTGTCCAGGGTGCCCTTGAAGCGATTGCTGCCGGCACCATCGGCGAACAGCATGACGTCACCGCCACCGTGGGTCTCGGAGCCCAGCTTGACGCCTGTCTCCTGCAGGTAGTCGTTATCCATCACCTCGTCGCTGGTGAGGGTCGGGCGCACATCGGGGCGGTTGGGGCCGTTGCCAAACACCAGGGTCGTGAAGGGTTTGCCATCCACGTCGTTCTGGGTCGAGCCATCACCGTTCTTGACCAGATCCAGCACAGGGTTGCCCTTGGCGGAGTAGCCGTTGATGGTCATGGTGTGATCATGGTCGGCAGTCACTACGACCAGCGTATCTTTCAGATCCACCTTGCCCAGCGCCATCTTGAGCGCTTCATCCAGTGCCACCGCATCGGTGAGGGCACGCTTGGCGTTGGTGCCATGCAGGGCGTGATCGATACGGCCCCCTTCTACCATCAGGAAGTAACCCTGACTGTTCTGGCTCAAGAGATCGATCGCCTTGGCGGTCATTTCGGCCAGGGACGGCTGGGTATTGGCATCCCCCTTGGCGACGCGGTCCAGCTCGTAGTCGAGGTGGGATTTGGTGCTGAACAGACCCAGCACCTTGCCGCTGCTGACCTTGGCCAGCTCGCTTTGGGTGGTGACATAGTTGTATCCCTGAGCGGTCAGCTCGGCGGTGAGATCCCGACCATCGGCGCGGCCACCTTTATTGCTGGCGCTGTAAGGGGTCCAGTGATTGGCACCGCCCCCCATCAGCACATCGACCCCATCCCCGAGGGCGGTGTTGAAACCGGCTCCGCCCGGCACCGCCTGTTCGGCGATGGCATAGGCCGCATCTCTGTGGCAGATGTGGGAATAGGTGGCCGCCGGGGTGGCATGGGTCAGCTCGGTGGTGGTGACGGCGCCAACCGACTTGCCGGCCGCCTTTGCCAGCTCCAGTATGGTGGGCGCCGGCTTGCCGTTGTCGGCGGTGCAGTTGTTGATGCCCTTGTTGCCGTTGGCATCCTTGCCGGGCGCCACGGCCTGGGTGTCGCTGCTCATGGCGATCACCTCGTTGTTCATCTTGACGCCCGTGGTATAGGCCGCCATGGAGGGGGCCGAATCCGTGGTCTGGGCATCGTTGGAGAAGGTCTTGATGCGGGCGCTGCGTGGCAGCTTCATCATCTCCAGGTTGCCCTCTTCGCCCACCTTGAACAGACGAGTGGCGGTGAGCACAGTGGGGCCCATGCCATCACCGATAAAGAGAATGACGTTTTTGGCGTCACCGGCCTGGGCCTGGGTGGTTGCGCCCAGCGCACTGAACAGGGCCGCGCAGACCAGCGTGTGCTTGATGGATGTATTCATCTGTTTGCTCATGAAAGTGCTCCTTACAGCTTGGCTGCAGCCTTGACCTTGCCAAAAACGGCTGTGTTATCGAGAGAGCCGTGGAAGCTGTCCGCTCCCTGGCCGATGGCGCCGAGGAAGACGTCGGTACCGCCGTGGGTTTCGTTGCCAATGTCGCCGACCTTGACCACGACCTCCTGGTGATAGTCGTTGGCGGAGACGGTGGCATCGTCCAGCGGTGCCACGCTGCTGCGCGGGCCATCCACCCGGTTGTAGCCGTTGCCAAAGCCGATGATGGTGTAAGGCATGCCATCGGCATCCTTGCTTGGTTCACCGGTTTGGTAGTTCTTCACCAGCCCGAGCACACCCGGGTTGCCTGTGGTGGTCTTGCCGGTGCGCTTGGCATAGCCGTTGAGCACGAGCGTATGGTCATGGTCGGCGGTGACCACTATCAGGGTGTTCTTCAGCTCGGGGTCGGTTTTTTTCACCTCATCGATGGCGGCCTTGATGGCGTTGTCGAAGGCGAGGGTATCTTGCAAGGCACGCTTGGCGTTGGTGTCGTGCAGGGCGTGATCGATGCGGCCCCCTTCCACCATCAGGAAGTAACCCTTCTCCTTGTCCTTGAGCTGCTTGATGGCGGCCAGCGTCATCTGGGCCAGTGAAGGCTCATCGGCCGGGCGGTCCAGTTCATATTTCATGTGGCTCGAACCGAACAGTCCCAGCAGCGGCTTGCCAGCCTCGGCCTTGTTCAGCTCGCTCAGGTTGCTGGCAAACTGGTAGCCCTTGGCCTGCATCTCGCTGATGAGATTGCGGCCATCCTCCCGCTTGCCCTTGTCGGCTTTTGGCAGGAAGAAGCCGCTGCCACCGCCGAGCACCACATCCAGCCCCTCTTTCAGGGCGCCGTTGTAACCGGCGCCGCCCGGTACCAGCTGGACGGCGATGTCATTTTCCAGATCCCGGTTGCAGATATGGGCATAGGTGGCAGCCGGTGTGGCGTGAGTGACCCGGGTGCTGGTGACGACACCGGTACCCCGGCCGTCGGCCTTGGCCAGCTCCAGCAGTGTGGTGACCGGCTTGCCTGCACTCTTGCTGCAGTCGTTTTCATAGGTGGCATCGCCGTCCATGCTGATGACGCCGTTGTTGCTCTTGACCCCTGTCATGTAGGCCGCCATGGAAGGAGCGGAATCTGTGACCTGGGCATCGTGGGAGAAGGTCTTGATAAAGGCCGTCTCTGGCAGGGTATCGATGGTGAGACTGCCCTCTTCGCCGACACCGTAGATGCGGGCAGCCGTCAGGGTATTGAGGCCCATGCCGTCACCGAGAAAGAAGATGACGTTCCTGGCGCTGGGGTCGGGTGTGGTGCTGTCGTTGTTGGAGTTGCAGCCGGCAGCCAGGGCGGCGCCGATCATCAATGCAAGTCCTGCCATTTTTCTCATTGGGGTTCGCTCCTTGTAAAACCTGAGCGCAGCCTAGAGGCAGGAGATGACACTTTTACTGATTATCGGTGACGGTTGTATGAAAAGATGAAATAAATGTTACATTATATCAGTGTGTTATGTGTCAATTGCTGAGGAGGATTGGTGTCGGGCCGCCATCCTTCTCCCTTCAGGGCGGCTTGGTAGTTTTATGGCCTATGGCTAGAATGACCTGTCAAATCGGGGCGCCAGCAGGTAAAATGCGCCCCCTTGCGACGCCTGACGTCTGCCATCGCCCGCCGCTCGTTCCATAGCAAGCCAGCGCCCGCAGCCCCTATTTAGAGAGTAACGGATATGTCCATCAACTGGTTCCCCGGCCACATGCACAAGGCCCGCAAAGAGATTGCCGAGGTCATGCCACAGGTCGATGTCATCATAGAGATGCTCGATGCCCGCATCCCCTTCTCCAGCGAAAACCCGCTGGTGCCCGAGTTGCGTGGCGATACCCCTGTTATCAAGGTGCTGAACAAGGCGGATCTCGCCGACCCCGAGATCACGGCGCTGTGGGTGGCCCACATGGAAAAGGAGAAAGGGATAAAGGCCCTGCCGCTGACCCAGCAGGAGCCCGAGAAGATCAAGCAGCTGCTGACCCTGTGCCACGAGATGCTGCCGGAGCGCAACCTGGAGTTGCGCGGCGTGCGGGCCATGATCATGGGGATCCCCAACGTGGGCAAATCCACCCTGATCAATACCCTGGCGGGTCGCATCATAGCCCGGACGGGCAACGAGGCAGGGGTGACCAAGTCCCAGCAGCGGATCAAGCTCGACAACAACGTCGTCCTGACAGATACCCCCGGTTTCCTCTGGCCCAAGCTCAACCCGCCCTCCTGCGGTTATCGTTTGGCCATCACCGCGGCCATCAAGGATACGGTGTTCGACTATGCCGATATCGCCATGTTCGCCGCTGACTACTTTATCAAGGCCTATCCGGAGCGGATCAAGGCACGTTACCAGATAGCTGAACTGCCCGAGACCGAGATCGAGCTGCTGGAGATGATCGCCCGCCAGCGCGCCTTCGTGCGCAAAGGGGGTCTGGCCGATCTGCACAAGGCGTCCGAGATCCTGATTAACGAGTTCCGCTCAGGCCTGCTGGGCCGCATCTCGCTGGAGACGCCGGAGATGGTGAGCGTCGAGATTGTCGAAGCCGCAGATGAAGCCGAGCAAAAAGCCAAAGAGAAGGCCGAGCGGGAAGATGAGCGTCAGGCGCGCGCCCGTCGCAAGTACGCCAGGAAGCGTCAAAAGTAGGTTCAACGTTATCCCGCCAAGGCAGGTTCGCGAAGCATGAGCGGACTGTTTGACGCCTGTGTGGTCGAGGTAAAGAGACAAGATAATAAAGAAGAGGCGACCCAAGGGGTCGCCTCTTCTTTTTATGAATCCTGGTACAGGGCAGGCATGCTGGTTTGGCCAAAGCGCTTGCGCGCCTCCTCAAACAGCGTCATGTGCAGCGGGATCAGCTGTTGCCATTCCCGACGGTAACCACCACCGGGTACAGCGGCGACAGGCAGCCCATGCTTGATTGCACAGTCAAATACCATGGCATCGCGCTGGCGAATGCCTTCATCACTCAAGGCCAGATAGCCGAGCTCGTCGGCATGGTGCACATCGACCCCGGCCTGATAGAGAACGAGGTCGGGATTGTACAGGCGCAGCGCCAGAGTGAGTGCCTGCGCCAGGGTGTCGAGATAGGCATCGTCCTGCATGCCGCTTGGCAGGGCAAAGTCCAGATGGGAGGCCGGCTTGTGGCGGGGAAAGTTGTGCTCCCCGTGCAGCGACAGCGTGATGATGTAACGCCGCCCGGCACAAAGGGCGGCGCTGCCATCCCCCTGATGGACATCGAGGTCCACGATCAGCACCTGATCGCAGCGCCCCTCGTCCAGGCAGGTTTGCGCAGCAATCACCAGATCGTTGAACAGACAAAAACCGCTGCCGTGAGCCCGGTGGGCGTGGTGATAGCCGCCGGATATCTGCAGTCCGCAGCCCTGTTCGAGAGCGTGGCGGCTGGCGGCCAGGGTAGCCCCGACCGAGAGCAGGGTGCGCTCGATGAGCCGTGGCGACCAGGGAAAACCGAGCTGGCGGATGGCGTTATCGTCAAGCTGGCCTGCAAGTGCGGCACTCACATAGTCACTGTCGTGAACCCGGTCGATCTGCGCTCGGGTTGCGGCTTGTGTCTCCTGGAGCGGATAGCCCCGGGTGCTGAGCGTCTGAAACAGGGCCTGGTATTTTGCCAGGGGAAAGCGATGGCGTTCGGGCAGCGCCAGAGAGGAGTAATAAGGGTGATGGAAGATGCACAGTGACATGGGTGTCAGACCGGATAGGGTATGAAAAAGGGGAGCCAGGCTCCCCTTTTTGCACGATACGGCATTACTGCTGCTGGATAACCCAGATCTGGAAGGCTTTGCGGGTTTCTGCGTCGGCCTTGTTGTACCAGCTCTGCAGCTGGGTCAGGGCTTCCGGATTGCTCTGAGCCTTGCTCGGGGCAAGTTGTACCGGCGCGCTGGCGGCGGCCATGACGGCGGCGGTGGAGACGGCGACTGTGGTCGGCTGGTTGAAGGCCTTGCCCATGCCCAGCAGCTCTTGCTGATAGTCACGGGTCAGCTGGAAGCCTTCGACCTTTGGCATCACGAACTGCTCGCTGGCAACGATTTGGCCGCTGTTCTTGTCTTTCAGAACGACTTTTTGATCCTTCACAAACTGCTTGGCTTCACTTTCGTTGCGCGGCTTCTTGAAGTCCAGTACCAGTTTCTGGTTGTCGGCTGCGGTGAAATTGATCACCAGCGGCTCGGTGGTCACCAGTTTGATGTCGCTACGGCTGGAGTAGTTGCCTTCGAAGGCGACGACCAGTTGATGATCACCCGCCTTGATGGGGTAGGTGTTGCTCTTGTCGAGCAGCTTGGGATTGATGGGTTGGCCATCGATCAACTGGGCAACATAAGGATTGGTGACTTCCAATTGGGCATCGGCCAGGGCACTACCTGCCCACAAAAGACCAGCCAGAGCCGGCACCAGAACAGTCAGTTTCATTTCATCTCCTTGAACAGTCAGGCGATTGCCCACTGAAAAACAGGGGCTCATTTTTACAGGTTTGCCCAAGGGCGGCAATAGGCGTTTATGGTGCCACATATTTACCTGGCTGCTCACTTTGCTATGAAACAGTGGTCATGCCAGTGGGCCATGCTGGCCAGTTCAGAGCTGGCCCTATTCAATCCGGCGAGTGAAGGGGGGCAATGCATCGAGCAGTCCCTTGCCATAGCGCTTGGTCAGTAGACGGCGGTCGAGGATGGTGACCCGGCCCCGATCCGCCTCTTTGCGAATGAGGCGGCCGCAGGCCTGGATCAGCTTGCGAGAGGCTTCCGGCACCGTCAGTTGCAGGAAGGGGTTGCCACCCCGTTTCTCTACCCACTCGGCGGTGGCCTCTTCCACTGGCGAGTTGGGCACCGCAAACGGCAGTTTGGTGATCACCAGGTTGGTGAGGTAGTGGCCGGGCAAGTCCAGCCCTTCCGAGAAGCTGCCGGTGCCAAATAGAATGCTGGGCTGACCGCCATCGCATTTTTGTTTGTGCAGGGTGAGCAGGGCATTGCGGGATGCCTCACCCTGTACCAGCAAGGAGAGTCCCTTGGCCCTCAGCCCTGCCACTACTTCGTTCATCTGCCGATAGGAGGAAAAGAGCACCAGGCTTGCCTCCTTGCCTGCCAGTATGCGGGGCAGCACGCTGATGAGCTCCTCGGTAAAGGCGGGGGAGCTGGGCTCATGTTCCATCCTGGGCAGATAGAGCTCGGCTTTTTGGTAGTCAAACGGGGAGCGCAGGCGCAGATAACGGGTGCCGTCATGCTCTTTCAGTCCCACCTGCTGGCGAAAATAGCTGAAAGAGGAGAGGGCTGTGAGGGTGGCTGACACCAGCACGGCACCGAGGCACTTGGACCAGAGCCACTCCTCCAGCAGATAACCCACCTCTATGGGGGAGGCGTGCAACCAGATGTCGCCATCATCGCTCTTGGCCATCCAGCGAGCGAGGGGTGTCTTGCCCTCAGGCACATGGCGCCCCAGCATCTCCCACAGGGCGCAGAAACTCTCCAGCCGTTGCAGGTAGAAGCCGCTCTCCGCCAGCAGGGGCTCTGCCTCCTTGCGCCGGATCTCGCCATCCTTCAAGGCTTCGCCAATGGCACCCTGCATCCTGTCCAGTGCCCGCAGCGCCTTCTTGCTCGCCTCTTTCAGATTTTCCGCCAACATGGGCAGGGGATCGGGCAATACGCCTTCGGCGAATCGATAATGTGCCTCGCCATTGAACAGCTTGTCGTTGGCACCCAGCCACTGATCCAGTGCCTTGAGATCCGGTTGCAGTGAGGCCAGTGCATCCTGCAGCTTCAACTGGGGATCGAGCAGGCTGTCCTTGTTCAGCGTTCTGGCCAGTTTGCCTGCGCTTTGCGTCAACTTTTCCAGCCAGCGGCGGGAACCCTTGACGCTCGCCGAGGCGGCGCCGTGATCCCGGGCTATGGTGGGCAGGTGGTGGGCTTCATCCAGTACATAGAGGCACTCATCGGGTGGCGGCAAAATGATGCCGCCACCCATGGTGAGATCCGAGAGCAGCAGGGCATGGTTCACCACCAGCACATCGGCGGCATCCATGTCGTTGCGGGCGCGATGGAAGGGGCAGTGCTGATGATGGCTCAGCGCCTTGTTGCAGGTATGCCGGTCGGCAGCGACGCGATTCCAGCAGAGATCGGGAATGGTCGTTGGCCAGTTGTCCCGATCGCCGTCCCATTTTCCGTCTGTATAGGCTTGCCACAGCGCCTGATAGCGCTCCTTGTCAGAGTCGGATGGCTTGTGTTTGCTGAGTGTGTCGAAGTTGAATTCGAAGTTGGCAATTTCGGTGCCGCTGGCAGCTTGCTCCAGCAGATGCTCGCAGCAGTAACGCTGACGGCCCTTGACCAGCATAAAGCGAAATGGCAGTTCGCTGTGGCGGTGGTAAAAGGGCAGGTCCTTGTGGATCAACTGCTCTTGCAGGGCGACAGTGGCGGTGGAGATCACCAGCTTCTTCTGGGTCAGCCGTGCCACCGGAATGGCGCCCTGTGCATAGGAGAGGGATTTACCGATACCAGTGCCCGCTTCGGCCACCAGAATACGGCGCTGCTTGTCATATTCCCCGGTCAGGGTCTTGGCGATCTCCGCAACCAGAAAATTCTGCTCCTTGCGCGGTACAAAACCGGGTAAACCATCGGCAATTTGACGGTAGGTATTGCGAATGGCGGCTTTGAGGCGGGTAGAGAGCATGAAAGAAAAGACCGTTTCGGGGAGTGAAGGGAGACAGGATACCTGTAACTGCCAACCCGGGTCGAGGCATGGCTCAGCGCACAAATTTGACCTCTTCTTCTATTTATAAGGCGTGCCGTCGCTATTGTGCGATAAATCACCAAAGTGGCCTGATAAAGCCAGCGATTATCGCTGTAAACGTTTTCCCTTGGCATGCAAATAATATGAGATTCAGATCACACTTTTTTCGCTAAGACTATGAGTTTGGTAAAAAGTTCCAAGTTTTTTCATTGCGGTTCAAAAAATCCGGTGCTAGTCTCGGCTGCATAGTGATGCAAAGAACATCGCTAACACAGGGAATAACAACAACTTAGTGTTTAATTACAGTAGGCATTGGAAACTATGAAAAAGACAATTCTGGCTATTGCTATCCCGGCTCTGTTTGCATCCGCCGCTAACGCCGCAGTGATCTATGACAAAGACGGTACCACCTTTGACGTATACGGCCGCGTTCAGGCTAACTACTACGGTGACACCAACGAAGCTGACTCTACAGCTGCTTCTGGTTACAAAGATGTTGATGGTGAGCTGAAAGGGCAGAGCCGTCTGGGTTGGTCCGGCAAGGTTGCACTGAACAACACTTGGTCCGGTATCGCCAGGACCGAGTGGCAAGTCGCTGCCGAAAACTCTGACAGCAATAAATTCCAAGCTCGTCACATCTATGCAGGCTTTGACGGCTCTCAGTACGGCAAGATCATCTTTGGTCAAACCGATACTGCCCTCTACGACGTGCTGGAACCGACCGATATCTTCAACGAGTGGGGAAGTGAAGGTAACTTCTACGACAGTCGTCAAGAAGGGCAAGTAATCTACTCCAACGCAGTCGGTGGTTTCAAGGGCAAAGTTTCCTATCAAACCAATGATGACACCGTTGAGAAAATCACTGACGTGGCCGGTGGCATCAAGACTACCGTTTTCCCGGACGTGAAGCGTAAGTATGGTTACGCTGCCGCTGCTGGTTATGACTTTGACTTCGGTCTGGGCTTCAATGCCGGTTATGCTTACTCTGATCTGGAAGCCAAGAGCACAGACGCTACCGGTGAGAAATCCGAGTGGGCACTGGGCGCACACTATGCTATCAACGGCTTCAACTTCGCTGGTGTTTACACCCAAGCTGATGTGAAGAATGATACCTCTGGTCGCAAAGACAAGGGGCGTGGTTATGAACTGGCCGCTACCTATAACGTTGATGCATGGACCTTCCTGGCTGGCTACAACTTCAAAGAAGGCAAAGAGAACTCCAACCTGAGCGGTTCTTCCTACGAAGACCTGATGGATGCCACTTTGCTGGGCGTGCAATACTCCTTCACCTCCAAGCTGAAAGCCTACACCGAATACAAAATTAACGGTGTTAGCGGCAAGGATGACGACTGGACTGTCGCCATGCAATACAACTTCTAATCTAGCCTTGGCGTAGATTGAGTTGATAAACGGCCAAGCTTGCTTGGCCGTTTTGCTTTATCTGATCCTGACTTGTTTTCTGCCTACTTCGTTTATTCTTCCCCCTTTTCCCCTTTCCGCCTGCGCCAGTTCACGTTGTCTCTTTTTTGCTCTTGGCTCTCTGCCACTGAATCGCTAGATTATTCCACTCGTTGAAGGATGCTCGACAGACAGGGAAGGGCAACGCTTGATTGACTTCAGTCACCCGCAATGGCGGCAACTGGCTCGCCAGTTACTGGACCACTCTCCTGTGGTGGTCCGGGCTCGTCAGTACCTGCCGTTGGTGGGCTTGCTCAAGGACAACCAGTTGCTGCTTGCCCTTGGCAATCACAGTTATGAGCTGACCCCGGCCGGACGGCGTTACCTGACTCGCGAGCTGATGCTGGCCGAGATTGCCACCGCGCCCCCTGAACCTGAAGAGTGGCTGCAGGCCCATGGCTGGCAACTGGGGGAGCGGGTCAACGATCGGGTACTGGCAGCACTCTATCGTAAACCTGAGGCTACCTTCAGTCCGGTCGAGCAGATCGATTTCGAGGACAAGGGAATTCGGCTCTGTGCCGATCAGCTGTTGCGGCTGCGGGCGCCTGTGCCTTTCAGCCTGTTTTTCAGCGGCGGCACCCTGCTCGACGCAGCGCCCTGGTTGCAGGCGCTGGGGGAAGTGGCTGTGCCGGAGCGCACACTGGCTGGCCTTGGCAAGATACTGTGGGGGGAGGGGGAGATTGAGCGGGTGATCACCACCGACAGTGTCGGTGCCTTTGCTGAGCTAAGCCTTTGTGCAGGAACCCTGTTGGTTTGGGCGCCCGCCACTGCCCAGCTCGCCTTGCAGCAGATGGTGGCGGCGTTGCCGCCCAAGGTACAGTGGAGCCACCTCACCTCCCTCGATCCTGCCGGAATGGATCGGGTATTGGCACTGGCCCAGCGGCTCGGTCGTCCTGCCAGCTGGTGGTTGCCAACCGGCTTGCCCCCCATCATGGCAGCCTATGCCCAGCCGCTGACCGATTCCCGCCCCTGGGAACCGAGCCGTATCCCCAAGCCTTTGTTAGCAGTTTGTAGCGGTTTGGTTGAGTCCAATGGTGGCTTGTCTGCCGAGGTGTGCGCCTTGGCGCCAGCATGGCATGCCATCGGTTGATATTGCCGCAGATGCCGTTGAGAAAGCGGTTTTCCCCCATTGAGCGCAGTGATATAAAGAGTTGACGAAGCGCTCGTCAAACGGGCGCTTTTGTCTGCCACGTTTTTGCGTGCGACAGACGGTTTGCCAACACGCTTTGCCACCAACGAACTCAGCGGAATACAGGGAATACCATGTTTGAAAAGGTTGTTGCCGCCCCAGCGGATCCGATCCTGGGCCTGACCGAAGCCTTCCGCGCTGACTCTCGCAGCCACAAGATCAATCTGGGGGTCGGGATCTACAAGGATGAGACCGGAGCTACCCCAATCCTTCACTGTGTCAAGAAAGCAGAACAGAAGCTGCTTACCGACGAGAAGACCAAGAATTACCTCGGTATTGAAGGCAATATCGAATATGGCCGCATAGTGCAGCAACTGCTGTTCGGGCAGAGTTCCGCATTGGTCGCCAGCGGTCGCGCCAAGACAGCCCAGGCGCCGGGCGGTACTGGTGCCCTGCGCATCGCCGCCGAGTTCGTGGTGCGCAACGGTCTGGCCAAGACCATCTGGATCTCCGATCCTACCTGGGCCAACCATGTCAGCGTGTTCCAGGCCGCCGGCCTGACCGTCAAGTGGTACAAGTACTACGACGCCGCCACCAAGGGGCTCGACTTTGCCGCCATGCAGGCCTCGCTGGCCGAGGTTCAGCCAGGTGAACTGGTGCTGCTGCACGGCTGCTGCCACAACCCGACCGGTATCGACCCCACGAGCGATCAGTGGCGCGCCCTGGCCAAGCAGAGTGCTGCTGCCGGCTGGTTGCCGCTGTTTGACTTCGCCTATCAGGGCTTTGCCCGTGGTATTGAAGAAGATGCCGAAGGTCTGCGCATCTTTTCCGAATGCCATGACGAGTTGCTGGTGGCGAGCTCTTTCTCCAAAAACTTCGGCCTCTACAATGAGCGGGTCGGCGCCTTCACTCTGGTCAGCGCGAGCAAAGAGATTGCCGATGTGGCCTTTACCCAGGTCAAGACCGTTATCCGTGCCAACTACTCCAACCCGCCGTCACACGGTGCCGCTGTGGTCACTGCCGTGGTGAGCGATCCGGCACTCTATGCCGAGTGGGTAGAAGAGGTGGCGGCCATGCGGCTGCGCATTCGCGAGATGCGTGAGTTGCTGGTAGAGAAGTTGGCGGCCCTCGGCGTGAGCCAGGACTTCAGATTTATCCGCGAGCAGAACGGCATGTTCTCCTTCTCCAGTCTCTCCAAAGATCAGGTTGAACAGCTCAAGAGCGAGTTTGCCATCTACATCGTAGGTTCAGGCCGGATCAGCGTGGCCGGGATCACCCGTGCCAACATAGATCCCCTGTGCGAGGCCATCGCCAAGGTGCTGTAAGCGAGCCCTCGTTGTTCGGTGATGTACTCGCTCAGTAAAAAGCCCGCCAGGATCTCTGGCGGGCTTTTTCGTTCCTGCTGTTTGCACCTCAGCGACGTCGCTTGTTGCCCCCCAGCAGAGAGCCGAGTACCCCGCGTACCAGCTGGCGCCCCACTTCGTTGCCTATGGTGCGGGCCACGCTCCTGGCTGCGGTCTGCACCACACCGTCATGCTGGCCTCCGCGCGGGCCTGTGCGGCCAAACAGAATGCCGTTGAGGGTATCGAGCAGACCTCCCGCCGCTGGCGGCGTCTCTGTCGGGTCAGTCAGCGAGCCAGCATTTTCCCTCTTGCCGTCATTGAGCCGCTCGAAGGCTGACTCGCGATCCTCGCGAGTGGCATATCTGCCATAGAGCAGGGATCCCCGGATCAGGGCAAGTCGCTCTGCCTCGCTCAGTGGCCCGATGCGGCTGGCTGGCGGGGCGATAAAGGCGCGTTCCACCACGCTCGGACGACCCTTCTCATCAAGCAGGGAGACCAGGGCTTCGCCCACCCCCAGTTCTGTGATGGCGCCAGCTGCGTCGAAGGCCGGATTGGCGCGCAAGGTGTTGGCGGCGATCCGCACCGCTTTCTGGTCACTCGGAGTAAAGGCGCGCAGGGCATGCTGCACCCGATTACCCAATTGCCCCAGCACGCTGTCGGGAATATCGGCCGGGCTCTGGGTCACGAAATAGACGCCCACTCCTTTCGAGCGGATAAGGCGCACCACCAGTTCTATTTTTTCCAGCAGCGCCTTGGGGGCATCGTTGAACAGCAGATGGGCTTCGTCGAAGAAGAACACCAGCACGGGTTTGTCCGGATCGCCCACTTCGGGCAATTGCTCGAACAGCTCGGACAGCAGCCAGAGCAGGAAGCAGGCATAGAGGCGGCTGGACTGGGTCAGTTTGCTGGCCGCCAGCACATTGATATGGCCGTGGCCGACCTCGTCGGTTTGCAGCAAGTCCTGAATGTCCAGCATGGGCTCGCCGAAGAAGTGATCACCCCCCGCGCTCTCCAGGGTGAGCAGGTTACGCAAGATGGCGCCTATGGAGGCGGTCGACACATTGCCGTAGCGAGTGGTCAGGGATTTGGCGTTCTCCCCGGCAAATTGCACCATGGCGCGCAGGTCTTTCAGATCGAGCAGCAGCAAACCCTCGTCGTCCGCTACCTTGAATACCAGCTCCAGCACCCCGCTCTGGGTGTCGTTGAGGCCGAGCAACCGTGCCAGCAGCAAGGGACCCATGTCGGAGACGGTGGCGCGCACCGGGTGCCCCTGCTCGGTGAACAGATCCCAAAAGAGGGTCGGGCTGGCGGCAAAGGCGGGGGCTGGGATGCCGAACTGGGCAAGTCGGGCATCCAGCTTGCTAGACCTGGCACCGGCGGCGCCCAGACCGCTGAGATCCCCCTTCACATCTGCCAGAAAGACCGGCACCCCCAGGTGGGAGAATCCCTCCGCCAGTACCTGCAAGGTGACGGTTTTACCCGTGCCGGTGGCACCTGTGATGAGACCATGGCGATTGGCCATGGCCGGTAGCAGGGAGAGCGGTTGGCCATTGGCATAGGCCAGTGTCAATGGTGCGGCCATGGTGGACTCCTTGTCCTGGCAGGTGGTGTGCGGCGACTAGCTACAAGGAGTGTGGCGGCAGAGCCAAATGATGGCAAGCGGGGGCAGGCATGGGATAAGGGGAAGCAAGGGGATAGCCCCCTTGTCAGGACAAGCTCTGTCTTGACAAGGGGTTGCCGGGTCAGCGGGGACGGATCAGCTTGCCCAGTTGCAACAACAGTAGCGTCAGCACAGCCCCCAGAATAGCCGTCAGTACCGCCAGCAAGAGGCTGCCGAGCAGGAAAGGGGGCACCAGAGTTGCCGCTTCGTGCTCAAGCCAGTGCAGGGACCAGGTGAGATGGAACGGTTCCGGCGTCTTGTGCAACACCAGACAACCGGTGCGGTAGGCATAGAGATACATGAAGGGGAGCGTCACCGGGTTGTTGAACCAGACCGCCAGCAGGGCGAGTGGCAGATTCAGACTGAACGCCAGCGCCAGAGCGACGGCGATCAGCGAATGCATGGGGACCGGGATCCAGCAGGCGAAGATACCGGCCGCCACGGCGCCGCTCAGGGCGCGACTGCCTCCTTGCCACAAGGCTGGTGCCAGCAGGCGATCGCCAAACAGCGCAAACCACTTCTGCTGGCGCAGGGTATCTGGGTCCAGCTTGAGACGGGGCAGCTTCATGCTCGGGCCTTGCGGCGGCGCCATTGACGAATGATGCTCAAACGCCACACCAGGCGGATCGTGACATAGCCGAACACAGAACTCAGCATCGCCAGCGCCAGTGACCCCAGCAGCAGGGGCGGTGCCACGGTTTCAAACACAGAGCTCAGCCAGTGCCAGGTAAACTCGATGTCGACATGCTGGGTGGGGTGGCCGAGCAGCAGGCAGCCAACCCGGTAGGCGGCATAAAACAGGGGGGGCATGGTAATGGGATTGGTCAGCCAGACCAGGGCGACGGCCAGCGGCAGATTGACCCGGCAGGCGATGGCGCCGCCAGCTGCCAGCAACATCTGGCAGGGCACGGGGATCCAGGCCATAAAGAGGCCGACCCCGAAGGCGCCTGCGGCAGAACGGCGATTGAGGTGCCAGAGGTTGTTGTCGAGCAACAGGTTACCAAACAGCTGCAAGCGCTTGTTTTCTTTGAGCGTCTTCTGATCCGGCATCCAGCGTTTGATGATTCGTTTGGGCATATTGAAACCTTGCTAAATACTTGCACCATGGATCTGCGCTTGTTGTCGTTTGCCCTTGGGGCAAGCTCCTCGTTACTCTGGCCATGGTTGCCTTCCATCGCATGGGGGGGCGTCATGCTCTGCCTGCTGGTTCCCCTTGCATATTATCGTGCCTGGCGGCTGCTGTTTCTCCTGCTTGGCATCCTCTGGATGCAGGCCAATCTGTCATATCGACTCGCTTGGTTGGATCAACTGGGAGCGCAGGGGAGCCACATCATAACCGCACGGCTGCAAAGTGCAGAGCCTCAGGGTGATAAATTTGTCCGGCTGTTGCTGCGGGTGACCGCCCTCGATGAGCGAGGGGTGACGCCTGAGCCCCTGATCCGGGTCAACGCCTATCAACAGCTGCCAGCCATGCCGGCGGGCAGCTCAGTGACCCTGGTGACATCGTTGAAACCGGCCCATGGTCTTGCCAACGAGGCGGGGATGGATGGGCGACGTCTGCTGCTCGGCAAGGGGATCACCGCCACCGGCAACCTGCGCCGCGTCATCGAGATAGACGTTGCTTCCCCGGGCTTGCGTGATCGCTGGCTGGCAGAAGCCACCGCCAGTTGGCGGGGATTGGTTCAGGCCCCCCTGCTATCAGCACTCACCTTTGGTGAGCAGGGCGGCATCACGGATGCGCAGTGGGAGTTGTTTCGCGGCAGTGGGCTCACCCATATCATTGCCATCTCCGGCCAGCATATCGCATTGGTTGCCGTGATCGGCTGGTGGCTGGGGCGCTTGTTCGGGCTGAGGACCGCGATTGTGGTCGCCCTGCTATTTGCCGCCATTTACAGCTGGCTTGCCGGATTTGCAGTGGCGACAGAGCGGGCCCTCATCATGGTGCTGGTGTGGAGTCTGCTGCGTTGGTGCAAACGGGAGTGGCCCAGCTATCGCATCTGGCTGTGGGCGTTTGTGGTGCTTTGCCTGTGGGATCCTTTTGCTCTGTATTCGGCCGGTTTCTGGCTTTCGTTCTTGGCGGTGGCTCTGCTGCTTGTGGCGAGTCATCTGGAGGGCAAGCCCAGCCTGGTGCGTCTGCAGGGCCTGTTGCTGCTCGGCTTGTTACCGCTGCAACTGGCGCTGTTCGAGGGGATTGCACCCTTGGCACTCTTGATCAACCTGCTGGCGTTGCCGCTATTTTGTGTGGGGATCATACCGCTTGCGCTGATCGGCGTCTTGCTGGCGCCGCTCTCCCACTGGCTTGCTCACGGCTTGTTCTGGTTGGCGGATACCGGTTTACAGTGGGTGTTATGGGCCTTGATCCAGTTGTCGAGTCAGTTGCAACTCTGGTGGCCGGTTCCGAGCTGGGCGATGCCGGTCAGCGCCGTGCTGATCCTGCTCTGGTGCGCATGGCACCTGCCAAGTGCTCGCCCGCTGTTGTTGCCCGTGGTCGCCGCCCTTGTGCTGGCCGTCTGGCCCGCAGCGACAGCCTGGCAATTGCGGGTACTGGACGTGGGACAGGGGTTGTCGGTGCTGATCACCAAAGGGAATCGCGGCATTCTCTATGATACGGGGGATCGTTATCCCGGTGGCTACAACATGGCAGATGCCGTCATCTTGCCCTTGCTCAATCGGCTCGATGTACAGGTGCTCGATCACCTCATCATCAGTCACAAGGACAGAGACCATGCAGGTAACCGGCGCACCATCTTGCAGGCTGGGCCGGTGCGCCATGAACTCTCTTCATTCGATTTTGGCGAGATGACGGGGCTGTGTCACCGTGGCCAGCAGTGGCGCTGGCAAGGGCTGACGTTTGCGGTGCTGTGGCCAGAACGTCCGGGGCATGGCCGTAATAACGACAGTTGCGTGGTGCGCATCAGCGATGGCCAACACAGCGTGCTGCTCAGTGGCGATATAGAGCAGCGTGCAGAGCAGCGCCTGGTGTTGCTGGAGGGAGAAGGGCTGGCCAGTACCCTGCTGGTGAGTCCTCATCACGGCAGTCGCACCTCATCCACTGTGCCCTTTATCGAGGCAGTGGGGGCGGGCTATGTGGTACACAGCGCAGGGTATCTCAATCAATGGGGTTTTCCTCGCCCCGAAGTGGTTGCCAGGTATGGAGAGGCTCGCCAATGGGTGACCGGACAGGATGGCGCTATCCTGATTGAACCCGCGTCTGGCGGGCTCAATATCCGCGCCGAGCGCGACTTGGGGCCCTGGTATCGGCGAGGTGGCAGCTGGTGGATGCCCAAGCATTGGCTTGGGCATTAATCAGTCATTTCCCCCTTGGGGTGTAGGTATCTAGATGGCGGCGCCTGGTGGATGCCCAAGCTTTGGCCTGGACATTAATCCGTCATTTCCCCCTTGGGGTGTAGGTATCTAGATGGCGGCGCCTGGTGGATGCCCAAGCTTTGGCTTGAGCATTAATCAGTCATTTCCCCCTTGGGTTGCGGGTATCTAGATGGCGGCGCCTGGTGGATGCCCAAGCTTTGGCTTGAGCATTAATTCGTCATTTCCCCCTTGGGTTGCGGGTATCGAGATGGCGGCGCTTGGTGGATGCCCAAGCTTTGGCTAGAATACCCCGTCATTTCCCTTATTAACGGCTATTCATGCAACAAGAAACCTCACAAGACAGCTGGCCTGTCTTCAAGCGTCTGCTCGGTTATGTCCGGGATCGCAAGTTGGGTCTGGTCGGCGGCATCATAGGGATGCTGGGCTATGCCGCCGTGGATACCACCTTCGTCTACTCCATCAAGCCGCTGATCGATCAGGGCCTCAATGGCAATGACAACAGTGTGCTGAAGTGGATGCCTTTCTTCGTGCTTGGCATCGTTGCCCTGCGTGGCTGTGCCACTTTCCTCTCCAACTATTGCATGGCCTGGGTCGGCAACCATGTGGTGATGCGGCTGCAACAGCAGGTGTTCAGTCATCTGATGGCCATGCCCATGAGTTTCTTCGACCGCCAGAACACCGGCAACCTGCTGGCCAAGGTGACCTATGACGCAGGTCAGGTCTCATCTGCTGCCAGCTCCACCTTGGTCTCGCTGGTGCGGGAAGGGGCGACCGTGATTGGTCTGCTCGGTCTGATGTTCTGGCACTCCTGGCAGTTGTCGGTGATCTTCCTGGTGGTAGGCCCGGTCGTCGGGATCCTCATTGGCCTCATCAGCCGACGTTTTCGCAAGATCAGTTGCCACATACAGCAGGCGGTGGGTGACATCACCACCTCGACCGAGCAGATGCTCAAGGGTCATAAAGAGGTGCTGATGTTTGGCGGTCAGCAGGTCGAAGAGAAACGTTTCTTCCGCGTCAGCAACCACATGCGTCAGCAGACCATGAAGATGGTGGCTGCCGATGCCATCGGTAGCCCCATTGTCCAGATGGTGGCCTCCGTTGCGCTGGCCGTCTTCCTCTACGTGGCGACCATCGACAGCGTCAAGGCGACCCTGACAGCCGGTACTTTCACCGTCATGGTCACCTCCATGATGATGCTGCTCAAGCCGCTCAAAAGCCTGACCGACGTGAACAACCAGTTCCAGCGCGGCATCACCGCCTGTCAGAGCCTGTTTGGTCTGCTCGACTCCACCCCTGAAGAGGATACAGGTACCCGTACCCTGGATCGTGCCCGTGGCGAGATCGAGTTTCGCAATGTCACCTTTACCTACCCGACCAAGGACACCCCCGCGCTGCACAACGTCAGCTTCAAGGTGGAAGCGGGTAAATCCGTGGCCCTGGTGGGACGCTCCGGCTCCGGCAAGAGCACCATCGCCAGCCTGCTGACTCGTTTTTACGACGTGGAGCAGGGCGAGATCCTGCTGGACGGCGTCAACATTCGCGAGTACCGCCTGAGCGAGCTGCGCAAGCAGTACGCCCTGGTTTCCCAGCATGTGCACCTGTTCAACGACACTGTCGCCAGCAACATCGCCTATGCGGCGGAAGAGCGTTACAGCCGGGAAGAGATCCAGCAGGCGGCACGCATCGCCCATGCTGACGAGTTCGTCAGCAAGATGACCCAGGGTTACGATACCGTGGTCGGCGAGAACGGGGCTTCGCTGTCCGGTGGTCAGCGTCAGCGTATTGCCATCGCCCGCGCCCTGCTGCGCGATGCTCCCGTCTTGCTGCTGGATGAGGCGACCTCGGCACTCGATACCGAGTCAGAGCGTCACATCCAGGCTGCCATCGACGAGCTGTGCAAGGCGCGCACCTCCCTGGTGATCGCCCACCGTCTCTCCACCATAGAGAAGGCGGACGAGATCCTGGTGATCGACGAGGGTCATATCGTCGAGCGCGGCAATCATGAGGCCCTGATGGCCAACCAGGGTACCTATGCCCAGCTGCGCGCCATCCAGTTCGGTAACACTTCCGTGGGTAACAAGGGCTAATGCTGCAGCAACTCTGGTACGGCAAGAGCGGCTGGCGCTGGTTGCTGGCCCCTTTTGCCCTGTTGTTTGCCATTCTTAGCGGCGCGCGCCGCTTCGCCTATCGGCGTGGTTGGTGCAAAGCCTATCGTGCCACTGTCCCTGTGGTGGTGGTGGGCAATATCTCGGTGGGCGGCAACGGCAAGACCCCTGTGGTGATCTGGCTGGTGGAGCAGTTGCAAGCTCGCGGATTCAGGCCCGGAGTGGTGAGCCGTGGTTATGGTGGCAAGGCGCCCCATTACCCCTATCGGCTCGATGCCGCCAGCACGACCGCGCAGGCGGGGGATGAGCCAGTGCTGATCGCCCGGCGCAGTGGCTGCCCCGTGGTGGTCGCCCCCAAGCGAGCCGATGCGGTGCGGCTGCTGGAGCAAAGCGGTGAGGTGGATATCATCATCACCGACGACGGCCTGCAGCACTATGGGCTGGCCCGCGATATCGAGCTGGTGGTGGTGGATGGGGTACGCCGCTTTGGCAATGCCTGCCTGCTGCCCATGGGGCCATTGCGCGAACCGGTAACCCGGCTGAAGCGGGTCGATGCCATCATCTGCAATGGCGGTGAGCCTGCCAAAGGAGAGTATGCCATGCGCCTGGTGGCCGATGTGCCGCGCCGGGTGCGGGATGATGCCCAGGCCACCGAGCCCTTGCCCCGTGCGGTGGATGCCCTGGCCGGCATAGGTCATCCTCCCCGCTTTTTTGCTACCTTGGCCGGGCTGGGGTATGAGTTGCACCAGCAGGTTGGTTATGGGGATCATCATGCGTTTGACCGCGATGAGCTGGTCGCCCGCTTCGGGCAGCGTCCGTTGCTGATGACAGAAAAAGACGCGGTCAAGTGCCGGACGTTTGCGCTGGATAGCTGGTGGTATCTGCCGGTCAGTGCCGAGTTGCCGGCCTCCTTGCTCGATACCTTGCTGCAAAAACTGCCATCGCTGACAGTGCCGCGTTCAGGCTCCGGATTGTGACGCGACATCATAGGGGCCTGGTTGTATCACCCGCTCGACATGGTTGAAGGGGGGTATTTCGGCCCGGAATCGAATATTGAATAGTTCGACATCATAAGGGCCTGGTTGTCTTGCCCGCTCGACATCGTTGAAGGAGTTTATTTTGGCATTGGACATTAAATTGCTCGACATCATTGCTTGCCCTGTTTGCAAGGGGAAGCTGCATTACAACAAGGCCGTGCACGAGCTGGTCTGCCGCTTCGACAAGCTGGCCTATCCGCTGGAAGAGGGGATCCCTGTGCTGCTGGAAAACCGTGCTCGCCAGCTCAATAGCGATGAGATGCCGTCATGAGTTTCGTGGTGGTCATTCCTGCCCGCTACGCCTCGACCCGTTTGCCGGGCAAGCCGCTGGCAGATATCCATGGCAAGCCCATGGTGCAGCACGTGGTGGAAAAAGCCCTGCAATCCGGCGCGGATCGGGTGATCGTCGCCACCGATGACGAGCGGGTGCACAGCGCCCTGGCGTCTTTTGCCGAACAAGCCGGTGTCGAGGTGTGCATGACATCGCAGGATCACCAGTCCGGCACCGAGCGACTGGCGGAAGTGTGCCGTCACTACGGCTTCTCTGCCGACACTATCGTGGTCAACGTGCAGGGAGATGAGCCGCTCATTCCCCCCGCCATCATTCGTCAGGTGGCCGACAACCTGGCTGCGGCGAGCGCGCCCATGGCGACGCTGTCCGTACCCATTCAGGACGCTGAAGAGGCGTTCAATCCCAATGCGGTCAAGGTCGTGACGGACAAGGAGGGCTACGCCCTCTACTTCAGTCGTGCTTGCATTCCCTGGGACAGGGATCGCTTTGCTGCCAGTGATCGCGCTGCTGGGAGCCACGAGCAGATTGGCGATCACTACCAGCGCCATATCGGCATCTACGCCTATCGCGCCGGTTTCATCCAGCGTTACGTGGACTGGGCGCCGAGCGTGCTGGAACAGGTCGAAGCCCTGGAGCAACTGCGGGTGCTCTGGTACGGGGAGAAGATCCACGTGGCCCAGGCGCTGCAAGCGCCACCGGTCGGGGTGGATACCCAGGCAGATCTGGACAAGGTACGCGCGCTGCTGGCGAACTGATGCCAGCACAATCAATGTAATCCTCTGAACGGTGCCTGCAGGCACCGTTTTTTGTGTTGAATCTTTATATAATTATTTGATTACAAACACCATTTACGAGCACTTTCAAACTTTTCCCGCCCATGGTTTGCCAAATGAACGAGTTTGGTTATGATGCAAGACGCCGTGTTAACCCTAACTGGCGTATAACGAGATAAAAAACGGGGTGTTTGGGTGATTAATGTATTCCTGGTCGATGATCATGAGTTGGTGCGTACAGGGATAAGACGCATTTTGGAAGATGTCCGCGGGATCAAGGTAGTGGGTGAGGCACAGAGCGGGGAAACCGCCGTCACGTTTTGCCGTCAGCACCATCCTGATGTGATCCTGATGGACATGAACATGCCGGGCATCGGCGGCCTGGAGGCGACCCGCAAGATACTGCGGATCCGGCCCGATGTGCGCATCATAGTGCTGACCATTCATTCAGAAAATCCGTTCCCGACCAAGGTGATGCAGGCGGGCGCCGCCGGTTACCTGACTAAGGGAGCCGCGCCGGATGAGATGATCCACGCCATTCGCCTGGTGCATTCAGGCCAGCGTTACATCTCCCCCGAGATCGCCCAGCAGATGGCCCTCAGTCAGTTTGCCTCGGCGGACGAGAATCCCTTCAAGTCCCTCTCCGAGCGCGAGCTGCAGATCATGATGATGATCACCAAGGGACAGAAGGTGACCGACATCTCCGAACAGTTGAACCTGAGCCCCAAGACGGTCAACAGCTACCGCTACCGCCTGTTCAGCAAGCTCGACATCAATGGCGATGTGGAGCTGACCCATCTGGCCATTCGCTATGGCATGCTGGATGCCGACACCCTGTAACCGGCTGTCGTGTGGCAAGCAAAGGCGGCCCGGCCGCCTTTTTGCATTTCGCTGGCCTGGCGCAGTATGCTCTCTCCGTTGATGCTGACTTCTATCGTTTTCGCCCCTTTGTGTTGAATCGAGTAGCCTGATGACCTTTTCTCCCGAGCCCCTTTTTGACAGCAAAGCCTTTTTGAGTGCCGTGACGCGCCAGATCGACGCCTGTTGCCGGAGCCATCATGACGACTTCTGAACCTCTCTTTGACAGCAAGGCTTTTCTGAGTGCCGTGACCCACCAGAGCGGCGTTTACCGCATGTATGACAGCGGCGGCACCGTCATCTATGTGGGCAAGGCCAAGGATCTGAAAAAGCGGCTCGCCTCCTATTTTCGTACCAATGTCGACAGCATCAAGACCCGTACCCTGGTGCGCCAGATCGCCGATATTCAGGTCATGGTGACCCATACGGAGACAGAGGCGCTGATCCTCGAGCACAATCTCATCAAGCAGTACCAGCCGCGTTACAACGTGTTGCTGCGGGACGACAAATCCTATCCCTGGATCATCATCACGGCGCACCAGCACCCCCGCATCGGCGTGCATCGCGGTGCCCGCAAGATTAAAGGGGAGTACTTCGGTCCTTACCCTTCCGGCGGCGCCGTGCGCGAGAGCCTGCATCTGATGCAGAAAATCTTTCCTGTGCGCCAGTGCGAAGACGCAGTCTATGCCAACCGCACCCGTCCCTGTCTGCTCTATCAACTCAAACGCTGCGCCGGTCCTTGTGTCGCCGGTCTGGTGAGCGAGGCTGAGTATGCCCAGCAGGTGGGGCTGGCCAAGCTGTTTCTGGCGGGCAAGAACCAGCAGGTAATAGGCGAGCTGGTGGGCAAGATGGAGTCCGCCAGCGGCGATCTGCGCTTCGAAGAAGCGGCCCGCTATCGGGATCAAATCCAGGCGCTGCGCCGGGTGACCGAGCAGCAATCGGTGAGCGGCAACGTGCTGGACGACCTGGACGTCATCGGTGTCGCGTTCGAGCAGGGCGCAGCCTGTATCCATGTGCTCTTTATCCGCCAGGGCAAGGTACTCGGCTCGCGCAGCTACTTTCCCAAGGTCCCGAGTGACACGCCCCTCGAAGAGGTGGTGCAATCCTTCCTGTTGCAGTTCTATTTGTCGGGGCAGGGGGGGCGGCAGATCCCGAGCGAGGTACTGCTGGACGTCGCCCTAGAGGATGAAACCCTGATCGCCGACACCCTGAGCCAGACTGCTGGCTACAAGGTACGGGTGGTGAGCCGTACCCGTGCCGAGCGGGCTCGTTTCATCAAGCTCGCCTCCATCAATGCCGAGACTGCGCTGCGCTCGCGCCTCGCCCACAAGAGCACCACCACGGCCCGCTTCAGCCAGCTGGAAGAGCTGCTGGAGCTGGAGCGCCCCATCGCCCGCATGGAGTGTTATGACATCTCCCACACCATGGGGGAGCGCACCGTGGCCTCTTGCGTAGTGTTCAACCGCGAAGGGCCGCTCAGCTCCGAGTATCGTCGTTTCAACATCGACGGCATCACAGGGGGTGATGACTACGCTGCCATGGAGCAGGTGCTGGAGCGGCGCTTTGGCAAGCTGCAAGAGCCGGACAAGGTGCCGGATGTGCTCTTTATCGACGGCGGCCTGGGTCAGTTGCGCCGCGCCGAGGAGATCCTGGCGCGTCAGCAGGAGTTTCTCGGTGGCAAATACCCGCTGCTGGTGGGCATTGCCAAGGGGGTAACCCGCAAGGCGGGGCTGGAGACCCTGATCATGGGGGAGAGCCACGAAGAGCTGCACTTGCCGGCAGATATGCCCGCTTTGCACCTGATCCAGCATATTCGCGATGAATCCCACCGTTTTGCCATTACCGGCCACAGAGCACGGCGCGCCAAGGCCCGTACTAGCAGTACCCTGGAGGACATTCCGGGGGTTGGGCCTAAACGTCGTCAAGCCCTGCTCAAGTATCTGGGGGGCTTGCAGGAGGTGAAAAAGGCAGGAGTGGACGATCTCGCCAAGGTGCCGGGTATCAGCCAGGAGCTGGCCCAGTCGATCCACGATGCACTGCGTTCGCTCTGAACATAGCTCTCAACCCCGGATCCTGATGCACAAGAGCCGTGACGCAAGGGGGCTGAAAATGCCATAATGGCCCGCATCCTGAGGTTATTGATGGATTAATAGACCAAGGCGGGCGCCTGTCCGGTTGCATCCGTGATCGGCTTGGGGCTACCATGTAGCGGCATACAAGAAGTGGCTGAAAATAATGACAAATATTCCTAACCTGCTGACGTTTTTTCGGATTTTGCTCATCCCCGTCTTCGTCATCCTGTTTTATGTTCCCTACCAGTGGTCCTATCTGGCGGCGGCTGTCGTCTTCACTCTGGCGGCCGCGACCGACTGGTTTGATGGCTATCTCGCCCGCAAGCTGAATCAGTCCACCGCCTTCGGTGCCTTCCTCGATCCGGTCGCTGACAAGATCATGGTGGCCGCGGCCCTGGTTGTCATAGTCGAACACTACAACACCATTTGGGTCACCATCCCCGCCATGACCATGATTGGCCGCGAGATCATCATCTCCGCCCTGCGTGAATGGATGGCCGAACTTGGCAAGCGTTCCGCGGTTGCAGTCAGCTGGATTGGCAAATGGAAGACCATGATCCAGATGGTGTCACTCACCGGCCTTATCTGGCAATACGACATCTGGATGGTGTGGCTCGCTTACGTGCTGCTGTATGTGGCGACCGTGCTCACCTTCTGGTCCATGTTCCAGTACATGAAAGCGGCCTGGGGCGATCTGACCTACCACTCCCGCTTCTAGTTTCTGTCCTGGCAGAAAACGGTGTTTCCCTGTCGTTGGGGCAGGGAAACGCTCATGAGTGGTAAAAGTGCAGGAAAAGGGTAAAAAACACCCGAACGATCAGGGTATTAAATATTTTTGGTTGACTGAGCGAGGAACATCGCTAGAATGCGTCCTCGTAGTCAGGCAGTCAGCCAGACCAATGCGGGAATAGCTCAGTTGGTAGAGCACGACCTTGCCAAGGTCGGGGTCGCGAGTTCGAGTCTCGTTTCCCGCTCCAAATTCAGACAATAGAGAGCCAACTCTCTTTTGCATGGCGCGTTAGCAAAGCGGTTATGCAGCGGATTGCAAATCCGTTTAGTCCGGTTCGACTCCGGAACGTGCCTCCATATTGACAAGCCCGCCACGCGGACTTGATACCGATTGCGGTGCCCGAGTGGTGAAATCGGTAGACACAAGGGATTTAAAATCCCTCGACGTTCGCGTCGTGCCGGTTCGATTCCGGCCTCGGGCACCATTAAAATCAAAGACTTACGAAGGCCACTAGCAATAGTGGCCTTTTTGTTTTTGGCCAAGTGGCGACAGAGTGGCGACAGAGAATGCCAGCGGTTGTCGTTATTTTTCTTGAGGTGTACTATGTACACCATTAGATTGATTGGCTAGAGTGAGTGATGGGTGAGTAACGCCATTGAGTTTATTGAGACATCGATCTTTACCAAGCAGATAAAAGCGCTCGCAACAGATGATGAGCTCAGAGCACTACAAACAGAATTGATTGCCCAGCCGGAAAAGGGTGATTTGATCCAGGGCACGGGGGGTCTGCGAAAAATTCGCATGGCAACTGGCCAGCAGGGGAAGAGTGGCAGCGCGAGAGTTATCTACTTTCTAGCGACAGCTGAGATGATTTACTTAGTGCTTGCCTATGCCAAGAGTGAGAAAGAAAGCCTGACATCGGCAGAAAAGGCCGAGTTAAAGCGCTTGACCACGTTACTAAAAGGCGAGGTTTAACATGAACATGTTTGACGAATTGAAGGCTTCCCTTGAGGAGGCTGTTGAAATTAAGCAGGGCCTTCTTGAGCCTGCCGCGCGGACTCGCTATGAAGTGGCGGACGTAAAGGCTATTCGCCTCGCACTGAATGTTTCTCAGCAAGAGTTTGCCCAGGCTCTTGGGACGAGTGTTGATACGGTCAAAAGTTGGGAGACCCGGCGCCGCAACCCGACTGGATTGGCAGCGAAGGTCTTGACGCTTATGCAAGAAAAGCCAGATCTCTACAGTGAGCTAGCTGCTCACTAATGTGGACTGAGACGATAGATCGAGAAGAGGCCCCATAGTGTGGGCCTCTTCTGCTTTTGAGTGCGGAGAACGCCAAGATGAACCTCATTTGCTATGACCACCTCGGTTAACCATCACAGCTCATGCTTTTTCAAAATTTCAGTTATCAGATCAGCCCTCATCACACCTAACCAGTTGAAACAAAACGCCTTCACGTTATTCCCCCGCAGCAAATGAGATCCTTCCTGATCATTCAAATTCTCACGGAAAGTACGACTCTCCCTGCATATTCAATGAGTTATGTTTTCAGTGCAGCAATCCAGAGCCCCTCCAAACTGTAAAAAACCGCAAAAAGGATCCTTCTTTTCAGATCCTAACCACGCCCGAGATCCTTTATCTGGCGGGGCCTAGGCCTATGGTTTTGCGGTAATCCACTTTTGCAAAAAATTTTATTGATGCGGCGCGCAGGCGGGAGCGGAAGAGCGCGGTTTCCGTGACGCAGACACGGCGGTGTGCGTCGCCACGGTGTATTGGGGGGCTGTGAGCGCGTGGAGGCTTCACGTATGATGCAGCGCTGCCCGATGGTTGCCTCTCCATGCGGCGCCATTCCCTGGCCATGTTTAGGCGCCGTCAGGCAGATAGAAGAAGGCCCCACGGTGTGGGGCCTTCTTCGCATTAGTTATGTTCTACTACTTGTAAGCAGTTAACTGCATGCACGTATCAGTTGTTGCTGCGTAGGCAAGGCCAGCACACCAGAAACCGGTGCTGCGGCAACGATAGCTGTTGTTGCTCAAAAAAAGCCAGCATAATGCTGGCTTTTTTTATTTTGAATTTTTTCTATCTTTTAGTAATTGGCACTCATTAACTGATACGGCATAAACTTGATAAGAGTTCCAACGGGAGACCCGTCTTAGATCCTGACACTCCACGTAATTGTCAGACTTAAAACTTAATTTAATCTTGGTAGCAAAGGTTAAGATAGGCGCTATGGCGAAAATGACAATTAGCACGCTCCGTTGAAAAAGTTTGTCTGGATTTCCAATCTTTGCTACTGACATTAACACATGAGGAATCAACACAATGCCAACTAGCGGAGCACAGTAAGAAGCCCAAATATTGGCAATGCCGCTAACCCTAAACGATGCAGATCCATTAGATAAAGTGGCATACAAATCATCTGATACCTGTTCAAATCCGAACCAGATAAAAGCTGCGGCAATGATCAGTCGTATGATATGAATCATTCGGCCAACCTTTTAAGCGAGTTGCCAATCTCATCTGAGAATCCATAACGCTCATCTAATGCGTCTAGCTCACGACCCATAAAGAAAGAACCAAATGCAAAGAGAGCGCCAGTTACCAAAATTCCTGATACCGGTAGTGTCGCAACGACTAGAGACATGGTTACTAGCGTCATCATCCCCTTGATGATGTCACCAGAACTATTACCAACGAACTCGGCTAAGGTCGCCTCATCACGTAAGATGTAATCAGCAGCATTCACTCCTACAGCAAAGGCAATTTCTATCCCAGCATTTACTTTGACCCACCGAGCAGCACCTTTAACTGAATCGCCCCTGGTTTT
>NZ_LSGW01000060.1 GCF_001643305.1 Aeromonas salmonicida subsp. salmonicida
TTTGTTGTTTATCGCGATCCCATGCAGTGAATTTTCTGCTGGCAAATCGAGAGGGGCAAACCGTCCTTCACGCAGTTCGTTCAGTGCGTATAGCAATCTTCCCATTCTGCCATTTCCATCGGTAAAGCCATGGAAACCAACAACAGCCGCAAACAGCTTTTTGCCCAGTTGGGGATCCTTGCTATCAAGAGTTGCCAGATGTTTCTCCAGCATGGCAGCACCGCCAATGCTGGATGGCAGACTGCCCCCACTGATGGCCGGTCCTCGATAGTCACGGGTCAGATTGGGGACCAGCTGGTGATGAAGTTGCTTGAGAACCGAGCTGTCTGTCAGGCTCTGAGAGTTCTCGCTATATTCCCTGAGCAGGGCGGTAAAATTGCTCCACTCATTGCCACCGGATGTTGAAGCCTTAAGAATCCATGCTGCTGCGCGATCCACATTTTCGGTAAAACCGGTTGGGTTGTAGAACGACTCTTCGAGAGTACCAGAAAAGACGCCTTGACCAAGATCCTGGGTGAGGAGTGCTTGTTGGTGTTGTTGGGCTACCTGCAGGTTCTTTATTTCTATCTTCAGCAAGGGGTCAAGAGCGTTGATTGCTTGTGCCGCAGACGGTTGCCGGTAAAGTTGCTCCAGGCTGGTCATGGACTGCTTTGGATCGGTCAGCTTATTCAGCAGCTCAGTCACAGCCTGTTCGCCAACAAGGGCGAGTAGCTCATTTCCGGCTGGGCTCTGCTTGAGTGCCTCTGACATGGCCCGTTGAAACAGCAGTGCATGTTCGCTGTCGTGTGTGGCTGGTCTCTGGGTTCTCAGTCGTTCTAACACATCTTCCGGTGTCGTAATAAGACGGTCTTTAAACAGCATGCGAGCATGAGCAACAGCGTCATCGCTTTGTAGGCGTTGTTGTTGGGCTCCTGGGGTAGAGAAGAGCTGCTGAGTTGCGGCTTTGGCAACAGAAGTTGAGGATCCCAGACTGAACAGCTTGCCGACCCCTTCAAAAAAGCGAGCAATGTTGCTGCTTTAAGGGTGGGTACGTAAAACCTGCTGCAAGTCGGCATCGATACGATACTCCTTGCCTGCGATCTTCAGGGAGCCTTCATTTTTAAACTGTTCTTGCTGCGGTGGCGTTGCATGCAGCAGGGCGGCCACACTTTTAAACTCGATCATGAATGCCTCTTGTTGTTGCTGTTGCTGGGGTAGATCGCGGTAGCGAGGTCACAAATTTTCGCATCCACTCGATGAAGTCGCCCAGATGTTGTGCCAGCTGGCTGCCAGTCATCCCATCCAGCATATGGCGCCGATAGGCAATCAACTGGAACTCTGGGTGCCAGCCAATACCGGGTTCTTTGTCGAAGGCAGGATTCAGTGCGGCCATGAGCATGCGGCGCTGTAACTCGGCATTGTCGAAAGAGAAGGTAGGAAGCACTAAAGGAGCCATGATGAGCAAGGCACATGGCTCCAAGTGCAAGATAAGCGGAAGCTCGCTGTCGATAAGAAGTGGGCAATTGCCGTTCTCATCAATGGTAAGCGAAGAGAGTTGTAACTGCGTGGCCAGTTCAGCCAGCAGGATTTCACCAATATCCATGATCAACCCTTCAGTATGATGATACGGAAGGGAATTCTAGTGGGCCTCCTGATATCTCTCTGTCTAATTCAGTCCGGCTTTTTTAGAGTAAAGTTGATACTCGTGGCCATTTTCATACATAAAGGGCGTTGATCTCGTCCGCCAGAATGGCAATGCCACGGCGCACCAGCTCCTCGCTCTGGGAGTAGTTGAGGCGGATGCACTCCTGGCTGTGGCGCCACTCTGGGTCGTCGATGCCGGGGAAGAAGTAGTGACCAGGCACGATCAGCAGGTTCTTGGCTTTCAACCGTTCATACAGCTCCTGGCTGTGGATCGGCAAGCCTTCGAACCAGAGCCAGAGGAAGAGGGCGCCTTCCGGCTTGTGGATATGGAAGCGCGGGTCCGGGATGGCGTCTCGCAGCAGTTGCACTGCGAAGTCGGCCTTCTGCTTGTAGAAGGGTTTCACCACTTGTTCGCTCAGGGCAATGATCTCGCCGCTCTCGATCATGGGGATTGTGATGGCGGGCCCCAGGCTGCCCGGCGCCAGGTTGATGATGCCGCTCAGGTTGGTGATGGCCTGGATGATCTTCTCATCGGCGATGACGATGCCACAGCGGGTGCCTGGCAGTCCCAGCTTGGAGAGGCTCATGCAGAGGATGGTGTTGGCGTTCCAGAACGGCTTGGCCTCGCTGAAGATGATGCCGGGAAAGGGCACACCGTAGGCATTGTCGATCAGCAGTGGAATGCCCTTGTCGCGGGCGATTTGATCGAGGTGTTCAATCTCCTCGTCGGTCAACACGTTGCCGGTCGGGTTGGTCGGCCGAGAGACGCAGATCACGCCGATATCGTCACCCACCTGCAGACTTTCGAAATCCACATGGTATTTGAACTGGCCATCGGGCAGTTTCTCTATGGTGGGTTTGTACGCCACGAAATAGTCATCGGCCAGTGCCGAGTCGGCATAGCCAATGTATTCGGGCGCCAGGGGGAAGAGCACCTTCTTCTTGCGGCCATCTGCGAACTCACCGGCCAGCAGGTTGAACAGGTAAAAGAAGGCATTCTGGCTGCCGTTGGTCAGGGCGATATTGCGGGACGTGATATTCCAGCCGAGCTCCTTGCTGAGCAGGGTGGCCAGTGCCTTGGTGAACCTGTCTTTGCCTTGGGGGCCGTCGTAGTTGGCCATGGCTTTGACCAGTTCGCCATTGTCGAGCAGGTTTCTGGCTTCGGTTTGAAAGCGTTCCAGCATGGCGGGGATCGGAGCCGGATTACCGCCGCCCAGCATGATGGCGTCCGGATTGGTCAGCCCCTGATTAAGGTCATCCATGAGTTGGGTAATGCCGGCGTGGCGAGTGAACTTCTCGCCGAACAAGGAAAATTCCATTCGGTGACGGATCCAGAGTCAGTTACGGGGATGTAGCACCATAGCTCAGTTTAAAAGCGGGTGTCGATCAAAATAACGGGACGTTCCACGTGGAACATGACTCAATAACCGAGCATGGTAAAAAATACCATTAATGGGTTTAAAAATGACCACGCATGATGTTTTGTGCGACGCACCTTGGTGTCATAAGAAGATAAATTTAAACAAATTCATAATCTTATGTATTTTTTGAGGGTTGGCACGACTATTGGAATAGCTATCTGGTCATCTCAACCATACCGGAGCAAGCCAGATGAAAACCCTGATCGCCACCCTGATAATGAGCACCCTCAGCCTGAATGTCATGGCAACTGAAAACCCCAGACCCGAACTGGATACCGCCAAACTGGGACAGGAGATGCTGGCCCAGCAGCAGGAAGCATCCCGGGTTGTGGTGCTGGATGCCCTCAGCAACTTGAAGCCACTGGCGCTGGATACCCTGGTGGTGGAAGCTAGCTCGGCCGATGCGACTCACCCCCAGAGTTGAGATGGCGCAGGGGAGTTTGCCCCGTATGCTGCTTGAAGAAGCTGATGAAGGCGCTGTCGCTGGAGAACTCCAGCGAAGCCGCTACCCGGCTGATGGGCACAGTCTCGGCCAGCAGCTCCATGGCGCGCAGCAGACGCCACTGCTGGCGCCATGCCTGATAGCTCATGCCGGTTTCCCGCATGAAGATACGACCTATGGTCTTGTCACTGGCACCCACCCGTTCGGCCAGCCGGTTGAGCCGATCGGGCAGGGTGTCTCCCCGTTTTACCTCCTGTAACCAGACTGCCAGGCGAGGGTCTGCCGGCAACGGCAGCTGCCAGGATTGTCGCGGTGCTTGCGCCAGCTCCTCTATGAACAAGGCCAGCGTCCGGCTCTGCTCCACTTCCGGTTTCTCCCATGGCCAGAGTGCCATTCGTTCTATGATCTCCCGCAGCAGCGGGTTGACAGCAATCACCTGCACGCTGGCTGGCAGCTCTGGTTGTGGCATGAAGTAGAGGGATCGGTAGGCCACCACGCCGCGCATCAAGACCCTGTGGGGGGTACCCGCCGGCAGCCAGGCTGCCCGACTGGGTGGCAGCAGGCATACCCGATTGGCCAGCTCTATGCTCATGCAGCCAGCCTGGGCGAACAACAGCTGATGGCGTTGAGGCCTGAGTCGTGCCAACCCAGTGCAGAGGCTATGCCGATCACGCTGCCAGTCAGGCGGTCGGGATCAAAAGGGTGATCGGGAAGAATAAAGGCCATATGTCTGATTGTTGATGTTTATAGTCTTGCTTATTGTAATCAGACATCTCGTATCTCTCTAGACTGGCAACCTCTCGTCAAGGAGGTTTGTCATGAACAACAAGTTGCCACCGCTCTGGCTGGTGGTCGGATTGATGATGTTTCCCCAGATAGTGGAGACCATCTACAGCCCTGTGCTGACGCATATTGCCAGTCAGTTCAGGGTGAGTGACGGGCAGGCGTCCCAGACACTGTCAGTCTATTTTCTGGCGTTTGCGGTAGGGGTTGTCTGTTGGGGTCGCCTCTGCGATCTAATTGGTCGGCGTCCGGCCATGCTGGCCGGTCTGCTGACCTACGGGGCAGGCTGTCTGCTGGCATTGCTGGCCAACCTGTTTGAAACCCTGCTGCTGGCCCGGATTATCTCGGCCTTTGGCGCAGCCGTGGGATCTGTCGTGACGCAGACCATGTTGCGTGACAGCTATCAGGGCAGCGATCTGGCCCGTGTCTTCTCTGTTATGGGAGTCGCACTCTCCCTCAGCCCAGTGTTGGGGCTGGTGAGCGGTGGTCTGTTGGCCGAGCAGTTAGGCTATCTCGGTGTCTTCAGCGGTTTGCTGGTGCTGGCCTTGGGATTGACGGTGATCGCCAGCTGGCGTCTGCCGGAAACCCGTCCTGCCATCACTACCCGGGTGGCTCTCTGGCCACTGGCGTGCCGGATGGCAAGGGATGGCAAGGGATGGCGGGCTCTGGCGCAGCGCCCTGCTGGTCGCTCTGTTCAATACCATGCTGTTTGGCTACTACAGCCTGGCACCGTTTCTATTTGCCGGATTGGGATTGAATGCCAGCGAGTTCGGCTATTCCGGCCTGGTGTTGGCGCTAGGGACTCTGATCGGCAGCCTGCTGAACAAGCGCTTGCTGGGCAAGGGCTGGCAGTCGATGTCGCTCATCCGGTTGGCCACGTCTCTGGTGCTGGGGGCGGGGGTTGCTGTGTGGGCGAGTCAGGATTCGCTCTGATTCCTGTTGCCCATGATGGGGGTGGTCGTGGCCTTTGGTATCGCCATTCCCAATGTGCTCAGTCAGGCCTTGCTGACTTATCGGGAGGTGGCAGGCAGTGCGGGTGCTCTGTTCGGGCTGGCCTACTACCTGTTGCTCAGTCTGGGGTTGGCACTGGCGGCCGGTTTGCAGGATCTGGGCATGCTGCTCTTTGGCTGTGGCCTCTTGGCCGTACTGTGCAGCGGACGGCGTTCCACGTGAAACATCAGCTGCCGACAAAGCGGTAGCCGATGCCGGATTCGGTTTCAATCAGGCTGGGTTGCTGGGGGTTATCCCCCAGCTTCTTGCTGAAACATCAGCTGCCGACAAAGCGGTAGCCGATACCGGATTCGGTCTCGATCAGGTGGGGTTGCTGGGAATGTTGCCGCCCAGCTTCTTGCTGAAACATCAGCTGCCGATAAAACGGTAGCCGATGCCGGATTCGGTTTCAATCAGGCTGGGTTGCTGGGGATTATCCCCCAGCTTCTTGCGCAGGCTGGCGATGACGATGCGCAGGTAGTGGGTATCTTCCTTGTGGCTTGGCCCCCAGATGTCGTTGAGCAGCTGGGTCTGCATCACCAGCTTGCCGGGATGGCACACCAGCGCCTGCAGCAGGGCAAACTCCTTGCGAGACAAGGGAATTTCCTCATCATGCAGGCTCACCTTGTGGCTGCTGGCGTCCAGGGTCAGGCCACATTGCGGAAAGTGGCGGCGTTCGCCGCTGCTGACTCCGGCCCGCTGGCGCAGCAATACCCGGATGCGGGCCATCATCTCCCCAATGCCGAACGGCTTGCTCATATAGTCGTTGGCGCTGGCATCCAGCAGTCGCACCTTCTCCTGTTCAGAATCCCGCGCCGACAGTACCAGTACCGGATTCTGGTGATGCTCGCGAATGGCTTGCAGTATCTGAATGCCATCCCCATCCGGCAGGCCGAGATCCAGGATCACCAGATCGGGATTGAGATGGCGATACAGTTCCAGCCCTTCGTTGACCCCTACCGCCTCGCTGACCTGATGCCCTTCGGCAATCAGGCTGATACGCAGAAAGCGGCGAATCGCCGCTTCATCATCTATGACCAATATGTGAGCCATCTAGCCTCCAGAGGCGAACATTGGGGGAGGGCTGAGGCGAGGGGAAATAGCACTCTCTGCCATCGCTGTGAGCCATATGCGGACCATTATACCTCAGGTGCGTTGAGGGCAAGCGGCAGCGAGATGCGCATGCAGGTGCCGTTGCCATTGGGACCGGAGAATGCCCAGATACGGCCGCCATGGGCCTCTATCATAGCGCGAGAAATGGCGAGGCCAAGCCCGGTGCCTCGACTGCCGCAATCGCCGACAGGCTGGGTGTAGAACAGATTGAAGATCTTGTCCCGGTCCGACTCGGCGATGCCGACCCCGATATCTATGATGTCGAGGATGAGGTCCGGATCCGCCAGCATCACCTTGAACTCTATGGGGGTGCCGGCCGGTGAGTAGCGAGAGGCATTGTCGAGGATATTGACCAGCACCTGCTCGATAAGGGCGCCGTGCACATAAAGCTGGGGGATCTGCTGATCGAAGTGCACCAGCAGCTTGTGCTGACGCCAGGAAGACTCCAGCCGCTTGCGGGCACTCTCCACCAGATCGGCCAGGTCGACCCAGTCGCGTTTCAGCTGGAAGTCGGGTGAACCGATGCGGGTCATGTCCAGCAGGTTCTGCACATAGCTGTGCAGGCGACGGGCCTCGTCCTGCACCGAATGGAGCAGTTCGCTGCGATCCTCCGGGCTGATCCTGTCACCGTACTCCAGCAGGGTGCTGCCAGCCCCCATTATGGTGGCGAGCGGGGTTTTCAGGTCGTGAGAGACAGACGAGAGCAGGGCGGCGCGCATCCGATCCGTCTCCGCCTGCAACTGGCTGTCGGCCAACCGTTCGTTGAGATCGATCCGTGCCAGAGCCGCGCGGATGTCGGTGAGCAGGGCTTGCAGCTGATGCTCGGCCGACGAGGCGAGCGGGTTGGACAGTCGAATGCCGAGGATCAGCTCATCGGTGAGATGGTGATATTGGGCTTCGGCTGCATTGAGGGTGGCGGTGTGGGCACCGGCGCTCTGCTTCTGGGCCAGACACCAGTCGATGGCCGCCTTGTCGGTCTGGCCCGGATTGTGTTGGGCCGAGCCCGCCCTGTGCTGATAGTCCTGATCGAGGGCAAAGACGGGTTGGGCCAGGGCCAGCGAGATGGCCTGGGTGCCTTGCCTGAGCACCTCTTCCGGGCTGCTGGCGGTGGCCAGCCCCTGGCTCAGCGACAGCAGGGCGTTGCCGAGCTGCTGGGTTTCGCGCAAGCCCACCAGCTGTTGGCGCTGGCGGGAGGCGAGCCGCCCCGCCGTCATGCCGACGATGAGCAGCACGAACAGGGTGAGCAGATCACTGTGACTGGCCACGCTGAGGGAGAAGTAGGGAGCGGTGAACAGCAGATTGTGGCCGACGAACCCCAGCACGGCCGCCAGAATGGCGGGCACCAGGCTGGTGGTGAGTGCCGTCGCCAGCACCCCCAATACGAACAGCAGCGGCAGGGAGGCAGGGGGCAGCCAGTGAGAAAGTCCCCAGGCGGCAGCCGATGTCAGCCCCATTATGGTTACTGCCAGCAGACTCTGGCGAATGTCCTTGGGGTGAAGCGGCTGCAATCCTATGCCGGGTTTGCGCTTCTCGGTATCCACCAGCGTGATTTCGAGCCCTTGTGCCTGCTTGAGCAGGTGTTGCACCAGGGAGCGGCGCCAGGGTGCCTTGTGGGGTTTGCCGAGCAGCAGTTGCGATACCTGTTGTTGCTCGGCCGTTTCCAGCAGGGTACTGGCTACCGCCGGGCTGGAGAGAGTCAACACCTTGGCCCCTAGGTGGGAGGCCAGCGCCAGTGCTTGCTCCAGCTCGGCGGAGCGTTGTCCCTTGCTGTCGATGTGGACCACCAGCCAGGGCAGCTGGCGTCGCTGGGCGAAACGGTGGCCGTAACGCACCAGTGCAGAGCCGTGCTGATCGCCGAGGCAAACCATCAGCTTGCCTCGCAACGGCAGCGTTGTCTTGCCTGCGGCTTGCCACTGCAGTTGCAGATCCCCCTCCACGTGGCTGGCGGCGGTCTGCATCGCCAGCTCGCGCAGGGCGGTCAGGTTGTTGAGGGAGAAGAAGGACTGCAGGGCGGCCTTGGCCTGATGGGGCACATAGACCTTGCCCTCCTTGAGCCGGCCGAGCAACTCCTTGGGGGGCAGGTCGATCAGCACTATGCTGTCGGCCTCCAGCAGCACCTGGTCGGGCAGGGTCTCCTTGACCCTGACACCGGTCAGTTGCCACACCAGATCGTTGAGGCTCTCGAGGTGTTGTACGTTGAGGGTGGAGTAGACGTCGATGCCGGCACCGAGCAGCTCCTCCACATCCTGCCAGCGTTTCTCGTGGCGGCTGCCGGGGGCGTTGCTGTGGGCCAGCTCATCCACCACCACTATGGCGGGTTTGCGTGCAAGCAGCGCATCCAGATCCATCTCCTCCAGACGTTGCTGGCGGTGGAGATGGAGTTTGCGTGGCTGGATGGCAAGCTTGTCGAGCAGGGCAAGAGTCTCCTGACGGCCGTGGGTTTCCACCACGCCGATCAGGATATCGACCCCCTCTCTTGCCTGCTCACGCACTGCCTGCAGCATGGCGTAGGTCTTGCCTACGCCGGGGGCGGCACCGAGGAATACCTTCAGCTTGCCCTTGTGTTCTTGTTCCAGGCTCGCCAGCAAGGCGTCGGCCCTTGCCTCATCACGCATCCCAGTGCTCCCGCTCCAGACTTGCCGCCTTTACCTCATTACGCATTATTGTCCTTATCGAGCAACCGCTGGCTCAGTTCGAAAATGTGGGTCATCGCCAGCCGTATGTGCCGGACTTTGCCTCCATCAGGCATCCTTGCCCTGATCGAGCAACAGATTCAGCTGAAGGATATTGACCACTTGCGGGCCAAGGATACCAGCTTGTGTCGCCGACTTGACCTGCTCCGTCAGCAAGGCGGGATCCAGCCCTCGCTGCTTGGCCACTCTGTCCACCTGAGCCAGCACGGCATCCACCGGTAAATGGGGGTCGAGGCCCGAGCCGGAGCGGGTCAGCATGGCGGGAGACTGGACATCACCCTGTGCCTTGGCGAACTCGCTACGCAATGGTGAGCTGACGCCCAGGTTGCTGGCGCCGCTGCCAATGGTGGCGAAGTCACTGGCGGAAGGACGGGAATGAAAGTACTCAGCCCGCTCGAATTTCTGCGCTAGCAGGGCGCTACCGACAAACTCTTGCTTCTTGTTGGTCAACTGGCTGCCATTGGCCTGCCAGGGAAACAGCAACTGGGCCACACCTGTCACTGCCAGGGGGTAGCCGACGCCCAGCAACAGGGTCAGGGTCAGCAGGGTTCTGATTGCGATCATGATTTTCTTGCTCCAAACAGGTTGATGGGATGCAAGTCTGGCTTGCACCCCGCTATGTCGTTACACCAGACCCAGGCCTGTGATGACCAGGTCGATCAGCTTGATGCCGATAAAGGGCACTAGCAGACCACCGACACCGTAGATCATCAGGTTGCGGCGCAGCAGGCTGGCAGCCGTTCCCTTCAGACTGACACCGCGCAGGGCCAGCGGTACCAGCGCCACAATGATCAGGGCGTTGAAGATGATGGCCGACAAGATGGCGCTTTCGGGGCTACCCAGCTGCATCAGGTTCAGCGCACCCAGTTGCGGATAGGCGGTGATGAACAGGGCCGGCAGTATGGCAAAGTACTTGGCCACGTCGTTGGCGATGGAGAAGGTGGTTAATGCTCCCCGGGTCACCAGCAACTGCTTGCCGACCAGTACCACGTCCAGCAGCTTGGTGGGGTTGGAGTCGAGATCCACCAGGTTGCCCGCCTCCTTGGCGGCCTGGGTGCCCTCGTTCATGGCTAGGCCCACATCAGCCTGTGCCAGCGCCGGCGCATCGTTGGCACCGTCACCACACATGGCGACCAGACGTCCGTCCGCCTGCTCCTGGCGAATATAAGCCAGCTTCTTCTCCGGCGTTGCTTCTGCGATAAAGTCATCTACCCCGGCTTCGGCAGCGATGGCGGCGGCGGTCAGCGGGTTGTCACCTGTGATCATCACGGTGCGGATCCCCATGTGACGCAGGATCTGGAAGCGGGCCTTGATGCCTGGCTTGATGATGTCCTTGAGGAACACGACCCCCAGCAGCTTCTCGTGAGTGCAGACCAGCAACGGCGTGCCGCCCTGGCGAGCTATGTGATCCACCGACTTGAGGATTACCTCTGGCACTGCTTTGCGGTCGAGAGAGAGGTAGTTGAGCACTGCATCCACAGCACCCTTGCGATATTGGTGACCGTTGCGATCCAGACCGCTCAAGCGGGTCTCGGCACTGAAGGGGATCACCTTGTCGCTCTCCAGCTGGCTCGGCTTGGCCATGCTCTTGCCCGCCAGGGTCAGGATGGACTTGCCCTCCGGCGTATTGTCGCCAAGGGAGGCCAGCATGGCCGCCTGGGCCAGCAGGGAGGGATCCACCCCTGGTGCCGGGATCAGCTCGTCTGCCATGCGGTTACCGAAGGTGATGGTGCCTGTCTTGTCCAGCAACAGGGTGCGCACGTCACCGGCGGCCTCCACGGCGCGGCCTGATTTGGCTATCACGTTCAGCTTCACCAGCCGGTCCATACCGGCGATCCCGATGGCGGAGAGCAGACCGCCTATGGTGGTCGGTATCAGAGTGATGAAGAGGGCGATCAGATAGAGCCTGGGTACCTGGGTGCCGTTGTAGTTGAGGAACCAGGGCAGGGTCGCCACCACCAGCAGGAAGATCAGGGTCAGACCCACCAGCAGGGCGTCGAGCGCCATCTCGTTCGGGGTCTTCTGACGTTTGGCTCCTTCGACCAGGGCTATCATGCGATCCAGCGTGCTTTCACCCGGATTGTTGCTGACGCGTACCCAGATCTCGTCGGAGACCACTGTGGTGTTGCCAGTCACACCACTGCGGTCGGTGCCGGATTCGCGGATGACGGGGGCAGATTCCCCCGTGATGGCGGCTTCGTTGACCGAGGCGATACCGGCGACCACTTCACCATCGGCCGGGATCATCTCGCCGCTGCGTACCAGCACCAGATCGCCTTTCAGCAGGCTGGTGGCAGGCACCCATTCGCCCTGACCATCTTTGGCATCGGTCACCCGACGAGCCTTGAGCTGGCTCATGCCCGCCTTCAGACTGTCGGCTCTCGCCTTGCCGCGCCCTTCGGCCAGGGTCTCGGCGAAGTTGGCAAACCAGAGGGTCAGCCACAGCCAGGCGGTCAGTTGCCAGGCCAGACTGGGGGCGACCCCAGACAAAGGCTGCCCCAGCAGGGACTCCACGGTTGCCATGACGGCAGCCAGCCAGAGTGTGAACAGAATAGGGCTGCCAAACAGTGCCTTGGGATTGAAGCGGTAAAGCGCTTCGGCCATGGCCTGCACGATTTGCGAGCGTTGCTTTTTACCCTTCACCTTGTCGGTATGGGTTGTGATGGATATGGACTTGCTCATTGAAAAGCTCCCAGTATCAAATAGTTGACCATTGGCATCTGTGATGTGATCGCGCTGGCGTCGTTCATCAGAACGCTCCCTGCATCAGGCTCAGATGCTCGGCTACCGGGCCCAGTGCCAGTACCGGCAGGAAGGAGAGCCCACCTATCAGCAACACTGTGATAATCAGCAAGGTAATGAACAGCGGGCCGCGGATCGGGAAGTCACCCTCACCCGTCTCCTGGCGCGGGGCGCGGGCAAGCTGACCAGCGATGGCAAGCACAGGTATGATGTAACCGAAGCGACCGAGCAGCATGGCCAGGCCGATGGCGATGCATTGCCAGCTATCGGCGGCTGCGAGACCAGCAAAGGCGGAGCCGTTGTTACCCGCTGCCGAGGCATAGGCATAGATCAGCCGTGACAGCCCGTGGGGCCCTTCATGACCAATGATGGTGCTGGCATCCGGCATCAGCAGAGTGACCCCGCCTAACACCAATACCCCGACTGGCATTACCAGCATGCTGGCGACAACCCATTTCATCTCCGTGATACCGAGGCGCTTGCCCAGATAGGTCGGGGTGCGTCCCACCATCAAGCCGCAGAGGAACACGGTCAGCAGCACGAACAGCATCATGCCGTAGATACCCGAGCCCACGCCGCCGAAGATGACCTCGCCGAGCAGCATGTTGATCATGCCGACCATGCCGCCGAGGGGGGTGAAGCTGTCATGCATGGAGTTGACTGCACCGTTGGAGGCAGCAGTGGTCGCGACTTCCCAAATGCTGGAAAGTACGGGGCCGAAGCGGCTCTCCTTGCCTTCCCAGTTGCCCGCCTGGCTGGTGATATGGGCCAGATTGGGATCCAGCTTCATCTCCTGAGAAAGGGAGAGGCAGAGCCCCAGCACGAACAGCAAGGCCATGGCGGTGAGGATGGCACGGCCGTGGCCCGTGTCCTTCACATAGCGACCCAGGGTGCAGACCAGCGCGGCGGGAATGGTCAGCAGGGTGACCATCTCCAGCCAGTTGGAGAGGGCTGTCGGGTTCTCGAACGGATGCGCCGAGTTGACACCGAAGAAGCCACCACCGTTGGAACCGAGCTGCTTGATGGCGATTTGAGAGGCGGCGGGGCCCAGTGGCAGCAGTTGCTCCTGACCTTCCAGACTATGGAACGGCAGATAGGCAGACAGACTCTGGGGCACACCTTGCCACACCAGCAGCAGCGCCATGATCAGCGCCAGTGGCAGCAGCACATAGAGGCAGAAGCGCACCAGATCTTGCCAGAAGTTGCCTAGATGAATGGTCTGCTGGCGGGAGATACCACGAAACAGGGCGACGGCAACGGCTGCACCAGTACCGGCGGAGACGAAGTTCTGGGTGGTAAGCCCCACCATCTGGCTGAAGTAGGAGAGGCTGGCCTCACCGGAATAGGCTTGCCAGTTGGTATTGGTCATGAAGCTGACCGCTGTGTTGAAGGCCAGTTCCCAGTTCAGCCCTGGCAATTGCTGCGGGTTGAGGGGAAGCAGGCCTTGTGCCATCAGGATCAGGAACAGCAGACCGAAACCGGTACCGTTGAAGGCCAGCAGGCTGAGGGCGTAGGACTTCCAATCCTGCTCCCGTCCGTCCGTGCCGCAGCAGGCCAGGGTGGCGCGCTCGATCGGCGACAGCCAGCGGCTCTTGCCTTCAAACACCCGATATATATAGCTGCCAAGCAGGGGTGCTGGCAGCAGGACCAGCAGCACAAAGGCTACCGGATAGATCACTTCTTGCCACATATCAGATCCCTCACTCGTGGCTGCGCGTTAACGCGCGCAACAGATAACCCATAAGGGCGAGGACCAGCAGCAGATATAGCCAATTCATATCGACTCCATTGAAATAATTAGCTGCAAGAGTCGATGTAAGACAGCATCGACTCCGTTGGTGTAGTTGACGCTGAAAGGGTATGTAAAACAGGCGTAAAGGCGCCATAAAGCGGCATGGGGCGGGCGTAAAATCGGCGTAAAAAGCGAGGGTTTTACTGGGCTACTGAAGGACGGACATGAAAAAACCCGGCCTGGACCGGGTTGATAGGAAAGGGCGAGAGGCTTAGCGCATCGTCACGAACTCTTCCGCGCTGGTGGGATGAATGGCCACGCAGTTGTCAAAGTCGGCCTTGGTAGCGCCCATCTTCATGGCGACACCGAAGCCTTGCAGGATCTCGTCCATGGCAAAGCCGATGCCGTGCAGACCGACCACTTTTTCTTCCGGCCCGACACAGACCAGTTTCATGCGAGTGGGTTGGCGATGCTGTGTCAGTGCCGAATACATGGCGGTGAACTGGCTGCGGTACACCTTTACCTGACTCTCGCCATACTCGGCGATGGCCTCCGGCTCGGTCAGGCCTATGGTGCCAATGGGGGGGTGGCTGAACACCACTGTCGGCACCAGATTGTAGTCAAGGTGCTCGTTCGGCTTGTTGTTGAACAACCGCTCCGAGAGGCGGCGACCTGCGGCGACGGCCACCGGGGTCAGCTGGATGCGACCCGTGTTGTCACCCACCGCATAGACGTTGGCGACGGCGGTGTTCTGGAACTTGTCGGTCGGGATAAAACCCTTGTCGTCCAGTTCGATGCCGGCTGCTGTCAGGTCGAGATTGTCGGTGGCTGGCGTGCGGCCAATGGCCCAGATCAGGCAGTCGACCGTGAGGTGGCGACCATCTTCCAGCTGCAGTGTCAGACTGTCATCGGCGTTCTTGATTACCGCTTTGGGAGTGGCATGGGTGTGCAGTTTAGGCCCTTCTTGCGCCATGATCTCCACCAGGGTCTCGTGGATCATGGGATCGAAGTTACGCAGCGGCGCGTGTTTGCGGACCACCAGATGGGTTTCGCTGCCGAGGGCCTGCATCACGCCAGCAATTTCGACGGCGATATAGCCAGCACCGACCACGGCAACTCGCTTGGGCTGCGCCTGCAGATCGAAGAAACCATCAGAATCGATACCCAGTTCGGCACCGGGAATAGTGGGTACTTCAGGGCGGCCACCGGTGGCGATCAGTATGTGATCGGCCGTGTATTGTTCACCATTGACTTCGATCGTGTTGCTATTGACGAAGCGGGCGAAGCCTTTGACGACGGTGATCTGGTTTTTGCCCAGCACATTCTGGTAGGACTGATGGATACGGCCTATGTAGGCCTGGCGGGACTCGACCAGCTTGGCCCAGCTGAATTGATTGAGTGTGGTATCGAAGCCGTAATCGGCGCCATATTTCAGGGCATCGGCGATCTGGCCTGCATACCACATGGCTTTCTTCGGTACACAACCGACGTTGACGCAGGTTCCCCCCAACTCTTTGGCTTCAATCAGGGCAACTTTTTTGCCGTACATGGCAGCCCGGTTCGCCGAGGCGATACCGCCACTGCCGCCGCCGATGGCGATATAGTCAAAATGCTGTGCCATTGCGAGATTCTCCGCTCATTAAGAAGGCAATCACAGCATGATGGGGATAAAGCGGCTGGCTCACAAGAGCCAGCACTCAGTTATGTTGGATTGGCAGGCGAATATGGAACTGGGCGCCATTGCCCGGTTCGCTGACACAGCTGATGCGGCCTTTCAGCAACTGCACCACCAGGTTGTAGATGATGTGGGTGCCGAGCCCGCTGCCGCCCTGGCCTCGCTTGGAGGTGACAAAGGGGTCGAAGATGCGCGGCAATATCTCCGTTGGTATGCCGCGGCCGTTGTCGCTGTAGTTGATCAGCAGCTCTTCACCCTCTTGTTCCACCTTGATGGTGATCTTCTTGGGCTTGTCCCAATTATCAAAACCATGGTTGATGGAGTTGAGGATCAGGTTGGAATAGATCTGGGCAAAGCTGCCGGGGAAAGAGAAGATAGACAGCTTGGGATCGCACTGGATATCCACTTCGCACTGGGCTTTTTTCAGCTTGTGACCGAGGGAAACCACTACCTGATGCAGGTTGTCAGCGAGGCTGAAGTTGTAGCGTGCTTCCGATGACTGATCGACTGCCACCTGCTTGAAGCTGGCGATAAGCTCCGAGGCGCGTCTCAGGTTGCTTTGCAGCAACTGCATGGATTCATCGAGGTTGACGGTGAACTCATTGAGGTAAGAGCGCGACAGCTGTTTGGAGTCGATGTGCAGCTTGAAGTCAGCCACTCGCTCCTGCAGATAGGAGGAGGCGGTGACGCTGATGCCGATGGGGGTGTTGATCTCGTGGGCGACCCCGGCGACAAGGGAGCCGAGTGAGGCCATTTTTTCCGACTCTACCAGGGTTTGCTGCGCCTGTTTCAGGTCGTCGTACGCCTTGCCCAGCTGGTTGTTGGCATCGCTCAGGCTACGTGTCCGTTCCACCACCTTGCCTTCCAGCAGTTCGTTGAGCTGAATGATCTCTCGCTCAACCTTCTTCAGGCGGGTGATGTCATAACCGAATCCGATCAGATACTTGAGATTGGGGCCTTCGTAAAAGGGGGCGAAGGTCCACTGCAGCACCAGCTCATTGCCTTGCTGGTCATGCATGATGACCTCTTTGTCCTCAATGGCGCCATGATCGGCCAGGGTCAGAGTCAGGTCTTCCCGCTGCTCCTGGCTGACAAACAGATCCAGCCAGTTGTGCTGCAATATTTCCTGCTGGTGATAGCCGGTCAGCAGTATGGCCGCCGGGTTGATGCTGGCGATGTTGAGATCCGGCTCCATGCAACAGATGACCATGTTGGCCGAGTTGATCAGCGTTGCCGAGAAGTCCCGCTCCTGTTGCAGCTGTTCTGCCGCCTGATGGCGCGCCGCAAACTCATCGTTCAGCCGTGCTCGCATCTGGTTGAGGGTGGCGACCAGGGTATCCAGTTCGTCGGGTTTCTTGCGGGGCAGGGGGCGGCCTTCCAGCGTCAGCTCGACTGCCAGTCTGTCCAGATTGAATTTTTGGGCGTAGTTGGCGATGCGGTTGAGATGACGAACCACCAGATAGTAAATGATGATCAGGATGCAGAATGAGACCACCAGCGTCTTGATGGTCTGACTGACCATGATCAGCACGGATTTTTCGATAAGGCGCTGATAGATCTGCTCGAGGGAGGCGGCGACGAAAAGCTTGCCAACCACTTCACCCTGATAGGTGAGGTTGAACTCGCGGGAGATGTCGTAGCTTTCCCGTTCGACCCCCTGGGTCAACAGCGGGACTTCCGAGTTGCCGAGCATCTCCTTGACCATCACGAATTGCATGTTGGGCAGGTTCATGATGCCTTCGATCTGCACCTTGACCTGCTCTTCATCCAGGTTCCACAAACTGGCGGCGATGGGCTGCAGGAAGGAGGCTTCGATCTGGCCGATGCTGTCTTCGATGACGGCAACATCCTTGCGGTAATCCCAGCCAAGCTGAAGCACCGTAATGATCATCGCCAATACGGTACTGCACACCAGAATATAGGAGAGCAGTCGGTATGAGAGTCCGTTGCGGCCGACGGCCTGCGCGGTCTTGGAGAAGAGTCCTGACATGGCGTCCTTGCGGTCTGGATATATTGCCATTTAGTTTAACTGCTTCATGCACTTATGTCGTGTTTCGTTAGCGTGATAAAAATAAGGCCCCGAAACGGGGCCTTGAGCAGTCAATTTGAGTATCAGTGACTCCCTTTCGCCTTGGGCGGAATGGATTCATCAAACACCGGCAGGGGTTTGTGTTCGGAGGCCAGGTAGGTATAGATCACCGGTAGCACGAACAGGGTGAAGATGGTGCCGATCGCCAGACCGGCCACGATCACGATACCGATACTGAAGCGCTGGGCCGCACCGGCACCCGCGGCATACAGCAGCGGGATCAAACCCGCAATCATGGCAGCCGTTGTCATCAGTATGGGGCGCAGACGCACCTTGGCTGCCTGCATCACGGCTTCCATCCGGTTCATGCCATGCAGCAACTGCTCTTCCTTCGCCACTTCGCAGATCAGAATACCGTGCTTGGTAATCAGACCCACTAGCGTGATAAGGCCCACCTGGGAGTAGATGTTCATGGTGGCCATGCCCCATGCCAGCGCAATCAAGGCGCCACTGATGGCAAGAGGGACAGAGACCATGATGACAAGGGGGTCACGCACGGATTCGAACTGGATCGCCAGCACCAGGAAGATGATGGCCAGCGCCAGTGCGAATGTGGCGTAGAGCGCATTGCCCTCGGTCACGAACTGGCGGGCTTCACCCATGAAGTCGTAGCGATAGCCTTGCGGCAGCTTCTCTTCGGCTGTGGCCTTGAACCAGTTGATTGCATCTCCCATGGCCACGCCCGGTGCCGGTACTGCGCCTATGGTGGCCGAGTTCAGTTGGTTGAAGTGGGGCAGGGCACGTGGCTCACCGACCACTTCGATACTGATGAGGCTCCCCAGCGGGATGGATTTACCGTCAGCCGCCCGCACGTAGTAACCCTTGATGGATTCCGGGTTCATGCGGTACTTGCGCTCGACCTGCGGGATCACCTCATAGGAGCGGCCATCCAGATCGATACGGTTGACGTAACCGTCCGCCATCATGGTGCCCATGGTGATACCTATGTCCTGCATGGTGATGCCGTAAGCACCCGCCTTGTCCTTGTCGATCTTGATCTTCATGGTGGCGGAGTCGTAGTTCAGATCGAGATCCGAATAGACGAATTGGCCGTTGGCCTGGGTGGCCGCCAGCATTTCACCGGCGATCAGGAACAGGCTCTCGAAGCTCTTCGGCGTCGTGATGACGAACTGGATCGGCAGACCACTCGACGCCCCTGGCAGTTCCGGGAACTGGAAGGTGGTGATGGCCATGCCGGGGATGTCTTTCACCAGATTGGCAACCCGGTCCAGTACCTCTTTCTGGCTCGCTTCACGCTGGTTCCAGGGCACCATGGAGGCGATACCAAAGGCCTGGTTGGCATTGAACACACCGGAGAAGACCTGGGAGTAGGCGATTTCCGGCTGCTCATCCAGGATCTTGTTCACGTCCGCCATGGTGTTTTCGATGTAGTCCAGGTTGGCGTTGGACGGTGCCGTACCCAGTACGGCCATAACCCCCTTGTCCTCTGACGGAGCCAGCTCGCTCGGGATGAACTTGAACAGCAGCGGCAGGCTGCCGAACACTATGACGGCGAACACCAGGACCACGATGCGCTTTTGCATCACGGCGTGCAGCATGCTGTCGTAGCGGTCTGTCATCCGTTCCAGCAGGTGATGAACCGTGCTCTCGAACTTGCCCGGCTTTTCGTTGGCCTTGAGCATCTTGGCGCACATCATGGGCGACAGGGTCAGGGCTATGATGCCGGAGACAAATACTGCCCCCGCCAGGGTCAGGGCAAACTCCTTGAACAGGGAACCCGTGATGCCGCCCATCAGGGCGATCGGCGCGTACACAGCCGCCAGGGTGACCGTCATGGCGATAACCGGCACGGCTATCTCGCGGGTCCCTATGATGGCGGCCCGGAAGGGTTCCTCCCCCTGCTTGATGTGGCGGTCTACGTTCTCCAGCACCACTATGGCGTCATCCACCACCAGACCGATGGCCAGTACCATGGCCAGCAGGGTCATCAGGTTTATGGAGAAACCGAACAGATCCATCATCATCACTACGCCGATCAGACTGAGCGGTATTGTGATGATCGGGATGATGACGGCACGGAAGGAGCCAAGGAACAAGGTGATCACCACCAGCACTATGGCAGCTGCTTCCAGTATGGTTTTGATAACCTCGTGGATGGACTCGTTGATGGCGATGGTTGAGTCATACAGCACATTGGTCTGCATGGTGCTCGGCATGTTGCTCTTCAGGCTTGGCATCAACTCCAGTACATCGTGGGCGATGTTGATGGGGTTGGCAGTCGGTGCTGCGTTGACCGCCATGACCACGGCTTCGCGACCATTGGCACTGGCGCGATAGATGTCGTGGCTCTTCTCCAGCGTCACCTTGGCGATGTCGGAGAGGCGGATCACCTTGCCGTCACGGGTGGCGACGACCAGCCGCTTGAGCTCGTCGGTATCGCTGACCTGGGTCTCGGCATTGCCGTTGAACAGGGTGAAGTAACCCGTCGCCTGACCGGTGGCTGACTGATAGTTGTTGCTGTTGAGCACAGTCATCACGTCGCTGGCGGTCAGGTTGAAGGCTGCCATCTTGGCCGGATCCAGCCATACCCGCAGGGCAAATTCGACCCCGCCGTAGAGGTCAACTTTGGACACACCGCCCACGGTGAAGAGCTGCGGCTTGATGACCCGTTCCAGATAGTCGGTGATCTGGCTGGAGCTCAGTTCTGGACTGGTAAAGCCAAGATACAGCACTGCCGTGGTCGAGCCAGTGGAGGAGGTGACCGAAGGGTCTTCCGCCTCTTTCGGCAACTGGGAGCGTACCGAGTTGACCTTGGCCAGTATGTCGGAGAGCGCGGCGTTGGGGTCCGTGTTCAGCTTCATGAAGGCCGTGACAGTGGAGCTACCCAGCTGACTGGAGGAGGTCATGAAGTCGATGTTGTCGGCTTGTGCCACCGCCTGCTCCAGCGGCTGGGTGATGAATCCCTGGATCAGGTCTGCACTGGCGCCATAGTAGCTGGTGCTGACCGTGATCACCGTATTGGTCACCTCGGGGTATTCCCGCACCTGCATCTTGAAGATGGCCTGAAAGCCCAGCAGGGCGATCAGGAAGCTGAGCGAGATCGCCAGCACAGGCCGTTTTATAAATATGTCAGTAAATCGCATTGCAGATCTCCGCGCTTACAGCATCGGGGTTTGTGCCGGAACGGCCAGGGCATCGTTTTCGACCACGCGCACCTTGGTGTCGTTGCTCAGGCGTACCTGACCCGACAGCACTATCTGGTCTCCAGCCTTGATGCCGGACAGCACATGCACGTCATTGCCGCGACGCTCACCCGCCTTGACTACTACCTGCTTGGCCCGTTTCACGCCGTCCGCCTCATGAATGACATAGACGTTCTCGCCATACAGGGTGAAGGAGATGGCGGATTGCGGGATCACAACCTGGTCTTTCACCGTGGGCAGAATGATGCTGGCGCGGGCGAACATACCGGAACGAAGCTGACCGCCGTTGTTCGGGATGTCTGCCTGTACCTGGATCAGGCCGCTCTGGTAGTTGACTGCGGGTTCAATGGCGGTGATATGCCCGTCAAATTGCACTTGCGGATAGGAGTCCACATTGATCTTGACGGTCTGGCCCAGAGTAATTTTGGAGATATCGGTCTGGGGCACGGTGAAGCGCAGGCGCATCACACTGGTATCTTCCAGCCGCACTATGTCGGTACCCGGTTGCAGGTACTGGCCGAGGAAGACGTTACGCAGACCGACCACGCCACCGAAGGGGGCGCGTACCTGGCGACGGGCAATGGTTGCCTTCAGGCTGTCGATATCCGCTTCCAGTGAACGGTAGCTGGCTTCGGCATCATCCAGTTGATCCTTGGAGATGGAGCTCTTCTTGTAGAGGTTCTGGAAACGCTCGAACTTGGCTCGCGCCGCTGGCAGCTTGGCCAGGGAGGCTTGCAGATTGGCCTTCTCCACGCTGGAGTCCAGGCTCAGCAGCAGTTGCTCTGCCTTGACCGGCTTGCCCGATTCGAAGGTGATGGCATCGATTGTGCCTGCCAGTTCAGTGGAGAGCGTCACCCCCTGATTCGGCTCGATGAAGCCGATTGCCTCTATGGTCGGAACCCAGTCCTGTGCCTTGGTGACCATGGCGGTGACCGGGAACTCGGGCTCTGGCCGGTTGGCCATGAACTCTGCAATCTTCTTCTGCTTGAACATATTGAAGCCGATGACGCTACCAAACAGGGCGAGCGCTATCAGCAACATGATGGCCATCCACTTTTTCATGAACAGGCTCCATTGAGGTGGAAAAGTTGGGGGTTAATATGGCATTCCAGCTGGCCCGGATCGCGGCTTCCAGCTGTTCTTGCGTCAGCTCAAAGTGATGAACCTGGCGTTGTAGCGCCAGAGTCCCCACACAGTCCAGGCTCAGCACCTGCAGTGCCCGGACGGGTAGATCGATAAACAGACCTTGTTCACGTCCCTGCTCGAAGAAACGATCCAGAGGCGCCCAGGTGGCCATGATGACCGGGTCTTTCTCCAGTTCGGCTCCCAGTGGGGAACACTCATATTGCAACTTGCATTTGAGTGCGTTGGGGTCGTCGGCAAAAAAGGCGTGGATGTTGAGCCACAGACGCCGAAATTGCTGAAATGACACCTCATCTATCTGCACACCTTCCATGACCAGGGGATGACACTGGAGGATACTGTGTTGATAGAGCTGGCGGATCAGATCATCTTTGTCACTGAAGTAACGGTAGAAGGTGCCCGCCGCCACCTTGGCTTTCTTGGCTACCACGGCAATGGACAGACCGTGGAAACCCTGCTCGCCGAGTATTTCATGAGCCGCATTGAAAATGCGTTCTTTCTTGTTCATGACTCGATTATCACAACGGCTGAATGAACGTTCATTCATTTTAGGGGGGCATTGAAGCAAGTCAAGTTCCACTACTGGATGCATCACCATTAGGGGGGAAACAAATTAGCGTTGCAGAGCTGGATCCAGCCTGAATGAAACAAAAATGGTGAAAAAGCGCCATAAACGATGGAAAAACAAGCGGTTGATTTGGCAGGAGCAAAAAAGTGTAGACAAGCCTGCCCCCATCATCAATAATGCGCCCCGTTCGACAGCGTAGCGCCCGTAGCTCAGCTGGATAGAGCGCTGCCCTCCGGAGGCAGAGGTCACAGGTTCGAATCCTGTCGGGCGCACCATTTAAAGTGCGCCGGTTAAACGGGCGTGTTGTGGAAGGAAAACAGCTGTGGTGGCTGTAGCTCAGTTGGTAGAGTCCCGGATTGTGATTCCGGTTGTCGTGGGTTCGAGCCCCATCAGCCACCCCATTTTACAGCTTGTCAGGTATGCGAAGGTGGCGGAATTGGTAGACGCGCTAGCTTCAGGTGTTAGTGCCCCCCGGGTGTGAGGGTTCGAGTCCCTCTCTTCGCACCATACTTGCTGTATGATGAAGATGACCGAAAGTGGTTGTCTTGGTGTTTTGAAAGAGTGTTGCAGTGAAAAAATTGTCTCGGTGATTAGCGCAGCCCGGTAGCGCATCTGGTTTGGGACCAGAGGGTCAAAGGTTCGAATCCTTTATCACCGACCATATTCAGAAAAACCTCGCTTCGGCGGGGTTTTTCGCTTTCTGGCGTTTATCATCTCCCCATCTCCCCATCTCTGCGTCTGTCACGTCTGTTTACACTTCTGTTGGCACTTTCCTGTTACCGCTTCGGGTATGCTGGGCCGCAGACCCACAGCAAAGTGGGCATTATTGAACACTTTTCAGGCCAAAATGTCATATGCACCATAATACAGTTCGCGCCAGCATGTTGGCGCTGGTTGTCGTGGCCCTCAGCGGCTGCTCGTACAAACCCAAGCCGGATGAAATCCTGATGGGCGCCGCCCCCAGGCAGGCCATCGATGCTCCCTCTGCCCTGATGACCAGCGGTGGTTTTTGTGTGGCATTGAATGCCCAGGATCAACTGATCACTCAACCTTGTGAAAAGATAACCCGACAGCAGTTCAACTGGGATGCCGGCGCCCTGCAGCTTGAGCAGCGCTGTCTGGTGGCCAAGGGGGTGAGCGAACTCGTGCTGGCTGAGTGTCAGGATGATAGCCGCCAATGGCAGTGGCAGGCGGATCGTCTGCTCAATCACAAGGTTGATCGGTGTCTGGATGTCGCCGGTCGTCGCCACAAGCCCGGCACACCGCTCCGGCTGGCGGAGTGCTACGGGGGTGCCAACCAGAGTTTCGAGTGGAAGAGTAGCGCTAGCATGCTGGAGCAGTTGAATCTGAAAAGCCTCATCTGGTGAGGCGATAGGGGATGTGGGACAGGTTTCAGGCTGGGGGAGATTTCGCCCGTGTCTCGATTTGAAATATCTGCCAAACAGCATGGATACCACAGTCGTGGTATCCATGCTGTCACGGGTCAGGCTGCGCCAGCAGTACTGAGGGCGAACAGCTGCTCCAGATAGACGGCAACCCCATCTTCGTCCGAGCTCAGGGTCTGCTCATGTGCCGGCAAGGCGAGCTTGAGACGGTCGTGGGCATTGCCCATCACAACGCCACGGCCCACCATGTCCAGCATCTCGAAGTCGTTCATGCCATCCCCGAACGCGACGGCCTGAGACATATCCAGTCCATGCTGTGCCAGCACGGCGCGCACGGCATTGCCCTTGTGCACCCCGGCGTGCATCACTTCGAGGCAGTCCGGCAGGGAGAAGGTGACGTTGAGTCGATCACCATAATGCTGGTTGAGGTGAGCCTCGATCCGCAGCAGTTTTTCGTGCTCGCCGATGTAGAAGACCTTGTTGACCTTGTCCATCGGGTGGGTGGCGAGGTCGGTGAGGCGGTAGGTGAAGCCGGACTCGTCATGGAATTGCAGCAACCAGGGCAATTCCTCTTCTACCAGCCACTCGTCGCCATAGTAGACATTGAGGTGGATGGAAGGGTCGCGATCCAGCGCGATCAACTCGGCGGCCACGGCAGCTGGCAGTGCCTGATTGAAGATGAGTTGATCCTGTTTGTCGTGCACCACGGCACCGTTGGAGGTGATGAGGTAGATGTCCAGCCCGAGCGTGTCGCGAATGCTGCGCACATCCACATGGTGCCGGCCAGTGGCCACCACGAACTTGATCCCCTGTTCGACCAGACGGTGCAGGGTGTCACGGGTGCGGGGGGAGATCTGGTGCTGCTTGTTGAGCAGGGTGCCATCGAGATCGGATACAACTACCTTGAACATCATTACCTCGGCATCAATTGAACGCCGGGGCAGTGTACCCCAGCGTTTTGCGTCACCCCATTTATTTAGGGATCCAAAAAATAATCAGCGCTAGAAGCGCTCGAAGAACGCCAGGGTCGCGCTCAGTGCGGCCTGACGCTGAGGGTCTGCCTCGATAAACAGCTCATGCCAGGCGCCCTCTATCCGCAGCGGCTTGCCCCCTTCACATCTGGCCTTGGCACAGAAAGCATCCTGGGCGGCATTATCCACCACGCTGTCTTCCCCCGCCTGCAGCAGCAGCAGTGGCGTCTTGATCCGATCTGCGGCGGCAATGGCGGTATCTCCGGCGGCTATCCCTTCGCGGATCCAGTGTGCTGTCACCCCCCCCAGCTTGATTTGCGGGTGCTGTTCGTAGAGATCGCGAAACGCCTGATAGCGCGGCGCGCTGTGGCTCAGGCCATTATCGGCAAATTCGTGTGACTGGTAGCTGCCTTGGCCGGGACCATAGGGTGGTTCGCCCAGCCAGCTGCCGACAGTGTCTATGCTGGCCGCGAGCCCCTGTGCCAGCCATTTGGGCAGACCGCCGAGGTTGATGCCCATCATGGGGGAGGAGAGCACGGCCGCCTTGATATCATCCGGCCAGCGTTCCAGGTAAAGCGCCGAGATGGCACCGCCCATGGAGTGAGCCAGCAGGAACAGCTTTGCGGGCTGGTCTGCCATGATGACCTGGTCGTGGAACTGTTTGAGATCCACCACATAATCTTCGAAATCAGCAACATAGCCTTTCTGCTTGTCGGCCAGCATACGGTCGGACAAGCCCTGTCCCCGATGATCGATGAGATAGAGGCTGTAGCCCTGGCGCCACAGATCCCAGGCCAGTTCCTGATACTTGAGATAGCTCTCGACCCGACCATTGACGATGACGATGGCGCGATCCACCTTGGCCTGGCGCAGGGCAGCATAGCGGATGGTGACGCCGTCTCTGGCCTTGAACTCCCCCTCGATAGCATGTGTACGCCAGAAGTCGGGCAGCGTTTGCTGGTAAAGAGCGGGGACCTCGGCTTCGGAGGTCAGCGGATAGGGATTGGTCACGGCAAGGGCTCCGGCAGAAAACAGGGTCAGTGCCAGCAGGGGCAGACAGTTAAATTTCATCGGTTGGATACTCCATATCCTGGGGATCTTCCTGTTGTGCAGCCCAGCCCTTGCGGGTCAGCTGCATCCGTTGCCACCAGGCCTCGTCCGCCAGGATCTCGCCGGCCGGGCCGAGCTGGGGATAGGGCATCTCTTTCTCTTTGCAGAGCTGGGCATAGATGGGGTAGCCCCCCTCGAACAAGATAGTGTTCTGCTCTTCAAGCGTGAGGGGGCAGCCGCGCTGATAGCAACCGGCCAGCTCGCGCTGGCGCTGCGCCTCGTAGAGGATGGCGGCGGCGGCCACCGAAACGTTGAGGGACTGCACCATGCCCACCATGGGGATGACGATATGGTGATCGGCCAGGGCCAGCGCCTCTTCACCGATGCCGTGTTTCTCCTGACCCACCAGAATGGCAGTGGGTCTGGTGTAGTCGATGGTGCGAAAGTCCACAGAGCTCTCCGAGAGGTGGGTCGCCACTATCTGCATGCCGGAGGCTTTCAGCTCGGCCACGGCGCTGCCGATATCCGGGTGCAGCTTCACATCCACCCAGTTCTGGCTGCCGCGGGCCGTGCCCTTGCGCTTGTGGATCCAGGTCTTGGGCCAGACGGCATGCACCCTGTGGATGCCAATCGCATCGGCGGTACGCACTATGGCGGCCAGGTTGTGAGGTTTATGAACCTCTTCCATGCAGACGGTCAAGTCGAGCTGACGCTGGGCCAGCATGTCGGAAATCCGTTTAAATCGTTCAGGAGTCATATCAGTTTCTATAGGGTGAGGCGGGTGTGCCAAGAGTGCGCAGCAAGCGGGTTGAGCCGGGTTGAGGCTGGGTCAGTATGATACTGATTTGCTTGAGGCATTCGGGGATCATGGCTTATCTCTATAAAAGCAGCAGGCGGCTTGCGCCGCCTGTTTTCAGTTCTTTTGTCGGCTCACCTTGAGCACATTGGGCATTACGCGGATCTTGCGCATGATGTTGGCCAGGTGGATGCGGCTCTTGGTGGTGATGAGCAGGGTGACCAGATAGACACGGCCATCCTTCTCTTCGGTGCTGATGGCGTGAATGTTGGCGCCGGTGGCGGCAATCACGTTGGCCAGCTCGGCCAGCGCACCCTGATGGTTGACTATCTCTACGCTGATGCCGGTGCGGAATTCCTGCTCCTGATCCTTGTCCACCTCCCACTGTACCGGCAGATACTTGTCCGGCTCGCGGCTGTAGCCCTTGATATTGCGGCAGGCTTCCTGGTGGATCACCAGCCCCTTGCCCGGGCTGATGTGGGCAATGATGGCATCCCCAGGGATCGGGCGGCAACAGTTGGCGAAGGTGACCAGCATGCCGTCGGCACCCTTGATCGGCATCTTCTTGCTGCTGGATTTGGGCTGCTCTTCCGGCGGCAGTTCGCCCAGCATGCGGCGTGCCACCATGACGCTCATGGCGTTGCCCAGGCCCACATCGGCCAGCAGACCCTGCAGGTTTTCGTGTTTGGTATCGGCCAGCACCTGCTTGATGCGGGGTTCCGGAATGTCTTCGATGTTCTTGGCGCCAAGCGCATGGTTGAGCAGGCGGCGGCCCAGCACCACAGACTCTTCGGTGCGCAGGTTCTTGAGGAACTGGCGGATTTTGGATCTGGCCTTGGTGGTCACCACGAAATTGAGCCAAGCCGCATTGGGACGGGCGCCCGGTGCCGTGATGATCTCTACCGTCTGCCCCGAATAGAGCGGGCTGCTAAGGGGGTAGGGATGTCTGTCAACCCGTGACCCCACACAGGCGTGGCCGATATCTGTGTGTACCGTGTAGGCGAAGTCCACCGGCGTGGCTCCCGTGGGCAGCTCCATGATGCGACCTTCGGGAGTGAACACGTAGATCTCGTCAGGGAACAGGTCTGTCTTGACCCCTTCGATGAACTCAAACGAGCTACCGGCACTCTGCTGCAGCTCCAGCAGGCTCTGCATCCAGCGCTGGGCGCGGATCTGGGCCGTGGTGCCCGAGCTGTCGCCATCCTGCTTGTAGGCCCAGTGAGCAGCAACCCCTTTATCGGCCATCTGATCCATGAACTCGGTGCGGATCTGTACCTCCACCGGCACCCCGTGGGGTCCCACCAGCGAGGTGTGCAGCGACTGATAGCCGTTGGTCTTGGGGATGGCGATGTAATCCTTGAAGCGACCGGGGCGCGGCTTGTAGAGGCTGTGCATCTGCCCCAGCACCCGGTAACAGGTATCTATGTCCTTCACTCTGACGCGAAAGGCGTAGATATCCATTACCTCATGAAATTGCAGCTCTTTTTTCTCCATCTTGTTGTAGATGGAAAACAGGTTCTTCTCGCGGCCGCTCACCTGGGAGTCGATGCCGGCCTCATGCAGGCGGCCCTCGATCTCGCTCTGGATGGAGTCGATGATTTCACGACGATTGCCGCGAGCGCGGCGTACCGACTCTCGCAATACCCGTGAGCGCATGGGGTAGAGCGCCTCGAAACCCAGCTCTTCCAGCTCGTTCTTCATGGTATGAATACCGAGGCGGTTGGCGATGGGGGCGAAGATCTCGAGGGTTTCGCGGGCAATGCGGCGGCGCTTGTCCGGCCGCAGCGAACCCAAAGTACGCATATTGTGGGTGCGGTCGGCCAGCTTGATCAGGATGACCCGGATATCCTGGGTCATGGCCATCACCATTTTGCGGAAGTTTTCGGCCTGAGCTTCCTTGCGATCGCGAAACTTCAACTTGTCGAGCTTGGAGACACCGGCCACCAGTTCGGCGACGGCATCGCCAAACAGTGCGGCCAGATCGGCCTTGGTCACGGGGGTATCTTCGATGACGTCGTGCAGCACGGCTGCCATCAGGGTTTCGTGATCGAGTCGCATGTCGCCGAGAATGCGGGCAACGGCAACCGGGTGGGTGATATAGGGTTCGCCACTGGAACGCATCTGTCCCTGGTGGGCATCACGGGCCACCACATAGGCTTGCCTGAGCTTCTCAACCTGCTCTGGAGGCAGGTAGGAACTGGCTATTTCTTTAAGATTTTCAAATAAATACAAGACAGTCCCCGCAGCGGTGAAACGGCAATCCGTGGAATTGAGGAATAGTCCTGAGTTTGCGAGGTTTTCGAGCGGTTGTAAATGGGAAGAACAGTCGGCACCCGGGCGGGCGCCGACCATGGGAAATTACTTACTTAACCGCGGCCTTCGGCGATGGCAGCAACGGCTGCCAGTTCGGCGGCTTCCTGTTCTTGCTGCTCGTAACGGTCCTGGGTATCCATCACTTGATTGTTCACCAGACCCAGTTCGATCTCGCGCAGGGCGATCACGGTCGGCTTGTCGTTCTCTTCATCGACCAGGGGATCTTTGCCTTGAACCGCGATTTGGCGGGCGCGGCGGGCGGCGACCAGCACCAGGTCAAAACGGTTACCTACCTGTTTTACAGCATCTTCTACAGTAACGCGTGCCATGCAGGACTCCAGTGTTTGGGCTTTCTGTGTTTAAAAAAGCAGTGTTTAAAAATGACGCAAAAGTTTACTTGTTTTTGGCCTATTCTGCCAGTAGCTGTTGCAGCAAGTTTTGTTGTGCCTGCTGTTGCTGACGCATTTCCAGCCGTTGGCACTCAATAATGGCCCTGAGTTGGAACAGTGCCAGCTCAAAGTCCTTGTTGATAATGACATAGTCATACTCGTCGTAGTGCACCATTTCGGCAATGGCTTTCGCCATCCGGCCGGCAATCACCTCGGCGCTGTCCTGACCGCGCCCGATCAGGCGCTGTTCCAGCTCGGCGCGGCTGGGGGGCAGAATGAAGATGGATTTGGTCGGCATCTGCTCGCGGATCTGGCGGGCGCCCTGCCAGTCGATGTCGAGGAAGACGTCGATCCCCTGAGCCAGGCAGGCTTCAATGGCGGCGCGAGAGGTGCCGTAATAGTTGCCAAATACCTCTGCCCACTCCAGAAAGTCACCGCGATCGATCAGTTCCTTGAACTCTTCCACCTGCACAAAGTGGTAGTGCACCCCGTTCTCTTCGCCGGGACGAGTGGCGCGGGTGGTGTGGGAAACCGACAGTTGCATCTTGCCAGCCGGGTTGTGTTTGGTCAGCAAGGCATTGAGCAGGCTGGATTTACCCGCCCCGCTCGGGGAGGAGATGATATAGAGAGTGCCTTGTTGCGCCATGTCATTACCTTATTATCTAGAGCTGCGTTTTGGTTGTAGCAGAGGCCGCCGTCTTGTGCCCGAAAGGGAGACAGCCAAACGCAAAACGCAGGAAATTCTTGAGTCGGGAGGATGTAAAGGCGGCGAATTTTATCAGAAGGCGGCGGATAAAAAAACGGCTGGAATCATATTCCAGCCGATCAAAGTATTCGTTGCTTGCTGCGGGAGCGTAACCCACATCGGCTGCCATTCTGCCCCGCAGGCGGGACAGGGGCCATCAGGTTATCCCTGCCTCATGGCTCGGAATTTCCGAATCGCCCTCAGCCGGGCAGGTGACGATCGGCGCAGAGCCGGTCAAAGGTGGCGATGACCCTCTCAATCCCTATCTTGCCCATGGCATCCGGATCCTTGAGGCGGGTGCGCCAGCCGAGCTCGGCCAGCGGCTTGCCGGTTTCCTGTTCGATCAGTTCCTGATAGACGCTGACCACGTAGTCACGGCACAAATAGGGGCCGGTGCGAGCCGGATTGTGGTGGGCGTAGAGGCCGATGACAGGTGTGCCTACCAGGGTTGCCATGTGGGTGGGGCCCGTATCCGGGGCCAGCACCAGGCTCGCTTCACCAATCAGGGCCAGCAGCTGTTTGAGGTTGGTCTGCCCCACCAGATCCACCGGTTTGCTCTGGCTCAGCCGCTGTATGTCGGCCGCCAGATCCCGCTCCAGTTTGGCCGGGCCGCCGCACAGGTAGACCTGAAAGCCCTTGTTGGCCGCGTGATCCGCCAGCGCAGCATAGCCTTCGGCAGTCCAGTTCTTGAATGCCTTGCTGGCGGCGGCGCAGATGAGCAGAGTCGGTTTGCCGCCGATTTTCTCCCTGGCCCAGATTTTATGTTCGGCGCTGATGGGCAGTTGCCAGTCCGGCGTCAAATCCTTGATGCCGAGCTCTTTGGCAAAGGCAAGGAAACCGTCCAGTACATGGGGAGACGTGGGGGAGGGAACCCTGTGGTTGGTGAACAACCACTGACCGTCGTTGGCGCGCGCCTTGTCGAAACCGAGTTTGACCCTGGCCTTGATACCGAGCGTCGCTATGCTGGCGCGCATGGCCGCCTGCAGGTGGAGCAGCGCATCGAACTTGCGTCCCTTGAGGGTGCGCCACAGGTCGAGATAACCGCGCCAACCCTTGCTCTTGTCAAAGGCGATCACCTCGACCCCGGGCAAGTCGGCAAACAGGGTCGCTTCGATTTTGCCGGTGATCCAGGTGATGCGAGTCTGGGGCCAGGCCCGCTGGATGACGCGCACCAGCGCCAGCGCGTGGCAGCAATCCCCGATGGCGGAGAGCCGCAGTATGCAGATAGAAGAAGGCGGCGTTTGGAACAGCGGCATGATGTGGCGCAATGGTGGAAAAATGGATGGATGGCATTATGCAAACTCCCCTGTGGATTGTAAAATTGCGCGCAACTGGCAGCCGGTACCGGCCCTGCTCCTAACAAGGTGCACGGGTCCGTGCTGGCAAGCCGCCTTATCGTGAATCGAACCATTGCGATTACTGACCGACCGGAATCACCAAGATGCGAATACAGACCGAACACAACCAGATCTGCTGGTACGCCGAAGGGGTTTTTCGTGACCCTTCTCCCGAGCTGTTTGATCCGGCCTGGTGGCAGACACATCGCCAGGTGGTGGGTTCTGCCATAGGACGCGGTGTGACCTGGTTCGTGAAGGATGAATCCCGTCATCTGGTGCTGCGTCATTACTATCGTGGCGGCATGGTGGGCAAGGTGGTGCGGGATCGCTTCTGGTTCGAGGGGGTGGAATCCAGCCGGGCCATGGCCGAATACACTCTGCTGGCCAAGTTGAGCGAGCAGGGCTTGCCGGTGCCGCGCCCGTTTGCGGCCCGCATGGTCAAGCAGGGCCCCTTCTATCGCGCCGATATCCTTATCGAACGCATTCGCGGTGCCAAGGACCTGGTGGCCCTGCTCAAGCAGGGGCCGATCGCCGACCAGGTGTGGCACAAGGTAGGTCAGACGGTGCGCCAGCTGCACGATGCGGGTGTCTATCATGCGGATCTCAACAGCCACAATCTGCTGCTCGACAAGGAGGGCAAGGTGTGGGTGATCGACTTCGACAAGGGGGCGATCCGTTCCCCGGGCAGCTGGCAGCAGGCCAATCTGGAGCGGCTGCAACGCTCCTTCAGTAAAGAGTCCCAATTGCACACCAGTTTTCACTTCGTGCCGGAAAACTGGCAGGCGCTGATGAGCGGTTATCAGGGAAAAGCGAGTTGACCCTGTTGCTCGGCGCGAGAGCCAATGTTACTTATTGAGCAGGTATTCAGATTCGGTTTCGAGGCATTCGATGGACATGCTCAAGGCTCCCCTGAGGGAAGTGGTCACCCGGTTTGATCCGACGCTGATGGCGGATGCCATGGCTCTGCTGGAGGCGGGACTCTGGAGCTGGAGCCCGCAACAGGGTGTGCAGCGGGATCTCTCCTGTCTGCGTCTGCTGGGATTGAATGAAACCGGTCTGGACGATCTCGGCTGGCTGGAACGGGTGCATCCCGACGATGTGGCTGTGCTGCAGGAGGCTCTCGCTGCCTGTCAGAGCGGGCGAGTGCCCCAGATCCGGCTCGAGTACCGCATCCTGCATCACGACGGTCATTACGTTCGGCTGGAAGAGCGGGCCCGGCGCGATGTTCACGGTCAGGTGTTGGGGGTGGTGCGCCTGCTCGAGTCACAGCCGGTGGCGGAAGAGCGGCATGGCACGGATCCCCTTACCGGACTGGAGAGCCGAAGCCACTTCGAACAGCTGCTCGACGAGCGGCTGGCGACCGAGAGCGGCAGTTTCAGCCTGTTGCAGTTTACCGTCGACCACAGTGCCAAGATCCAGCAACTGTTTGGCGAAGCGGCCTGTGATGCCATGCTGGCCAAGCTGGCGCGCATGGTGCGCCACGAGCTGCGGCGGGAAGATCCCTTCGCCCGCTGGGACCAGGACGGTTTCATCCTGATGCTCTCCCAGACAGATCGCTTGAGTGGCCTCGAGATTGCCGAGCGATTGCGCCTCGAGATCGCCGATGCCAGCCTGCTGCCGCAGCGGCCTGTGACCGTCAGTGTCGGGCTGGTGCAGAGCCAGGCCGGCGAGCATATCGATCACTTGCTGGCCCGGCTGGCGACCTGCCACGGTCAGGCCAGACGGGAGCACAATGCCGTCGTTGGTTAATGCTTGCTCACGCTGGCGCGCTGACAGATCCAGAGGGAGGCCAGCATCAGCAGGCCGCCAATGGCCAGCCTGGCGAGATTGGTATCCTTGCCCCAGATCAACAGATTGACCAGCAGGCCCGCCGGGATCAGTGCGTTGTTCATGATGGCCAGCACACCGCTGCTGACCTTGGTCGCGCCCTTGTTCCACAGGAAGTAGCCGAGGCCGGAGGCTCCCACCCCCAGCCAGAGCAAAATGCCCCACTGTAGACCGGAAGTCGGATACTGCGGCTTGCCCAGCAGCCACCAGGCGGGCAGGGCGACAGCCAGTGCTCCCAGATAGAAGCAGCCGAATACCGCCTGCTGTGGCGGTTGCTGTGCTTCCCGTGCCAGCAGTACCTTGTAGCCCACTTGTCCCATGGCGAAGCTGAGGTTGGCACCCTGCACCACCAGGAATCCCAGTACATAGCTTTCGGTCAGCCCGTCGAAGCGGATGACGGCTGCCCCCAGCACCGCCAGCAGGGCGCCCCACAGATAAACAGGCTTGAAGCGGCGCTCCAGCAGGTCGTGCAGCAGGGTGACGTAGAGGGGGGTGAAGATGGTGAACACCAGCACTTCCGGCACCGTCAACAGCAGGAAGGACTGGTAGTAGAACAGATACATGATGCCGAGCTGGATGGCGCCGAGTCCCATCAGCTTGAGTGCGAAATCAGGCCGCAGCCAGCGGCGTCTGAGGAAGGGCAGAAACACCAGACTGGCAAGGACGATGCGCGTCAGCACGAAGAAGTAGGCATCCACCTGGCCGGCGAGATAGACCCCGATCAGGCTGAAGGAGAATGACCAGAGCAGGGTAACCCCTATCAAATAGTTCATGTGTTTGATTTATCGTCAGTTGTCAATTTTGAGGGCGCTATGATGGCCGAGATGGAAGCTGTGATCCAGCGTTTATGGCACCAGTTGCCACAGATCCGCGCCTTTGCCTTCGAGGCAAGCAATGGTGCGGGTTCCGCGACTGACTGGTGTGGTCGTGGTGAGGGTGATGTGGAGGTGACCGATCATCAGGGGGGCTGGCTGACCGCTGAGCCGCATCTGTGTGGCCAGGATCATTACAGTGCCGAGCTGACCGAGAGCGACAGTGGTTTTCTGCTGAGCTGGGAGATCACAGGCCCGCGCAAGAATGAGCGCCTCAGTTATCGCTACCTGAGGTGACCCTCACGTCGGACACCTGTCCAATGCAAGAGCATGAAAATGCAGAAATAAAAAAACCGGCGCAGAGCGCCGGTAGAGGGGACAAATCGGAGGTTTTTTTAAAACGGTCCCAAAAACAGGAGAGATACACTCTCGTCACACATTCAGAGATGGATGTCAGACACTCAACGCATAGCTCAGCATGGCTTGCAGCTTGCTGTCGAAGAACCAGGGCAGTAGCACCATCAGCAGGCCGAGCAGGCCGGCCAGCCGGTGGCGATATTGCCAACCGGCAATCAGCACCAGGCCACCACACAAGGTGGTCAGGATGCCTGACATAGGGCAGCCTCCCGCTGGGCGCGTCGTTGCTGTGCCCACTGGTTCAGCGCGACCGAGCCCAGGATCAGGGCCAGTGCCACACCCGTGGTGGACTGGATTTGCTCGCCGAGGAACATGGCACCCAGCATGACGCCGAACAGCGGCACCAGATAGTTGCTGAAGGAGGCAAAGGTCGGGCCCGCCTTCTGGATCAGCGCCATGTAGAGGAAGTAGACCAGACCGGTACAGAAGACACCCAGCACGACAACGGCGCTGATGGCATGCTGGCTCGGCATGGTGAGCGCACTCAGATCGGTCAGGAAGGGGGCCGCCAGCATCAGCTGGATAGCCGAAGAGATCAGTATGTTGCGCGCCACCACCACAGGGTGGTCCTTGGCGAAGCGCTTGATCATCAGCAGGCCGATGGCAAAGCAGCTGGCCCCGAACAGTATGGCCACGGCGCCGAGCAGGCCGGCGTTCATGCCGTTGGCCAGTTTCGGCCAGAACAGCACCAGCACACCGATGAAGCCGATGATCACCGAGACCAGACCGCCCTTGGTGATTTTTTCACCGGAAAGCAACAGAGGGGCCATCAAGATGGTGACAAAGGGGATACAACCCATTACCACGGCGGCGATGGCGCTATCCACATACTGTTGACCCCAGGCCACCATGATGAAGGGCAGGGTGGCATCGAGCAGGGCGATCAGCATGTAAGTGCGCCATGGTGTGTGCTCGCTCTTGAGACGCATGAACAGGCAGAGCAGACCCAGGGTCAGGCTGCCGCACAAGGCTCGTCCGGCCGCCACCATGATGGGGGGCAACTCGGTCACGGCCTGATGCATGAAAATGAACTGGGAGCCCCACAACAGGCCAATCGCCAGCAACAACAGATAGCTACGCATGTTAATCTCCGATGTAATTCGCCAGCGCATTCTATGCAATCTGCTACTATGCCAAAAATGAATTGTCGTCATTCAACTATGGCAGATATCGATGGAACTCCCTCTCTCCCGCCTCGACCTCAACTTGCTGACCGTGTTCGACATGCTGATGCAGGAGCGAAACGTCACCCGCGCCGCCGAGCGTCTGCACCTCTCCCAGTCCACCGTCAGCCACGCGCTGGGGCGGTTGCGGCAGGCGCTGGATGACCCCTTGTTCGTCATGAGTCGGCGCGAAATGATGCCGACCGAGCGAGCCAAGACCTTGGCAGGACCCGTGCGTCAGGCGCTGGCCATGCTGGAACAGGGATTGCGGCAGGCGGAGGGGTTCGATCCCGCCAGCGCGCGGCGGATCTTTCGCATCGCCACCCCGGGTTCGGTGGAGCACGGCCTGGTACCGGCGCTGGTGGAACAGTTGCACCGGCAGGCACCACACTGCCGGCTGGAGGTGTGCGAGCTGGCAGACAGTGACTACGAGCGGGAGCTGGAGAAGGGGGAGCTGGATCTGGTGATCGGGTTCGCCGATGCCAATCACTTCTCGCCCCGGCTGTGGCGCGAGCCCTGGTTCAACAACCCGCTGGTCTGTTTGTCACCGCTGGGCAGTGAGTTGCCCGAGGTGCTGGGGCCTGCCGAACTGGTCAGCCGCCCTCACATCCATACCTCCAGCTGGGGTCACAGTCAGGCCATGGTGGATCTCTGGCTGGCCCGTTTCGGGGTTGAGCGTGAGCTGGGGGTGCGGCTGCCGAGTTTTATGGCGGTACCGCCCCTGATGGCGACCGGCCGCTACCTGGTGGTGGTACCCGAGATGATAGGGCGCCACTTCTGCCGCTACTACCCGCTGCGCCTGCATCAGCTGAACCCGGAGATCCCCATCGTCTACCTGATGGCGGGCCACCCGCTCACCGCCCATGACCAGGCCATTGGCTGGTTCAAGGGGTTGCTGCACCGACTTGCCTTCGAGCGCTATGGCGCGGATGCGCTGGGCAGTGTGGCCCAGCGCAGTGCGGATCAATCCAGCCCGGCGAAGTAATCCAGCCCCATGGCACTTTTCACCTCCGCCAGCACCTCGTCGGTGAGCGCACGGGCCTGCAGCGTGCCTTGCTGCAACAGCTGCAGCAGCTGACGCTTGTCGGCAAGCGCTGCCTGTCGTCGCGCCCGCATGGGGGCGAGCAGGGTTTGCAGGCAGTCGTTCAGCACCTGCTTACAGCGCATGTCGCCGAGCCCGCCGCGCTGGTAATGGACCTTCATCTCCGCCACCAGCATCTTGTCGGGATGGAAGGCATCCAGATAGGCGAATACCGTATTGCCCTCCACTTGACCCGGGTCGCTCACCTTGAGGTGATTGGGATCGGTATACATGGCGAACACCGCTTGCTTGACCTCTTCCGCTGACATGCCGAGCTCTATGGTGTTGCCGAGGGACTTGGACATCTTGGCCTTGCCGTCTATGCCGGGCAGACGGCCGGTGTCGCTCAGGATTGGCTGGCACTCTGTCAGCACCTCTTTACCCACCAGAGCGTTGAAGCGGCGGACTATCTCGTTGGTCTGCTCCAGCATGGGCAGCTGATCTTCACCCACAGGCACATGGGTGGCGCGAAAGGCGGTGATGTCGGCGGCCTGGCTGACCGGGTAGATCAAAAAGCCCGCCGGCAGGCTTCGCTCGAACCCTTTCTGCTGGATCTCCGCCTTGACGGTGGGGTTGCGCTCCAGTCGGGCGACGCTGACCAGATTGAGGTAATAGGTGGTGAGCTCGGCGAGGGCGGGCAGGGCGCTTTGCAGGCAGAAGGTGGTCTTTGCAGGATCCAGGCCGGCTGCCAGGTAATCGGCCATCACCTCCAGCACGTTGTCGGTCACCTTGGCCGGATTGTGGCCGTTGTCGGTCAGTGCCTGCAGATCGGCGATCATCACGAATTGGCGGTAGTGGTGCTGGGCTTCCACGCGCTGACGCAATGAGCCGACGTAGTGGCCTATGTGCAGTTTGCCGGTGGGACGATCGCCGGTCAGTATGATGGGGTTGTGCATGTCACTCTCTCCAGTGGGGTGGACCGGGAGGCGACAAAGGGCTCAAAACAATGACCGCCTCTCGGCGGTCACGGTGTTTTCTTTGGGATATTTTACATAGAAAAGCAGTGCCGCCTGTTTAGAAGCAGCACCACCAGTAGTTGTGATTGAAGATGGTCATATTCATGGCAAATAAAACTACGCCAGTTTGATCACTTCTGCAAGGGAACGACCAGCAGGTCGCAGGGTACCGTATTCATCAGCTGACGGGCACTGGAGGTAAGCAGGCTCCAGAAGCTTTGACGATGTCCGCACACCAGCAGGTCTATCTGGTAATCCTTGACCGCTTGGTTGACCCGTTCGCTCAGATCACCGCAGATCACCAGCTTCTTCTCGATGGGGTAGTCCACCGAGGCCAGGAAGGTCTCCAGCTTCTCTTTCGCTTCGGCGATCACTTGATCCTGCACGTTGTCGATGTCGATATCGATCATCTCGGTGTAGAGATCCTTGAGGTCCACATCAACATGGATCACGGACAGCTTGGCGCCGTTGGAACGGGCCCGATCCACCGCCTTCTCGATCACCTTGCGGTTATCTTCCGACAGGTCGATAGCGGCCAGTATGTGTTGGTAATAGGTTCCATTCATGGGAATTCTCCTCACTGATCCTGAGTTCACTATACCAATGTCTGATGAAACTAAAATGGCGTTCTCGACACAGTTTTGGGATTTAAATGAGTTTCTTATGGGGCTTCTTCTATGTCATGCGTCATAAATTGTCTATAAATCGAACAGGGGTTTGACCTGAGTCACACCCCTCGACTTGCCCGGCGAGGGTGGCAGGCATAGGATGTGCCCGTGCTTCGCAATGAACACAAAACAATAAAAAGCATCTGAATACCGCTTTGGGGAGCCTCGCGCTCCCTCTTGTTTTTCTGCCTCCTTACTGCCCATATCCCGCCCGACATCAAGGTAATCCGCAACTTCTTGGTTATGCTGTAGCCAGTTCCTTTGGAGATCCCGTCATGATCATTCATCCCCAGATCCAGGGTTGCGTTGCCCGCAACTGTCATCCCATCGGCTGTCGGGCCGCCGTGTTGCAGCAGATATCCAGCGTCAAAGCTGCGGGCAGTTTCAACGGGCCCAAGCGGGTGCTGGTGCTCGGTGCCTCCTCTGGCTTCGGGCTGGCTTCCCGCATAGCGCTGACCTTCGGGGCCGGTGCCGATACCGTCGGCGTCTCGTTCGAGCGAGGCCCGTCCGACAAGGGGCTCGGCAGCGCAGGCTGGTACAACAATATCTGGTTTCGGCAGGCGGCGGAGCAGGAGGGGCGAGTCGCCGTCAACCTGATAGGCGATGCCTTTTCCGATGCCATGCGCCAGCAGGCCATCGACAGCATTCGCCAGCAGCTGGGGCAGGTGGATCTGGTGATCTACTCGCTGGCCAGCGGTATCCGGGTATTGCCGGATGGCCGTCAGGTGCGCTCCGCACTCAAGACCACAGGCCAGCCTTTCAGCGGCTGGGGGCTGGATCTGGAGCAGGACAAGCTGGTGCAACAATCCCTGGCGCCAGCCACCCCGGAGGAGATCCGCGACACAGTCACCGTCATGGGCGGCGAGGACTGGCAGCTCTGGATGCTGGCGTTGCAGCAGGCAGATTGCCTCGCCCCCGGCGCCCGGACTGTGGCCTACTCCTACATAGGCCCGGAATCCACCTATCCCCTCTATCGGGACGGCACTATCGGCTACGCCAAGGAGCACCTGCATGCCACCGCCGAGGCCATCAACCTGCAACTGGCAGAACTGGGCGGCCACGCCTGGGTGTCGGTCTGCAAGGCGCTGGTGACCAAGGCTAGCGCCTATATCCCTGTGCTGCCGGTTTACCTCGGCTTGCTGATGGGGGTGATGAAGGAGCGCGGCGTGCACGAGGGCTGCATCGAGCAGATGCAGCGGCTGTTTGCCAGCAAGATGTACGGGCCGCAGGGCGTGGTGGCCGATGGCAACCGGCTGATCCGGATGGATGACCACGAGCTGGACCCGGCCATTCAGGCCGCCGTCTCGACACTCTGGTCCAAGGTGACGCCGGACAACTTCCATACCCTGGGGGATTTTGCCGGCTTGCGGCAGGATTTCATGCAGCTCAACGGTTTTGAGCTGCCCGGTGTCGACTATGGGGCGCCGGTGGATGTGGCGTCCCTGACCGAGCTGGTGCCCTGATCCCGCCCGGCTGGTCAAGTTATCCTGGTTTCATTCTGCGCGGGTGGCCGTGCTCACTGACCGTCAGGCCACGCTGCTGGTCAGTTCATCCTGCGCCGAAGGGGTTGTCGCCAATATGGTCTGGTTGCGGCCCTGGCGCTTGGCTTGATACATAGCCATGTCGGCGCGGTGGATCAGCGGGCCAAGCCCCTCATCAGCCTCTGAACGCCCCGCTATGCCGATGCTGATGGTCATGTGCGGTGTGTCCAGCTGGGAAATCCTCAGGCGTAACTGCTCTGCCAGGTGCCAGCAATCCTCTGCCGCCAGTGGTACCGCCACCAGAAACTCCTCGCCTCCCCAGCGCCCTATCAGCTGTGCGTCCGGGGCCCAGTCGCTCAGCTCTCGCGCCAGCCGCTGGATGGCCCGATCACCCGCCTGATGCCCGTGTCTGTCATTGATCTGCTTGAAGTGATCGATATCGATGATGAGCAGGGTGAGCGGGTCTTCCAGTTGCCACTGGATGGCAAGCCGTTCCAGCAGGGCGCGGCGGTTTGGCAGCTCGGTCAGCTGATCGAAGGTGGCAAGCTTGTAGAGGTGGCGTGAGCTGCGGTGCAGCCTGTGGGTGGTGATGCCGAGCAGGAGCAGGGCGCCCGCCAGCAGGCCGACCAGCATCAGCTGGTAGTTGCGGGCGCTCTGTTGGTGCAGCAGCTGCTGGCGCTTGCGCTCGTTCTCCTCTTGCAGCACCCGGTTGTTGGCCTCGCTGCGGGCCAGATCCATCTCGGCCTGAAAGGTGGCGGCATGCTGGCTTGCAATGCCTTGCTGCCGGCGCTGGGGTGGCCCTGGGACGTCAGCAGTTGCAACGCCAGCTGTATCTCTCCCCGGCCCTGCAATGCCTTGACCCGTGTCTCGAGCAGGCGTTCCCCCGCATCCTGATATCCCAACTGCTGATAGAGTGCCTGCGCTTCGTCCAGACTGCGCAGGGCTGCCGTCCAGTCACCCTGGGCGTTGAGCGCCATGGCCTGATAGCCGAGGATGATGGCGCGGTAATCCGGCGCCAGATGGGGGGTAGCCAGCAGGCTGTCAAGCAGTTGTCTGGCCTGGGTGGGGCGATCAGTGTCTATGTAGAGCCGTGCCATGTTGGCTTTGATGATGGTCTGGCTGTTTGGCTCGTCCAGCTGCACCATCTGCTGAAGGGCTTCCCGATAATAGGTTTCCGCCTCTCTGGGCAGACTCAGGTCGGCATAGAGGTTGCCCAGGGTCATCAAGAGGCGGGCTGAGTCCAGGCGGGCAACCGGTTTGTCTCGTGCGGATTGCTTGAGGCGAAAGGCAGTCTTGAGTTCGGCGATCGCCTCTTTCAACTGCTGGGTGCGATAGAGTGCCAGCCCGTTCAGGGCATGCCATTCAGATGCTTGCATTGGGTGGTCGATAACGGCGGGTTTGAGCCGGGCCAGCAGACGGAGGGCTTCATCAGGTGCCTCTGTATCCAGGATCAGGGCAACCTCTTGCAGCTGAAAATCCAGCAGGCGCAGGGGTTGCTGCTGGGCACTGGCCAGCTCGCGGGCTCTGGCATTGTCGAGCAGGGCCTGCGGATAGTGACCCAGGGCTGCCTGGGCCAGGGCTCTGGCATAAAACAGCTCCATATCCTGCTGCGGGTTGGCATCGAGGCGTTGCAGATAGCCGACGGGATCGCACGCCGCCTGCAATTCAGCCTCTTCCAGCAAGGAGGGAGCGGCCTGCAACTGGGTTATCCAGAGCAGTGCCAGTGCCGTTATGAATCTCATTGAATCCTTTCCCTGACCACTGGCGCCATCATAATGGCTGAATCAACGTACACCATGTTTCTTTGCTTCTCTATACCTGTATGGGGGATAGGATGAGGCGAAAAACGGTCACAACTGAGCAGTTTGACCGCCGTATCTGGTTGATTCGTGTTAAAACAGTGGCGACAATCGTGATCAAATCACAGTGGAGAATCAGCATGTTGGCAAAAGCCATGATCGAGAAGTTGAACGAGCAGATTAATCTTGAATTCTATTCCTCCAATCTCTACCTGCAGATGAGCGCCTGGTGTGAGGACAAGGGTTTCGAAGGTGCCGCCACCTTCCTGCGTCAGCACGCCGTCGAGGAGCGCCAGCACATGGAGCGTCTGTTCACCTACGTGAGCGAGACCGGCGCCATGCCGATGCTGGGCGCCATCGATGCGCCTCCCCACGAATTCAAATCCCTGGGCGATATTTTCCGTAACACCCTCGAACACGAATATCACATCACCCAGTGCATCAATGGCTTGGCTCACGTGGCATTCACCACTCAGGACTACTCCACCTTCAACTTCCTGCAATGGTACGTGGCCGAGCAGCATGAAGAGGAGAAGCTGTTCAAGAGCATCGTCGACCGTCTGTCGCTGGTGGGCGAAGATGGCAAGGGTCTCTACTTCATCGACAAGGAGCTGGCCGAGCTGGCCAAGGGTGCCCCCGCCAGCGTCATGGATGGCAACGCCTGATAGTCGTGGACACTTAGTGTTCACCCAGTACAATAACGGCCCCTTTATGGGCCGTTTTTTGTTTTTTACGAGTTGCCGTTGCGGTGGTTCTTGCCGGGCACAATAACGGTTCTTTTTATGGGCCGTTTTTTGTTTTTTATGAGTTGCCGTTGCGGTGGTTTTTTTGGTCGCGTGTTTGGCCGTCTGATGAGTAGGGCAGTGATGATGCAAGTGGATGTGGTGGTGATCGGGGCCGGTGCGGCCGGTTTGATGTGTGCCCAGCAGGCGGGTTATCGCGGGCGCTCCGTGCTGGTGCTCGACAACGCCAAGAAGCCGGGTCGCAAGATCCTCATCAGCGGTGGTGGTCGTTGCAACTTCACCAACCATCAGGCCGGGCCCCACGCCTTCCTCTCGGGCAATCCCCATTTCTGCAAATCGGCACTGGCACGCTACACCCAGCAGGACTTCATCGACCTGGTGGACAGGCACGGGGTCAACTACCACGAGAAGACCCTGGGCCAGCTGTTCTGTGACGAGAGTGCCAAGGAGATAGTCGATGTGCTGCTCACCGAGTGCGACTGGGCTGGCGTCACCCTGCAGTTCCAGACCGAGATCCTGTCGGTCACCAGGACCGAGGCCGGTTTTGTGCTCGGTACCAGCAAGGGGGAGGTGAGCTGCCACTCTCTGGTGGTAGCCACTGGCGGCCTCTCCATGCCCAAGCTGGGCGCGACTCCCTATGGTTTCAAGCTGGCGGAGCAGTTTGGCCTCAATGTGCTTCCCACTCGCGCCGGTCTGGTGCCGTTTACCCTGCATCAAGCCGAGAAAGAGGCCTTTGCCGATCTGGCGGGTGTCAGCCTGCCGGTGGCGGTGACCGCCGAGGATGGCACCCGCTTCAAAGAGGCCATGCTGTTTACCCATCGCGGTCTCTCCGGCCCCGTCATACTGCAGATCTCCTCCTTCTGGCTGGCGGGGGAGAAGATCCATATCAACTTGCTGCCCGAGCTGGATATTCCTATGGCCCTCAAGGCATGGGCGCTGGCTCATCCTGCCCAGGAGTTGAAAACCGTGCTGGGTCGCGAGTTGCCCAAGCGTTTCGTCGACAAGCTGGTGGAGCTGGGTCAGCTCAATAGCAAACCGATGCGCCAGTACAACGAGCGAGAGCTGGAGGCCATCGCCACCCTGCTGGGGGATTGGCAGATACTGCCGAACGGCACCGAAGGCTATCGCACCGCCGAGGTGACCCTGGGCGGCGTGGATACCAACGAGCTCTCCTCCAAGACCATGGAAGTGCGCAAGGTGCCCGGTCTCTACTTCATCGGCGAGGTGGTGGACGTGACCGGCTGGCTCGGGGGCTATAACTTCCAGTGGGCCTGGTCTTCCGGCTGGGTGGCCGGCCAGTACTGCTGATCTGCGACGGCCCTGTTCCCGGCGGCAGGAAAATTGGTATAGAGTGGCAGTTCACTATTTTATCCGGCGGGGCTGCCTGCCTGTTCTTGTTTGCTGGCGAGGTGGGAGATGTTTGAGAGTCTGGGTGTCGTCAATGTCTGGACCTATCTGGTCGGTCTCTTTTTCATCATCATAGCGCCGGGCCCCAACTCCCTTTATGTGCTGCGCACCGGGGCGAGCCGTGGCGTAGGTCCCGGTTATCGGGCGGCGCTCGGCGTCTTCGTCGGCGATGCCATCCTGATCTTCTGCGCCTACCTGGGGGTGGCCTCTCTCATCCGTACCACGCCCCTGCTGTTTACTCTGGTGCGCTACCTCGGCGCCATCTACCTGCTCTATCTGGGGGTGAAGATACTGCACGCCAATTTTGTCGCCAAGCGGGAAGGGCAGGAGTCGGTGGTGGACCCGGGCGAGCGTTACTTCTCCAAGGCGCTGACCCTGAGCCTCACCAATCCCAAGGCGATCCTGTTTTACGTCTCTTTCTTCGTGCAGTTCATCGATTTCAACTATGCCCACCCCTGGCTCTCCTATCTGGTGCTGGCGGGCATGCTGGAGGCCATGAGCTTCGTCTATCTGACCCTGCTGATCTTCGGTGGCACCCTGATGGCCCGCTTCTTCCGCCAGAGACAAACCGCTGCCCGCCTCGGCAATGGCCTCATTGGCCTCTTCTTCATGGGATTTGCCGCCCGGTTGGCGACCCTGTCGTCCTGAGCTTTCTACCTGATGATGCCGGGGACCAGCTGCGTAAGGCCATTCTGAAACTGGATGGCCACCCTTGTTAGGGGACTGACGACCTGATCCAATAGGGTTTTTTGGATCCCGTTTCACCCATGGTGCGTCAATCTCTACTGCTGCTGGTCATGTTGACCACGACTCCCTTTTCAGCGGCCACCGAAACCTTCTCGTTCCAGAGTTACCAGCAAGGCGTGCTGCGCATGACGTTGATAAGTCCGAGTCTGGATGGGGAGTTGCTGCTGCGCCGTGGTGAGCAGTTTGAGCCTCTGAACAACATAGTACTGGAACGGCTTTTCACTTTGCGGGTGGCACTGCCCTGCCAATGGCTGACGGACGGCAGCATTCTCTATTGGTCTTTACCGGGGCGACCGCTGCTCAGTGTAACCATTCCTGCCCAGTCCTGCGTCACTGCACCTTCGGCGCCACCGCCACTCCCACCGGTTCTGATATATGGAAAGCAGGGTAAATGTCTGATCGACACAGGTGGGAATACTTTGTGGCGAGTGGCAACCGAGCTTGCCAAACGCAATCGAGCCAGTATCTACCAGAACGTTTACGCCATTTTTGTTACCAATAAACGGGCTTTTGCCGGCGAGGATATCCACCGCTTGCGCAGTCGCAGACTCTATTGCCCCGATCCCGCACTTGTTGACCATATAGAGCCAGAGCATGCCAGCCGGATGTTCAAAGAGACGGTCAGGTAGGTACGGGAGACGGTGTTCTCTTGACCGCAAGTTCTTTAGTCGAGAGCAAGGGCTAATCTGGCCAGCAGTCCTTGCCAACTGCGATGAAGCGTGACTGATAGACGATCAGCTTCTGGTTGCCGGACTGACTAATCTTGGTGTTGCGATAGGTCTCGCCGGGCAGCAGGTACTTGCTGTCGGCTTCAATGTCAGACTGCTCACAGCCTTGTTTGACCATAAACTCGAAGTAGGTATTGCCGGTGTTGATGATGTTCCCCACTGTCTGATTGAGCTGGTATTGAAAATGGACCTGGCGTGGGCGAACCACCAGAATGGACTGTAGGGCCAGTTTCATCTCTTGGGTCCCAGTGGCTGCAGTATTTTCCTTCGTCGCCAACTGTGCTGCGGGTGATTCAATGAAGGTTAACCAATAATATCGCTCCTGATGGTCTGGCTCTCCCTTATAGAATATTTTGACATTCTGCTGTTGTCCGGCTCGTAGCACAAACCGCTTTGGTGAATATAAAAGCTCCCCTGCCGGCATGTCTATCGGCAGACCATTGACCGTTGGATTTGTAATTTTTTTAACCTGTACTTCATATATCTTAGTTGTCTCATTGTTGTTGGTGACTGTCTTGGTCAAAAAGTCAATTGAGGGTTCCATTATGGTGGTGGCAGACCCTATATCTATGGCAAAAGTTGGCCAAGAAAAAGCTATTAGTGTCAGCGCGTTGAATGGTTTTCGCATCATATTTTCACTTCCACACGCTTTTCACACTGATGGTACCACTTTGATACACTTCCCCTTCCCACTGCTCCCCCCCAACTGTCTGATTGACACTCTTGGGTCTGAGGTCAAATAGCAGACTGATGTCATAGAAGCGGATAGCCCCCGCAACACTATCGGATTCTGCCCATGGGATGGATGAGCGAGTTTCAACTATGCCTAATTTCCTTAGGTCCAATGGTGTGCCATCACAATAAACTTGAGCAAACATATTCTTGAATGAGCCAATTCGGTCAGTAAATTGTATTTTAGCCGGAACTTCAACAGCCATGCTCTGAGTGACATTGTTGGGTGGATAGAAAGTACAGTTTTTATTGAATGGTGAGCCCATATCTTGCCTAATAGATACTTCCAGTGATTCAGAGGGAACACTGGCTGACTCAGTGATCAGATATTCGAATTCGAGTTTGTCGCGGCCCACTGTGCCGCTTTTAACCGGGTGGGTTAGCCCATTTTTTTCTCTGATGGCTACTGACATCTGTCTGCTGGTAAAATTGACATCTGTGGAGCCTTTTATCTCATAGAGGCCGCTGCCCGGATGAAGCTCATTGTTTACAATCAAGCTGAACATGTTGACCAGGCTTCGAGGGGGGGGGATCTTAGAAATCTCTTTTATCACATTCTTTGACATGAAGATATAAACAGTATTTGACTTGTGCAATTGGCTGAAAGGCATCTTGGAGCCCTGCTTATACCAGGTGTTCTTGTCGGTGCTTATTTGAAAGTCACTCTGTGAGAGAGAGGCCAATCTACTGTCTTTAATACCGGGTGTGAGCGACAGCATATCGATATTTATAGATGAGGCCAGAGTCAGTTCATGGGTCAGGAAGCGGCATGCAACACCTTGGTTACCCGCGACCACCGATGATTCACAGTCACGGGAACTGGGTAAAATATAAAATTCGCCGTTATTTGAAATCATGATGTCAACGGACACCGGACTATTATATAGGCGAAGATGACCTTCCTTAATAAAGGTGACGTTTTTTTATGCCAGCGGTTGTTGTTAGCGTCAAGACTACTGTATGTTGTGCAGTCGGCTTCCTTCAGGAAAGTCGCTGTCCAACAGTAATTTATATTGGTGGTGAATTTATTTCCTACTGGCATTTTATTAAGGTGGCTCATGTACCCTTGGCTTATTCTGGGGTTTATCAGGCGCGCATCCCTATCCTTGATGACTAGACGAAACCCATCCGTTTTAATTAAGGTGTTGCCTGCTTCAAAGATAGATGATTGGCTGCTGCTCTGATATTTCCAGCAATGCAAGCCTAAGTAAGGGGAATTCACCACAGGGTTATCTTCCCATACCTCTATGTTGTACACGAAACCCCATGGTACACCGGGGATGGTTCTATCTTCACCATCAGAAAGATATGACAGGTCCCCGTGATCAGGATGAGTTGTAAAGTTACTTGAACCTGTGATTCTAGCTCCATTTGATAGTGCGCCAATATAAATATTATCTCTATCCTCCACGGTAATAAATTTGCTTTGCGCAGGTGGAAGAATAGTGACCTTGACCGCATGCACAGTCGGCGAGATTAAAAATATTAAAAAAATAAATAGGCTTGGTCGCTTTATTGTCATCTTGATACCTGTGTAAAGTAATCATCTCATTACGTAACTTTCCAGCCCTTTGCACAGAACATCACCCACCCAGGCTGCTCCTGTGTGACTTGAAAGATCCATATCCGCTTCGCAAAATTTATCGCCATGTTTAAACGTTAGTGTTGGATGATTTTTATCAACATCCAAAGAAAATTCACCGGCGGCATTCGTCATGGCTGTGCCGATATGGTTGTCGATGCGAGCGTTGGCCAGCGGGTTGCCATCTTCGGCCCGTATTATGCCGAAAACGGTGACCATCTCTTTGATGGTGCTGCTTGCATCCAGGGTGGCAACGTTGCCGGGAAACAGGGTGTAACGCTGTTTCCCGGTATTGATGTCATAACTGTCTCTGCCCGTCTTGCTGTTAAGGAGTTCGATTTCATACTCCTGATAGGGCTGCAGGGCCAGAAAGGTCTGTTCCCCCAGTAAGGGGTAATCCTGGCCATTGACTTTGGCCAGCATCTGCCCGTCTTGGCCGAGCCCGGTCTGGACGACTATGCCTGAACCTGCGGTACTTTGATGGGAGGCGAGGAGCGATCCATCCGCAGTGATCAGTGCACCACGAGCAATGAGGTTGCCGTTGACATCACCGCTCTCTCCACGCCCCAAGGTCATGGTGCCGCCTATCACTCTGTGCTCGAAACCCAATGTGCCAGAGAGCGCCATATCGCGGTCATCGCGTTAAACGATGCCAGGTTGATGACGCCATCCATCCGTTGCTGGTAGTTGAGGTTTGCCGTCGTCTGACCTTGCTCATTGCTGCTCATGCCCAAGCTGAACAGGTTGTCGAATGGAATTGAGTAGTCAAGCGTGATGCTCTTGTTATTGAAGTCATTGAACACACTGCCGTCGCTTTGCAGACTGGCACGCAGCGACAAATTGCCGTACCGACCCGCATAGAGGTGCTGGTAGTAATCCATAAAACTGCGATCACGGCTCATCTGACTGTCGTGAGTGGTATTGAATGTCAGATGACCCAAGCCAGTGACCCATCCCCCCATGTTGAGCGTGATGCCTGCGGAATAAAGCTCGCTCTCGCCGACCGTCAAGGCGTTGCCAGTTTTCAGTTTCTCCTGGCTGACCCAGAGCGAGGCATTGTCATGGGCTTGTAGCGAGAGGCTGGAAGCAAGGCGCCATGAATGATCGGTGGCCAGCATGCTTTGCAGCTGGGCAGTGATTTGATCGGTTGCCTGCCAGCTTGTACTGGCCTCTCCGACGGCTGCGTCCTTGAAGCCATAGGCGGTGGTGGCCAGTTCGAGCGTCTCCAGTGTGCGGGCCAGCGAGAGGCCAAGCAGGGGAGAATCGCCACCCTCATGGGAGTCTTCCATTACCCCCCCCCCACCATTGCCATCCCCACTCCTGGGTGAATCCCATCCTGCTGCCCAGTTTGGTGACACGCTGGGTGCTGGTGTCGGTCAGGCGTCCGTCCCGATAGACACGGACTTCGCCGTTGGCTGGCATAAAGACTTGTATCGGGGTGGTGGACTGGTTGGCGTTCTGCTTGCGAGATTGGGCCTGGTTACCATAAGAGGCACCATAAATACGGCCAGTGGTCAAACCTGTCACCACGCCCAATGTTTGCAAATCCCACGTCGACACCATGCCGGCTGCGACGCGACGATCATCGAAATCCCGTTCATACATGGCACGATAGATATCCCCGCTCTGCTCTGGTTCACCGAGGTTATAAAGCGAGGCATTCATGGCTAGGTGATGCGACCCTGCCCCGACCATGCTGTCCAGCTGCAGGAAGTTGGAATCGCTGTGACCGCCGCTCCTGTTGCGGGCAAATGAGTAACCCAGGTTGTAGCGATGCACCCCTGTCAGCGTATCGACGGTTGGAGTCAAGGTGATGCGATCGTCTTGCTGCTGTGCCTTGCCGAATGCGGCTCGGGATACTCGTATGGTCAATAACATGGCAACCAGGTCAAGCTGCATGCTGGCATTGTCATCGATCAGCAAGGTACCGTCCGTAGAAAAGGTGCGTATCTGCTCACTGGCTAGCATGGCGGTCAGCTTGTCGTTCAGCAGGGCCTGTTGTTGGCCGACACTGAAATCAATGTTCAGTAGATGCAGCTTGCCGCCCTGCAGCAGCAAGGTGGCATTGCCGATGGCCTCATCGGTCAGCGTATCAATCTGATGGTCGGCATCTGCATATTGAAGGCGGACGGGCACAGCAAGACCGTCCTGCAGTGCCTGGACAAAGCTGACAGGAATGAGAACATTGGCAATGCGCAGTGGTATCGCAGTGTCGGCGCGAGCCGACATTGCCAGAAAACAGAGCACCACAAGCAGGCCGGAGGCAGCGATCGGGAGGGACATATGGGTTCCACAATCTAAAGCTCAAAAGAATGAGTGTTACTTGACGACCACGAATTCAGGTCCGAGCCAGAGGCCAAGGTGGCTCTTGTCGTGATGGATGTTGACACGCTTGAAGGCCCTGTGTTTGCCCGGCAGGTCGTAATAGGTCTCTTTGCACTGCTCGCTTGGCTTGTCGCTGCACACGCCATACGCGACGACCCGGTACGAGGCATTGCCCCGATTGATAAGCTCGCCGTTCTGCAATGCATAATCAAAGTGGCTGCGACGTGGGGTGACCACCAGAATGGTGCCAACGATGGCAGATGTGGTGGCAACGGCCTGGCGACGTTCATTGCGCAGCTCATCCATGGACAGGTGCATATTCCGGCCGATC
>NZ_LSGW01000061.1 GCF_001643305.1 Aeromonas salmonicida subsp. salmonicida
GAATGGCTATGGCACAGCGAAGGTGTAGCAGTATTAGGATCAGTTATTTAGCAGAACAGTGGGTAAATCGGAAGGTGAAACCGTGAGTGTCGCCCTCTTGTTGGCGGGCATTAAAAAAACCTATGGGCCTGCGGGCCCATAGGGTTTTGCGGCAATTGCCAGCGGGGTGCTATCTGGCTTGGCGTACCGGCATGGCGTTCGGGACCGCTGCTGCATGTGCATGGCGGTTTTGGGCTGTCGGTGCCGGCTTCTGGAACTGACGCACCAGCCGATCGAGGTCGCTCAACTGACTCACCAGCTGGGTGATGCCGTGCACGGCGTGCTGGCTGCCTGTGCTGGAGTCATCGGCCAGTGTCTTGATGCTGAGTACGTTGCGATTGATCTCGGCGGTCACATGAGATTGCTCCTGTACCGCCTGGGCAATCTGGCCGCTGCCTGAGGCAACCTGCTGCAACATGCTGTTGATCTGCTGCAGTATGCTGCCGGTCGCCGACGCCTTCTGCTGGCAGCTCTCGGATAGCTGGCACCCCTTCTCCATTGCCTGCTCAGCATCTCCGGCGCTGGTTTGCAGCTCTGTGATCATCTTCTGGATTTCGCTGGTGGAGGCTTGGGTCTTGATGGCGAGCGAGCGGATTTCGTCTGCCACCACCGAGAATCCCCGACCAGCCTCACCGGCGCGGGCAGCTTCAATTGCCGCATTGAGCGCCAGCAAGTTGGTCTGGTTGGCGATGTTGTTGATCACATCGAGAATGCCGTCGATATCGCGGCAGTGGCCAACCAGTTCGCTGATGACCGTCTTTGAGGTAGTCAGCTCGCTGTTCATGCCTGCCACGGCCGCCACTGTCTCGGCAACGCTGCTGTTGCCGTTCCTGAACAGGTCGGTCGTCTCGTCCAGCAGGCTGGAGGCGTCGCTGGAGCTTTGCGATACCTCGCGGATGGACTCCGACATCTCTGTGATGGCGGTGGCCACCTGATTGGTCTCGGCTTGCTGCTGTTGCAGGTTGTCGGTGATGGATTCGGCGTTGCGCAGATCCCCCTCTGCGGCCTGAAGTATTTGAGTGCAGGTTTGCTGGGTGCGGGCCAGTACGGCATTGAACTCGGCCTGATTCATCAGCATGGCGAGCTCGATGGCGGCGATGTTGTCGACCTTGTTGGTATAGAGCAGCTGCATCAGCGGGTTGTCGAAGCGGCTGCGAGCCATCTTGTTAAGCTTGCCCAGACGGCGGGAGAGGGCATGGATAACCACAGCCGCGAGTGCCAGCGGGAGGGCTGCCAGCGTCAGTTGCCAGTTAATGCCCTGGCTGTAACCCAGGCCGAGCATGGTCGCCAGACTTAGCAACAGGCAGAGGTTGATGGTCAGGGTATGGGAGAAGGTGGGCAGCCTGAGAGCCAGTGGAACCTTGTCATTGCGCAGGTCGGCATAGACGCCCTCGGCACGCTGTTTGAGCGCTTCGCTCGGCGCAGTATGTACCGATTGAAATTCGGCTATCCGTCCATTTGTGTCTTTGATCGGGGTGACAAAGGCGCTGACCCAGTAGTGGTCGCCATTCTTGCAGCGATTCTTGACCGGCCCCATCCAGCTCTTTCCCTCCTTGATGTGGTGCCACATATCTGCAAAGGCCTGTTTGGGCATATCCGGATGGCGCACCAGATTGTGATGTTGGCCTCGTAACTCGTCAGGGCTGAATCCTGCGATGTCACAGAATTCATCGTTGGCATAGGTAATGCGACTTTCCAGATCCGTGGTGGATATCAGGTTCTGGTGGTCCGGATAGAGGCGTTCGCGCTGAGTAACGGGTTGGTTGACTCTCATGGATCTGCTCCAGAATGGGGTTGTTAGGAAAGACGTATTGCCAGTGCAAGTGGCGCACCAAGGTGACGCCTTTGGTGATAATTTTGTAAATAGAGGCTTTATCCGACCAAAATGGTCAGACTTTGCTGGGAGTCCGGATCATGGAGGGGTGATCAAACAGATCGATTCGCATTTCGAGAACCGATTTGGGAGCAACAGGGGGAATTTCGCAAGATGGGGCGACAGGTGTGTCACGACAAGAGGAGCCAGCCGAGGGCTCCCCTGGGGTCAGACGGTGGGTGCCGGCGAGAGGGGATCTTGTTCGGGCGGCGGGGGCAGCGCCATGGTCTCGATTTGCAGCCCCTGCACCAGCACGGTTTTCAGGTCCTGCAGATACTCCTCCAGCGGTGACTCCTGCAACAGCTGGGCGAGTTCATTGCCCACAGGCGTCAGGCGGTAGTAGAGCAGGGTGATGTTGGCCTGCTTGCGTTGCAGGCGCCAGTGCTGGTTGCCAGACGCCAGCTCCACCCCATCGGCGGGCAGTGGACCGGATTCCAGCTCCCCTCTGTGCAGCAGACCGAGCTCGAACAACTGCAACAGGGCATTGTAGGGCAGCCGGTATTTGCCAAGGCCAAGGCGGGTCACCTTGGCGCGGGTGAGCAGGCTGGCACCCTTGTGCAGCCCCAGCAGCAGACGCTGCTCATCGCTGCCCGCATAGTGGCAGGAGAGGGCGCAGACCCGCTGAAACAGCATGGCTTCGCGCTGGGTCATCTCTTTGAGGGTGGTCAGGGCGCGGATGGAGAAGCGGCCGGGAGTGGCGACCTCGATGGCGAAGATGCGGCCCCACAGCTGCTGCATGGGCACCATGCTGATGTCTTCCGCCAGTTGCAGGAAGCGGGTCAGCCAGTCGCTGTCCATCTCGCCGCCGGCAGCCGTCTCCTCACAGTGACGGGAGGCCATCACCATGATGGCTTCCAGGTTGCGCTGGCGAGCGGCCTGATCCGCCAGATGGCGAAAGGTGGCGCGTTGCTCGAAGGTGCTGTCGCTGTTGCGAGTGAGCATGCCATCGATGCCGCGGCTGCGGGCCAGGCGCAGGGTCTGCTCCTGGCTGCTCAGGATGGCACTCTCTTTCTTGGGCGGGGGAAGGTCAGCCATGCTGGCTCCGTGATCGCAAGGTTTGGCCTTGAATGTTACTCCAACCGGCATGGCGGGCAATCCCTCAGGCAGGGACTATGTCTGGATTTTTGCCCGTGACGGGACAAAAAATGGCCTCCGAATGGAGGCCATCTCGTGGCTGGCGTTATTGCAGGGCCGGGGTATGCGTCATGGTGGCCAGTGCCCGAACACCTTTCATGGCCAGACTCACTCTTCGTAGACGCTGACCTCGACCCCTTCCATGGAGTAGGAGGCGGTCGCCATTTCATGGCTGGAACTGATGGTGCGCATCTTGCCCTTCACCCAGATGGCGTCCCAGAGATCATCCACGGGAGCGCCCTTGGGATAGCTCACATAGATCACCTGATTGGTCGGGGGGGGCGGCACATGGATACAGGCGCCGAAGTAGGGCACCAGCAGGAAGGCGGTGATCTTCTTGGCATCTCCCTCCAGCGGCACCACGAACCCCGGAATGCGCACGTCCTGCTGATCCAGCTTCTGATTGACGCCCCCAACGGGTTGAGGAACCGACATGGGATCTTCATGGTTGACCTGGGGCGGTGGCAGCAGCCTTTCCCCTTCCGGGATCAACACATCCCAGTCGATGGTCTTGTAATCGGCGGCCACTGCCGGCAGCACCAGCAGGCTGGCCAGCAGCGCCATTATTTTCCACTTCATCATCTGTCCTTCTGTTTGTCGCTCACTAGACCCGGATGCTCATGCCATCGCTCAGGCTGTAACGGTAGGCGCGGGCCGCCGGCAGCAGGCCGATCACCATGCCTGCCAGCCACACCAGCCCCAGCAGTTGCCATTCATAGGCGCTGGGCAGCCCCAGGCTCAATTGCAGGCCATAGTGGCTGAGCAACCATGGAGTGGCAAGCCCTTGCCCCAGATAGAGCGCGGCTACTCCGACGGCTATGCCCGCTGTGGTGAGGGCCATTGCTTCCAGCGCCAGCAGCAGGAAGAGGTGGGCCGGACCCGCGCCGAGGGATCTCAATATGGCCAGCTCGCGTCGCCGCTCGTTGAGCCCCGCCAGCAGTGTGGTCAGCATGCCGATGAGGCCCGCTACCACCACAAATCCGGCGATCACCGAGAGCGCGGTTTCTGCCACGCTCATCAGGCTCCACAACTCCTGCAGGGCCGCCCCCGGCAGGATCGCCATCAGCGGCTCGCCTCTGTAGGTGTTGACGCTGCGCTGGAGCTGGAACGCCAGGATGCGATTGCTCAGCCCCACCATGAAGGCGGTAATGGTCTTAGGCGTCAGATCCTGCGCCAGTGCCTGCTCGGCTGTCACGTTCTTGCTGTGACGACCCGTATCCCAGCCGAGGTGGATGGCCTCGATACCGGCCAGCGGCACATGAATGGTGCGATCGATGGGGGTGCCGGTCGGTGCCAGTATTCCCACCACTTTGAACGGCAGGTTGTCGTGCTGGCTGAAGGAGGTATTGCCGGCGCCGTGGGCGATGATGATGGATTGATCCAGCCGGTAGCCCAGCTTCTCTGCCACCTGGGCGCCGAGTACCGCCTCGAATGGCGTGTCGAACGGCCGCCCCTCCCGCAGTTGCAGCGACTGCTGCTGGCCGTACTTCAGATGAGTGAAGTAGTCGCCATTGGTACCGAGTACCCGAAAACCCTTGTGGGAATCACCGAGTGAGAGGGGAATGGTCCAGGCCACGCCGGGTTTCTGTTTGATGGCTTGATAGGCATCCCAGCCTACGTTGTTGGTGGGATTGCCGATGCGAAATACCGAGTAGAGCAGCAGGTTGACCTGGCCGGAGCGGGCGCCGACGATAAGGTCTGTGCCCGATACTGTATTGGAAAAGCTCTCGCGGGCCTGGGTGCGAACCCGCTCCACCCCGAGCAGCAGGGTGACGCTGATGGCCACGGCCAGCAGGGTCAGCCCGGCGGTGAGACGACGGGCCCAGAGACTTTGCAGGGCAAGTTTCAGCACGTTAGCCTCCGGTTTTGTTGTTGCGATGCATCCGCGCATGCGGATCCCGCCGGGCGGGTGCCGTGGTGATGAATGGTCAGCATATGGCCCTCCGGTTGAGCTGTTGCAGGTTTTCAACCCGCGGGAAGAGAGGTTCGAGGTAGGGATCGTGACTGACGAAGATGAGGGTCGACCCCTGCTTGTCACACTCCTCGAACAAGAGCTTGATAAAGGCGGCCCGGTTGTCGGTATCCAGAGCCGAGGTGGGCTCGTCGGCGATCACCAGCGGCGGCGAGCCGATCAGCGCCCGCGCGGCGGCTACCCGCTGCTGCTGGCCGATGCTGAGGGCGTGAACAGGACGATGCAGTGCTTCGTCCGGCAGTTGCAGCTCTCCCAGCAGACGGCGTGCCTCCTGTTCGGGGCTGCCTTGCAGACGAGCCCGTTTCTCGGACGAGAAGGTGAGGGCGGCGGTGACGTTGTCCAGCACGGATAAAAATGGCAGCAGATTGAACTGCTGGAAGATATAACCCAGATTGGCCGCCCGGAAGTGGTCACGGGCACGGCCGGATAGCTGGGCCAATGGTTGGCCCAGCACCTCCAGGGTGCCGTGGTTGGCGGTCTGGATCCCGGCCAGCAAGCCGAGCAGGGTCGACTTGCCAGAGCCCGACGGACCCTTGATAAACACCCGCTCACCTTGGGATATGGTGAGGGCGGGCAGATCGAGTACAGGCTCGTGACCAGGCCAGGAAAAGGCCAGATCGCGGATCTCAACCACGGCTTTTTTCATGGGATTACCAGCTCAGCTTGTTGGCGGATGGAGTCAGCTCGGCCGCGGTCTGGCCGGTGGGCAAGATGCCCTGCACGCTCAGCTTTTCCAGGCTCGGGTAGACGCTGAACAGGGTGGCTTCCAGGCCGGTCAGCTTGGCAGGTATCTGGCAGGTGTAGGTGTACATGGCCCCCAGATCGGCGTGACCCGCCTCGTCATGGTGGTGTTCATCGTGATCGCTGCCAGCCTTTTCATGGTCATGGTCGTGATCTTCCTTGGCCGCCCGCAGCTCCTGGTGAGTCAAGGTGCAGCCAGCCGCCGGGTCTAAACGGAACAGAGCATCCGGCTGCTTGAGCTGAGCCATGGCCTTGGCGTATTGCGCCTTGTCTGCATCGCTCTTGGCGGCGTGCTCGAACCCGACCAGATCGGCGCCGGGTGCCTGCAACTCTATCATCAGCTGGTTGCCATCGAGCACCAGATTGAGGTGAGCGTGACCGTGCTCGTGGGCACCGTGGCCGTGGCTTTCATGCTCGTCGTGGTTTGCTTGCACGCCAAAGGCGGCGGCTGCCAGTAATAAGGTGACTGCTTTCATCGTTAATCCTTGCGAAACAATTAATAAGAGGAATATTCAGAGGGAAAAGTGATGAGGGGTGGAGGCGCGCGGATGCGGCAATGACCTGTGGTTCTGTACTGCGGGGTAGGGAAAGCGATGGGGGCGAGATGACCTGCGACAAAGAGTGGCTGTGGGACTGGTAGTGTCGGCGTCAGAGCAAGCTTGCCATCCAGATGGAGGGCGCAGAGAAGGCAGCTGTGATTGTGGTCTGGCAGGTCCGCTTCCAGCGGGTGTTGTGCCAGCGCCGGTTGTATCCACAACCAGCCCAGCAGCAACAACCCGATTTTCAGCTTGGAACGACCCATAGACCCTTATGAAAGGGCGCCGTCAGCGCCCCTTCTCTCTGATTCAGAGATGGGACTGGATGAGCCCCATCACGGTAGCAATATTGGTGGCATCGAGCTGGCCGTCTTTGGCGAACAGCACCTTGCCCTCTTTATCCAGCAGTATGATGGCCGAACTTTCCGGCGCGAGATCCCAGGCGTTGCGAGCCATGCCTTTGGCATCCAGTACCATGGCGGACCAGGGGAACTCTTTCTTGCTGTCTTCGGCACTGCTCTTCACAAAGCCGGAAGTACCCCAGATGGCGTCATTGCTGTTGATGATGGTGACGGTCTGGTACTTGTCGTGAGGTAGCTTGGCCGCTTTGATCGCCTCGATCATGGGGGCGTTTAGTTCCTTGGCACTGGATCGACCCGCTATGTGCTGGATCAGAAAAACTTTGCCAGTCAGTACCTTGCTTTGCCAGGGTTGGTAGCTGACCTCTTTCTCTTTCAGCACCAGTTCACCCTTGTCGCTGATATTGACCAGCGGCACCTGGGCAGACTCCTTGATGTTGTGAGCCATGGCTAGGGTCGGCAGCAGCGCCAGAGTAAGTACGAGATGTTTCATCCTGATGACACTCCTTTTGTTATGTTATAACGATTTTTCACTTGAGGGAATGGGGCAGAACTCATCCTAAACTGATCGGATCTGTTTAAAAAGTGTTAAATAAACTCGCAAGAGCATCGAAGGTGCCGCCCGTCAGCGCTGAGCTCGGCTGACAAAGGCGGCAAGGATGGCACGCAGTCGATAAAAATCAATTGGTTATCAACTGGTTTGATGAGTGTTGAACCTAGTACAAGGGTTCGCTGACCAGCGGGATCTTGGCCATGGTCATCTGCTCGGCCAGCAGGGGCGAACCTGTCAGCAAGACGTGGCGCTGATTGCCGATCACCACCGTATCCCCTTTCAATCCACTGTCGGCCGTGATGGCCAGCCAGGCTGGCGAGACGCTGCCGATGCTGATATTCGGGTAGATGATGCTGAGCATGTATTGCGGTGCCAGCTCTGCCAGCAGGCTTGCCATCAACAGTGCCTTCTCATCGCTGTCTGCCTTGTTGTTCTGCAATGCCTGCAGGGGCGGGGCGAAGTGATCCATCTGTTCCGGTGGCGTGGGTATACCGCTCAGCCACTCCTGCAACAGGCCGACGCTGGTGGCCAGATCCTTGGCGGAAAACTGCTTTGCCAGGGGTTTGAGATCCCCCTTGAACTGGTAGAACAACTGGGAGTAATTGGGGCGCACGCAGGGCAGCTTGCGGTTGGATGGATGAACGCAGGGCACGACCCGCATCTGGTAGAAGGCGTCGTCCTGATATTGCTGGTAAGCCTGCCAGAACAGGGTCGACTCCATGCTGTCGTCGCGCAGGGTGAAGGCCTGCTCCAGATTGCGAAACTTGGTGGCGGTCTCGGGACTGTTCTGATTGATGAGATTGATGCTGTTGTAAAGACGCGGGCTTATGTAGGAGTAGAGTGTCTCCAGCGGATAGTTGAGGGCGGCATCGAGCAGGGTCATTTCGTGGCGGCTGACCGACATGATGCGTTCATTGGTATTCAGTTGCAGTCGCTTCTGTTGCCCGTCAGCAGATTGCCACTGCCAGCTCAGGTTGACCTCGCTTGCCCCGACCGTCGATGTGACCACTAGACTCAACAACAGACCTTGTGCCAGTTTCATGATGGTGCATCCTGCTCGGGGTGATACTAAACAACTAGGTGAGCCGACCGGATTTGGATTGGTTTAGTTTTTGTGATCTGGGTAACAGTCTGATAAGGCTTTAAATTTAATTCTCGAAATAAGTCATACAGGAAACTGCCATGAAGCGAATTCCCATACTCTTGCTGCTGTTGGCCGCCTTGCCTGCGGCGGCGGGCCAGGTGATCGTCAACCAGGGCATGTCCATTGAGGACACATTCGCGCTGCGAGACAAGCTGGCGCGGGAGCATGAATGGCAGGAGTGGCTGCGTTTCCAGCAGGCCATCAAGTGGCTGGAGGTATTGCCGGTCAACTGTGAGCTGATGAGTCAGCCGGGCGGTGGTTATCGCTGTGGCAGCAACCATTACCGACCCTATCAGCAGGATGGACGGGAGATTTACATCCAGGGCGATCCAGCCGGGGTGACGCAGGGTCAGCCTCCGTCGCATCCAATGAAGAAGGCGCCTTGAGGCCAGTGCCGCTCTGTCGCGACTGAGCGAGATTCTGCTTTATCTGAACGGCATCAAGGCATCGATGGCGGTGCCGTCTACCTCTTCAATGCTCGTGTTGCTATCTCTCGGTCAAGGGATATCACCTCAACCGTTTCCACTTCTTGTTCAACATATAAATGAAGCAAAGGCGCTATTGGCGCTTTGGCGCCTGACCTCTTCTGGGTGACCGAGAGACGCCCTTGTTTGGGGCTGCATCATGGCTCTGGCTCGGGTTACACTGTGCCATCGTTGGGCGCAGAAAAAGCAAGATGAGCGACCGTGAGGAGGCCGGACAAATGGCGTCCTCACGGCAGTATCCTTGGCCATGGCAGGAGACAGGATGAGCAAGAAATCGTTGGATTGGGGTATCGATCTCGGTGGTACCAAGTGCGAGTGTGTGGTGCTGGATGGCGACGAGGTGCTGCTGCGTCATCGCATCCCCACTGAACGTCAGGGCGGTTATCAGCATATGATCGGCCAGATCGTGAAACTGGTAGAGGAGTGCGCGGTCAAACTGAGTCAGCGCCCAACCATCATAGGCATGGGCACGCCCGGCGCGCGTGATCCCCAGACAGGGGTGATGAAGAACTGCAATACCACCGAGCTCAACGGCAAGCCGTTCAAGGAAGATCTGGAACGCAGGCTCGGCGTTCCCGTGCTCATCGCCAACGACGCCAACTGCTTCGCCCTGGCGGAAACCCATCTCGGTGCGGTGCGCCAGCACCATCCCGATGCGAAGGTGGTGTTCGGCATCATAATGGGCACCGGTGTTGGCTCCGGCATCGTCATCAATGGCAGTATTTTGAATGGCCACCACGGCATCGCCGGTGAGTGGGGCCACAATGTGCTCTCCCCCGATGGTCCCGAGTGCTACTGTGGCAAGCGTGGCTGCGTCGAGACCCTCATCAGCGGCCCGGCGCTGGAGGCCTGGTATCAGGCCAAGACCAAGCGTCATCTGTCGCTGGCCCAGATTGCGGCGACGACGGCTTATGATCATGTGGCCAAACTCACTATCGATCGTTTGCACTTGCTGTTCGGTCAGGCGCTGGCCAACGTGGTCAATATTCTCGATCCGGATGTCATCGTCATCGGTGGTGGCGTCGGCAATGTGCAGAGCCTCTACAGCGCAGGGCGCCAGACAATTTTGCCCTTTCTCTTTAATCCCCGCTTCGCTACCCCCATTATTGCTCCAGCCTTGGGAGACAGCGCCGGTGTGTTCGGGGCCGCACTGCTGGCCCGTGGCGTATTCCATGACGCCCTGCTGTCGTGAATCATCCATCCGTTCGTCCCTTTGTCGCAGGTAAGGACACACTTTTTTCATGATCAAGATTGCCATCAATGGGTACGGGCGGATCGGCCGCAACGTGCTACGTGCTCTTTATGAAAGCGGGCGCGACAAGAACATCAAGATAGTTGCCATCAACGAGCTGGCGGCGCCTGAGGCCATGGTGCACCTCACGCGTTTTGACACCAGCCACGGTCGTTTCCGCTATCCGGTACAACTGGCGGGTCACAGCATGCTGGTGGGGGAGGATCTCATCTCCCTGTTTGCCGAGCAGGATCCCGCCAATCTGCCCTGGCGGGCGCTGGGAGTGGACGTGGTGCTCGATTGCACCGGTGTATTCGGCTCGCGGGCCGACGCCGAACTGCATCTGGGCGCGGGGGCGGGCAAGGTGCTCTTCTCCCATCCGGCGGATGCGGATGTGGATGCCACCATCGTCTACGGAGTGAACCATCAGGTGCTGACGGGAAGGGAGCGGATCGTCTCCAACGCTTCCTGTACCACCAATTGCGTGGTGCCCGTCATCGAAACATTGCATCGAGAATTCGAGATAAATTGTGGTACTATTACGACAATTCATTCGGCCATGCATGATCAGCAAGTCATCGATGCCTACCACAGCGACTTGCGTCGAACCCGTGCTGCCAGCCAGTCCATCATTCCGGTGGATACCAAGCTGGCAAAGGGGTTGGAGCGAATCCTCCCCCACTTCGCCGGCAAGTTCGAGGCGATCGCGGTACGGGTGCCGACCATCAACGTAACGGCAATGGATCTCAGTATTACTGTTCGTAAAAAAGTGACGGTTACTGACGTAAATCAAGCCCTGCAACGGGCATCCAGAGGTACATTAAGCGGTATTCTGGATTACACGGAGGAGCCATTGGTCTCCGTAGACTTCAATCATGATGCACACTCCTGCATCATCGATGGTACCCAGACACGGGTAAGCGATGCCAACCTCGTCAAGATGTTGATGTGGTGCGATAACGAATGGGGCTTCGCCAACCGTATGCTGGATACCACCCGGGCCATGATGGCCGCAGGCTGAGAGCCTGAACGGGCGCAAGGTTACTGTTTTTAACATTACCTGAAAATATAGAGGACTGAATATGTCTGTTATCAAGATGACCGACCTGGATCTGGCGGGTAAACGCGTTCTGATCCGTGCTGACCTGAACGTACCGGTAAAAGACGGCAAGGTCACTTCCGACGCACGTATCGTGGCGACGCTGCCGACCATCAAGCTGGCTCTGGAAAAGGGCGCCAAGCTGATGATCACCTCCCACCTGGGTCGCCCGACCGAGGGTGAATACAACGAAGAGTTCTCCCTGGCTCCGGTTGTCAACTATCTGAAAGACGCTCTGTCCTGCCCGGTCCGCCTGGCCAAGGATTACCTGGATGGCGTAGACGTCGCCGCCGGTGAGCTGGTCGTGCTGGAAAACTGCCGTTTCAACAAAGGCGAGAAGAAGAACACCGAAGAGCTGGCCAAAAAATACGCCGCCCTGTGTGACGTCTTTGTAATGGATGCGTTCGGTACTGCTCACCGCGCCGAAGGTTCTACCTACGGTGTGGCTCAATTTGCCCCGATCGCCTGTGCAGGCCCGCTGCTGGCCGGTGAGCTGGAAGCCCTGGGCAAAGCCATGCTGAAACCCGAGCGCCCCATGGTTGCCATCGTTGGCGGCTCCAAGGTCTCTACCAAGCTGACCGTGCTGGAATCCCTCTCCAAGATCGCTGACCAGCTGGTGGTCGGTGGTGGCATCGCCAACACCTTCATCGCGGCTGCCGGTCACAACGTCGGCAAGTCCCTGTGTGAACACGACCTGCTCGACACCGCCAAGAAACTGGCTGCCGAGACCAACATTCCGGTCACCACAGACGTGGTCGTGGGCACCGAGTTCTCCGAGTCCACTCCGGCCACCATCAAGTCCGTCTCCGACGTGACCGACGGCGACATGATCTTCGACATCGGCCCTGACTCTGCCAAGGCCCTGGCCGACATCATCATGAACGCCAAGACCATTCTGTGGAACGGCCCGGTCGGCGTGTTCGAGTTCGACCAGTTCTCCGCAGGCACCAAGGTGATCGCCGAAGCCATCGCTGCTTCTCCGGCCTTCTCCATCGCTGGCGGTGGTGACACCCTGGCCGCCATCGACAAGTTCGGCATCGCCGACAAAGTCTCCTACATCTCCACTGGCGGCGGCGCCTTCCTGGAGTTTGTAGAAGGCAAGGTACTGCCGGCTGTTGCGATGCTGGAACAGCGCGCCAAAGCCTAATTGACCCGGGACGGGGGGCAAAAGCCTCCCGTTTCGTTTATCATGTGGCCGCTGTGCCGGTTCATGATGAACCCCCCATTTTTTATTAACGGCATACGAGAACAGGACGATTAAACATGTCTAAGAAAATTTTCGACTTCGTAAAACCCGGCGTGATCACTGGTGATGACGTTCAGAAAGTATTCGCCATCGCCAAAGAGAACGGCTTCGCTCTGCCAGCTGTAAACTGCGTTGGTACCGACTCCGTCAACGCCGTACTGGAAGCGGCTGCCAAGGTCAAAGCGCCGGTTATCGTTCAGTTCTCCAACGGTGGTGCCGTGTTCACCGCCGGCAAGGGTCTGAAGCTGGAAGGCCAGCAAGCCGCCATCATCGGTGCCATCTCTGGTGCCAAGCATGTTCACGCCGTTGCCGAAGCCTACGGTGTACCTGTCATCCTGCACACCGACCACGCTGCCAAGAAGCTGCTGCCGTGGATCGACGGTCTGCTGGAAGCGGGCGAGAAGCACTTTGCTGAAACCGGCAAGCCGCTGTTCTCCTCCCACATGCTGGATCTGTCCGAAGAGTCTCTGGAAGAGAACATCGACATCTGCTGCGAGTACCTGACCCGCATGGCCAAGATGAACATGACTCTGGAGCTGGAACTGGGTTGCACCGGTGGCGAAGAAGACGGTGTGGACAACAGCCACATGGACCAATCCGCCCTGTACACCCAGCCGGAAGACGTGGCTTATGCCTACGAGCGTCTGTCCAAGATCAGCCCGCGTTTCACCATCGCTGCCTCCTTCGGCAACGTACACGGTGTATACAAGCCGGGTAACGTCAAGCTGACCCCGTCCATCCTGGACGCTTCCCAGAAATTCGTTTCCGAGAAGTTTGGTCTGCCTGCCAAGTCTCTGGACTTCGTATTCCACGGTGGTTCAGGTTCCACTCTGGAAGAGATCCGCGAGTCCATCTCCTACGGTGTAGTGAAGATGAACATCGACACCGACACCCAGTGGGCTACTTGGGAAGGTCTGCTGCACTTCTACAAGACCAACGAAGCTTACCTGCAAGGTCAGCTGGGCAACCCGGAAGGCGCTGACAAGCCTAACAAGAAGTTCTACGATCCGCGTGTATGGCTGCGTGCCGGTCAGACTTCCATGATCGCCCGTCTGGAGAAAGCCTTCTCCGACCTGAACGCCATCAACGTACTGTAATTCGTTACCGTATCTTGATTGCATGCAAAGGCGCCCTTCGGGGCGCCTTTTGTATTTGTGGGTTGCGGTCATCAGCCCCACGGCGTGACCGAAGCAAAAGGTATCCCCCGGGATGCCTTTTGCATTTCTGTGATCCTCATGGACTGGATTGGTAGCGGGGGGCTGGGTATTATCGATGACAGGTCGTTTATTTTAGTAAACACATGGTCACTAAGGCGGGATGCTGAGTATGCAGGCAGGAAAGTTCAACGGATATCAGGAACATGTGGCCTCCTATTATGCGGCCACCCGCAACGATAATCAGCAGTGGCCAGAACTTGGCGGTGAGCTGAATGTCGATGTCTGCATCATTGGTGGCGGCTTTACCGGCCTCAATACTGCCATCAACCTGGCACAGGCGGGCTACAAGGTGGCCCTGCTGGAGGCAAACCGCATCGGCTGGGGGGCGTCCGGTCGCAACGGCGGCCAACTCATTCGTGGCATAGGCCACGATACCGGCCAGTTCGCCCGCTGTATCGGCGAGCAGGGAGTACGGGAGCTGGATCTGATGGGGTTGGAGGCGGTGCAGTTGGTGCGAGAGCGCATCGAGCACTTCAACATCGACTGCGATCTCACCTGGGGTTACTGCGACCTCGCTACCCGTCAGCGCCATCTTGCCGGATTTGAGGAAGAGGCGGCACATCTGGCCAGCCTGGGTTATCAGCACGAGATCAAGCTGGTGCCACGGGAGGAGATCCACTCAGTGGTGGGGTCGGATCGCTATATTGGCGGCATGATTGACATGGGCTCGGGTCACCTGCATCCCCTCAATCTGGCGCTGGGTGAGGCGCGCGCCGCGGCCAGCCTGGGTGTTGCTCTGTTCGAGCACTCCCGAGTGTCCCATATCGACTATGGCAAGCGGGCGCAGATCACCACGGCCCGTGGCCGGGTGAGTGCCGATTATCTGGTGATAGGTTGCAACGCCTACCTCAATGATCTCAATCCCGAATTGGGGGGCAGGGTGCTACCGGCGGGCTCTTACATTCTCGCCACTGAGGTGCTGGAGAAGCGGCTGCGCCAGCGCTTGTTGCCGCAGAATATGGCGGTGTGCGATCAGAACGTGGCGCTCGACTACTATCGCCTCTCCGCCGATGGTCGCCTGTTGTTTGGTGGTGCCTGCAACTACTCGGGAAGGGACCCGCGGGACATCAAGGCCTTTATGTTGCCCAAGCTGCTGAGAGTCTTTCCCGAGTTGGCGGGGACGGCCATCGAGTTTCAGTGGGGCGGCATGATAGGGATAGGGGCCAATCGCTTGCCGCAGATCGGCCGCTTGCAGGATCATCCCAACGTCTTCTATGCCCAGGCTTATTCAGGTCATGGCCTCAACGCCACGCATATGGCGGCCAAGCTGGTGGCAGAGGCGATCCGCGGCGAGAGCCGGGGCTTCGATCTGTTCAGTGGCGTGCCCCACATGACCTTCCCCGGTGGCCCGGCGTTGCGCTCCCCCCTGCTGGCGCTCGGCATGCTGTGGCACCGGATGAAGGATCTGTTGTAAAGGGCAAGCGCAAGCAGCCCGAAGGGGGCGGGTGGAGGCGTTATTGAGCAGGTTCGGCCAGACGCCAGCCCTGTTCGGTTTTCATCATCCAGACGTCGGTTTCTTGCTGCAGCACTTGACCGGCCTCGAAGTCGCCATATTTTCGCTCCAGCTCCATCAGTCCCATCTCTTGCTGGAAGGGACCGACCCTGTCATAGACCAGGTCCTCGTCGTGCAGTACCTGCAACTGATCCAGCCCCAGCTTGAAATGGAGCTGGTAGCTCACCTTGATCAGATAGACGCCCTCCATCCGCTCTTCTTTGCCGAGAATGGCGAAGTCACTGATCTCGAACAGATTGTCGTCTGTGTCAGACTGGAGTTTGGCGGTGACCTGATGCTGGATTGCCTCTTCACCGGGTCCTGCGTAACAACCATATAGCCAGAGGGCCAGCAGGGGGATGAACCACTTTTTCATCAAAACTCCGGACGAACGAGACGGGAAAGGGCAAATTCTGCCACGCTGCCGATCATATACAAGGGATTGTCAGAAAAATCAGTAGCTAGCCGCGGGTATGGCCCGGAGCAGTTAACTCCGGGCCAATGGCCTTCAGCGCAACTTGTCGAGCTGACCCAAAAACTCGGTGGGGCCCATAAAGCCGGTCACCCGCTGGTCACTCAGTTCCTGGCCGGCACTGTCGAAGAAGATCAGGGTCGGCAGGCCCAGCACGTTCAGGCCGTTGAGCAGTTCCACATCGGCATCGTCGTTGGCGGTGACGTCCGCTTGCAGCAGTGCGATGTCATCGAAGCGCGCCCGCACGGCGGGATCGCTGAAGGTCTTGTGCTCGAACTCCTTGCAGGCCACGCACCAGTCGGCGTAGAGGTCCAGCAGCACAGGTTTGCCGCGGGCGGCGGCGAGTTGCGTCTTGAGGTCATCCAGGGTCTTGATGCGGATAAATTGGGGCGCCTGGGTCTCGGCGCTGGCCTTGACGCCGGGCACGGGCAGCAGCAGATCCTTGCCTACCACCACCAGGCTCATCATCGCCAGCAACAGCACAAAGCCGCCGAGACTCTTGCCGACCGAGTGGGCGCGATGCTGGTTGTGGTGATAGAGGTAGCCGCACAGCAGCAGCCCCCAGCCGAGCCAGGCGAGGGTGGCGACCTGGTCGCTCCAGAGCCGTGACAACAGTAGGATTGGCACCGCAAGCAGCGCAAAACCAAAGAGTTGCTTGATCACATCCATCCAGGCGCCCGCTCTGGGCAGCAACTTGCCCCCTGAGGTGCCGAGCAGCAGCAACGGCGGTCCCATGCCCAGCGACAAGGCATAGAGGGCCGCACCGCCGAGCCAGAGATCGCCGCTTTGAGCCACGTAAATCAGGGCGCCGGAGAGCGGTGCCGTGGTGCAGGGGGAGCAGACCAGGCCCGAGATCATCCCCATGATGCTGACCCCGAGTACAGAGCCTCCCTGCTGGCGGTTGGAGAGGCCGCTCAAGCGGGTTTGCAGGCTGCTCGGCAGTTGCAGGGTGTAGAGCCCGAACATGGAGAGCGCCAGCAGCACGAACATGACGGAGAGCCCGATCAGCACATAGGGGTGCTGCAGCGCCGCCTGGAATTTCAAGCCCGCCGACGCCACCACCAGCCCGAGCAGGGTGTAGGTCACCGCCATCCCCTGCACATAGACGAAGGAGAGCAGGAAGGCGCGGCGGGTGGAGAGCCTATGACCCGCCCCGGCTATGATGCCGGTCAGGATCGGGTACATGGGGAAGACGCAGGGGGTGAAGGCGAGCCCCAGCCCCAGCGCGAAGAAGGCGGCGATGCTGAGCCAGAAGCCCTGGCTGCCGAGGGCCGCGGCCAGTTGATCCTGCTGACTGCTGGCTGGGGCGCGGGTCATGTCATCGGTGGCGGCCGGATCTGTATCGTTAGCGACGACAGGCTGCACCGCAATCTGCTTGTCTGTGGGCGGGTAGCAGAGGCCGTCGGTACAGCCCTGATAGCTGACGGTGAGGCTGGCCTGCTGGCCCGCCTCGGTCAGGGTGACGGGGATCTGCACCTCCCGGTAGTAGACCCAGGTCTTGCCGAAGAAGTCATCCTCATGCTCTGCCCCGGCGGGCAAGACGGGTTCGTTGAAGGTGAGATTCTCGCCCTTGAAGCGTAAGCTGTGGCGGTAGAGATAGTAGTTATCGGCGATGCGCAGGGTCAGCAATAGCTGGTTGCCTTGCTGTTCACTCTCGAGCGCGAAGGCGTCGTCGACTTTCAGAAACTTGGGCTGGGCGTTGGCCTCGATGCCGAGGGCGCTCAGCAGACTGTCACTGCTGGCCTGAACCGGCGTCACACTCAGGGTGGACAGCAGCATGGCGAAGAGCACAAGCAGGGGGGAGAGCAGGCGAGACAGTGTCATGAGGTTTCCTGTGTTAACCAGTCGAGATAGGGCTGATGGCCCTGGCTTGTCGGGAGTGCCAGGATCTCCGGCACCTCATAGGGGTGATGGTTGAGGATACATAGGCGCAAGAGTTCGAACAGCGAGGCCCGCGACTTGATGATGAGCTGGATCTCCCGTGCCCGTTCGATCTGCCCCTGCCAGCGATAGATGGAGGTGAGACCGGGCAGCTGATTGATGCAGGCCGACAGCCGCTGGTTCAACAGTTGTTCGCTGATGAGGTCGGCGATCGCCTCATCCGGGCAGGTGCAAAGCACCAGAATGGCATCTGTCATGGTGAAATTTCTCGTCCGTTCGAGGCGGCACGGCGCCTTTAAACCAGCGGCTACTATACCTAGCGATGGGGTAAATAGCATCTGACGGGCTTTATCGGCTCGACATGAAAATAAGTGGGGGGCATGAGATAGACGCTGTCAAAGGGACAAGGCAGAATGAGCGGGCTTGTTCCCATTCGACGTAAGGAAATGTATGACCCAACAGAATGAGCAGCAGAGAAACCGCATGTTGAGCCTGTTGCGCGAAGGTGAGCGCCGTATGTTGGTGCAACTGGCCGGTCTGCTGCGTACCAGTGCCGATGAAATCAATGCCGAGCTGGAAAAAGAGGAGCTGCTGGCTACCCTGGAGCAACCCGTCACGGTGGAGTATCTCAACGGCGTGGTGCAACACCATCTGTTCGAGCGTCTGCACAAGGGTGACATGGTGGCGGCCCAGCGCCTGCTGAACCAGTACCAGAGCGACCTCGAGGCCATGCTGACCCAGGAGTCGGCCGAGGCGGATGCCCCGACCGAAGAGCTGAAGGCGCAGGCCTGAACGCTGCGGCAGGCCCGCCGGGCTTGTCCTCCCCCAGCACCATCATGCCCCTTGCATGATGGTGCCTCGTTTTTCCTGCCGTTTTTTGCCGTCTTTCAACCCAGTGCGTTCTGCTGCCACTGGCCCGGGATCGGGTACACCTTGTCGTAGCTCCAGTTGTAGATGAAGGCGTAGACCAGATAGAAGGTCACGAAGCCGATGTTGAGCGCCAGCGCCGCCAGCAGGGCGAGATCCAGCCACCAGGCGATCACCGGCAGGGTCAGCGCCATGAAGCCTCCTTCAAAGCCGAACGCATGGACCACGCGCTGCCACAAGGTCTTGTGCGGGTGACCTTGGTACTTGAGCAGCAGCTTGTCGAAGCCGATGTTGTAGACATAGTTCCAGAAGGTGGCCAGCACCGAGAACAGGATGGCCAGCGGCCCCATGTGACTGAGCTCGATACCTGTGACCCAGCTGGCCAGGGGGGCGGCGATGAGCAGACCTATCACTTCAAAGCCGATGGCATGGCGGATACGGTCGTTGCGGGTACGCATAAATTCCTCTCTTTAAACAGGTATGTTGACTGACTGGTTGGCAATCTATCCCTATTTGTTGATAGTTTCACGTTGGCATCCATCGCTAAAATAGATAGATGACCGCATTTGCAGGAGCAGGACGATGAATCCATCGCTGGAACAACTCAGGGTATTGCTGGCCGCTGCACAGGCGGGCTCCTTTTCGGCGGCGGCGCGCCAGCTGGGCAAGGCGCAGTCGGTGGTCAGCACCGCCATCGCCAATCTGGAGATAGATCTGGGGCTCGAGCTGTTTGATCGCTCTGCCCGCTATCCTGTGCTGACAGAGGCGGGCACCCGCATCCATCAGGAGGCCACTATCTTGCTGGCCCAAAGCGAGCGCTTGCAGGCGATAGCCGGTGAGCTGGCCGCAGGCGTAGAGTCGAGGCTCACCCTGGCCATCGATGATGACTCTCATCTGCCCTGGCTTGGCTCCCTGTTGGAGGAGTTCGCCACCCGCTACCCCGGCGTCGAGCTGGAGTTGCTGTTTCCGCTGATGGAGGATGTGACCGAACTGCTCAAAAGCGGCCGGGCCCAGCTTGGCATCAGCTATCAGAAGGAACGGCCTGAGCGGGAGCTCGCCTCCTGTTCACTGGGCTCCGTCAAGATGCCGTTGGTGGTCTCCCCCGATCATCCGCTGGCCCGCAAGACGCCACTGCGAGAGAGCGACTTGCAAGGGGCCCGCCAGCTGATGGTGACGGGGCGACGGGAAGGCACGGAGCGCCACCGTTTTCGCCTCTCGGCACAGGTGTGGTGGGTGGAGGGGGATCTGGGCATTTTGGAGCTGGTCAAGCTGGTCAAGCTGGTCAAGCTGGGGTTGGGCTGGGCATCAGTGCCGGACTTTCTGTTGCACCGGCCGCTGGCGCGAGGGGAGGTAGTGGTGCTCAATCCGGACTTCATTGCGCTGGCTGAGCTGGCTCTGGAGCTGCAATGGTATCGCGCCCGCCCGCTGGGGCAGGCGGGGCGCTGGCTCAAGGAGGCACTGCTGGCGCGAGTGCCTCGTTAGCCGACCTTACTCGGTCAGCGAGTAGGGCAGGGCTTGCAGAGCAAGGCTGGAGGCCTCCTCCTGCTTGAAACGAAAATGGGCATCGGCCTCTGTATCCTTGGGCAGCACGGCCGTGATCCACACCTGATCTGCCTGTTGCCAGACGTTGAGCACCATGCCGCTGCGTCGCCAGTTGTCACCGAGCTGGATCTCCAGGGCATCGCCACAGGCGACGGGCTCGCTGGCAGTCCCGGCCAGCACGAACAGGGCGCGATTGTTGGCCCCGCGATACTTGGCGCGGGCGACAGTCTCCTGCCCCATGTAGCAGCCCTTGGTGAAGCTGATGCCATCCAGTGCCTGCAGGTTCAACATCTGGGGTATGTACTCCCCCTGATGCACGGCTTCCAGATGGGGGATGCCAGCCTTGATATCCAGTCCCCACCAGAGTGATTCGCTACCGGCAGGCAAGTCTATGGTCAGTGGTTGCTCGCTCACCAGCAGCCAGCGATCCGCTTCGATCTGCACTGCCATGCCATCGTCGATCAGGCCGGTTTGTGACACGGCAAATCGGGCCTCCATCCACTCATCCGTGCCCTGGCCAGCCACGCCAACTGCCTGACCATGGTTCTCGGCGATCTCGACCTTGGCAAACACCGCAAACTTCTTGAGTTCGGGCAACTGACGCGCCAGCACAGAGGGCTTGGTCAGCATCAGCAGGCGATCGCTCAGGTAGAGCAGACGAAAATCGCTCCACAGCTTGCCTTTGGCATCGCAGTGGCCGCCCAGCGTGCTTTGGCCCGGTTGCAGTGCATTGACATCGCAGGTGACCTGGCCTTGCAGATACTTGACGCGATCTGCACCGGTCAGGCTGGTGATGGCGAGATCGGTCAGGGAGAAAAGGGTTGGCTCGGCAGGAAAAACAGGCGTTTGCAGGCTCACGATGGTATTCCAGAGACAGAAAGTATGTGACCTGCATGGTAAAGACGTAAGGAATGTTTGTCAGCCGGAAAATCCAGCTGTTACCATCCTCGGGTCTTTGTAAGGAGAGTTCCATGTTGAGCCCAATTGAAAAATCCCGCCTGAAGTGGGCTTGCCGTCGTGGCATGCTCGAGCTGGATGTGATCTTTATGCCGTTCTTTGAACACGAGTTCGACAGCTTGAGTGACGAGCAGCAGCAGACCTTCATCCGTTTGCTGGAGAGCGATGACCCTGACCTGTTCAAGTGGTGCATGGGCCACGGCGTTCCTGCCGATCCCGCTTTTGCCGCCATGATCGCCCTGATCCTGGAACGCAATCAGGCTCGCCACGATAGCCTGAGCTGATCCCGTATGCGGGTTTACATGCCCGTCATTCCCTCCCGGCAGCAGCGTATCCTGCTGCTGATCCTGTTTCTGCTGCTGTTGTGGCCGGTTGCCAGTCTGATCCATGGTTGGCAGTGGGCACTGCTGCTCCCCTGCTGGTTGGCGGGGCTCTGGCTTGCCTGGCAGGGTGCCAGCCGTATGGCCGGTTTGCTGGAGTGGGATGGGCAGTGGCTGGTGTGGCAGGGGTATCGCTATCAGCTGGGGACGCGCAGTCGCGTCCTGCCCGGTGTACTCTGGCTGCAACTGGTGGCAAGCGACAGGCCTGATGCCCGTCTCTGGCTCTTCTCCGACGCACTCGCACCTGAGCATTACAGGGCGCTGGCCCGCGCCATCAGGCTAACGCCACCCGCCCGTTAATCATCCTGCCTGTTTCAACCCTTCTCCCTCATAGCAAATGACCCCGCCGGGGCGAGGTCATTTGGTGACTGCTAACGCATGATTATTCTCGATCCGGCGTCAGCACCGTGGGTGTGGAGTCTGGCTGTATGTCCGGGTAGTCCGGGATGTGGGGTGCAGCTTGCGTATCTCCCTTGGCTCATCACTGGTGCAGGATTACTCCCGCTCCGGGGTCAGCACAGTGGGTTTGGAGTCTGGTTGCATGTCCGGATAATCCAGGTTGTAGTGCAGGCCGCGCGACTCCTTGCGCTGCAGTGCGCAGTTGACGATGAGCTCGGCCACCTGCAGCAGGTTACGCAGCTCCAGCAGGTTGTTGGAAACGCGGAAGTTGGCGTAGTACTCCTGCACTTCCTGCTTGAGCAGGTCGATACGGCGCTTGGCGCGGGCCAGGCGTTTGTTGGTACGCACTATCCCCACATAGTCCCACATCATCAGCCGCAGCTCATGCCAGTTGTGCTGGATAACGACCTGTTCGTCCGAGTCGTCCACCTTGCTCTCATCCCAGGCGGGCAGATGGGGCGGTTCCACACTCATGGGCAACTTGGCCATGATGTCGGCTCCCGCCTGATGGGCATAGACCACGCACTCGAGCAGGGAGTTGGAGGCCATGCGGTTGGCACCGTGCAGACCCGTGTAGGTCACTTCGCCAATGGCATAGAGACCGGGAATGTCGGTCTGGCCATTGTTGTCGATCATCACGCCACCACAGGTGTAGTGGGCCGCCGGGACTATGGGCATCGGCTCCCTGGTGATGTCGATGCCGACAGCCATGCAGCGCTCGTGAATGGTCGGGAAGTGCTTGATGATGAAATCCGCCGGCTTGTGGCTGATGTCCAGATACATGCAGTCGGCACCGAGGCGTTTCATCTCGTGGTCGATGGCGCGGGCGACTATATCCCGTGGGGCCAGCTCGGCCCGTTCATCGAACTCCAGCATGAAGCGGCTGCCGTCGGGACGGCGCAGATAGGCACCTTCCCCGCGCAGGGCTTCGGTCAGCAGGAAGTTGGGGTCATCGGGGTGGAACAGGCTGGTGGGGTGGAACTGGTTGAACTCCAGGTTCGCTACCCGGCAGCCGGCGCGCCACGCCATGGCGATGCCGTCACCCGAGCTCACGTCCGGGTTGGAGGTGTACTGATACACCTTGGAGGCACCGCCGGTGGCCAGCGCCACGAAGCGGGCGCGGATCACCTCGACCTGCTCGGCGTTACGGTTCCAGACGTAGGCGCCCAGCACCTTGTTGCCCGGCAGGTTCAGCTTGCGGGTGGTGATGAGGTCGACCGCGTTGAAGCGTTCCATCAGCTGGATATTGGGGTGGGAGCGCACCTGATCGATCAGGGTGAGCTGCACCGCCTTGCCGGTGGCATCGGCCGCATGGAAGATGCGGCGATGGCTGTGGCCCCCTTCACGGGTCAGGTGATAGTGGGACTCGCCCTCGGCGTCCTCCTCCTGATCGAAGGGAACCCCCTGCTTGATCAGCCACTGGATGGATTCGCGGGCGTTGCGGGCGGTGAACTCCACCACGGCAGGGTCACACAACCCTGCCCCGGCGTTGAGCGTGTCGCTCACGTGGGATTCGATGCTGTCGGTTTCGTCGAAAACGGCAGCGATGCCTCCTTGCGCATAGAGAGTGGCCCCCTCACTGATGGGCCCCTTGCTCAGAACCAGGACTTTGGCCTGGTCTGCCAACCGCAACGCGAGGGACAGACCAGCGGCACCGCTGCCAATGATCAGTACATCGCAAAGGTATTCAACACTTGCTTTCATAAGTATCATTGGCCTGGATTAAGAACTGGCACCATGGTAGCCCAAGCGAGGGCGGTGATGCAGCCTGCGTCACATTTTTTTCAATGCAACCGAACTTTCCCTGATTCCTCCTGTCTGAACTTGTGCGCTTAGGAAGGGCCGGAAAAGAAAAACGATAACCTGATGGGGGTTTTACGGCTCTGATGAGCGACCAGAATCTACTGGACGAACAGCTGGTTGAACGGGTCCAGCGTGGCGATAAAAATGCATTCAACCTGTTGGTAAAAAAATACCAGCATAAAGTGGTCAACCTGGTTGCCAGGTATGTCAACAATCCGGGCGATGTGCCGGATGTGGCGCAGGAGGCGTTTATCAAAGCCTACCGGGCGTTGCCGACATTCCGTGGCGAGAGCGCGTTTTACACCTGGTTGTACCGAATCGCCGTGAATACGGCCAAAAATTATCTGACCTCTCAGGGGCGCAGGCCGCCCAGCAGTGATGTAGAGGCGGACGAGGCAGAATACTATGGTGGTGGCGAAGCCTTGCAAGAGATTGCCACACCGGAAAACCTGGCGCTGACCGACGAGATCAAGCGTACCGTGTTTTCCGCCATAGAAGCTTTGCCTGAAGACTTGAGGACAGCCATCACCCTTCGCGAACTGGAAGGGCTGAGCTACGAAGAGATTGCCGAAATCATGGATTGTCCGGTGGGTACGGTGAGATCCCGCATCTTCCGGGCGAGGGAAGCAATCGATAAAAAGCTGAAACCTCTGATCGAGAATTAACTGGGGAAAGACAGGTTAACTATGGCAACTAAAGAGCAACTCTCGGCCCTGATGGATGGTGACTTGAGCGATGTTGAGGTTCTTGGCGAGCTGGGAATGGATCCGGCGCTGCAAGATACTTGGTCTCGTTACCACTTGATCGGTGATGCCATGCGGGGGGACCTGCCGGTCAATCTGCAACTGGATCTCAGTGACAGCATCATGGCAGCACTGGAAGACGAGCCCACCATACTGGCGCCCAAGCCGGTGGAGAGCAAGCCAACTGCACCGCAGGTTCACACTGCCGCCAAGGTGGTTCCGCTGTTTCGCCGGGTCGGTCAACAGGTGGGGCAATACGCCATCGCCGCGTCGGTCGCCGCTGCCGTCATCTTCGGGGTGCAGCAGTATCAGGGGCAGGACGGCATACCGACCAATCCTGTGCTCAACACCATTCCTGTCGGTGGCAGTTCCTCGCCAGTGAGTGTGCACTACCCGCAAGATGGCAACCGGGCCTCCACCCGCCAGCAAGGGTTGAGCGAGCAACAGATGCAGGAGCAGCGTGAGCGTATCAATGCCTTCCTGCGTGACCACCAGTTGCAACAGCGTCTGCTGCAAGACAAGCAGATTCAGGAATAACGCATTTTTAGGGATCAGACCGTGCGCCAGTCCAGCCGTATTTTGCTGGCCTCTCTCCTGCTGATTTGTGCCAAGGCCTCGGCCGACGATAAGTCGGCCGAGGCCTTGTTGCAGCAGATGCAGAGTGCCGTTTCGCAACAAAATTTCGAATTATCCATGGTCAAGGCCCGTCAGGGGCGCCTCGAACCCATACGTTTCAGCCATGGGATGATCGATGGCAAGGAGGTGGCTCATCTGAGCTATCTCGACGGCAAGACCATAGAGTACCTGCAGCGCCAGGACGAGTTTACCTTCTTCGAAAATACCCACGAACCCTACACCCTCAAAGGCGCCCGCTTCCCCGGTGTCTGGGCGACGCTGGTGAATATGCCGCTGCCCCGTGTGCTGGAAAGTTATGATCCCGTGCTGGCCGGCCGCAGTCGGGTAGCCGGTCTGGTGGCGCAAGTGGTCAGGCTGGTTCCCAAAGAGGCAGACAAGTATGGCTTCATGCTCTGGATCGATGAACAGAGCAGCCTCTTGCTGCGGGTGGACATGGTGGATCGGGAAGGCAATCTGGTCGAGCAGGTGCTGGGGGGGGATCTGGACAGGCTGAGCGCGCCTGCGCCCTGGTTGGTGAAGCTGGCCGGCAGCAAGCTGCCCCAGGCGCTGGAGGATGCCTATCCGGCGCCGCAGCAGACGCTTAACTGGCACCTGACCTGGTTGCCGGATGGTTTCAAGGTACTGTCTCAGGACCGGCATCAACTGGTGACCACCAGTTTGCCGGTCGATTACATGATGCTCTCCGATGGGCTGGTGGATCTCTCCGTCTATGTGGCCAGGGTTGATCCCAAGCAGGCGGTGCGTCAGCAGCTGATCCGCCAGGGCGCTACTTCGCTGGTGAGCTACGTCAACGATGTGGGGGTCGAGATCACAGTCGTCGGCGAAGTACCGGCCGACACAGCGAAACGTATCGCCGAGTCGGTGCAACCGTTGGCTCGCAATGAGACTGTACAGTAGTCGTCTGCACATGCTCGCTTGCCCGAGCGGGTCAGTCATGTTCAGATGGGGTCAATCTTTCCCTCGTTATTGTGGAACCGTCTTGTGAGTGAAATGAGCGAAGAGCTGGCAACCGTGGTGGCCATTGATGGACAGCATGCCTGGGTGGAGTGCGAACGGCGCTCTGCCTGCAGCAGTTGCCATCAACAATCCAACTGCGGTACCGGCACTGTTGCCAAGGCGTTTGTGATGAAGCAGCAACGACTGCGGATTGCCCTCACCGCCGAGGTGAGCGTTGGTCAGCAAGTGAGACTCGGTATTCCCCAGGCGAGTATCCTGCGGGGGGCAGCACTGGTGTATGTATTGCCGCTGTTCTGTCTGCTGGCGGGCGCCCTGCTCGGTCAGCTCTGGTTGGTACCCTTGCTGGCGGGCGGGGAGGGGATCACCATCCTCAGTTGCTTGCTGGGTGGCGTCATCGGATTTTCACTGGTTCGTTACTTTTCCACTCGACTCGAACAGGGGGCATACGGCCCCCGCATGCTGGGTGTGGTACTCCATACCCGCAACCTCTCCTGAGCGTGCAGGCCTGTATTTCTGGTGCTCCGTCGACTAAAGATTGGCCGTCGACCGGGTTATCCAGTAAAATCCTGCCTCCATATCCGGCCCTAACCTAATTTTGAGTGATTCTTGCTCGATGAAACACATTCGTAACTTTTCGATTATTGCGCACATCGACCACGGTAAATCGACCCTGTCGGACCGTCTGATCCAGACTTGCGGCGGCCTGTCCTCCCGCGAGATGCAGGCTCAGGTGCTTGACTCCATGGACCTGGAGCGCGAGCGCGGCATTACCATCAAAGCACAGAGTGTGACCCTGAACTACCAGGCACAAGACGGTAACACCTACCAGCTGAACTTTATCGACACCCCGGGCCACGTAGATTTCTCCTACGAAGTCTCCCGCTCATTGGCGGCCTGTGAAGGGGCGCTGCTGGTGGTAGATGCCGGCCAGGGGGTTGAGGCACAGACTCTGGCCAACTGCTACACCGCCATGGAAATGGAGCTGGAAGTGGTGCCGGTGCTGAACAAGATTGACCTGCCGGCCGCAGAGCCCGAGCGGGTTGCCGAGGAGATCGAAGACATAGTCGGCATCGACGCCATTGATGCTGTCCGTTGCTCCGCCAAGACCGGCCTGGGCGTTGACCTTGTGCTGGAAGAGATAGTGGCTCGCATTCCGGCGCCGGTCGGTGATCCCGATGCACCGCTGCAAGCGCTGATCATCGACTCCTGGTTTGACTCCTATCTGGGCGTCGTCTCTCTGGTGCGGATCAAGAACGGCTCCCTCAAGAAAAACGACAAGATCAAGGTGATGAGCACCGGTCAGGTGTGGGGTGTCGATCGTATCGGTATCTTCACGCCCAAGCAGGTGGATACCCAGGGTCTGGGCTGTGGCGAGGTAGGTTGGGTCGTCTGCGGCATCAAGGACATCCACGGTGCCCCTGTGGGCGATACCCTGACTCAAGCCAAGAACGGTGCCGAAAAAGCGCTGGCGGGTTTCAAGAAGGTGAAGCCGCAGGTGTATGCGGGCCTGTTCCCCATCTCCAGCGATGACTATGAGTCATTCCGTGATGCCCTCGACAAACTGTCCCTGAACGATGCCTCCCTGTTCTTCGAACCGGAAAGTTCCACCGCGCTGGGCTTCGGTTTCCGTTGTGGCTTCCTCGGCATGCTACACATGGAGATCATCCAGGAGCGTCTGGAGCGGGAATACGATCTGGATCTCATCACCACGGCCCCGACCGTGGTCTACGAGATTGAGCTCAATGATGGCTCAACCATCCACATCGACAGCCCGTCCGCCATGCCTCCGGTCAACAACATCAAAGAGATGCGTGAGCCGATCGCCGAGTGCAACATATTGCTGCCTCAGGAGTACATGGGCAATGTCATCACTCTCTGTATCGAGAAGCGTGGCGTTCAGACCAACATGGTCTATCACGGCAATCAGGTTGCACTGACCTACGAAATCCCGATGGCGGAAGTGGTGCTCGATTTCTTCGACCGCCTGAAATCTACCAGCCGTGGTTACGCCTCGCTGGATTACGGCTTCAAGCGCTTCGAAACCTCCGAGATGGTCCGTCTGGATATCATGATCAACGGTGAGCGTGTCGATGCGCTGGCCATCATCACCCACAAGGAGAACGCCCAGTATCGCGGTCGCCAGGTGGTGGAGAAGATGCGTGAGCTGATCCCGCGCCAGATGTTTGATATCGCCATTCAGGCATCCATTGGCAACCAGATCATCGCGCGCAGCACGGTCAAGGCCCTGCGTAAAGACGTGACCGCCAAGTGTTATGGTGGTGACGTGAGCCGGAAGAAAAAGCTGCTGAACAAGCAGAAAGAAGGCAAGAAGCGGATGAAGTCCCTGGGCCGTGTCGACGTGCCGCAGGAAGCCTTCCTCGCAATTCTCCATGTAGGAAAGGATTAATCGATGGCAAGCACGTTTTCCCTGATCCTGGTGGTGGTCTGCGTGATCACCGGTATTATCTGGTGTCTGGACAAGATGATCTGGTCCAAGCAGCGGGCCGCCAAGATTGCCGTGGCCCGTGCCCACGGCGGTGCTCATCTGGATGAGAAAACCCTGGCCAAGGTTGCCCCCATGCCGGTCTGGATCGAACAGACCGCAGGTGTGTTTCCGGTCATTACCCTGGTGCTGATACTGCGCTCCTTCCTGTTTGAGCCGTTCCAGATCCCGTCAGGCTCCATGATGCCGACCCTGCTGGTGGGCGACTTCATCCTGGTGCAGAAGTTTGCCTATGGCCTCAAGGATCCGGTGACCAACACCCGATTCCTCGAGACCGGCGAACCCAAACGCGGCGATGTGGTGGTGTTCAAGTATCCGCTGGATACCCGGGTGGACTACATCAAGCGAGTGGTCGGCATGCCGGGGGACAGGGTCATCTATCGCAACAAGGAGCTGATGATCCGGCCCAAGTGCGAGGAGCAGGAAGGGAAAACTTGCCCGGGCTTCAAGAAGCTCGACGTCAAGTTTGAACAAAGGGGTGAATTTACCCAGATGGGGATCCCGCTTGATCGCTATACCGAGCAGCTGGGTGAGGTGTCTCACGAGACCCTGCGTAACCCGCTGATGCCCGATATGGTCGGCCGCTATTATCGCCAGCCCGGTACTTACCCCGACGAGTGGGTGGTACCGGAAGGTCAGTACTTCGTGATGGGTGACAACCGTGACAACAGTACCGACAGCCGTTTCTGGGGCTTTGTGCCCGAGCAGAATCTGGTGGGCAAGGCGGTCGCCATCTGGATAAGTTTTGAATTTGAGCGTGAAGAAGGCTCCCTGCTGCCAAGCTGGGTACCGACAGGTGTGCGCTTCAACCGCATTGGCGGAATCAAGTAAATGAATATCAAAATGAACAGACTGCAGTCCCGTCTCGGGCATGTCTTTCACGATAAAGAGCTGTTGACCCGGGCGCTGACTCACCGCAGCGCCGGTTCCCGTCATAATGAGCGACTGGAATTTCTGGGTGACTCCATCCTGAGTCTGGTGATTGCCGATGCTCTGTTCCACCGCTTCCCGCAAGCGGCGGAAGGAGATCTCAGCCGGATGCGCGCCACTCTGGTGCGCGAGAAGACCCTGGCCGAACTGGGCCGGGAGTTTGACCTTGGGGATGACCTGATCCTCGGGCCCGGCGAACTCAAAAGTGGCGGTTTTCGCCGCGAATCCATTCTGGCCGACACGGTCGAGGCGGTGATCGGTGCCGTCTATCTGGATACTGATCTTGAGGCGGTGCGGGTGCTGCTGCTGAGCTGGTATGCCAGCCGTCTGGATGAGATCAAACCAGGCATAGAGCAGAAGGATCCCAAGACCCGCCTGCAGGAAATTTTGCAGGGAAGCCGCAAATCCCTGCCGACCTACACAGTGACCAACGTCAAGGGCGAGGCCCACAACCAGGAGTTCACCGTCCAGTGCGACGTGGAAGGGCTGGATGGTCCGCTGGTCGGGGTCGGCACCAGCCGTCGCAAGGCCGAACAGGCTGCGGCGCAGCAAGCATTGGAAAGACTGTCATGACTGCTATTGATGCAAGAGGCCGCGGTCTTTCAACACAACAGGCATTGGAAAAACTGTCATGACAGATACGACTTACTGCGGCTTTGTCGCCATCGTGGGCCGCCCCAACGTGGGCAAGTCCACTCTGCTCAACAAGCTGCTTGGCCAGAAGGTCAGCATCACCTCGAAGAAACCCCAGACTACCCGTCACCGGATCCTGGGGATCGACACCGAGGACAACCATCAGACCATCTATGTGGATACCCCGGGTCTGCACATCGAAGAGAAGCGGGCCATCAACCGCCTGATGAACCGCGCTGCCACCAGTTCGCTGGGTGATGTGGCCATGGTGGTGTTCGTGGTTGACGGTACCCACTGGACCAAGGATGACGAGATGGTGCTCGGCAAGTTGCGCCATCTGCCCTGTCCCGTTGTGCTGGCAGTCAACAAGATCGACAACGTCAAGGACAAGGAAGACTTGCTGCCCCACCTGGAGTGGCTGGGCCAGCAGATGAAGTTCTCCCATATCCTTCCCATCAGTGCCGAGAAGGGCACCAACGTGGAGAAGATCCGCGAGTGGTCCAAGGATCTGCTGCCAGAGAACAACTTCTTCTTCCCGGAAGATTACGTGACCGACCGCTCTTCCCGCTTCATGGCCTCCGAGATCATCCGCGAGAAGCTGATGCGTTTCACCGGTGAGGAGCTGCCTTACTCTGTGACCGTGGAGATCGAGCGCTTCAAGGTGGAAGAGAGCGGCATCTATCACATCAATGCCCTGATCCTGGTAGAGCGCGATGGCCAGAAGAAGATGGTCATCGGCAACAAGGGTGAGAAGATCAAGACCATAGGCACAGAGGCACGCATCGACATGGAACGCCTGTTCCAGAACAAGGTGTTCCTTGAGCTGTGGGTCAAGGTCAAGGCGGGCTGGGCCGATGACGAGCGCGCCCTGCGCAGTCTCGGCTATGGCGATGACTGATTGCTGAGTCCAGCCTTCGTCATCCACAGTCGGCCCTATCGGGAGACCAGTCAGCTGGTCGAGGTGTTTACCCAGGATAGTGGCCGATTTACTCTGGTGGCTCGCGGTTCTCGCGGGCCACGCTCCCCTCTGAAGGGGCTGCTTCAACCTTTTTCCCTGCTCACCATCAGCTGGCGTGGCAAGGGGGATCTCAAGAATCTCGCCCAGGTTGAATGTCCGGATCACTCCTTGCGACTCGGTGGCGATCGCCTTTTCTACGGCCTCTACCTCAACGAGCTGGTCTACTACCTGCTGGAAGCCCATACCCCTTTTCCCGAGGTGTTTGACGCCTATGCCCGTGCCCTGATGGCGCTGGCAGATGGCGAGACGCCCGAGTTGCCGCTGCGCCGCTTCGAGTTCCTGCTGTTGCAGGCGCTTGGCTATGCGGTGGACTTCGAATACGCCGCTGACGACGAGTCCGCGATCCAGCCCGAGCTGCTCTACGGCTTCGAGCGCGAATTGGGCTTTGTCGCTTGCGAGCGGGCGCCGGATCCCCGTACCCTGTTTCTCGGTGCCCACCTGCTGGCCTTCGCCGAGGGACGTTTCGATACCCCTCCTTTGCTGCAGGCGGCCAAACGTTTCAGCCGACTGGCGCTGCAACCCTATCTGGGCAGACGGCAATTAAAGAGCCGGGAGCTGTTTTTAAAGCGCAAAGCCAGCACACAGTGACATATGGATATCCGCGCTGGCGCCAAGGCGGCAGCCGCACAGTTAACAGATGAAGTGTTTCAAGGAGTCATCAATGAGCGAAATCTATCTGGGTGTGAACATCGACCATATCGCCACCCTGCGCAATGCCCGTGGCACCCAGTATCCGGATCCGGTACAAGCTGCCTTCGTGGCCGAGCAGGCCGGGGCCGACGGCATTACCGTCCACCTGCGGGAAGACCGTCGCCACATCACGGACCGCGATGTGGAGATACTGCGCCAGACCATACAAACCAGAATGAACCTGGAGATGGCGGTGACCGAGGAGATGATCGGCATCGCCTGTCGTATCAAGCCCCACTTCGTCTGCCTGGTGCCGGAGAAGCGTACCGAGGTGACCACAGAGGGTGGTCTGGACGTGGCTGGTCAGCTCGACAAAATCACGGATGCGGTGACTCGGTTGTCGGCCGTGGGGGCCCAGGTGTCGCTGTTTATCGATGCCGACCCGCTGCAGATCGACGCGGCCGCCGACAGTGGTGCTCCCTTCATCGAGATCCACACCGGCCGCTATGCCGACGCCACCACGGATACCGATCGCAACGCCGAGTTCAAGCGCATCGCCGCCGGCGCTTCCTATGCTGCCGGCAAGGGGCTCAAGGTCA
>NZ_LSGW01000062.1 GCF_001643305.1 Aeromonas salmonicida subsp. salmonicida
GTACCAGCCCTGGCATGCGCATCAGACATCCTGATCCAAAGCATGACCATGTGAAAAGGAGGAACCCACCATGCAACAACCAAATACCGAGCAACGCAATCTGGCTGGCCTGACGCCCCTAGAGCAAATCGAAATGAATACAGCCGGTTGCCTGCTGCTGCGCGAACTGTTCGGCATGACGCGCTCAAGTCTGGATACCGACTGGCTGGCGATCAGCTCAGCCAAGAAGGCTGCTATTTGCGCCATTGCCCATCAACCACGCGGCGAACTGATGACCGCCACCCTGTCTGCACTGCCACACCAGCAGCGAGAAGCCATCCGGCTGGCCGTGATTGCGTTGGATTATCAGGGCGGATTCCGCTGCGGCTGTGACACCAAGCTGTGGCACCCGGCACCAACCACCAGACCGATGGGAGATATCGAGAGAGAGAAGAAAGAGCGAGCCGCCAAGCTGCGCATGAAGCGGGCCGTGCTGGCCGCCAGTGAGATGAGCAGACAGGGCCCGTGTGCCATCGGGCAATAAAAAAGCCCGCATTACGGAGCTGTAACTCCAAGCGGGCCTTCATCAACAACCTCCCCAGGAAGTCGATATGACAACTTTAGCGATCCCCTGCGCGCTGCGCAACCTTCGTATCCAGCAACGCAAGCTGACGGGCCGGTATGGCGCCCGTCTTAGCCAATATCCCGACGGCATTGCGGTTATCGAGCGCTCCACCGCGCTGGCTTGGGCCTCTCTGTTTCACCGCATCCCCACCTGCACCGCTTAACAAGGAACCTGACCATGACCGCACAACCGACCCAGATCAATTTACTGAACCATCATGCTGCCAAACGCCTGCGCCAGTTACGGGAACAGATGGCCTTGAGCCGCCCCAAGTTTGCCGATCTGCTGGGCATTCCGCCAACCACGATTAAGAACTACGAACTGGGGTACCGCGAGATTGGCGGCGGCCTGTTCCTGTTGATTGCCCACCATCCGGACCTGAAACAGCACATCGACTGGCTGCTGACCGGGCAAGCTCCCAGCCAGATAGCGGAGGCATGACGATGGCCATCGTTATCACTCGCCACACCCCACGCGATAGATCGGAGGGAGCCAGCATGAGCATTGACGCCATTCATATCGCCCAACGGGCCGAGCTGACCCTGTTGCTGCTGCTGACCGAACTTCTGGCTAGCGGCGAGCAGGAGAACCGCATCGCCCTTGGGGCTCTCTACTCGGGCGACCAATACATCCAAGTGCAACTGATTGTGACCAGCAGGCCAGAGGATCTGCTGGATGACGATTCAGTGATGGGGGACGAGGCATGACAGATGAGCTGTTTGAACTGGAGGCCCCGACTGATGAGCTAGGCAGAGAAACCGGCCCAGCTCATATGCAGCCGCCGGCATCGGTCAGCCAGTTGACCAAACACTGGCAAGCGGCACACGCAGAGTTCGAGAGAACAAGTAACTGCCCTCGAACAGAAGTAGATGAGCTGCTGGCACTGGGCGCGATCCGCGCCTTGTACTGGCTGGCGCTGGGCAGTGCTGAAACCGCGCTGGCAACCACCATTGCGAACTGGTGGGCGGATGTGTCGCCCATGCACGGACTGGGGGCAACCATCAAATGAACTACCGCCTGATATCAATGATGGAGCGGGACTTGGGTTGGTGGTGGGAAGACCTGCGGGGCGCCAGTGCCCGCCTGCGTGGGTACCAGCACCTGCTCATCGAGTGCCGCCAGCTCTCGCCAAGGCCAAAGGCCACCATCGCGCTGACACTGCGCCAGTGCACAGCGGCCCGTCGCATCTGTGCCCACTCCTCCCTGGTGATCAAGGGCCACCGCTGTGCCCTCAACTCCCTGCTAGGTACTACTGTCCAATGAACCGCCAGACCACCAAGCTGCCGCTGTCCAGGAGGACACTGCGGCAGCGTATCGATACCCTTGCCAACTCCCTGCCCGGTATCGACATCAGCGCCCTTGGCCCCGTCTTTATCGGTACCCCAGGCCAGAGCGATCTGGTCTGGGCCATTCAACTGTTCGATGGCCTGTCATCACAGCTCACCCTGACTCTGTTCAAGCAGTACATGCGCCGCCGTAAAGATGGCACAAGCCGGAACTGCCGCAGCGCCAACATCTGGTTGCGTGAACGCACTGAATGGGTGCGCGGTCTTATCCAGGCGATCCCGGTCGACCCGCAGACCATGCGCGATGAAGAGGGGCGCAAGCGTGTCGCTCATCTGTTCGCCAACCAGACGGCCGCGATCTGGCGCCACATCGAACAGGGCATCAAAGCCGGCGATGTACCGGATCTGCTGCTGACCTGGGAAGCCATCCGCCAACCGGCCGATCAGTGGAAGTTCACCCCTCGGATGCCCAAGTTCAAGCGCCAGGAAAACCAGGATGAATGGATTATTCGGGTGATGGTTCGCCTGCTCTCTGCCAAGTGGTGGGAACGCAGGGTTAACCGTTGCTGGGACAGGCTGCAGGAGCACGTTGCCATTTTGCTCGGCAAGGTACGCAAAGGCGTATCCGCCTATATCTCGAACGCCACCATGAAGGTGGTGCGCGAGCGTAAGCGGGCAATGCTGCGCTGGCTGGCAGAGTCTGAGGTGATGAACACCCAGCACGATCTGGTGGTATCGATGAAGGATTGCTGGGAAGCCAGCACCTCCAACCCGGTCAACCGCCGCAATGAAATGATGACCCGCATGCGCGGCTTTGAGGACTACGCTGAGGAGCAGGGCCATGTGGGGGTGTTCTTCACTTGGACGGCCCCGAGCCGCTTCCATTCTTGGAAGACAGGCCGCAACGGCAAGACCATCGAAAACGAGAAGTATGAAGGCGCCACCCCGCGCGAAACCTGCGCCTATATGGGAAAGCTGTGGAGCCGTGCCCGCTCATATTTGAAACGTTGGGGTATGCCGCTCTATGGCTTTCGGGTCTGCGAACCTCACCATGACGGGACCCCTCACTGGCATCTGCTGCTGTTTATGCGCCCGGCCGACAAATGGCGGGTGATAAGCACCCTCCAGCATTACGCCCTGAGCCATAACCTCCAGGAGCTGGAGCGCAACAACCTAGGGATCCCCTTCACCGACATCACCCCCCGCTTTGACTGGAAGGAGATCGACCCAACCAAGGGAGATGCCACCGGCTACATCGCTGCCTATATCGCCAAGAACATCGATGGCGAGCACGTCGATGGAGATGACGAAGCTGGCACCAAAGCAGACATAGGTGCCCAGCATGCCTGCGCTTGGGCGAGTTGGTGGGGGATCCGCACCTTCCAGCAGATCGGCGGCGCCCCGGTCGGGGTGTGGCGCGAGCTGCGCCGCATCAGCAACGCCAAGAAGCACGGCGATCTGGTGGGGCCACCCAAACCCGTGTTGCAAGACCCGCGCTTTGAGGCGGCCCGCTATGCCGCTGATAACGGCATCTTTCGCTGCTACCTCCACGCCATGGGCGGAGCACTGGCCACTCGTGCCGAGCACCCCATCAAGCTGGCCCACCTCATCGAGGAGCAGGCCAACTGCTACGGCGAAGACATCAAGCGCTTGATGGGACTGCACACCGCCCGCTTGGGTATCAAAACCCGCCTGCAAGGGTGGGAAGTGGTGCCCGAAGGCACCTACCAGGCCACCAAGGCCGCCAGGGGTTCAGGTTTGGGGGTTGGGGTTAAGTCGGGCGACAGCCCGGCTCCTTGGAGCTCTGACAATAACTGTACGCAGCCGGATCCAGCGGCCTTCGCGGATCAGTTAATGGCAAAGCAATGGGGTTTATCACCTTTCTCTATCGGGCGTTTGCGGGCTGGCGCCAGCGTCACAGCTGACGGTTTCACCCTCTGGCTTGAGAACGGCCAGATGCAGTCAAGCCGAGCGATACCCAATGAACCTGATTGGATACTAGATGGCCAGCGGCCAGCCGAACAGGCCGGAGCGGATGAATACGCGATCCCGGTTGATGACCAGGATTGGCCTATGCTGGTTGAGCTGTGCGGCAAGGTCTACCAGGCGAAGGGCCATACCGGCACCCGCAGCTGGATCGAGATGCTGCCGCAGCCCTATCAGTCAGAGATGTGGCGGGTGCTGGAGGGGCTGGATGTGCCGCAGTGGCTGCAAGAGCAGGATGACTACAGCGAGGAGTTAGCATAAACAGCAAGCTGACCTTCATTCGGGAAAAGAGAATGTTCAAGAGAATACGTCTAGACAATTGACATATGTTGGCAATATTATGATTCTAAGGTGATTTTTTCTGTAATGGTCTCAGCCGTGATACGGCGTTATATGGAAGTCTATATAAATGGATTAATACCGATTTCCATCTAATCACTGTTAACCTCAATAAGGAAATTGCATGCCATTCAATGCAAATCTGCTTCCAGAACCACAAAATGAATATGTGGCATGGGTCGACGTTATGGGAATTCAGTCGGCCATGAGCCGTTCGTTAAGTATCTCAGCAAATTTTGTTTTCAAACTTCATATCGCAGCCCTCAGCGCTCCTAGAGAAAACGTACAAATATATCCAGTAATGGATGGTTTTTATGCGTGTTCACCATGTCAAAATGCAATGCTCGCGTTTTTACGCAATGTATTAACAACAATGGGAAGCATCTTCCTTGAAACCCCGCAGCCCTTACATAGATTTATTGCCCGTGGAGCACTGGCATTCGGGCCGGTAATTCATGGCTCGCAAGTTCCTGACGGCGTTGATCCCGGCCTAGTCGGCCATGAGCAGTACAAATCTGCAATTTTGCTCGGCATGCCCATAGTGCAAGCCAATAAAGCGGAGGGTTTTGCACCACCATTTGGCATTTACATACATGAGTCAGCCCGGGCATTTGCACCGGATGGCCAGCAACCTTTTCACCATGTATGGTGGAAATGGGTTAATCCTGACGTCAGTCATGTTTGGAATAATCTTCTTGAGCGTCTGAGCTCGCACTACGAGTGGTGCAGTGGCAGGCCAAATCGTTTGCTTTATGACGCTACAAGGATCTCAGCACATAAACAGCTTGCAACCGAATACTTCTCAGCGGATTGAGGCTAACAATGCGCTCAACTGTCGCTCACTTCGTTCACTGGACACCCAAAAGCTACGCTTTTGAACGCCCGTTAACTTAATCGTTAGAGGAAAAGGAATGGACCTCTTTACTCCAGTCGTAGAACCGGAAAAATTCCACAAGAACTTTGCATCGGTACTTGTATCGTTTCGTGAAACAGAGAGGCGACTATTAGAGGAGTGGGCGAATGGTTTCGTAGATAGAGATGGTAAGTTTGTCAAAGAATTCCAGACGACATTCAATTCGTCATTCTGGGAGATATACCTATACGCATTGTTTAAAGAATACAAACTATCAGTAAATTGGTCTTATCCAACACCAGATTTTCATCTAAGCTCAACTAATTGTGAGTTCATAGTCGAGGCCGTAACAGCAAATTCTGCACATGGAAAACCAAATGAATGGGATAAAACATTCAGCCGTGAAGAGTTAGAAAAGCTGCGAAGGTTCAAAGAATTAAACACAGAAGCAATCGTTAGACTATCAAATGCAATTATTGCAAAAGTTAGAAAGTACAATGAAACTTATAAAAGACTAGCACATGTTGCGGGAAAGCCTTTCATTCTAGCTATCGCACCTTTTGAGCAGCCTCATTTTAATTTTCAGCATGACAGGCCAATAAGAGCCCTACTCTTCGATCATTATGTAGATGAAGATGCATATTTAGATAATCCAGAAGCATTTCCGGATGGTCCGCCAAGTGTAAATCTTGAATATGTAACAAAAGAAAATGGTGCCGAGATTCCCCTAGGCCTTTTCAAGGACGACTCATTATCTGAGGTAAGCGCGGTAATGTTTAGCTGCTTGGCGACATGGGGAAAACTCAGTGCAATGTCAAACAATCCGGCAACCAATACGATCGTGGACTCTCTTTGGGCCACTCCGCCAAGAGGTGCTCCAGAAAAGCGCTCATGCTCTCCTTCTGAACACGGTGAAAAAATACTAGATGGACTACAGATCTACCATAATCCGTTCGCATCTAAACCACTACCTCCAGAAGTATTCAGAGCACCTCGAGTGGTACAGCATTACGTTAACCACAAAACCGGAGAATGGCAGTATGAGGGCCACACACAAGCGCTTCTATTTAGGCAAGTACATGCTAGACCCAAGACGAAATGAATCCTCTAACAAAAAGTTTAACAACGCTCATTCCTCGCTCGGACGTGCTAACGCGCGCTGGTTAACTTGTCTTTAGGTCATGACAAGATCTCAAAAGCAATATACGACGGTGTCGAGCAAATTGGGAATAACACTGGGGGTATTATTGCGCCCCCAGTCCTTTGAGTACCAACTGCCGCCCCTCTGGCGTCAGTGAGCCCATGATGCTGAGCACCAGTTGGTTTGTCGTCTTTGCAGACGGGCTCAGTGTATGAGCAAACGACAAGGTGGCCACCCAGCTGTGACCACACTCGGCGTCAATACACTGGCAATAGAGATCCGAGACATCATTGCTCAGCCGATTGGTTTTGGTAATGCGGCCACGCTGGCCACACACTTTGCAATAAACCCGCATCACCCCTCCCGATAAATCAAACATGCAATCAATAGATGTGATCTTACCCTAAAAGAACTGGCTTTTTATACAGTTGCACCCACCGCATCCCGAAAATCGACCCAGAGGGAGCGAGGGAGTCCCGCGCTGTTGATGGCATCCTGGATAAGCTCACAGAGCGGCAGCACCTCGTTTCGGGCATAGGTGGCGTCGTACTTCTCGGGATCCCCTAACCCTCCCCCACCATTGGTTGGAATAATGCCGGCCAGCGCCGCCGGAAAGCGGTGACTGGTCAATACGTCCTGAGCGGTGATCCCCTTGATGGCGGCAAACTCATCCTTGGTAGCGATGTCCCCCACCGGGATCAGCTTGATGCCGTCGGGCTTGCCATCCGGGATGTTGACGAACATGGAGCGAAAATTCCCCACCCCCTTGCTGTTGGCGATCTTGTCCTTCATCTCCTGTTCGGTGTCATCGTCCATGTTCGGGTCGGTGGCGTAGAAGATGAACCCCATGTGGGCGCCGTTGAGGAAGTATTTGCGCCGAAACAGGGTAGCGTCCTGGTTGAGCAGGGCCGACTGCAGGCCCCCTAGGTAATCGGGCATGCCATAGACCTGCTGCTCGGGGTCGTACTGGGCCAGCCAAATGACATCCTCCGGCCGGTAAATTAGGTTCGGCTTGCCCGACTGCTGCAGGTAAACAAAGCAGCCGTCTTCACGGCGGCGCAGGTAGACGCTGGAGAGCGGGTGCAGCCCCACCACCTGGCCAAAACCGTTGCGAATTTTAAGCAGTCCCGCGTCCCCGAACTGCAGATAGTTGTGCACGAACGCCGTGATGGTGGCCCTCTGGTTGGTAAAGCGCCCCGCCACCATGTTGCGCCTCGCCATCAGGATGGCCCCGTGGTGGGCATTGGCTCGCGCCACCTTGGCCAACCCCTTGCGCTCGATGGGGGGCTGGTAATACTCGCCGTAGGGGTTGTAGAACACCCCTGTGTAATCAGTCATCCAGGCGGTGGGGTCTATCTCTTCCGGCATGCTGAACACCACGGAGGGGCGCGTGGAAGGGGTGGCCACCTTGGCCGGTGCTTGCTGTCGTTTGGTCATGCTGCCTTTCTCTCCTGGCTGGTGACCCAGCTGGATTTGCGTTTGCGGTTTGTATCGAGTGGCTCGTTGGCCACGGCGTGGGCGATGGCAAAGAACACGTCGGCGTGGCCAGTCACGTTGTCGCGGGCGGCCCGAAACGTCATCTGGCCGCCGCCGGTGGTGCTGCGCTTGATGGCAAGGAACGCCAGCGGAATATCCCGGTCCGTGCTGTCCCACTCGATGCGGTTGGCCTCCACCACGTCGATCATCTTGAGTACCAGCCGCGACTTGCTCTCGATGCTGTAGTTGATGGGGTGACACACCCCTTTGAATACGGGTTTCAAGAGGTCAAACACCCCGGCACCGATGCCGGACACATCGACCCCCAGATAGGTGACCCTAAACTTCTTGGCGATGCGCTCTATCTCTTGTGCCTGGTACTGGAAGTTGAGACCCCGCCAGTAGTGCTTTTCCAGCACCCGGAACCGCTCACCGGCAACGGTGGGCGGGGCAACCACCACCAGGGTGGCGTTGTCGCGGGTGCGGCTCGGGTCGTAGCCCATCCATACCTCTCGCCGACCGAACGGGTCAGGCCGCCCGGGTTTGTAGTCCTCCCACCGGGTCGGATCCACCCCGGCCCGCTCCATGTCCTGGAACTTAAACACCGACAGGGCATCGTCGATAAACCGGCACAGGTAGAGGCGATCAAACACCTCCTCCGGGTATTCGTCTTTGAGCTCCTCGATGTCGATGAGGTTACAGCCCAGGCGTATGGCATCCTCGATGGTGATGACGTAGCGCCACTGCCGATCGGGACAGATGCGGCCCCCGTCGCGCAAGTCGTCTTCACCAGGGAAGTCAACAGCCTGCCGGCTTGGGCGAGTCCCCTTCCAGCGATCCCCAGTCCAGAACCGGTACGCTTCGTGCACCTTGCTCGATGGGGTCGAAAAGTAGGTTTTGCGCCAATGGCTCTGGGTGGCCATGGCACTGGAGACATCGGAGAGCCGCTCGAAGTTGGGGATCCAGAAATACTCATCGATGTAGACGTTGCCCGAGCGAGACTGGGCGCTGTTGGAGTTGGTGGAGCAAAAGATAAGCTCGGCCCCGTTCGACAAGACGATGGGGTTGCCGGTCAGGGTGACGCCGAGGAAGGTCTGAGCAATCTTGCAGATATAGGAGCGGAACACCTCCGCCTGGGCCCGGGTGGCTGAGAGGAATATCTGGTTGCCACCGGTCAGAATGGCATCTTCCAGCGCCTCGCCGGCGAAGTAGTAGGTCATGCCGATCTGGCGTGACTTGAGGATATTGCGGGTGCGCGGCAAGGACGGATCGTTCTTGGCCTCCCGACAGCGCAACTGATAGCCAAACAGGGTACCCAGCCACTCGCTAAAGTCTGCCTCTGTCAGGTGGCCGATCTGGTTCTTGCCCTTCTTGCCGCCCCTCCCCTTACTACTGCCGCCATCCTGGCCGCCTCGGCCACGGCGCGGCCGCTCGGCAGCGGGTTCATCGCCACTCTCGTGGCTGGCGGTGAGCGCCTGCTGGCGTTCCGCCCACTTGAGGGCTTTCTCTTTGAGGCTGACATGGTGGCCGATGAGTCGATCCAGCTCATCCTGCTCGCCCGGGGTTTTCTTCTCGCGATCCAGCAGCACATTGACCCGCCGGGCGATGGCATCCTCCACCGCCTCATCCGTGAGCAACTCCCGCCAGCCGAGCTTCTCGGCCCAGTAGTAGACAATGCGACAGGAGTTGAGCCCCAGTTCGTCCTTGATCTCCTGGGGGGTCCATCGCTTAAGGTAGAGTCCCTTCGCAGCCTTGCGGATCTCTTCGGGATACGCCATGGCGCCTCCATCGATATGAATGATGGCGCCATCATAGCCAGCCCATTACCCCCACTTATCCCACTGATGTTCTGAGCAATTCGGATATCCCACTGGATCCGAATCCCCCCGAACACAACTGGATGAAACCCCCTCGCCGACCCGATAGCCTGAGCCCGCATCTTATTGGGAGCAGGCATGAACGAATCAACCTTGAGAACTGGCTGGGTCTGTATCGCCACCGAAGGCTATTACCCGCGACTGGCTCACCGACATGGCCGAGACCTACGACCCAACCTATTACACCGCCGTCATCTGGCCCGAGCACGATCGCTGGTCCAGCTATGGCACCGTGCAGGCGCTCAAGACCGAAGAGGCCGATGGCAAATTCAAGCTGTTCGCCATCCTCTGCCCCAACCGGGATCTCATCTACTGGAACCAGAGCGGCCAGTATCAGTTCTGCTCCATTGAGCCATTCGAGCAATTTGCCGATCTCGGCCGCACCTACTTGATTGGCCTGGGCGTTACCGACCAACCCGCCAGTACCGGCACCACCTACCTCAAGTTCAGCAACAGCAACAAGGGCCAGACCGTCGGCACCAGTGAGCCGCTGGATCTCTCCATGCTCACACTGCCCAAGCACGAAAAGACCGATGGCTTCATGGCCAAATTTTTCAGTTTTATGGCCAGCCATGGTGAACCTGCCCCCAAACCTACCCCCAGCCACCCCGAGGATGAGGAAATGAAACCAGAACAGTTCGATCAAATGCTGGGGGCCCTGACCGGCCTTGGCGACAAGATCGATTCTTTCAGCGTCAAGCTGGAAACCCAACCGGCCCCCGAGCAGCCCACCGCCCTGGTCACCGATCCCGCCACCGTTGACGACAAGCCAAGTATCACCGCCGAGCAGTTCACCAAGTTGGAGCAGACCCTGACCGGCCTGACCGACAAGTTCAGCGAGCTGAACGGCAAGATCGACCAGTTCTCTGTCGAGAAGCCGGGCCAACGCCCGGGCGCGCTCGGCGGTGACGATACCCCCACCGCATATTAAGGAGCGACCGTGAGTCAGACCCTAACCGTCCAGGCCCGTCAGCGCCTCGAAAAATACAGTGCTGCCCTGGCCAAGACCTATGGCATCCCCGTTAACGTGCTGGACAAACAGTTCAGCGTCATCAGTGGCCCCGTGGAAACCGGTCTGCGCGCGGGCCTGCTCGCCTCTGTCGAGTTCCTCGGTCTCATCACCTGTATGGATGTGGATCAGATCAAGGGCCAGGTGGTGCAAGTCGGCATCGGCAAGCTGTTCACCGGCCGCAAGAAAAATGGCCGCTTCAACGGCAAGATCGGCGTGGATGGCAACACCTACGAACTGAGCGAGACCGATTCGTGTGCCTCGCTCGACTGGGCAACCCTGTGTGTCTGGGCCAACGCCGGCAACGAGGGCGAGTTCATCCGCCTGGTCGGTGAGTTCATCAACACGGCATTCGCCCTCGACATTGTGCGGGTCGGCTGGAATGGCGTTTCTGCCGAAGAGACGACCGACCCGGAGAAAAACCCGCTGGGTGAAGACGTCAACAAGGGGTGGCACCAGATAGCCCGTGAGTGGAACGAAGGCAGCCAGATCATCAAGGCCAAAGCCGGCGAGAAGATCCGCTTCGACCCGGACGGCAAGGGCGATTACAAGACCCTGGACGAGATGGCCTCCGACCTTATCAACACCACCATCGATCCGCTGTTTCGCCAAGACCCGCGCTTAGTGGTACTGGTCGGTACCGAACTGGTGGCGGCGGCCCAAGCCAAGCTCTACAGCGAAGCCACCAAGCCGAGTGAGCAGATCGCCGCCCAGAAGCTGGCCGAGTCCATCGCCGGGCGCAAGGCCTACATCCCACCCTTCTTCCCGGGCAAGCGGATGGTAGTCACCACTCTGGACAACCTGCACTGCTACACCCAGCGCGGTACGCGCAACCGCAAGGCCGAGGATAACCAGGATCGCAAGTGCTTCGATAACCAGTACTGGCGCATGGAAGGCTATGCCCTGGGCGAGCACCTGGCCTATGGCGGCTTTGAAGAGGCCGACATCGAGATCGGCGCCGCGCCGGCAGTGCCCGAGGCCTAAGCCATGAGCTCACCCGGTCAACGTCACAAGCAACGCGTGCAAGCCATGCAAGGGGCGCAGCAAACCGCCAGCTCAGGCATCGCCACCGGCGCCGTGGCGGACAGCCTGCACCTGCAGATGATTGCCCTGGAACAGGACATCGTTCGGCTGCGCAAGCTGGCGCGCATTGGGGATCGGGTGAACATGAAACGCGATGAGCTGATGCCCAAATACCGTCCCTATGTGGAGCGCTATCTGGCCGCTGTCGCGGAGTCGGGCCAGCCCTACCAGAACGAGCTGTTTCAGCGCCTCATCATCTGGGCCTTTGACGTCGGGGACTTTGATGCCGGCATTGCCTGGGCAGAGCTCGCCATTGCCCAGGGCCAGCGCACCCCGAACAACATCAAGCGCGACTGGGCCCACTTTGTGGCCGACACCGTGCTGGAGTGGGCCGAGAAACAAGCGGCCGAAGGCCATGCCGTCGAGCCCTGGTTCTCCCGGGTGTTTGACAAGGTGCGCAATGACTGGCGCCTCAACGAACGGCTGACCGCCAAGTGGTTCAAGGCGGCAGGTTGTCTTCTGCTGCGTGACCATGACGGCCAACCCCGCCCCAGCGCCGTGGGCAACAGCGCCACTCTGGAGCAAGCCGATCACTGGCTGGCCCAGGCCGACCAACTGCACGGCAAGGTGGGCGTTGGCACCTTGCGCCAAAAGATTGCCATGCGCCTGCGGGTGCTGAACCCAGAGCAATAACGACTATCCGCGCCACCGCACCCCGGCGCGAATGCCATGGGCAGCCTCTGGCTAACCCAGCGGCAATTGCGTGGCTTCAGGGGTGCTCCATTTCAACCAACCAGCGAGGCACGCCATGTTTGCAGGCAAGAACGTCGACTACAGCGCCGCCACTATCCGCAATGACGGGTTCTGGCCGGATGTGGCCGTGGCCGATTTTGAGCGCCGCCGTGCCCTGCCTGCCGATCTGGATGCCCAGACCACCGGCGCCGCCCTGCTGGCCGCCATCTCTGAAATCAACCTGCAGCTCGCGACTCATCAGGCCGCGCTGCAGGCCAAGGGCTATGCCACCGCTGCCGAGGTCCCCGGGCCCAGTCTGGAAGGCGGCAGCAATGCACTGACCGAGCAGTACCTGGCCGCGGTGTTTGCCCGTGCCAAGGCGGCGCTGCTGCCCGAATTCGCCAGCGTCACCGAGCGGGCCACCGCCAACAACCAGCTGGAGCGATCGCCAGACCAACGCGCCCAGCTACTGGCCGAGAGTCAGCAACGGGTGCGCAGCATCAAGGGCAAGCACAGGACGGGGGTCTCGCTGATATGAGTCACGATCTGCACGAGCAACAGGCCCAAGGCTACTTCCTGCAAGCGCTCCACGCCGAGCTGCTGCGAGTGCTGCCGGCCAAGTGCCACACCCACCTGGATAGCTGGATGGAGAACGGCACCATCCGGCTGGAGCCCAAAAACATGGGCCCCACCGGGGTTGACGTGGCCTGGCTCACCTATCAGGCGGTGTTCACCATCGAGCAGCTGCCGTTTCGCGAGCTGGATCCCGCCATTGTGCTGGCCGCTGTCGCCGCCTGGGTGCAGGAGCATGACGCAGTCCGCGAGCAGTTTGCGCTGCCCGATCCCGAATACGCCGTCACCCCGAACGATGAGAAAACGGCTGACCTTGAGATCCAGCTCCCCTTCACCGAACCACTGCGCCTGGTGGAGCACCCGCAAGGTCCCATCAACTGGCTCGGCAAGCGCTGGAACGTGGCCCCCTATGACATTTGGGTCGCCGAGCAGATTGACCTGAATGTGGGGAACACCGGCCACCACAGTGTCGGGGCCTAAGCATGATCAGCATCACCCTGGACAGTCGCCGCACCCAGGAGCAGCTCAAGCTGCTGGCCCTGTCGCCCAAGCAGCGCAAGCGCCTGGTGTGGCGGGCAGCGGCTGAGCTCAAGAAGCTGGCCGCCCGTCACGTACGCCAACAGCAAGACCCCAACGGCAGTGCCTGGGCTCCGCGCAAACGGGGCAAGCGCAAGATGCTGCGCGGCCTGCCCAAGCTGTTGGAGATCCACGCCCCCCGCCAGGACGTGGCGGAAGTGGGCTTCAAGAAAGGCCCCATGAGTGCCCACGCTGGGGTTATCGCCAACACCCACCAGAAGGGGCACACCTACCAGGTGAGCGCGGCCAGCCGGCGCCGCATTGCGCCCAGTGAAGGCAGCAAGAACAAGCCGGCCACCAAGGCACAGGCCCGCAAGCTGCGGGAGTTGGGGTTCAAACGCCCGGGCAAGCGCAAGCGCTCATACCGCTCGGCCTCGCTCGGCTGGATCACCAGCAGCCTCAACTACGCCCAGGCCGGCCTGCTCATCAAGAAGCTCAAGGATGAACCGGTGAAAGAGCGCTGGGAGATAAAGCTCCCTGCCCGCCCGTTCCTAGGCGCCAACACCCGGCAGCGGGAACAAGCCTTTGCCCGCGCCCTGCAGAGCATCGACTACGGCTGGGACGTCAACAAACAAGACCTGAAGGGGAACTAACGCCATGTGGCCTTATGTACAGATCAACAACTTAAACCAGATGCAGGGGCCCGTGACCGAAGTCGAGCGCCACCTGCTGTTCATCGGTAGCGCCGCCAGCAACACCGGCAAGCTGCTCTCCCTCAACACCCAGTCAGACCTCGACCAGTTGCTGGGAAGCGGTGACAGCGAGCTCAAGGCCAACCTGCTGGCCGCCCGCGATAACGCCGGCCAGAACTGGACCGCCGCCGCTTACGTGCTGCCCACCGACAAGCCCTGGCTCGATGCCGCCCGCGAGGCGCAGCAGACCCAGTCCTTTGAAGGCGTCCTGGTACTGGGTCAGGTGTGGGATCAGGTGAGCATCAACGCCGCCCACGCCCTCAACCAGGAGCTGATCGCCAAGTGGGGGCGCTGGCAGTTCATGCTGCTGGCCGTCCCCGGCATTGTCGCCAAGGCCGCCGGCAAAAACGCTACCGCCCAAGACTGGAGCGAGTACGAGGCCGCCTTGGCTGCCTTGCAAGATGGCATCAAGGCCGATTCGGTTGGCCTGGTGCCACAGCTTTGGCCCAACCTCATCGGCGCCTATGCGGGCCGCCTGTGCAACCGGGCGGTGAGCATCGCCGACAGCCCCTGCCGGGTGAAGACCGGCGCCCTAGTCGGCCTTGGCAACAAGCCGGTGGACAAGGACGGGATCCCGCTGCCGCTGGCCACCCTGCAGACCCTGGAGAAGAGCCGCTACTCGGTGCCGATGTGGTACCCGGACTATGACGGCATCTATTGGGCTGATGGCCGCCAGCTCGATGCCGAGGGCGGCGACTACCAGGTGATCGAGAACCTGCGGGTCGCCTACAAGGTGGCGCGCCGGATCCGTATTCGTGCCATCGCCCGCATCGGGGATCGCTCGTTCAACTCCACCCCGGGCAGCACCGCCGCCGCGGTGACCTACTTTGGCAAGGACCTGCGCGAGATGGCCAAGGCCGCCACCATCAATGGCCAGCCGTTCCCCGGCGACATCGCCTCCCCCAAAGATGGCGACATCAGCATCCAGTGGATTGCCAAGAACTTGGTCTCTGTCTATGTGGTGGTGCGCACCGTGGACTGCCCCAAGGGGATCACCGTCAACATCATGCTCGATTTGAGCCTCAACAACGGGGAGGGCTAAGCAATGACCCGTCGTGTTTCCGGTACCAGCTTTGATACCACCCTGATGGGGGCCATGGTCCACGTTGAAAAGGCCAGCCTCTCCATCACCGACAACAGCGCCGTGGCCCAGACCCGAGGCGTCCCGGATGGCTATGTGGATGGGGACGTCTCGGCGGAGCTCGAATTCGAGCTCGATACCAAGAACCTCAAGCTGCTGGCCGAGGCTGCCAAACGGGCCGGCAGCTGGCGCGGGATGGAGCCGGACGATGTGCTGTTCTACGCCGACACCGGCAGCGAGCAGATGAAGGTGGAGGCCTTTGGCGTGAAGCTCTTGGTCTCTGACTTGCTCGACATCGATCCCAAAGGCGGCAGCAAGAGCGTGCACAAGGTGAAAGGTTTTGTGACTTCCCCCGATTTTGTTCACCTCAATGGCGTGCCGTACCTCTCCAAGGACGACACCCGCCACCTGCTGGGTTAAGGAGGCTCTGTGGACGATATCGACCGCGCCAACCAACACGCCGCCCGCATGCTGACCACCAATCTGGCCCGCCAGGTGGGCAAGGGGCACTACCAGGGCATGAGCCTGCATCACTGCGAGGAGTGCGACGACCCGATCCCCGAGGCCCGTCGCCACCATGTGCCGGGGGTGCGCCTGTGCGTTCCCTGCCAAACCCGCATTGAGCAGCTGGCCCGCTAACCCGAGCAACGGACATGAACCCTATGCCAAACAAAGACCCCATCATCGGCGCCGCCATTCTGGCCTGGCTGATGGACAACTGGCCCGCCGTCTATGGGGCACTGCTGGCGCTGGCCATCGCCTTCCTGCGCATTACCTACACCGGCGGGCGGGGCCGTCGCCGACTGATCGAATCCCTGCTGTGCGGGCTTATCACGTTGGCCGCGGCCACCGGCACCCAATTACTCGGGATCCCGCCAGAGGCGACCCCGTTCCTGGGTGGTGTGGTGGGCCTTATCGGGATCGACATCCTGCGAGACAAAGCCACCCGGCTCATCAATACCAAAGGTGGCAACGATGCCGCGCAGTAACTGCCACCCACAAATGGCCGCCTTTCTCGACCTGCTCGCCTATGCGGAGGGCACCAAGGGCCGGGGCGATGACGGGTACAACAAGCTGGTCAATCCGGCGGGTTTGTTCACCGACTACCGCACCCACCCGAACGTCAAAGTGCAGGTGAACCCGCGCCTGGTCAGCACCGCCGCCGGGCGCTATCAGTTCCTGTCCAAACACTGGCCCCACTACCGTGACCAGCTCGGCCTGCCGGACTTTGGCCCCGAGTCGCAAGACACCTGGGCCATTCAGCTCATCCGCGAGCGCAAAGCGCTGGCCGATGTGGTCGATGGCCGCATTGCCCAGGCGGTGCCTAAGTGCGCCAACATTTGGGCCAGCCTGCCTGGCGCCGGCTATGGCCAGCGCGAGCATCGGCTCGCCGACCTGCTGGCCAAGTTCACCGAGTTCGGCGGGGTACTGGCGTGAGCACGTTCATCCGGCTGTTGCCGGCCCTTATCGGGCTGGTGATTGGCACTGTGCTGTATGTCCAGGGCGAACGGCTCACCCTGCGCACCCTGGAGCTGGCCACCGCCAACGAGACCATCACCACCCTGCAGAGCGCCAACGACCAGATGGCCACCGAGTTCAAGACGCTGCAGCGCGAAGAGATTGGGCTGCGCAAGCTGCTCACCCACCAGAACGCCGCCCTGACCGAGCTTGACCAACAACAGAGGAAGACTGCCGATGACCTGCAACACGCCCTGGCCACACCGCCGGCGGGCCGCCCGGATTGCGCTCGCGAGCCTCTGCCTGTTGGCGCTCTGCGCCTGCTCCAGCCAGCCAAGGGCCGTGGTGCACACCCAAGTGGTGAAACGCCTGCCACCGCCGGGGCTGGTGCCCCACTGCCCGGAACCTGAATTTAACGGCACTACCTGGGGCGAGGCCGTGGCCTTTATCCCCACCCTGCAGGGCGCACTGCGCCGCTGCCAAACCCAACTCGACACCCTAAACGACTGGATAACCCAAGAGGAAACCACCCCATGAGCAAGCAAACCATCACCCTGACCATTGCCGGCACCGACATCTGCTTTGAGCCCACCCTGGTGGCCTACAACAGCTACATCAACGACCTGGCCATGAACGACAAGGTGGCACCGGCCCACAACTACCTGCGCAAGATTGTCAGCGCCGAGCACAAAGACGCCCTGAGCGACCTGCTCGCCCTGCCAGGCGCCGCCTTGCAGCTGACCGCCAAGGTCAACGAGGAGTTCGCGCCGGCGCTGGATATCACCGTAAAAAACTGACCGGGCGCGCCGAGGCCATCGAGCACAACCAGCTGGAACAGGTACTGGCGCTGCGGCGCCACTACCTGCCCCATGAAGAGGATGACCTCGACAGCCTGGCCCGCGCCCTCTGGTTTGATAAGCACGCCCGGGACACGCTCGCCTTTGCCGTCGCGCAGGGGATAGCGAAAGCCTTCAACGGATAAGAGACCCCTATGGCCTGGATGGAAAAACTGATGATGCAGGTGGCACTGGTGGACAATGCCACCAAGCCGCTGGCGGGCATCAACACCCAGATCGACCAGATCAGCAAAGCCGGTCGGCAGGGGTGGACCAACATGGCCATGGGGACCACCACAGTGGTGGCTGGTGCCATGGCGATCCAGAACGTGCTGGGCCCGGCTATCGAAATGGATCGGGCGCTGGCCGAAGTGGCCTCGCTCGATGTCCATGAGAAGACCCTCAAGCAGCTCTCCGATACCGCGCTGCGGTTCTCGGTGGACTATGGCGCCTCTGCCAGTGAGTTCGTGCGTGCCTCTTACGATATTCAATCCGCCATCGCCGGGCTTGAGGGTAACGAGCTGCCCGCCTTTGCCCGCGCCTCCGGCGTGCTGGCCAAGGCCACCAAAGCCGACACTGCCACCATCACCAACTACATGGGCACCATGTACGGCATCTTCGAGCAGCAGGCCAAGCGGATGGGCAAGGCCACCTGGGTAGAGGATGTGGCCGGCAAAACCGCCACCGCGGTGCAGATGTTCAAAACCACTGGCCAGGGCATGACTGACGCCTTCAAGGGCATTGGCGCCAACGCCACTGCCGCCGGGATCTCGATGGATGAGCAGTTCGCCGTGCTCGGCCACCTGCAAGCCACTATGGGCGGCGGCGAAGCCGGTACCAAGTTCAAGTCGTTTCTGTCCGGGATTGGCAGCGCCCAAAAGGCGCTTGGCCTGCAGTTCACCGACTCGGCGGGCAACATGCTGCCGGTGCTCGACGTGCTGGATAAGCTCAAAGCACGTTATGGCGAGACCCTGACCATTGCCGGCAGTGATGAGCTGAAAAAGGCGTTTGGCTCCGATGAAGCGGTGTCGATGATCAAGCTCCTGATGAGCAACACCAAGGGGCTGGCCAACAGCATCAATGCCCTGGGTAACACCCACGGCATGGGCAAGGCCGAGCAGATGGCAGCCGCCATGACCGACCAGTGGCAGCGGGTCGAGTCGGCCTGGTTTGCTATTCGGGCCGCCGCGTTCGGGGCGGTACTGCCTGCCATCAACCAGGTAGTGGGTGCCTTTGCCGATGGCGCGGATACCGTGCTGCGCTGGGCCCGCCTGTTTCCACACCTGACCAAGGCAGTCAGTTACGCCACCCTGGCCATCGTCGGGCTCGGCATGGTCACCGGTGTCTGGTTGCTGCTGGCGGGCCTGGCCAAGCTGGTGACCCTGGGCTGGGGCATCGTCATGATGGGGCTGCTCGCCCCGCTCAAGCTGCTGCGGGGCGCCATGGCGCTGATGCGCACCACGGTGTTGCTGGTCAACCTCGCCATGTACGCCAACCCGGTGCTGCTGATCGTGGGCGGTATCCTCGCCCTGGTCGCCGCCGTGGCGCTGGCCATCGTCTACTGGGACGAGCTCTATGCCGCCTTCTCGGTGCTGACCAGCTTTGAGCTGCTGGGCGCCTTCTTCAGTGGGCTGGCTGAGACATTCGGCCCCCTCGCCTCACAGGCGCTGGTCCCCATTGCTGACACCTTGGGGATCATCGTGACCTTGCTCGGCCAAGCCTGGGACTGGCTCGGTTCCTTCTTCGGTGCCACCGAGCAGGCCAGCCTCGGGGTCGATAGCGTGACCGATGCCGGCCGGCGCCTGGGCACTGTCCTCGGCGCCGTGTTTGAGGCCCTGCTCACCCCCTGGCAGTGGATCATCAAAGCCATTCGCTACGCCCTCGACCTGATGGGGATGATCCCGGGCATCGACATCGACACCAGCAAGCTGGTGATGCCGGATCTGAGCCTGCCCATGAGCGCCCAACTGCTGGCCCAACCGCAGACGGAGCGCATCAACGCCCCGCTCGCGAGCTACCGCCAGCAAGACCAGAGCGCAGTGCCAGCGGGTGGCCTGGGCCAACAACTGATCCAGGCCAACGCCGCGGCCAGCTCAACCAACCAGAAGCCAACCAAGGCCCTGCACATCGGCGAGGTGCACATGCACAACCAAAACCCCATGACCCCGGAACAGATGGCCGAGAACGCCTGGCTGGAGACCAAGTGATGAGCGCCCCCCTGATCCGCGACCCTAAGTACATCGATCTCCTGGTGGTCAATGGCGCCTGGCAACTCGATGCCGGCGGCCAGCCGCGCTACACCCAGGACCGCCACAGCATCGGTCAGGACATCAAGCACCGCATCATGGAGTCGGGGCTCGCCCGCAAGCTCATCGGCGAGCGCAGCCCGACCCTGCGCAGCGACGTGATGACCGAGATTGAACTGCTGGTAGAAGACGACGAGCGGCTGGTGCCCGGCACCATCCTCATCCGTGAAGAGGCCCCCGACCGGGTGCTGGTCACCGCTCGCACCTATGAATTCGGCGAACTGGAGGTAACCCTGTGAACCTGCGCCCGACCGTGGACTTTATGGCCCTGCTGGCCGAGACCGGCGTCCCGACCACCGAGCAGGCCATGGAGGCCGAGCTCAAAAAGGAGGTGGTGGCCGCCGGCTCCCTCATCACCAATGACAGCGACGTGAGCCCGTTCTGGCGGCTGGTGCGCGGGGTGGTCATCACCCCGGCGCTCTGGCTTATCCGCACGCTCTTGGCCGGCCATGTGCTGCCCAACACCTTCGCAGCCACCGCCACCGATGCCTATCTCGACCTCAAAGCCTGGGATGTGGACTTGACCCGCAAGGCCGCCCAGACCACCCGGGGCCTGGTCAACTTCGTCAAAGCCAACCCCAGCGAAGCTGCCACCATTCCGGCCGATATCTGGGTAGCCACCGAACGCATCAACGGCACCATCTATCGCCTCAAACCCCTGCAGGCGGTAGTGAGCCCGGCCGGCGAAGCCGTGGCCCGGGTGGTCTGCGAGGCGGAGTTCGCCGGCAGCGCCTGGAATCTGGCGCCCGGCTATTACAACCTGCTGAGCGAACCGGTCACCGGCATTCTGTCGGCCCGCAACGATGACAAGGAGTGGATCACCACCCAGGGCGCAGACGCCGAGGGCAATGACGCCCTGGGCCTGCGCATCCAGAACCAGTTTTCGGCGGTGGGGCGTTATCACATCGATGCGATTTACCGCTCCATGCTGGCGAGCGTCGCCGGCATTCGGGCCGACCACATCTTCTTCGAGCACGAGGCCCCGCGGGGTCCGGGCACCGCCAATGCCTACGTTCTGCTGGAGGTGGGCGCCACACCGGCCAGCCTGATTGAGCA
>NZ_LSGW01000063.1 GCF_001643305.1 Aeromonas salmonicida subsp. salmonicida
TGGCTAACCCAGCGGCAATTGCGTGGCTTCAGGGGTGCTCCATTTCAACCAACCAGCGAGGCACGCCATGTTTGCAGGCAAGAACGTCGACTACAGCGCCGCCACTATCCGCAATGACGGGTTCTGGCCAGATGTGGCCGTGGCCGATTTTGAGCGCCGCCGCGCCCTGCCTGCCGATCTGGATGCCCAGACCACCGGCGCCGCCCTGCTGGCAGCCGTCTCTGAAATCAACCTGCAGCTGGTGAGCCACCAGGCCGCGCTGCAGGGCAAGGGCTACACCAGCGCCGCCGAGGTACCCGGGCCAAGTCTGGAAGGCGGCAGCAATGCGCTGACCGAGCAGTACCTGGCCGCGGTGTTTGCCCGAGCCAAGGCGGCGCTGCTGCCCGAATTCGCCAGCGTCACCGAGCGGGCCACCGCCAACAACCAGCTGGAGCGATCGCCAGACCAACGCGCCCAGCTACTGGCCGAGAGTCAGCAACGGGTGCGCAGCATCAAGGGCAAGCACAGGACGGGGGTCTCGCTGATATGAGTCACGATCTGCACGAGCAACAAGCCCAGGGCTACTTCCTGCAAGCGCTCCACGCCGAGCTGCTGCGAGTGCTGCCGGCCAAGTGCCACACCCACCTGGATAGCTGGATGGAGAACGGCACCATCCGGTTGGAGCCCAAAAACATGGGCCCCACCGGGGTGGACGTGGCCTGGCTCACCTATCAGGCGGTGTTCACCATCGAGCAACTGCCGTTTCGCGAGCTGGATCCCGCCATTGTGCTGGCCGCTGTCGCCGCCTGGGTGCAGGAGCATGACGCAGTCCGCGAGCAGTTTGCGCTGCCCGATCCCGAATACGCCGTCACCCCCAACGATGAAAAGACGGCTGACCTTGAGATCCAGCTCCCCTTTACCGAGCCGCTGCGCCTGGTGGAGCACCCGCAAGGCCCCATCAACTGGCTCGGCAAGCACTGGAACGTGGCCCCCTATGACATTTGGGTCGCCGAGCAGATTGACCTGAATGTGGGGAACACCGGCCACCACAGTGTCGGGGCCTAAGCATGATCAGCATCACCCTAGACAGTCGCCGAACCCAGGAGCAGCTCAAGCTGCTGGCCCTGTCGCCCAAGCAGCGCAAGCGCCTGGTGTGGCGGGCAGCGGCTGAGCTCAAGAAGCTGGCCGCCCGTCACGTGCGCCAACAGCAAGACCCCAACGGCAGTGCCTGGGCTCCGCGCAAACGGGGCAAGCGCAAGATGCTGCGCGGCCTGCCCAAGCTGTTGGAGATCCACGCCCCCCGCCAGGACGTGGCAGAAGTGGGCTTTAAGAAAGGCCCCATGAGTGCCCACGCTGGGGTTATCGCCAACACCCACCAGAAGGGGCACACCTACCAGGTGAGCGCAGCCAGCCGGCGCCGCATTGCGCCCAGTGAAGGCGGCAAGAACAAGCCGGCTACCAAGGCGCAGGCCCGCAAGCTGCGGGAGTTGGGGTTCAAACGCCCGGGCAAGCGCAAGCGCTCATACCGCTCAGCCTCGCTCGGCTGGATCACCAGCAGCCTCAACTACGCCCAGGCCGGCCTGCTCATCAAGAAGCTCAAGGATGAACCGGTGAAAGAGCGCTGGGAGATAAAGCTCCCTGCCCGCCCGTTTCTGGGCGCCAACACCCGGCAGCGGGAACAAGCCTTTGCCCGCGCCCTGCAGAGCATCGACTACGGCTGGGACGTCAACAAACAAGACCTGAAGGGGAACTAACGCCATGTGGCCTTATGTACAGATCAACAACTTAAACCAGATGCAGGGGCCCGTGACCGAAGTCGAGCGCCACCTGCTGTTCATCGGCAGCTCCGCCAGTAACACCGGCAAGCTGCTCTCCCTCAACACCCAGTCAGACCTCGACCAGTTGCTGGGAACCGGTGACAGCGAGCTCAAGGCCAACCTGCTGGCCGCCCGCGATAACGCCGGCCAGAACTGGACCGCAGCCGCCTATGTGCTGCCCACCGACAAGCCCTGGCTCGATGCCGCCCGCGAGGCGCAGCAGACCCAGTCCTTTGAAGGCATCCTGGTGCTGGGTCAGGTGTGGGATCAGGTGAGCATCAACGCAGCCCACGCCCTCAACCAGGAGCTGATCGCCAAATGGGGGCGCTGGCAGTTCATGCTGCTGGCCGTCCCCGGCATTGTCGCCAAGGCCGCCGGCAAAAACGCTACCGCCCAAGACTGGAGCGAGTACGAGGCCGCCCTGGCTGCCTTGCAAGATGGCATCAAGGCCGATTCGGTTGGCCTGGTGCCACAGCTTTGGCCCAACCTCATCGGCGCCTATGCGGGCCGCCTGTGCAACCGGGCGGTGAGCATCGCCGACAGCCCCTGCCGGGTGAAGACCGGCGCCCTGGTCGGCCTTGACAACAAGCCGGTGGACAAGGACGGGATCCCGCTGCCGCTGGCCACCCTGCAGACCCTGGAGAAGAGCCGCTACTCGGTGCCGATGTGGTACCCGGACTATGACGGCATCTATTGGGCTGATGGCCGCCAGCTCGATGCCGAGGGCGGCGACTACCAGGCGATCGAGAACCTGCGGGTCGCCTACAAGGTGGCGCGCCGGATCCGTATTCGTGCCATCGCCCGCATCGGGGATCGCTCGTTCAACTCCACCCCAGGCAGCACCGCCGCCGCGGTGACCTACTTTGGCAAGGACCTGCGCGAGATGGCCAAGGCCGCCACCATCAATGGCCAGCCGTTCCCCGGCGACATCGCCTCCCCCCAGGATGGCGACATCAGCATCCAGTGGATTGCCAAGAACTTGGTCTCTGTCTATGTGGTGGTGCGCACCGTGGACTGCCCCAAGGGGATCACCGTCAACATCATGCTCGATTTGAGCCTCAACAACGGGGAGGGCTAAGCAATGACCCGTCGTGTTTCCGGTACCAGCTTTGATACCACCCTGATGGGGGCCATGGTCCACGTTGAAAAGGCCAGCCTTTCTATCACCGACAACAGCGCCGTGGCCCAGACCCGAGGCGTCCCGGATGGCTATGTGGATGGGGACGTCTCGGCGGAGCTCGAGTTCGAGCTCGACACCAAGAACCTCAAGCTGCTGGCCGAAGCCGCCAAACGGGCCGGCAGCTGGCGCGGGATGGAGCCTGACGATGTGCTGTTCTACGCCGACACCGGCAGCGAGCAGATGAAGGTGGAAGCCTTTGGCGTGAAGCTGCTGGTCTCTGACTTGCTCGACATCGATCCCAAGGGCGGCAGCAAGAGCGTGCACAAGGTGAAAGGCTTTGTGACCTCCCCCGATTTTGTTCACCTCAATGGCGTGCCGTACCTCTCCAAGGACGACACCCGCCACCTGCTGGGTTAAGGAGGCTCTGTGGACGATATCGACCGCGCCAACCAACACGCCGCCCGCATGCTGACCACCAATCTGGCCCGCCAGGTGGGCAAGGGGCACTACCAGGGCATGAGCCTGCATCACTGCGAGGAGTGCGACGACCCGATCCCCGAGGCGCGTCGCCACCATGTGCCGGGGGTGCGCCTGTGCGTCCCCTGCCAAACCCGCATTGAGCAGCTGGCCCGCTAACCCGAGCAACGGACATGAACCCTATGCCAAACAAAGACCCCATCATCGGCGCCGCCATTCTGGCCTGGCTGATGGACAACTGGCCCGCCGTCTATGGGGCACTGCTGGCGCTGGCCATCGCCTTCCTGCGCATCACCTACACCGGCGGGCGGGGCCGTCGCCGACTGATCGAATCCCTGCTGTGCGGGCTTATCACGTTGGCCGCGGCCACCGGTACCCAATTACTCGGGATCCCGCCAGAGGCGACCCCGTTCCTGGGCGGTGTGGTGGGCCTTATCGGGATCGACATCCTGCGAGACAAGGCCACCCGGCTCATCAATACCAAAGGTGGCAACGATGCCGCGCAGTAACTGCCACCCACAAATGGCCGCCTTTCTCGACCTGCTGGCCTTTGCCGAAGGAACCAAAGGGCTCGGCGATGACGGTTACAACAAGCTGGTCAACCCGGCAGGTTTGTTCACCGACTACCGCACCCACCCGAACGTCAAAGTGCAGGTGAACCCGCACCTGGTCAGCACCGCCGCCGGGCGCTATCAGTTCCTGTCCAAACACTGGTCCCACTACCGTGACCAGCTCGGCCTGCTGGACTTTGGTCCTGAGTCGCAAGACACCTGGGCCATCCAGCTTATCCGCGAGCGCAAAGCGCTGGCCGATGTGGTCGATGGCCGCATTGCCCAGGCGGTGCCCAAGTGCGCCAACATTTGGGCCAGCTTGCCCGGCGCTGGCTACGGCCAGCGCGAACATAAGCTGGCTGACCTGCTGGCCAAGTTCATCGAGTTTGGCGGGGTACTGGCGTGAGCACGTTCATCCGGCTGTTGCCGGCCCTTATCGGGCTGGTGATTGGCACTGTGCTGTATGTCCAGGACGAACGGCTCACCCTGCGCACCCTGGAGCTGGCCACCGCCAACGAGACCATCACCACCCTGCAGAGCGCCAACGACCAGATGGCCACCGAGTTCAAGACGCTGCAGCGAGAAGAGATTGGGCTGCGCACGTTGCTCGCCCACCAGAACGCCGCCCTGACCGAGCTCGACCAACAACAGAGGAAGACTGCCGATGACCTGCAACACGCCCTGGCCACACCGCCGGCGGGCCGCCCGGATTGTGCTCGCGAGCCTCTGCCTGTTGGCGCTTTGCGCCTGCTCCAGCCAGCCAAGGGCCGTGGTGCAAACACAGGTGGTGAAACGCCTGCCACCGCCGGGGCTGGTGCCCCACTGCCCGGAACCTGAATTTAACGGCACTACCTGGGGCGAGGCCGTGGCCTTTATCCCCACCCTGCAGGGCGCACTGCGCCGCTGCCAAACCCAACTCGACACCCTAAACGACTGGATAACCCAAGAGGAAACCACCCCATGAGCAAGCAAACCATCACCCTGACCATCGCCGGCACCGACATCTGCTTTGAGCCCACCCTGGTGGCCTACAACAGCTACATCAACGACCTGGCCATGAACGACAAGGTGGCGCCGGCACACAACTACCTGCGCAAGATTATCCACACCGAGCACAAAGAGGCCCTGAGCGACCTGCTCGCCCTGCCAGGCGCCGCCTTACAGCTGACCGCCAAGGTCAACGAGGAGTTCGCGCCGGCGCTGGATATCACCGTAAAAAACTGACCGGGCGCGCCGAGGCCATCGAGCACAACCAGCTGGAACAGGTACTGGCGCTGCGGCGCCACTACCTGCCCCATGAAGAGGATGACCTCGACAGTCTGGCCCGCGCCCTCTGGTTTGATAAGCACTCACGGGACACGCTCGCCTTTGCCGTCGCGCAGGGGATAGCGAAAGCCTTCAACGGATAAGAGCCCCCTATGGCCTGGATGGAAAAACTGATGATGCAGGTGGCACTGGTGGACAATGCCACCAAGCCGCTGGCGGGCATCAACACCCAGATCGACCAGATCAGCAAAGCCGGTCGGCAGGGGTGGGCCAACATGGCCATGGGAACCACCACAGTAGTGGCCGGTGCCATGGCGATCCAGAACGTGCTGGGCCCGGCTATCGAAATGGATCGGGCGCTGGCCGAAGTGGCCTCCCTCGATGTTCATGAGAAGACCCTCAAACAACTCTCCGATACCGCGCTGCGGTTCTCGGTGGACTATGGCGCCTCTGCCAGTGAGTTCGTGCGGGCCTCTTACGATATTCAATCCGCCATCGCCGGGCTTGAGGGTAACGAGCTGCCCGCCTTTGCCCGCGCCTCCGGCGTGCTGGCCAAGGCCACCAAAGCCGACACTGCCACCATCACCAACTACATGGGCACCATGTACGGCATCTTCGAGCAGCAGGCCAAGCGGATGGGCAAGGCCACCTGGGTGGAGGATGTGGCCGGCAAAACCGCCACCGCGGTGCAGATGTTCAAAACCACTGGCCAGGGCATGACTGACGCCTTCAAGGGCATCGGTGCCAACGCCACTGCCGCCGGGATCTCGATGGATGAGCAGTTCGCCGTGCTCGGCCACCTGCAGGCCACTATGGGCGGCGGCGAAGCTGGCACCAAGTTCAAGTCGTTTCTGTCCGGGATTGGCAGCGCCCAAAAGGCGCTTGGCCTGCAGTTCACCGACTCGGCGGGCAACATGCTGCCGGTGCTCGACGTGCTGGATAAGCTCAAGGCCCGCTATGGCGAGACCCTGACCATCGCCGGCAGTGATGAGCTGAAAAAGGCGTTTGGCTCGGATGAAGCAGTGTCGATGATCAAGCTCTTGATGAGTAACACCAAGGCGCTTTCCAGCAGCATCAATGCCCTGGGCAACACCCACGGCATGGGCAAAGCCGAGCAGATGGCCGCCGCCATGACCGACCAGTGGCAGCGGGTCGAGTCGGCCTGGTTTGCAATCCGAGCGGCGGCGTTCGGCGCAGTGCTCCCCGCCATCAACCAGGTAGTGGGCGCCTTTGCCGATGGCGCGGATACCGTGCTGCGCTGGGCTCGCCTGTTTCCCCACCTGACCAAGGCGGTCAGTTACGCCACCCTGGCCATCGTCGGCCTCGGCATGGTCACTGGTGTCTGGTTGCTGCTGGCAGGCCTGGCCAAGCTGGTGACCCTGGGCTGGGGCATCGTCATGATGGGGCTGCTCGCCCCGCTCAAGCTGCTGCGCGGCGCCATGGCGCTGATGCGCACCACCGTCTTGTTGGTGAACCTCGCCATGTACGCCAACCCGGTGCTGCTGATCGTGGGCGGCATCCTCGCCCTGGTCGCCGCCGTGGCGCTGGCCATCGTCTACTGGGACGAGCTCTATGCCGCCTTCTCGGTGCTGACCAACTTTGAGCTGCTGGGCGCCTTCTTCAGTGGACTGGCTGAGACTTTCGGCCCCCTTGCCTCGCAGGCACTGGTCCCCATTGCTGACACCTTGGGGATCATCGTGACCTTGCTCGGCCAAGCCTGGGACTGGCTCGGTTCCTTCTTTGGGGCCACCGAGCGTGCCAGCCTCGGGGTCGATAGCGTGACCGATGCCGGCCGGCGTCTGGGGGCCGTCCTCGGCGCCGTGTTCGAAGCCCTGCTCACCCCCTGGCAGTGGATCATCAAAGCCATTCGCTACGCCCTCGATCTGATGGGGATGATCCCGGGCATCGACATCGACACCAGCAAGCTGGTGATGCCGGACCTGAGCCTGCCCCTGACTACCCAGCTGCAAGCCCCGGCGCCGATGGAGCGCATCAATGCCCCGCTCGCCCGCTACCGCCAACAAGACCAGAGCGCGGTGCCCTCGGGTGGCCTGGGCCAGCAGTTGATCCAGGCCAACGCGGCCGCGACCACGGCCAACCAGAAACCGGCCAAGGCCCTGCACATCGGCGAGGTGCACATGCACAACCAAAACCCGATGACGCCGGAGCAGATGGCCGAGAACGCCTGGCTGGAGACCAAATGATGAGTGAGCCCCTGGTCCACAACCCCAAGTACATCGACATCCTGGTGGTCAACGGCGCCTGGCAACTCGATGCCGGCGGCCAGCCCCGCACCACCCAGGACCGCCACAGCATCGGTCAGGACATCAAGCACCGCATCATGGAGTCCGGGCTTGCCCGCAAGCTCATTGGCGAGCGCAGCCCGACCCTGCGCAGCGACGTGATGACCGAGATTGAACTGCTGGTTGAAGACGACGAGCGGCTGGTGCCCGGCACCATCCTCATCCGTGAAGAGGCCCCCGACCGGATACTGGTCACCGCCCGCACCTATGAATTCGGCGAACTGGAGGTAACCCTGTGAACCTGCGCCCGACCGTGGACTTTATGGCCCTGCTGGCCGAGACCGGCGTCCCGACCACCGAGCAGGCCATGGAGGCCGAGCTCAAACAGGAGGTGGTGGCCGCCGGCTCCCTTATCACCAATGACAGCGACGTGAGCCCCTTCTGGCGGCTGGTGCGCGGGGTGGTGATAACGCCGGCGCTCTGGCTGGTCCGCACCCTGCTGGCCGGCCATGTGCTGCCCAACACCTTTGCGGCCACCGCCACCGATGCCTATCTCGACCTCAAGGCCTGGGACGTGGATTTGACCCGCAAACCCGCCCAGACCACCCGGGGCCTGGTCAACTTCGTCAAGGCCAATCCGAGCGAGGCCGCCACCATCCCGGCCGATATCTGGATCTCCACCGAGCGCATCAACGGCACCATCTACCGCCTCAAACCCCTGCAGGCGGTAGTGAGCCCGGCCGGCGAAGCGGTGGCCAAGGTTGTCTGCGAAGCCGAGCACGCCGGCGCAGCCTGGAATCTGGCGCCGGGCTATTACAACCTGCTCAGCGAACCGGTGACCGGCATCCTGTCGGCACGCAACGATGACAAAGAGTGGATAACCACCCAGGGCGCGGACGCCGAGGGCAATGACGCCCTGGGTCTGCGCATCCAGAACCAGTTTTCGGCGGTGGGGCGTTATCACATCGACGCGATTTACCGCTCCATGCTGGCGAGCGTCGCGGGCATTCGGGCCGACCACATCTTCTTCGAGCACGAGGCCCCCCGTGGCCCGGGCACCGCCAATGCGTACATCCTGCTGGAGGTGGGCGCGACCCCGGCCAGCCTGATTGAGCA
>NZ_LSGW01000064.1 GCF_001643305.1 Aeromonas salmonicida subsp. salmonicida
TCGCTTAACGGGTGGCGGCGGTACTGGGCGCGGGCTGCAAGCGCTTGCAGGCGGCCCGTGGCGCTGGTTTGGGTGGCCGGGATCTGGGCCAGTACGCCCTGGGCATTGGCCTGCAGGCTGGCTGCACTGGCTGGCCAGTGCAGCGCCCCTTGTGACCAACTCATTGCGGCATCTCTGGCCAGTTGACCTCGGTTGGCCAGCCGTCACTTTGCGGTAGGCGGTAGAGGGTGACCCGGTAGCGCTGCCAGGCGGTAAGTCGCTGGCGTTCGGCATCGCTGATGATGCCAAGGGTGTCGGCATCCTTCAGCGGCGCCATGGCGGTGGCTGCCTGTTTCAGCTCCTCGTTCAGACGGGCCTGCTGCTGTGTCTCGGTCGGCGGCGAAGGGGTGATCACCTCGATATCGCCAAACTCGCCAAACACCGCCCGGCTGTAGAGCTCGCGGCCATGTTCCTCCGAGTCATCCTTGCGGGCGGCGAACTGGACCTGCTCAGGCAGGTGGGCAAACAGCACGTCCAGGGTGATGCTGTCGGGATCCGCTGCGTAATGGCGTGGGTGAGCGGCGCTGAGCACTTCAATGCGTTCCATGATGTTCTCCTCTCTTTATGCGACCCGGATCCACAGGGTGGTGCGGTCATCCCAGCGGTCATCGCTGTTATCTGTGACGAACCCCAGACACTTCCAGGTGCCCGGTAAGGCCCAGTCGCGATTTTGGCCCCACTCGGAGGCGTTGGCGGGGCGCAGCGACGAGCCGGCGATGGTGGCGGACGGATTCATGGCAGCGGCATGGCCCGGGATCACAGCGGCCATCATATAGGTACCAACTTGTCCCCAACCGCTGGCGACAATGTCCTGGTTGCCTTGTGCGGCCGTGTGGTTGTGGGTGTAGTGGGGTTGGTTTCCCGGGCTGTAGCAGCGGCCCGAGCCATCGTTCACCGTACCCGCAAAGGTGGCATTGCCCCCGGTGTCGATGGTCATACGGGTGAAGACGGATCCCCCTTGACCGTTGGAGGAGGCAATCCGAAACGCGCCATCGGTCGCCAGGTAGGTCATCACCGCCCATTTGCCCGGGATGTGGTATTCGGTCATTGCGTAGTTCGGGTCTGAGATCCCTAAGCGCCAGGCGACCTCCCAACCGGTCACTCCCTGGTTAAGCCACTGACGAAACGCGGCCTGACTGCTGCAGTAGCGCAGATAGCTGTCGTTACCGTAGTCGACCCGAAAGGCCACGGCGCCGACCATGCGCTGCTCATCGACAAGGTTGGTGCGCAGGGTGCGGACTAGCAGGTCGCCCGACGAGTCGCGCAGGGCATAGGTGTTGGCCGAGGGATCATAACTGGGGGCAATGTTGGCGAGCTTGCCCAGACCCACATCGTCCGCACTTGGCTTGTTCAGGGTGTTGTAGTCCCTGGCCCAGGAGGTAAAGGCGCCCGTGCTGTACTGGGCGCGGGTATAGACCCGGCTGGAGTTGTAAACGTGGTAACGCTGCTGGGGGCCTGCTGCCACCGTGACGGTCAGTGTGCCTGCGTTGTTCTCCGGGTAGTTCAGCGCGGCGGAGGTGTTGGCGTTCGCATTTTGGGCATACACCCCGGGCGTGACGATGGTGTTGAGATCTTCTTTGGCCAGGTTTATCGGGTTGAGCAGGCTGCCGCGGTGGGTATGGTTGGCGGCGGCCAGATCCGGTTTGTTGGTCACCTCGCTATAGCTGGGCCAGCGGCTGGCGGTGGCCGGTACCTGGTCGAGCTCATTCCACTTGTGGCGGTGGCTGCCATCTTTGATCTCCACCGCGATGGTGACGCCCTGGGCATCTTCCAGGATGCCCTTGCCGGTCACGTCTCCGGTCAGTTCGATGGTGCGCTTGCGGCGCACGTCGGTGACGCTGCCATTGGCATTGACGATGGCCACCTTGGCCACATGGTGCTGATGGCCGTTGGCATCCAGGTAGTCGGTGAGCTCTGGCACGCTCAGGGTCAGGGAGAAGTGGTTCACCCAGGCATCGAGCAGGGAGCCCGCCCGGTAGATGTCGAGCCAGAGCCCCACCGGCTTGGCGCCCGGGGTCACCTTCTTGACCTCGTTGAGCTCCGCGCGCAGGCCGCCCACGTAGGCCACCCCGGGCTGTATCTTGTAGACCCCCGATGCGTTGACCAGGTTAAAGCCATCCCCGTAGAAGGTGGCCGGCCCGAAGAACTGCAGCGCCTGCAGGCGCAGGTCGTCATCCATCCCGCGCAGGCGGGCGGCATAGTCAATCTGCCAGGTGCTGGCATCCACGTGGGTGGCGGTGGCCTCGCTGGCGCGGTCGTATTCCATCAGCATGGATTTCACCAGGCTGTTGCCAGTCTGGCCGGTGGCCTCATTGGTCTTGAGTTTGGTTTCCAGCCCCTTGTGGACAATCATCCCCACCACGCCGGTGGCCTTGTTGATGAGGTACATGGCATTGAAGCTGAAATCGCCGATCGTGGTGTCCATCACGATGGTGTAAGCCACCGCATCGTTGTTGATGCGCCCGCGCTGGTCCACCGCGTGGCGGTGCACAATCTGGCCCGCCGGCGGCAGGCCGCTGTCCGGGTTGATGGGGGCCTCGGGGTCGAGGCTGGGCACCTTGGCCAGTACGAACTCATCGAGCACCACTGGCACTTGGGTCGCGAGGCACTCCTGCCAGTAGCGGGAGAAAGCGTTGGTAATGATGGTGCTCATGCTGTCCTCTTAAGTGATGCGCCAAACACCTGCTGGCTCATGCCGATACTGCCGGTGTGCAGGGTGCCGGTGACCGGGTAAACCACCGCAAAGCGATAGCGGCGGCAGGTGCGGCCATAGTGTTGAATGAGGGTTTCCATCAGTTGCTGGTTGTCAGCAAGGGCGCTGTCGGTCACCTCGATGGTGATAACGTCCCAGGGTGCGCCGGCCTGGCGTTCGTGGATGTCACACCAGCCGATGCCCAGGCGCTCGAAGATGCGTTTAAAGCCGGCCACCTCGCCTGCGTCCCGGGCGTTCACAAAGGCGAACTTGACCCGCTTGCGAAAGAGCGGCAGCGGCTCGCCGTTGAATCGGGCGATGTCCCGTTCCCAAGCAAGCAGCGAGAGCAGAGATTCGGAGCAGGTCAGCGGGTCTTGCTGGGCCAGCGGCAGCAACAGCCAGCCTTTGAGCCGTTGCCAGAAGGCGTTAATCCCCTTGGCTAGAAACCCGGGCTCGGCGTGGGCCGGGCTGATGGTGTAACCGTCTTCCCACCAGGGGGCGCTGGCATCGGGGAGCTGCGGCGCCTGCAGGTCGTGTTCAAGCGGGGTCGGATTAGTCATGCAGGGTCACCGCCAGCTTGTCGAGGCGAGGGATGGCCAGCCCCGACACGATGTCATCCTGCGCAAACTTGAGGCTCTGCAGCTGCGGGAACTGGCTGTGCAGCTCGCGGCCGAGCTGGGAGAGCGAGAAGCGCGAGCGCGGCCAGGTGCGGGTAACGCTCGGGAAATCCGCTGACTGGCGAAGCGCCGCCTTGACCAGGTTCTCGGCGCCCGCCTTGAGCGCGGTCCGCTGCTCGGCGGTGAGGTTGGCTTGTGGCCACAGTGCAAGGGTGAGGCTGTGCTGGGTCTCTGGCATGGCCATCACGAACAGGTCATCGCCGTGGCCATGGTTACCCTGGCGGCCCACGTAGTCGTTGAGCTGCTCAATCAGGCTGGCCGG
>NZ_LSGW01000065.1 GCF_001643305.1 Aeromonas salmonicida subsp. salmonicida
TTAGGATCAGTTATTTAGACTAAATAATTCTGTTTTATCTGATGAAGAAATTTGGAATTCAGATTTAAAAGCACAGAGTATCAATACAAAGTCGAAGCAAGTCATCGATCGTCTGAGTAAAAACAATATAATTAAATGGAATGGTTTTTTCAACTATAAAGCCACTCGCATCTCTACTTCAAGAAGATATAGATGAGGACTCTTTTATCGTCACAGAATATTCGGCATATGTAATTCATAACCTAATGTTTCATCTTCGCGAACTAAATTTCGAAGAACCAACTAATAACTCATCATTGCAAGAGGGATATTACCCAGGGATAGCTGGTGAAAATAATTCCCTTCCGCTAAGTGATCAGGTTAACTTATTACTCAATGTGGATGTGCAACCCAACACAATCGTCGTTAATAATACAATACATAGCTATCATGAGTTAATTAGATGAATTCGTCGGTTAAACACGTCACTTATTGGAGAACTACCGTCCCCAAGCTTACTAGAATTCTCATATAGCAAACACTTAATAGCATTTCCGTTCGATATCATGCTCCATCAACTGGTTAAAGTACCGGTATGGCTATCTAAGTGGAACTTAGCCAAACATGCGGTTGCATCCAATAATGGTGATTCTGTTTTGCAAAACTATAAAAAATCACTCAATGCGGCCAAATATGTAGCAGATTCATTATTTATTTTTCTGTATGTTGATATATGTGTATTTTGTAAGCGAGCCTACCAGGAGTTTAAGCGCGACAATAAGGATGACTTATTTTATAGGTTCTATGAGTCATTGGGTGGTGACGCAGTAAAATATGCAACTCTGTTAGGTTATACTTCTGACTCTGCTCGTGATCCAGAAACCTTGATGCCACGGTTAAGGGCCCCAGTAAAAGACACATTACTGAGACAAAAGATAGACTCAATGGTGTGACTACAGATGTAGTTTTAATATGTAGCGGCGTTGTTGAATAAAAGAGTTTTCATTGACTTGGAGCTATTTGGTCCAAACAGTAAGCTTGAAAGGTGAATTTTATTGTCTCAGTCCTGGTGGAGATTAGCGAAATCGGCTGATCTTAATAATGCACAGGCATGCTTTTCTTCAACAACGCCTGATGAGGCTCATCAGGACACACTGCGTATTATAGTGGTCAACTAAATCCAGACACTTGGTTAGGCCGATCCTCGGCTTTTGCTGGCGGTATCTCGTCATTGTGTTGCTGTGGACGCCGCCAGTTGTAGTAATCCA
>NZ_LSGW01000066.1 GCF_001643305.1 Aeromonas salmonicida subsp. salmonicida
CATCAACTCAGTCCTTTTGTTGTGGCTTGTTTTTTTTGGCGCCTAATGAGATCGCACAAACTGGACTGAGTTCCCTTCATCCGGTGATCTCCTATTCGGAACAGCTATTTAGAGTGGCACGAATACCCGATGCGCCACGAGATCTGCCGCCCCCAGCTGGATGACATCGGTCACTGGCTGCTGGCCCGCCTCAGTGCCTGATCGGGTTCACGACGGATAAAACAGCGGCCTGCTTCTGCAGGCCGCTTTATATTCGATTTGTTCGAGGATGTTCTTGAGGCTGCCTGCCTCCCTTGCGACCCTTCGCCGGGCCACATGAGCTAGCCAGTGGCAGACCCCAGCTCGTGGGCCGGACTGGCGTTGTCACGCATCTGCCCCTGACTGCGGTAGGGGATCACCTCCAGCTCGCCGTTGATCTGCACTATCTCGTAGTACTGGGGCAAGTTGAAGTTGCTGAACTGGCCCGCATCGCTGAAACGCTCGTGACTGGAGGCATAGAAACGGTTCACCCCCTGCACCAGCTCATTCTTGTTGCCGGCAAAATGCTGGTAGATCTCCACCCGGTTCGCCTCATCCAGAATATAGATGTTGGTGCCCGCATCCCGGGTATCAAAGAAGAACTGCACCAGCCCTTCACTGGCGTAGGCATCGACTATGTCGGGCAGATGCTGGCTGTGGGTCTTGTCGAGCCGCAGCGGCAGGTGATCCAGCTTGTTGTGGGAAATATGGCGGTAGAAGTCGATGGCGTTTTCCAGCTTCTTGACCGACACGCCGCGCCGTTCGAAGAAGATGCCGTACTTCTCGCGGCCCAGCGCCAGCGTCTTGACCAGTTGCAACTTGTCACGGGCAAGACGCAACTCGATGCACTCGGCCACCAGTTGCTGGAAGCGGGTCCGAATCAGAGAGCGGAAGTGCTGGCTGTAACAGAACACTTCGATCATCTCGGGAGCCGCCGCATCCTGATGCATCTTGCCGAGAATGGTGGTGAGAGCATCCACCACGGCTTCATCGCCCTGGAAGTGCAGGGTACGGATCTCGCTCCAGGAGTTGCGATAGACCAGATCCACCGAGCCCACCAGACACTCCTGATTGCGACCGAACGAGAACACATCGGCAGCATTGGCGTCGAACTCGATCACCTGACCCATCCAGTGGCTGGTCGGGTCCGTCTCCAGGTTGAGGAAAATGGAGAGCTGACGGATCTCGCACGGACGGCTGAGGGCCAGGTTGGTGGCGCGGGGATACTTGACCGGGAAGGTACCGGACAGGTCGCGGCAGAACTGGTGCAGATTGTCGATGTGCAGATCCGAGCCCTGATTGAACAGGTGCACCCGGGACTGGGGCGTCAGCAGGCCGTTGAAGTAGGCCCAGGAGACCAGCTTGCTGATGTAGCCGTTATATTCGAGCGGCGCCCGGCCAATGATGTCCACCGGATCCAGTGAATGCTTGTAGAGATACCAGCCTGCACGGTTGAGGCGACCATGAGGGACCTGCACCAGGCTGAGATCCTGCTCGCTCAGATCCGGCGCTATGGTCAGATTGATGCGCTGCACTTTGCCCGGCAGGCTCTCGAACGCGGCATAGAGCTTGCGTGACAGTATGCCTATGTCTTCCGGATTGATGGACTCGCTGATGTTGTTGCGCCGGGCAAACTGGATCAGGTTGCGATAGCTCTGCATCAGGGCTTCCAGCAACTCGGCGTGGGCCACCTTGACGTCTTCGACCTTCCACTCCTGGCGGTGATCCAGATGGTGGAGCCGCTCCGGGCTCCAGCCCCAGTAGGAGACCAGCTGGGTCATCTGTTCGCGGCGCCAGGCCGGGGAGTGCTCCTCCTTCGGATGGCTGAGGCCGTCACACACTTTCAGATAGAAGCAGCGGCGCACCAGATCGAGGCGCTGCATGTCACCAATGGACTTGAGGTAGTTGGTCACCTTGTCCAGCATCAGACAATAGTTGTCGAGCCGGTAGTGCATGCCATCGTTGTGCTGGAACCAGTCGCGACTGGTGACCGACAGCAGACGGGTGTTGGGATACTCGTGAGAGTAAGCCTCCATCAGCACCGACTTGAGCACGGCTTTGTAAGGGGAGTCGATGCCCTTATAGAGCTGCCACAAGGCGGAACCGAAGTACTCCTCGGCCGGAATCCGGTTGAACCCACCCAGATCGAGCCAGTCATCCTGGCTCAGCTTGCCATCCGCAAACAGGCTGTCCACATACTCGTCGTAGTGATCGTCATACTCGGCAGGCACCAGATACCAGAGCAGGCGCTTGCCCGCGATCAGCATGGCACTGAGGTAGAACTCGTCGAGCAGCAGCAGGTGCTGGGCGCTGCCACAGCTCTCTCCCTGCATCTGGGCGTCGTTGCACTGGCGGAACTTGTCTTCGGGGATCAGGAAGAAGTTGAGATCCACCCCCCGCTGCTCGGCCCACTTGGAAAGTTGCTGACACTTGAGATCCAGCAACTCGAGCCGCGCCTGCGACAAACCGGCCACGTGGCAGACCCAGATGTCGAGATCCGAGTGGCAGCACTGACCAATGGACGAAGTGCTGCCCATGGAGTAGAGCCCCTGGATCGACTTGTCATGGGTAGTGAGGCCGTTCTGGCAGTTGGCGTTCTGGCACAGATCCTGGATGAAGGCCTGCTGGGCCTCGTTGGCGGTAAAACTCCAGATGCCGTGGGGCACATCACCTGCCACATAACCGGGCAACAGGGGATGATTGAAGTGCAGCATGACAGGCAGCAGTTGGAAGACCTGCTGCCCATAGCGACTCATGAGACCTAACGCCCGTTGCGTCTTGAGACGATTGAGTTCGTCGTAGCGCGCCACCAGCGTATCGAGTTTTACCAGCAATGCCCTGCCTATACCAAGGTAAGAAATGACGCACCAAAACGGGGAGACGTCAAAAAAGTGTGATCATGTTAACAATGCAAACAGCGGTGGTAAACAAGCCCGCACTGAATCACCGGATTATTTCTGACAAGCCACTAAACAGTATCAATGGAAAGCAATAAAAATTAATAATTTCATGTAGTTAATAAATTAATTCACCTTAATGAAAATCATTTTCAGCAGCCCTTTTTGAGCTTGGCCCCGCTTTTGCTGGCTGCGCCATGAAAGCCCCTGCAAAGGGTGGTAAGATCGTTTTCCTTCTAAAGATGAAACAACTGATTGATATGGCAGCCCGAACCCTGAAAATTGCCACTCGCAAGAGCCCATTGGCCCTGTGGCAGGCCAACTTCGTCAAAGACCGGCTGGAAGCCCTGTACCCCGAGTTGCAGGTCGAGCTGGTGCCCATGAGCACTCAGGGTGACAAGATCCTGGATACCCCTCTCGCCAAAGTGGGTGGCAAGGGGTTGTTCGTCAAGGAGCTGGAAACCGCCATGCTGGAGGGCCGCGCCGACATCGCCGTCCACTCCATGAAGGATGTGCCGGTGGAGTTCCCGGAAGGGCTGGGCCTGCACACCATCTGTGAGCGCGAAGATCCGCGCGATGCCTTCGTTTCCAACCGTTTCAGCCAGATAGAAGCACTGCCGCAGGGCGCCGTGGTCGGCACCTCCAGCCTGCGCCGTCAGTGTCAACTGCGGGCCGCCCGCCCGGATCTGGTGATCCGCGACCTGCGTGGCAACGTCAATACCCGTCTCGCCAAGCTGGATGCCGGTGAATATGACGCCATCATTCTTGCCGCCGCCGGCCTGAAGCGTCTGGAGATGGCACATCGCATCACCGCCTTCATCGAGCCGGAGCAGAGCCTGCCTGCCAACGGTCAGGGTGCGGTCGGCATCGAATGCCGCCTCGACGATCACGAGCTGCACACCCTGTTGGCACCGCTGGAGCACGCCGAGACCCGGATACGGGTGCTGACCGAGCGAGCCATGAACCGCGCCCTGCAAGGGGGCTGTCAGGTCCCTATTGGCGCCTACGCTCTGGTACAGGGGGATGAGGTCTGGTTGCGCGGTCTGGTGGGCAGCCCGGATGGCAGTCAGGTGATCCACGACGAGATCCGCGGTCCGCTGGCAGACGGTGAGGCCCTCGGTCACACCCTGGCCCAGCGTCTGCTGGCGGCTGGTGCCGACGTTATCCTGGCCGAGGTCTACCGGGCATGATACCCCTGGTGGTGCGCCCGGCCGCTCAGGCCGCCGAGCTGGTGCAACTGCTGCGCCAGCACGGCCACGCACCGCTCTGCTGTCCACTGCTTGAAACGGCAGCGGGCAGCGAACTCCCCCGCCTGCCCGAACTGCTGCCCCAGGCTGACATCGTCATCGCAGTCAGCGTGCATGCAGTTCATTTCACTCATCATTTTCTGTTGCAAACTGGTCAGACCTGGCCAAGTATTGACTACTTTGCGGTCGGCCAGGCCAGCGCGGATGCCTTCGCCGACGTCGGTATAGAGGCGAGCTGCCCTGACGATCCCCGTAGCGAAGGGCTGCTGGCCCTGCCCGCCCTGCAACAGGTGAGCGGCAAGCGGGTATTGATACTCAGAGGCAACGGGGGCCGGGATCTTATCGCCCGGACGCTGGCCTCACGCGGTGCTCTGGTGCACTATTGTGCGGCCTATGAGCGCCACTACCCCGAACTCGACGGGGACACATTGACTCGCCATTGGCAGGCAGCCGGGCTCGACAGCCTGCTCATTACCAGTGGTGAACTGTTGCAACGGCTGCTGGAGCTGGTGCCAGGCCAGCAGCAGCCCTGGCTTTATGACCGCCTCTTGGTGGTGCCCAGCCCCCGCGTGGCCGACATGGCCAAGATGGCGGGCTTTACCCATATCACGATTGCCCAGGGTGCATCCAACCAGGCCCTGACGGCCGCTCTGGAACTGAGGAAGATGGAATGACTGAACAACAAGAATCCCAGGTCAAGCCCCAGCCGACCGCCGTGGTCAATGGCGGCAAGAGCCGCTCCGGCGTTCTGCTGGGTGGCGTTGCCATACTGCTGGCCCTCGGCCTGACTGGCGGTCTCTACCTGCATGGCCACCAGAGCGCCGTGGCCCAGCAGGGGGAACTGGATCAGCTCAAGCAGCAACTGGCCGAGGCCATGAACAAGCTGGATCAGAGCAACAGCAAGGATAGCGAGCAACTGAGTGCGCTGGGCAAAACCCAGCAGCAACTGCAAGAAGAGCTCAAGGGTCTGCAGAATCGGGTGCTGGATCTCAACGACAAGCGTCCCAACGACTGGATGCTGGCCGAATCCGAATACCTGGTACGCATGGCGGGCCGCAAGTTGTGGCTGGAACATGACCTCATCTCCGCCATTACCTTGCTTGGCAATGCCGACGAGCGGATCAAGGCGCTCAACGATCCCAGCCTGATGCCCATTCGCAAGGCGCTGGCGGAAGACATAGCCCAGCTCAAGGGGATGCCGCGCATCGACCGTGAAGGATTGACTCTGAAACTGGCCGCCCTCTCTGACCAGATAGAGCTGTTGCCCCTCTCCACCGTCAGCATGCCGGAAGCCAAGACCGAGCCGGATCAAGCCGTCAGCACCAATCCGGACGAGTGGGAAAGCAACCTGAAGAAGAACTGGGTCAAGTTCACCGAGAACTTCATCACCATACGTCGCCGCGATGGCGCCGTGGAAGCCCTGCTCTCCCCGCAGCAGGAGATCTTCCTGCGCGAAAACCTCAAGACCAAGCTGCTGCAAGCCCAGCTCGCCGTCTACCGCGAGCAGCAGGCACTGTATGACGACAGCCTGGAGAAGGCACAGCGCTGGCTGACCCAGTATTTCGATACCGACAACAGCGCCACTCACTACATGCAGTCCGAGCTGGACAAGCTCAAGAGCGAGCAGATCCAGTTCACCTATCCGGATCGCTTCAAGACCCAAGCCATGCTGGAAGAGGTGCTGACCGAGCGCCTGCAACGCATTCTGGCCAGCAACTGAGGAGGGCACCATGATTCGTCTGATTGTTCTGGTGGCCGTGATGATAGCCGGGCTGATGTTTGGCCCTGAAGCATCCGGCAACAAGGGGTATGTGCTGATCGCCCTGGGTAACTACACGGTAGAGTCCTCTGTCACCAGTGCCGTGATCCTGGCCGTGCTGTTCTACGGCGCCCTGCTTGTCATCGAATGGCTACTGGGCAGGGTATTCGGTCTGCGCCGCAAGACACTGGGCTGGTACGGTTCACGCCGGCGCCGCAAGGCCAACCAGCAGACGGTGGCAGCGACACTGGCCATGGCCGAAGGTCACTACAGCCAGGCCGAGAAGCTGATGCTCAAGGGCGCCAGCAACAGCGATACCCCGCTGCTCAACTACCTGAGTGCCGCCAAGGCCGCCCAGGCCCGTGGCGACGACGTGCGCCGGGATCAATACCTGCAAAAAGCGCAGGAGGAGAACCCCAAGGCCGAGCTGGCACTGACCTTGACCCAGACCCAGCTGCAAATTGAGCAGGGCCAGTACGACACTGCGCTGGCCATGCTGGAATCCGTCTACGCCCTCAACCCGCGCCATCCCATGGTGCTGGATCAGCTGCGTCAGGTACATCTGGCGCGCGAGGACTGGGCGGCCATCATCGACCTGATCCCCGTGCTGCACAAGGTGGGCAAGCTGACCCCCAAACAGGAAGAAGATTTGCTGCATCGGGCCTGGACCGGTCGGCTCAAGGCTGCCAGTGACGCCCTCGAAACCCTGCGCCCTGTCTGGCAGGGTCTGCCCCGCAAGCTGCGCCAGGATCCGGATCTGCTGGCCGCCTACGGCGATCGCCTGCGTGAGCTCGGCGCCGACAGCGAAGCCGCCGAACTCTGGCTGGACGCGCTGCGCAAGCAGGTATCCCCCCAGTTGCTGGCTCGCCTGCCCAAACTCAAGCTGGAGAGCTACCAGCCGGTGCTGACCCTGTTGCAGAAGATACAGGATCAACCGGGTGTCGAGGCAGCCCTGGCCCAGGTCTATCTGCTGGCGGGTCAACTGGACCAAGCCCAGCGCCTGCTGGAACAGGAAGTGGCGAAGACACCTAGCGCCGCCATGTACCACGCCCTTGGCCAGGTAATGGACAAGCGCCGGCTCACCAACAAGGCCAACGAGTATTATCGTCAGGCCCTGGCGCTGGCCGACGTCTGACCCGGCTGCCACTGACGGATACCACCAAAAAAGAGAGGCCGCGATTGCGGCCTCTCTTTTTTCTGATCTGCTCTGATTTTACGCCGCGGCCGGTTTATGCCGTCTGTCGCTCCAGCTCACCGATGAGCCAGATGGCCTCTTCCCGATGAAAGCCGCACACATCCTGCATGGGCCGAAAACCACCGCAAACCGCCGGCCGATCAGGCTGGTCGAAGATCTTGCAACCCAGCTGCATGTCTAGCTGTACGCAGGGCACACCGGCCGGCTTGCCGGCGGGCATACCCGGGATGGCACTGCTGATACTGGGGGCGATGCAGCAGGCACCACAACCTTGACGACATTCCATGTAACGCTTTCCTGTGCGTGGCGAACCAGTCTAGCAAAGAGCCGTGATTTCCCTTAGCCTTATACAGGCGCTCCCTGAAATAGCGGCCTCCCAGACAACAAAAAGCCCGACGGCAACAGCCGTCGGGCTTTTTCAACAGCAGCGTCAGCGCATCACAGAATGATGTCGCGCACCACGCTGTCTTTGCGCTCCAGGAAGTGGATCGACTTGATGCGGCGAATCGTCCGCGACTTGCCACGGATCAACAGGGTCTCTGTGGTCGCCATGACACCATCGCTGGTGATGCCGTCCAGCAGATCACCCTTGGTGATGCCGGTCGCCGAGAAGATGACATTGTCATTCTTGGCCAGATCTTCCAGCTTGAGCACCTTGGTCACATCGATGCCAAGCTCCACGCAGCGAGCAATTTCCTGCTCGCCCAGCGCACGCACTTCCGGGCTGTCGCCCTTGACCTGATGACGGGGCATCAGGCGAGCCTGCATGTCACCATCCAGCGCACGGATCACCGCCGCCGAGATCACCCCTTCCGGCGCGCCGCCGATGCCATACAGCATGTCGACTTCGCTGTCCGGCAGACAGGTGAGGATGGAGGCTGCCACGTCGCCATCGGGAATGGCAAACACCCGCACGCCCAGTCCCTGCATCTCCTTGATTGCCTTGTCGTGACGCGGCTTGGCCAGGGTGATCACGGTCAGGCGGGAGAGCGGCTTGCCCAGCGCCTTGGCCACGGCCTTGAGGTTCAGCTCGAGGGCCTGATCCAGGTCGATGGCCCCCTTGGCCTTGGGACCCACGATCAGTTTTTCCATGTACATGTCGGGCGCCTTGAGGAAGGAACCCTTGTCGCCGACCGCCAGCACGGCCAAGGCGTTGGCCTGGCCCATGGCGGTCATGCGGGTACCCTCGATAGGATCGACCGCGATATCCACGGCATCACCCAGCCCGGTCCCCACCTTCTCGCCTATGTAGAGCATGGGGGCTTCGTCGATTTCACCTTCACCGATCACAATCTCACCATCGATCTGGATCTGATTGAGGATATGGCGCATGGCCGCTACGGCCGCCCCATCGGCGATATTCTTGTCACCACGTCCGAGCCACTTGTAGCCAGCCAGTGCAGCCGCTTCCGTCACTCGGGAAAACTCGATTGCCAGTTCACGTCTCATCGCATATCCAACCTTTGGAGCTCGAAAACGGGCGGCATTCTATCACAAGGGCAAACCTTTGCGCGCAAAAGTGGCGGATGGTCACACAAATCCCGGACCGTCACCAAACTGACATCAAACCGCCATCGACACTTAACGGGATTGTCACCCCGCCGTCATTCCCCCTGCCTAGCATGGCCCCGTCTTTTAAAACAAAAGCTTGCAACAAGGGATCAAGATGAAAAAGCTGACTGTAGTGGCACTGGCTCTCACCGCGGCCTTCCAGGCTCAGGCCGTTGAAGTGTACAAAAACGACACCACGATGGTGGATTTGTATGGACGTATCTACGCTGGCCATTTCTTCGGTGACAAGAAGGAAGGGGTCGACACTGCAAACCCGAATGGCACTCATGACTACAGTGCCAAGCAGGGTGCAAACCAGTTTGTCCGCTTCGGCGCCAAGGTAGATAGCCAGATAAACAGCCAACTGAAGGCGCTGGCCCAGTACGAAGTGCAGATGTACATCAATGACAGCGAGAAAACCATCAGCGACAACTCGGACAACCTGCGTACCCGCCTGGCGTTCGCCGGTGTGGGCGCAGACTGGGGCAACATCACCTTCGGTCGCCAGAAGGGAGCCCCCGGCTTCCTGGCCGACTGGACTGACGTCTCCCTCTCCGATGGCTATGGCAACGAAGCCCTCGGCGCCAAGACCGACACCTTCGCCACCAACCGTGCCGGTTCAGTGCTGAAGTACTCGGGTCTGTTCAATGGCTTCCAGATAGACACCAGCTACAAGTTTGATGGCGGTGATACCGAAGAGACCACCAGCAAGGACAGCGATGCCGCCTACGGTGCCGCCGTGGCTTACACCTTCCCGTTCGACCTGGCACTGGGTACCGCCTACAACGTGGGGATCCGTGACAAGAGCGGTGAAGAAGATGCCAAGCTGTGGCTCATCTCCGCCAAATACGACAACAAGGCAGTCTATGCCGCCCTGAGCTATGCCGACGGCACCGACTTCCTGGCCACTGGCACCGACCACACAGGTTGGGAAGCTGCGCTCGGTTACAACTTCGAGAACGGTTTCGGCCTGATGGCACTGTGGAACAAGCAGGAACAGGACAAGGCGGGTACCAAGAAAGACAATCTGGATTACTACACCCTGGGCGCCCAGTACAAGTTCAACAAGAACCTGCGCGTCATCGGCGAGTACCGCATCAACAACCTGGACAGTGTTGCCGGTAAAGCAACCGCCAACAAGGATGACTTCCAGCTGGCGGCCCGTTACGACTTCTAAGTCGGGTTTTCAGCAAGAAAAACAACGCGCTGGCTTATGCCGGCGCGTTTTTTTGTGGCCCCCTGTCAACCCGGCATCCAGCCATGACCTAGGCTCAACAGAACCATGAAGAGGAGATCACCATGCTGTTACGCCTGCTTGTCTGCTGCTGCCTGTTGTTCACCCTTCCCGTTCAGGCGCTGACCATCGCCATGGTGCTGTGGCGCGGTGAAACCGATGCCGAGCGGGGCTTTCGTGCCGAACTGATCCGGCTGGGATACAACCCCAGCTTCATCACCTTCAACGCCAATCAGGATCGCTCTGCCCTGGCGACACTGCTGCGCCAGCAACTGCTGCCCTCCCTCGCCCAATACGACTATATCTACAGCTTCGGGACCACGGCCACCACCATGGTCAAAAGTCTGATCGGTGAGCGCAAGCCGCTGATTTTCAATATCGTCTCTGACCCTGTCGGGGCCGGGATCCTGTCAGAAGAGCGAAACGACAACCCCATGGTGGCTGGCTCCAGCAACCTGGTACCCATGGCACTCCAGCTCGCCAACGCCTGCAAACATCTGCCCAACAGCAAGGGGCTGCTGCTGCCCTTCAACCCGCGCGAGCAGAACACCTTGCTTACCGCTGAACTGCTGCTGCGTGAGGCCAAGCGCTACCAGTGGGACCTCACGACCTGGCGCATAGCACCGGACAAACGGCGGCTCACAAACGAGCTCAAGCGCCTGCAGCAAGATGCGAAACAGAGCATCGTCTTCCTTGCCGCCGACAGCTATCTGCTCTCCATCGCCCCCGAACTGCTGGCCGCCCTCAACGAGGCGGGCATCCCCACCATCTGCAGCGCCGAGCAGTTTGTCCAACACGACTGTACCGTCAGCACCATCAGCAGCTATGACACCCTGGGACGGATGACGGCCAGCATCATCCACCGCCACTTGCAGGGCACGCCGCTGCAAGAGATACCACTGGATCCGGCTCCGCGACTGGTGCTGGGCAAGCAACTGGCGCCATAGCACCGGACTTTTCTGCCCATACCCTCAACCCCCTGTCACTCGTCCAGCCACACGGGCCTGACGTCATGTGCGCTCCATCCGATCCCCCTGCATATTTGCATCACATCTTTATGTTGCAGAGCTAATGAAAATCAATATCATTAGCATCCTCTCAAATGAGAGAAACCAATAATTATAAATAAATCAATAAGTTCAGACCATCAGGTCGCTTCCTCAAGAGTCAACACGCAACATGTACACACCGAATCACCCACGCGCCCTGCTGGGCGTTGCTCTGCTGGCCCTGAGTGCCGGCGCCCGCGCCGAAGACGAGACCATGACGGTCGTCGGCAAACGCAGCCAGCATGAAGAGGTCGCCACCGCGACCCGCACCAACACCCCGGCCAAGCTTGTTCCCCAGGCGATCGACAGCGTCAAGGCCAGCGAACTGACCGCCTTCGGCCAACCCACCCTGAGCGAGGCCCTGACCGGTATTCCCGGGGTCAACGCCAGCGGTGACACCCGCTTCGATAGCGTCAATATCCGTGGCTTCAGTGCCAGCAATGACTTCTATCTGGACGGCTTTCGCGATGACATGCAGTACACCCGGGATCTCGGCAACATAGAGAGGGTCGAGGTGCTCAAGGGCCCGGCGGCGGTGCTGTACGGCCGTGGCAGCACGGGTGGCATCATCAACCGGGTCAGCAAGAAACCGCAGAAGGGGCAGGAGTCCAGCGTCACCGCCCTGGTTGGCAGTTTCGATACCAGGCGCGTGGCCGCCGACCTCAATGCCGAGGCGGGTGAACGGGTGCAGCTGCGCCTCAACCTGGCACAGGAAGACAAGGACAGTTTTCGCAACGACGTGACCAGCAAGCGCACCCTGCTGGCCCCCTCCGCCAACTGGGAGATCAGCGACAAGCTGAACTGGCTGGTACAGTACGAGCGCAATGCCCACGACCGCACCCCGGATCGCGGCATTCCCGGCGTCAATGGCCGTCCGGCCGACGTGCCGAAGGAATATGTCTACAGCGACACTCGCCGCGACTTTATCGACGACGTGGCGCAATCCACTCGCTCCCGCCTCTCCTGGGATCTCAACGATCAGTGGCAACTGCGCCAGCAGCTGGGCTACAGCACCCTCGACAGCCAGTTCGACAACACCTATGTCACCAGCGTCAAAGGGGATCAGGTCACCCGTGCCCGCTGGCAGCAGGATCTCAAGGCCAACAGCCTGATCAGCAACACAGAGGCCGAAGGCCAGCTGCAAACAGGCCCCGTTGAGCATCGCCTGCTGATCGGGTTCGAGCAGAACTGGCAGGAGCGCACTCCCAAGCTCTACCAGAACGCCAGCCCTATCCCGGCCGGCAATCTTTACGACCCCGGCTCACTGCCCACCTATGATGGCGCCATGAAGTTATCCAGCGACGCCAACCACAAGGTGCGCGGTTACGGCCTCTATCTGCAGGATCAACTCAGCCTGGGTGACTGGCATCTGGTAGGCGGCTTGCGCCGCGACGACTTCACCGTCACCAGCCGCCGCAACGACCTCAACAAGGAAGAGACCCTTTCGGTCACCAGCCTGAGCCCACGGCTGGGGCTGGTGTGGAATCCCCTCGAGGATCACGCCTTCTACACCTCCTACAGCAAGACCTTCACACCGGTGGGCGGGGAGCTTATCGGCATCACACCGGGGGACAAGAACAACGCTCTGGATCCTCAGAACACCCGGCTGTATGAGGGGGGCGTGAAGAGCGACTGGCTGGATGGCCGCCTGGCGACCACCCTCTCTCTCTATCGGTTGGAGATGTACAACAAGCGCAGCAAGGACCCGCTGGATCCCACCAAGGTGACCCTCACCGGCCTGCAACGCACAAATGGCATAGAGCTGAGTGCCCGCGCCCAGCTGACCGACGAACTCTACCTGCGCGGCGGCATCGCCATCCAGGATGCCGAGCAGGTCAAGGCGGATGCGGATCTGCAGGGCAAGCGACCGATGAACGTCTCCCGCCAGAACGGCCAGCTGTTTGCCGGCTATGAGAGCGGCCAGCAGGGTTGGTTCGGCGAAACCGGCGTGACTGCGGTAGGCGATCGCTTCGCCGACAACGCCAACACCACCATTTTGCCCGGCTATGCCCGCTTCGATGCCCGCGCAGGCTACCGCTGGCAGCAGTGGGAAGCCCAGCTGAGCGCCGAGAACCTGACCGACCACGACTACTTCGTCAGCGCCACCAGTGCCTCCCAGATCCTGCCGGGCACGCCCCGCCAGCTGAATCTGAGCGCAGCCTACCGTTTCTGATCTTCTTTTCATCACAGATGACCCCTGGCCAGCGATTGCTGGCCAGATTTTTATGAAGCGCAAAATATGAAACGCAAAAAACTCCCTCTTCACAACAACAAATGGGTGCGCCGCATCCATGCCTGGGCCGGCTTTGCCACCCTCACCCTGATGCTGCTCTACGGCCTGACCGGCCTGTGGCTGCAACACAGGGCCGTGCTCCCCATTCCCGGCCCCCATACCGACAAGTCGAGCGAGGAGATAGGGCTGAGCGCGCCGCTGGCAAGCCCGGACGAGCTGAAAACCCTGCTGCAACAGCGCTATCCGGAGGGCTTTGGCGAGGGACGCGCCATGATCACACCGGCCCAGACCCTGCCCACCCCGGCTGGCCCTCTCACACTGCCGGCCCGCTGGGAGATGCGCGGCGTCACCCTCAGCCAGAGCGTGGCTGCCAGCTATGTGGAGGGGACCCTGTTGGTTCGCACCGAATTGCAGCAGGCCAACTTCGCCGCCAGCCTGAACCGGCTGCATCGCGGCATGGGTACCGGCCTCTCCTGGCAGCTGTTCGGCGATCTGGCGGCGCTGGCCATGTTGCTGCTGGCGCTCACCAGTTTGCTGATGTGGAACAAGCTGCACGGCCCGGCCGGCAGAGGCATAGCCCTGCTGCTGACAGGCGCCGTTGCCACTGTGCTGGTTGCTCTTCTCTAGCCCATTAACCGACACCAAAGCGGGATCCGGCTCTCACGGGCGGTAACCCCGCTCGCCGCCGAAGTAACAAAGGGTAACCGGCTGTCGATGGGGGTCACACTTGTCGGCGCCGTGACTGGATGGGGGCCGCTCGCGACTGTTAGGGTGCGGCCTCGACTCCAGACGGCAGCAGGCATAATGCGCATCTCCAGCATAGAGTGCGGGCGAGTAGTGGCCATCATGGCCGTGATGACCATTCACCTCTCCCCCTTCAGCAATCCGTTCGACCCCACACTGTGGAATGACGCCCTCTACCTCTGGCTGGGGGGCATCATCAACCAGTTGTGCCGCTTCGCGGTCCCGCTCTTCTTCCTCTGCGCCGGCTACTTTCTGCAGCCTGCACTCGCCGCAGGCAACCCCATGATGGCAGCACTGCGTTACTGCCGCCCTCTGCTGGGACTCTGGCTGGTGTGGAGCCTCATTTATCTGCTGATGCCCTTCAACCCGCTGGCGGCGATTGAGCAAGGCTACCTGCCGGCCATGGCGAGCCAGTGGCAGATGCAGCTGGGGGATCCCCTCAATGCCTGGTGGGTGGGTGGCATGATCCACCTCTGGTTCCTGCCCGCCCTGATGCTGGCCGTCTTGCTGCAGGCACTGTGTCACAGGATTGGGCTGCCCCGACTGGCGTTGGTGCTCGGCGGGCTGCTCTACCTGCTGGCCCTGCTCGGCGGCTCCTATGGCCAGCCGCTGCTGGGGGGCGAGTGGGCACTGTTGACCCGCAACGGTCCCTTCTTCTCGCTGCTGTTCGTGGCGCTGGGCGCCGAGCTGCGGGCCCGTCACTGGCGGCCGGACACCCGGCGCAGCGCCCTGCTGTTGGGTGTGGGAATGGGGATCTATGCACTGGAAGCCTGGGGCTTGCTGCACTTCGCCGATGTGCCCCTCAGTCGTCACGACTTCCTGCTCGGCTCGCTCCCCTGGGGCCTGGGCCTGTTCGGCCTGCTGCTGGCCAACCCGGGCTGGGGCCAAGGCAGCTGGCTGGAACGCCAGGCACCCTGGGTGCTGGGTCTCTACTGCCTGCACATGATGCTGGTGGTGTGGCTGATGATCTTTGGCCCGCAGGGGAAGTTGCTCTGGTGGGAACTTATGAAGGTGCCGGTCTTGATCACCCTCTCCCTGCTCGCCTACCGGCTGCTGGCGGCAACCCCGGCCAGCCGCTGCTTGCTGCGCGCCCGTTGAGGAGGGGCATGTGAGACTGAGGGGAGAGGAGGCGGGAGCTATGCCGATCCCTCCCCACTCGCGACTGAACGGGTGGTTCAATTTTTATTCATCGCCGACAGATAAACTCCGGTCTCCTTAACGCGAAACCCAACCTGGAGTCATGACCGCATGAAGTTGCTCACCAAGAAGTCGTTTACCAAGCAATACGGCCTTGTCCTCGTTCTGCTCGCCGCCAGCGGCTCCCTCAGTGCCGCCGAGATCGCCAACAACAACATCACTGAAGCCGAGATCAAAGCCGCGCAGGATGCCTGGGGCAAGGCCCTTATCCAGATCAGCGACGACTACCGCACCGGCGGCATAGAGAAGGCCAAAACGACGGCCACGACAGTGCTCGACAGCGCCTACGGCTACAACAATGGCCCTGTCCTGTTCAAGCCCACCCTGGCCGGAGGCGAACAGACCTTCCGCATCAATCAGGAAGGGGCGCTGGCCTACTTCGTCGGCAACAACAAGGCCTATCCCGCCGACACCGGCTTCGCCCTCAAGAACTGGAAAAGTTACAACTACGACAACGCTGCCGTCTATATCAACGGCGACATGGCCCTTACCATGGGCAAGGTTCACCTGACAGACAGGGACAACAAGGAGACCACGGTCGACAAGACCTGGGGCTTCAAGAAGGGGGATGACGGCAAAGTCCGCATAGTGTTGCACCACTCTTCCCTCCCCTACGCCGGTTAAGCGGCAAAAGGCGACCTGCGGGTCGCCTTTTTGTTATCAGGGCGGCACTTTGGCCACCCACAAGGTGACGGCGAGACTGGCGCTGTTACCATGCTCCTTTTGTAACGAATCCAGACGAGACACCCATGCAGATCCGCCCCTTCACTCCGTCCGACATGGAGACCGTCCTCACCATCTGGCTGGAGGCCTCCCTGCAGGCGCACCACTTCATCGACCCGGCCTACTGGCACGCCAACCTGGCGCCGATGCGGGAGCACTATCTGCCCGCCGCCGACTCTTATGTGCTCTGGCAAGATGGCACTGCGCTGGGGTTTTATTCTCTGTATGAAGAGACCCTGGCCGCCATCTTCTTAGCTCCGGCGCAGCAGGGACGCGGCTATGGCAAGGCTCTGCTGGCCCACGCCAAACAACAGCGGCCAGCGCTGCGCCTGCAGGTGTACCAGCAAAATCGTGCCAGCTGCGACTTCTATCTCGCTCAGGGTTTCCAGATAGAGGCCGAACAGCAGGATCCCCACACCCACTGTGCCGAGTGGGTAATGGCCTGGTCGGCAGCAGGCCAGCCCGGTTCGATAGCCGGTGAGCCGGGGCCATCCCCACTCTGCGCCAGCAGCTCGGCGTGGCTCAACGCCAAGTCGTGCATCTGCTGCAACAGCGGGTGCAGAGCAATACCAAGCGGGCTCAGGGCATATTCCACTCTGGGGGGTACCTGGGGATGGAGAGTGCGAGCGATGACGCAATCGGCCTCCAGCTCCTTGAGCTGGGCGGTGAGCACTTTCTGGCTCACCTCTGGCAAACAGCGTCGCAAGTCACCAAAGCGCAGGGTCTGCTCGCGCAGATGAAACAGGATGGCCGGTTTCCATTTACCGGCGAGCAGCCGCAGCACCCGATAGGCAGGGCAAGGGAGTGAGGACACGTGATGGCTCGTGAGTGGTTACTTTGCGGTAACTATGCCACGAAAAAGTGCCTTCTTGCAGCCAAGATGCCGGCTTCCTATGATGCGGACTCCGTCACTCAATCCGCACCAGAGGTTCATCATGCCCAGTTTGCTGCAAATCCATTTCAACTTTCCCGCCGAGCAGATGGGGGCGGCACTGACCGACGCCGCCATGCCGCTGGCCAAGTCCATCACCCTTGAGCCTGGCTTTATCTCCAAGATCTGGACCGAGAACCCGCGCACCGGCGAGGCGGGTGGCATCTATCTGTTCGAGGATGAGGCCAGCGCTCTCGCCTACGCGAAAATGCACGAGCAGCGGGTGCTCGCCATGGGCGCCAGCGCTGTGCAGTACAAGCTGTTCGACGTCAACGAGCCCCTTAGCCGGATCACCCGCGGCATTGTCTGACACTGCACTCCACAGCGCTGACAGGCATCAAAACCTCAGGGTCAGGCCGATATTGGCCTGCCACTGAGTCACCAGCTCGCCGCGCACCTTGAATACGCAGTCGTCCGGGTTGCAGAGAAACTGGCTGTTGTCGTTGACCAGGGTGCCGTAGCCGCGCACCTCGGCCCGCAGCGCCAGATGCTCGGTCAGGCGTGGCTGCACCCCGAGCGCCAGCGACATGGAGGGAGCCACCTCGCTGTCGTAGGCGGCGAAGCGCGTCGCCCCTATGCCGGCGCCTATGTAGGGGGCCATCAGGTTGTCCGACAGGGTGAGGGCTCCGGCGAAGTGCAAGGTATCCACCGTCAGCCGCTCCGACTGATCCGGGGAGAGGCGGGTGGATTGGTGGCTGTAGAGCAGCTCTATCATGCCGGGGTCATCCACCTCCTTGCTGATGAACAGGCCCCAGTTGCCTGAACCCTCCCCCTGCAATGACTCCAGCTTGGTGGAGACAGGCACGGGTTGGGGGTCATCGTTCGCCTCGAAGTCGATGGACGAGCTATAGCCGAAAAATGGCGTCACCTGCCAGCCAAGTCCTGCCTCGCCGTCGGCGCTCCATGCCTGCCCCGGCGGCAGCAAGAGCCCCATCATCATGATCCCCGCTCGTTTCATCACAGTTCCTCTGCTTGTGCACCAGTGCCCACCAAGCATATCAGAGCCCCTGACCCCCATCCTAAACCAGGCCTGTATCAACCCATTTTCGCAGGGAGGATCACACTCAGCTGCCGCTGACCATATCCTGCCACCACGCCACTCATCGCCGCCGCCGTTATTCATCGGGGATTAACCCCTGCCACGTATGCTGGCGTGCAACCGGGTCATGCTGACCCGATTCCACTCATCAGAAGGAAACTCGGGAATGGTTGCCGCGCAACTCAAGGACCCACAACACAAGCTCTCCGACACACTGCGGGCAACCGCCCACGCCATAGAGGAGAGCCATATCAGCCTGCGCCAGATGCTGGCCCTGGTGGGTGAGCAGGGCATGCTGCTGTTTTGCGTACTGCTCACTGTGCCCTTCCTGCTGCCTGTTTCCATCCCTGGCGTCAGCACCCCGTTTGGCCTGCTGATCCTGTTTATCGGTATCGGCATCACCCTCAACCGTGTGCCCTGGCTGCCCGCCATCCTGATGGAACGCCGCTTCGCCGCCGATCAGCTAAAGCCGACCCTGCACAAGGGCGCTGACTTGCTGGCCCGCATCGATCGCTTCATTCGCCCACGCTTCTTGCTGCTGACCGGCAGCAGTGCCATCAACCGCTGCAACGGCCTCTTGCTCATGCTGGCCGCCCTGTTGCTGATGCTGCCGCTGGGGGCCATCCCCTTCACCAACGCCATGCCCGCCTGGGCCATTCTGCTGCTGGCCATCGGCATGCTGCAGCGAGACGGCCTGTTCGTCGCCAGCGGTTACCTGCTGGTCAGTGCCACCCTGGTCTGGTTCAGCGCCCTGGCCATAGGGTTGTTGATGGCGGGGCAGAGCGTCTCGACCCTGCTGGGTTGACCCTGACACGCAGACGAAAAAGGGGCGACCAGGTGGTCGCCCCTTTTGTTTCATGCGGCATGCAGGCCGTCAGATCAGGTCATAGATCAGCGCGGAGATGGCGAGCAGACCCACCACCATCACGAACAGTGTGCTCGCACCGCGATAGCCCTTGAGCGCCGGCAGACGATAGATGGCGTAGGCGGGCAGCAGGAACAGGATCACTGCTATCAGGGGGCCGCTCACCTTCTCTATGATATTCAGCACATTGGGGTTCAGATAGGTGATGACGCCGGTCACCACGAACAGGATGACGGATGAGACCCTGGCTATGGTGACCTCCCCGAGGGAGAGCCCAAGCCCCCGGCAAGCGCCGCTCACCATGCTCACAGTCCCCTCGTTCACCCCCATTGAAGTGCCGAGGAAGGATTTGGACATGGCCAGAATGGCGATGAGCGGACCCACATAGGCGATAAGCGGATTGGAAAATTTGTTCGCCAGCGCCGACAGTACGGAAATATTGTCGGTACGAGCCAGCGCCATTTCCGCCTGACTCAGGCTCATCACACAGCTGATGACAAAAAACAGCACGCTGCCGCAGATCAGCAGGCTGCTCCACTTGATGATGCGCTGGCTGCGCATATGGGCGCTCACATGGCAGCGCTTTTTCTGGGCAGCGGTAAAGGAGGAGATAATGGGCGCATGGCTGAATGAAAACACCATCACGGGCACTATCAGCCAGAGGGATTTCCAGACGGCGGGATCACGCCAATCCACGGCCTGACTCTCGGTGAAATAGGAGAGGCTCCACTGGGGCAGCAGGTAGAAAGAGATACCCAGCAGGAAGGCGATCATCGGCAGCGCCAGCACGCTGATGGCAGAGACCACCACCTGCTTGCCGGTCAGCAAGATCAGGTGCAACCCCAGCATCACCGCCAGCACCAGCCAGCCACGGCTGACCATTGCACCGCCCATCTGATGCACCATGAAGCTCTCGATGGCATTGGTGATGGAGATGCTGTAGACCAGAATGATGGGGTAGAAGGCCATCAGATAGACCAGCATCAGCAGCTTGCCCGCCCTGGGGCCAAAATGTTCCTCCACCACATGGGTAATATCCCCTTCCCGATGGGAACTGGATAACACGAAGCGACTCAAGGCGCGGTGGGAATAATAAGAGAGCGGAAATGCTACCAATAAAATAAACAGCAGTATGATCGGAGCATTACTGCCAACGGTAATGGGGAGAAAAAGGGTTCCGGCACCGACGGCTGTGGCATATAAGCCCATGGTCCATACCGAATCACTTCTCTCCCATTTCAACTTTGAGACTGAATTATTCTTTTCAGCAATAGCTATACTCATTGCGATATACACCTTATTTGTCTGTCACATTATTTTATTGGCCCGTGTAATAGGCAGATATGTCTGCGCACATCGTACTCATTTTTTAGAAAACACAAACCCGTCAGCGGTCAACAGGACAGCCAATATGAAACGGATATGCCACGCTACCATCGTTGAAAACGCAATCAAGGTCAAGGTTAATAATTCATGACTGTTTGAATAACTTTGTTTGAAATGAAAACAGAATGTGTCATTTCGACCAGAATACAACCACTTGATTTCAGAATCATAACATCACGGCAAACCATACATTAATCAGTCGATAATATAAACATGATCAACAATCCATCTGGTAATATCAAAAATATAGATAATGGTTTTGTGAAAAACAATTATGCCGTCTTCTTAATTAATTGACTTGAACAATAACAAGACTGCGTTCTGAATATCCTTCACCCCGGCAAGCAGGGCCTGCGGATTGTGATGCGGGGCCGAGCACTATCCCCGGAGAAGCCGATCCCGCTCACACTGCGCACAGGCAAGTGATTGTTTCGCTGGGGCAGTTCCTTTAGGCTGACCATCTTGAGTCTATTGTCACCCCATCAGCCGCCCAGGGACTCCAGCTCAGCGCCAGCAAGCGAGGACGGCCGTCAACCGGAGAAGGAATATCCAGATGAAGAGAACCATAGTCACCGCCAAATTCGATGCCGTGAGCCTGGAGGGCGAACAAGTTACCCTGAAAATTGCCATCGGCGCACCGCAACCCGACCCCAAATCCACCAGTGGCGACTATCGCTGCAAAGTGAAGCTGGCCGGGCTTGGCGACAAGACCTTTATCCATGGCATAGACGCCTTGCAGGCCCTGAGCCTGGCCCTGAAATTTGTCGAAAGTGAGCTGCGCGCTTTCTCCGACGCAGGCTGGCACTTCTATCTGCCCGGCTGCCCGGATCAGCCCGTCGATATCGCCGCCTGCTATTTTCCAGAGATTTGACGAGTCCCCCGGTCGTAAAGCTTTTATCTGAGCGTCGAAACAGGTCACCGGGAATAGATAATTTCCGGTTCTGTGGCCAGAAGGCTTGACCAGATTGAGTCCAAACCCTTATTTATTGAGGCTCTTTTCATGGACCTGGAGCCAATATGCGACTGACCCCGCCCCTACCCCCGCAGGATGAGGAGCTCGACGCCCTGCGGATCGGCCTGTCTAGCTACAACACAGCCCAGGCTGGCACACACCTGCGCGAGCGGATCGCCAGCTTTATCAAGGATGAACAAGGCAAGGTGCTTGGTGGCATAGTCGCCGATATCAAGTGGGGCTGGCTGCACGTGGACTGGCTCTGGATCGACGAAGGCATCCGCAAGGACGGCTGGGGCGCCCGCCTGCTCGCCACCATGGAGCAATATGCCAGCGACAAGGGCATCACCCACGTTCATCTGGAAACCACCAGCTTCCAGGCCCTGCCCTTCTACCAGAAGCAGGGCTACACCGTCTTTGGCGAACTGCCGGATATGCCACCTGGGCATATCACCTATTTTCTGAAGAAGACGGGGCAGTAACAGGCGCAGCCAGGGTCATGGAAACAAGAGGGTTGAATGCGACGGCAATCAAGCCTCTTTGTCATGTTCAGTGGCTGGCGGAGCGGCTGCCGTTCCAGAGCAGCTCGCCACTGCGCAGCTCCATCAGGCTCATGGTGAGCCGATAGCGACTCCCCTCGGACACCAGATCCCCATAGAGCATGTAACTGGCCCCGGTCTGGCGGCCAAGCCGCACCAAGGATGCCGGATTCATTCTCCCCTGCTGATACTCGAGCTGCCCCGTGATGGCGGCCACCTTACCGGGATCGACGAAGCGAAAACCGCTCTTGGACTGGATCCGCTTGCTCATGGCCGCCGCCATTGTGCTGGTATCGAGCTCGTCATTGGTGCCGTCTCGGGGCGGGGTAAGCAGCAGGACGGCATTGCCACTCTGCGCCAGCTCCCGCACCTCTGGGGCCTGCACGAAGGCATCCGCCATGGCAAGCGCCAGCCCGGTCGGGGCCACCGGCTTGGGTAGTGGCGCCCCGGCATCCGGCTTGGTCACAGGTTTCTCTGGCTGGATCACAGGCTGATCCGGCTCGGTGACAGGCGCCGGAGTACCGCCATAGGGATTGATACTACAACCGCCCAGTAGCAGGGCCCCCACCATCAACAAGGAACGCATATTCATCATCTCTTCTCTCCGCCATCAGTCCGTGGAACGGACTTCGTCAAAAGCCCGTGACGGAGCCCAGGCCCCGCATCAGCTCCATGCTAGAGACAAACCCGCCCCGGGTCGATGCGCACATGACGACGGGGCGACAAAGGCTGGCGAGTGCACCACCACAAAAAGGTGGCAGACCGTCATCAACTTCCTTTACGGTAGTGTGCCGACAGATTCGAAAGGAGAGCACCTTGCACGGACCCGATCCCGCCAATCCCCACCCCATGAAGGGCTTCCCCCAGGTGTGCTTTATCAAGAACACCATCAAGGGGCCCAATATCGAGGTGGGTGATTACAGCTATTACGACGACCCGGAAGACTCGGCAGGCTTTGAGCGCAACGTCCTCTATCACTTCCCCTTCATCGGCGACCGGCTCATCATCGGCAAGTTCTGCGCCATCGCCCGCGGGGTCAAGTTCATCATGAACGGCGCCAACCACCAGAGCTCCGGCTTCTCCACCTACCCCTTCTTTATCTTCGGCAATGGCTGGGAGAGCGCAGCCCCCGCACCTGGCACGCTGCCTTACAAGGGGGATACGGTGATTGGCAACGATGTCTGGATTGGCTATGACACCCTGATTATGCCGGGCGTCAAGGTCGGCAACGGCGCCATTATCGCCGCCCGCTCCGTCGTCACCGGCGACGTACCCGACTACGCCATCGTCGGCGGCAACCCAGCCCGGGTGATCCGCTACCGCTTTGACGACGACACCATAGCCCGCCTCAACGCCCTCGCCTGGTGGAACTGGCCGGTGGAGCAGATCAGCCGGAATCTGCTGTTGATCGGTGGCGGGGAGATAGCCGCACTGGAAGCTGCGGCCCGATAAACACCATCAAGCAGGAAGCCCGATGCAAATCACCACACCCCAAACGCCGCAAGAGGATGAGGTCGAGGCACCGCGGATCGGCCTGTCAGGCTACAACGTGATCCAAGCCGTCCCCTTTATCAGAAGCAGGACTACGAGATATTTTGCCAACTACCAGAAATGCCGCTGGAGCATGTAAGTTATTTTTTGAATAAACAGAAAATTAGTAATGAATAAAATCTACAAGTACATGAAATTTAGATCTGAATTTTTAAAAAAGCCTAGTTTAAGGTTAAGCCAACGCTGTGCACTAAACGATCCTTTTGAATTCAACCCTGTTCAAGATACTCTAGAGAAAATATTAGAGGATGCTCATCGAGAAGATTTTTCCAACAAATCGCTGAGTACGCAAGTGATGAGGAATTTGATGACACCGGAATCATATCCTTTACTGAAAGTTATAATAAACTATTAATGTGGTCCCACTATGCCGATGAGCACAAGGGTATTGTTGTTGAGTTTGACCACCACATTTTGAATGCTCACTTCAATAAAAAAACTTGGTCTAACTAGTTCTCTTGAACGTGTATTCTACAATAGAGAAAGACATGAGATACTACCACGTGATACATCACCAAAAAGAAACCTATTAACCAAGAGTGACGACTGGATTTATGAAAAAGAGCATCGAATAATAACTAAGGTATCGAATGCAGATTACTTTATTATTACTAAAGATGCCTATGAATACATTCTTGATTTCTATGATGAAAGCTACCTTGAACTGCTTGATATCGAGAAATACAAAGGGATGATGAAAATCTCCATAAATCATAAAGCATGTCATTTAATGGATCAGCAAGAAAAGGATGGCAACTCCACTGACGATATGGAGGAAATGAGATTTTCTCCAAGTAGCACCATATTGAACGAACCACTCTCCTTTTTCGCAGCGGTACCAACTTCTATTTTCCTTTTTGATATACCAGTAGAGTGTATCGCTGGGATATTTTTAGGCTGTAGGTTAACAGACTCAGACAAGTCAACGCTACGTAAATTCGCTTGCAAGAATACGTTCCTTAATAAAATACCTTGCTACCAAGCTAGTTTAAGCAAGCATCAATTCACCTTAGTTTTTGAAGAAACTGACCTTTTATGTACGGTGGCGTAGGCGCAATGAACGAAGCGAATTGCATCTCTATTTTTACAACTTTACTTACCAAGCTCACTTTCATGCTAACAATAAATAAGTATTAAATTACAGAGTGAGACAAGATGGAAAATACCAATCCCAAAAATCCGGCCCAATGAACATATTTCTCTTTATGGGATGGGAGGATGATATGACCAAACAATATCACACCATATGAGAATATGGGCAGATATTGGGTTAACCGCCCAATATAAATGGAAGAGCCAGATGTGGTGACAGGAAAGAAGTAATAAAGGGCAAGATAGAACAGCATCAAGAATGAACCGGATAAAAACCGTTTATCTTCAAGCCGACCAAAACCCGAAAAGAGGTAGATTCCCGAGATGAGAAAAACGACCAGCAACATCATAATAAATATCTACCTCTCGGATTCCTGCTCACCTCAGAACAGTACGATACATCTTCCATTTTCAAGCCCTTTAATTTGACCATCAGCGAGATAAATGATATCCATTAGGCCCCATTTATGTCTGATAGCAACAGGAGAGTATCATGGGGATAGCCACTTGTCCGATCAAGGAGTTGACTCTGAGTTCCCGCTCAATAGATGCTCTTGAGCAGATCGACCAACTTGTGGATAGTGCGAATCAATTGGCCTTCGCCGTTTCCGCCACGCCGCTATATACCATTTTTAGTGACCCAAGAAGTGCCAAAGATGTGGTCTACAACATCCATGACCACGACTGGGAGTTGTATGGCCAAGCAATGGAAGGTATCCCCAATATGCTTCGCCATAAATTGAATCAGGTTGTCGAACCCATGGCATGGTCCTCAACAGGTAAAGAATCTCAATTCTGGAAGTGCGTCCATGCCTCATATAACAAGTAAACTCGCGTTCCTGCTGCTCTTTGTCTGTCAGGGCACAATGGCCCTGTCACTACATGATCTGGACACAGCGTTTGAGCGATGTGTCCAGATCAAGTCGCAACACACACCCACGTTGCCAGCGAAAGGTGACCACTTCTGGTCACTGGGGAAGGAACAACAGGCGACCGTGCTTATCTATCTGCATGACGCTGCACCGCAGCAGAGGTTGATGCACTGGCGCTCAAGGCGTTCCATCAAGCAGTAGAGGGAGACAGTTCCTTTCTCAACGTATTAATCAAGGCCAGCGCCACCACCCTAACTCCTGCCCAGAAAACCCAGTTGCAGCAGATTGGGCAGGCAGAGCTGGACAGGTTGGCAAGCATGAAGGAATTTGCTCACCCCTTCTCGCTAACCAATTACCTCAAGCAATTACCCTAAGAGCCATCTCGCATATCAACTGCACCCACCACGATCTACGGGGCGGACACGGTCTTGGTTCCCCCTCTTAATTCGCTGAGGCGAACCCGCTTGTCTAGGCCGCGAGACAGGATGTCGAGCGAGCGGCGCCGGGCCATGGATGGCCCGTCGGCGCGTGCCGTCGGACAAGCGGGTAAGCCGAAGGAACCCGACGTAAGTCGGGCGAATAAGCGGGGGGTGGCCTTTCTTTTGGTGACTTTTCTTTGGCCACGCAAAGAAAAGTTACTCGCCCCAGCCCGAAGGGCGGGCGAAACCCCTTCGAGGCCAGCGGCCTCGCGTCCTGCACGGCAAAGCCGTGCCATCCACCATCCCCACACAACAAAGCGGACGATTACGCCTGACGGCTAATCGACCCTACGATTGCACGGCGCAGCCGTGCCTGCTTGCCACAGGCACAGCGTCTGGCTGGACGCCTGGATGCCACCGGCAAAGGGGGCGTGGCCGCCCCTATCGGCCCAAGAAGGGTTCCCAGTCCTTGAACACCGGCTGCAACCCAGCCTGCCTGACGGCATCGGCGACCTCACCCAGCGGGCGAGCATCGTGGATGGCGAACTGCTCCAGCTCCTCTTTGTCCCCCTCCGCATAGCCGCCCGGCTGGGTGCGCGACTCCGCCGACATCTGGGTGATGCCGAGGCGCACCGCGCCGTTGCGAAACGCAGGCGACTCGCGGGTCGACAGTGACAACTCCAGGGGCGGTGAGAAGAGGCGCCAGGCGCAGATCAGTTGCACCAGCTGCCTGTCCGACATCACCACTTCGGGCTGCAGGCCGCCGGTGCAGGGGCGCAGGCGCGGAAAGGAGAGCGAATAGCGGCTCTGCCAGTGATGGCGCTCGAGCCAGCTCAGGTGTTCGGCCACAAAATAGCTGTCGGCGCGCCAATCCGAAGAGAGGCCAATCAGCGCCCCCAGCCCTATCTTGTCGATGCCGGCCCGGCCCAGCCGCTCCGGGGTGGCGAGCCGCCAGTCGATATCCTGCTTGTTGCCACGCAGGTGATGGCGGGCGTAACTGGGAGCGTGATAGGTCTCCTGATAGACCATAACAGCATCCAGCCCCAGGGTTTTGAGCTCGGCGTAATCCGCTTGCGACAGTGGCTGCACCTCCATCGCCAACGTGCTGAAATGGCGGCGGATCTGCGGCAGATGCTCACGAAAATAGGCCATGCCCACTTTGCTCTCGTGCTCACCGGTCACCAGCAGCACGCTGTCGAAACCACGCGCCTTGATGGCCAGACACTCGCGCTCAATTTCCTCTGCATCCAGCGTCTTGCGCTTGAGGCGGTTGCTCATGGAGAAGCCGCAGTAGGAGCAGTCGTTGGCACAGAGGTTCGACAGATAGAGGGGCACGTAGAAGCCCACCGTATTGCCAAAGCGCTGGCGGGTGAGACTCTCTGCCAGCTGGGCTATCTGGGGTAGATAAGCCTCGGCGGGCGGGGAGATAAGCGCCATAAAGTCGGCCAAGGTGCGGCGCGGACTGGCCAGCGCCCGCTCCACATCCCGGGTCGTCTTGGCGCGGATCTGCATGCCGATATCGTCCCACTCCAGCTCGCGCCAACGGCTGATAAAGGAGGGGCGTGCCTCCACGTCCCTCACCTCTGATACCCTCCCCCCCAACCCCTCTCCCAATCGGAGCGGGGCGCATCCAGACGCCACATCTTGCCCCATGCCCTGAGTCATAGCGCCTCCAGAAAATCGGTGAGCGGGCTGGAGGCGCTGGCTTGCAGCCCGCGCGCGCCGAGGCCCGCCAGATAGGCGCTGCGACCTGCCTCGCAGGCCAGCGCGAAGGCGCGGCCCATGGCGACCGGATCCCGGCTCACGGCGATGGCGGTGTTGACCAGCACGGCGTCGGCACCCAGCTCAAAAGCGGCGGCGGCGTGACTCGGCGCACCTATCCCCGCATCCACCACCACGGGCACCCGCGCCTGTTCGATGATGATGGCGAGGAAATCCCGGGTCACCAGCCCCTGATTGGAGCCGATGGGGGCGCCGAGCGGCATCACGGCGGCGCAGCCCACCTCTTCCAGCCGCTTGCAGAGCACGGGATCGGCCCCGCAATAGGGCAGCACCACGAAACCCTCTTTCACCAGCTGTTCGGCGGCCTTGAGGGTCTCTATGGGATCGGGCAGCAGGTATTTGGGATCGGGGTGGATCTCCAGCTTCAACCAGTTAGTCCCGAGCGCCTCGCGGGCCAGATGGGCGGCAAACACCGCCTCGGCGGCTGTCTTGGCGCCCGAGGTGTTGGGCAGCAGCTTGACCCCGAGTGCCAGCAGCGGGGTGAGGATATCGTCGTGGCGCTTGCCGGGTTCGAGGCGCTTGATGGCCATGGTCACCAGCCGGGAGCCGCTTGCTTCGACGGCCGCCGCCATCAGATCCGGGCGGGCAAACTTGCCGGTGCCGGTAAAGAGGCGGGACGAAAATTCATGGTCAGCTATGGTCAGCATCTCAGCCTCCGGCGATGGCAGTGAAAAGGTGGAGTTCATCCCCGTCATTGAGTCGGGTGTCAGGCCAGCGGCTGCGGGGCAGCACAGCGCCGTTGAGGGCCACCGCCACCCCCTGCGGGGCAACCTCGCGGGCCGCCAGCAGCTCGGCCACGCAGATCTGGCTATCCGGGCTGGTCGTCAGCACCAGCTCGCTGTCGTTCAATCGGATCTTCATTGCGCATCCTCCATGGGATTGGCAAAGGTAGAGGCGTCGCACACGGAACAGGCGGGATCAGGGGACAACCCCAGGGTCTGCCACTCGTGGGTCAGGGCATCGAAACGGCGCAGGGTGCCCGCCACCGGACTGGGCTTGCCCAGCAGCAGCCGCAAGGCTTCCAGCGCCTGCAAGGCGCCCATCACTCCCACCAGAGGGCCTGCGACACCGCTGCTCTGGCAGCTCTCCGTGATGCGGGTATCCAGCGGATAGAGGCAGGCATAGCAGGCGTGTTCGGGGGCGGTTCGCACCATCAGCTGTCCCTGCCAGCCGACAGCGGCAGCCGAGATCCAGGGCTTGTGCTGCGCCACGCAGACGGCGTTGATGGCGTGGCGACTGGCCAGGTTGTCGCAGCAGTCGACAACCAGATCCACCTCAGCCACGAAGGCGGGCAGGCTCTGCTCATCGAGCCGCTGATTGATGGCAATCAGCTCCACATGGGGGTTGTGGGCCGCCAACCGCTCCCGGGCCAGCTCGGCCTTGGAGCGATTGACCGCATCAGCATCGAACAGGATCTGGCGCGGCAGGTTGCTGGAATCCACCACGTCGCCGTCGGCGAGCCACAAGGTGCCCACCCCGGCTCCGGCCAGATAGAGGGCCAGCGGCGAGCCGAGCCCGCCGAGGCCGACGATCAGCACGGATGCCTTTTTCAGCCTCGCCTGCCCCGCCTCGCCGATTTCGCTCAGCATCAGTTGCCTGCCGTAGCGCAGGTATTCCGCATCAGAGAGCATGATCGGCCTCCTGCTGCGTGATGGCCTGATGGATAAGCGCAGAGCAAGGCTCATCCCCCGCCCCCACTGCCGCCAGCAATCGGGCTGTGGCCCCCTGCCAGTCGTCGCTTGCGGTGATGGCAGACACCAGGGCAATGCTGCCGACCCCGCTTGCCTGTACCGCGGCAATGCGCTCCTCGCCGATACCGCCGATGGCGACCGTCGGCCAGTCGCACATGAGTGCACGATAGCGTTGCAGTCGCACCAGCCCCTGGGGGCGGGACGGCATCTGCTTGGTGTTGGTTGGGAAGATATGACCCAGCGCTATGTAGGAAGGGGCCAGTTCGCGGGCCCGCATCAACTCGAAGTAGCCGTGGGTGGAGAGACCGAGGCGCAGGTCGGCGGCCTGGATGGCGGCGAGATCCGCCGTCTCCATGTCCTCCTGCCCCAGATGCACGCCATAGGCACCGGCGGCTATGGCCTGCTGCCAGTAGTCATTGATAAAGAGCCGAGCACCAAAGCGGTGACCCAGCGCCACCGCCTCGGCAATGGCCGGTGCCACCTGGGCGGCAGGCAGGTTCTTGATGCGCAGCTGCAGGGTCTTGACCCCGGCCCCCAGCAGACGCTTGAGCCACTTGACCGAATCCACCACAGGATAGAGGCCGAGCCGATGTTCGGTCGCGGCAAAGGGGCCCTCGGGCAGGCGGGCCTCGCAGGCGGGATAGAGACCAAAGCGGCGATCCAGGCTCGACCCCGCCAGCACGGCGCGGGGGAAGTGGGCAAGATCCGCTGGCCAGCCGAGATGGGCAATCGGGCCAGGGCCGGCCCCCACCCCTTGCGCCCCAGCCAGCCCCTGTTGCAAATAAGCACGAGCGAGCGTGATGGCGTCATCGACCGGGTGATCCTGCGCCACCACGGCGGCGATGGCGCTGGCATAACAGCAACCGGTGCCGTGGCCGTGACGGGTGTCGATACGCGGCGCTCCTAGCCAGAACTCGCGCTGCTCGTCCTGGTAGTAATCGAGGCAGAGCTCGTCGCTCCAGCCCAGATGCCCGCCCTTGACCAGCACGGCGCGGGCGCCCAGTTCGCGCAGTCGCGCCGCCCCCGCCCGCACCAGCTCAGGGCTGCTGGCGGGAATGCCGGTCAGCGCCTCCAGTTCGGGGCCGTTCGGGGTGATGAGGGAGAGGCGCGGCAGCAGATGTTCGCGCACCGCCGCCAGCATATTGGCTTCGGCCATGGGGGTGCCTGTGCTGGCGATGGCCACCGGGTCGTAGACCACGAAGGGGGCCGTCAGGGTATCGAGCCGCCGGGCCAGCACCTCCACATGGAGCCGGGTCGGCAGCAGGCCTATCTTGATTGCCGCCGGGGGCAAGTCGACGCCGAGAGCGTCGATCTGGGCGGTGAAAGTCTGCATCAGCACGGGATCGACCATCTTCACCGCCACCGAGTTCTGGGCAGTGATGGCGGTGATGACAGAGCAACCGTGCACACCGAGATCGTGCAAGGTATGCAGATCGGCCTGAATGCCGGCACCGCCCCCCGAGTCGGAACCGGCTATGGTCCAGACGATGGGTCGGCTGTTCATGCCTCCTCCCGCGCCGGTTTGAGGGCCGCCGCCTGATGGTAGAGCTCGCTACCTTTCTCTTTGAAGGTTTCTGCCATCTGCGCCATGCCGCTTTCCACCTCGGCCACTACCCGCTCCTGCTGGCCATCCATGCCCACCAGCTTCACCTCGACCGCTTCCAGGCTGGCCGCGTAATCGCGCACGTCCTGGGTGATCTTCATGGAGCAGAACTTGGGGCCGCACATGGAGCAGAAGTGGGCCACCTTGCCGGACTCCTGGGGCAGGGTCTCGTCGTGATAGGCGCGGGCGGTTTCGGGATCCAGCGCCAGGTTGAACTGATCCTCCCAGCGGAATTCGAAGCGCGCCTTGGACATGGCGTTGTCGCGGATCTGGGCACCGGGGTGACCCTTGGCCAAGTCAGCGGCATGAGCGGCGATCTTGTAGGTGATGAGGCCCTGCTTCACGTCCTCCTTGTTGGGCAGCCCCAGGTGCTCCTTGGGGGTGACGTAGCAGAGCATGGCGCAGCCGTACCAGCCGATCATGGCGGCCCCTATGCCGGAGGTGAAGTGATCATAACCGGGAGCTATGTCGGTGGTGAGGGGGCCCAGGGTATAGAAAGGCGCCTCGTGACAGTGCTCCAGCTGCTCCGTCATGTTGCGCTCTATCATGTGCATGGGCACATGGCCCGGCCCCTCTATCATCACCTGGACGTCGTACTCCCAGGCGATCTTGGTGAGCTCGCCCAGGGTGCGCAGCTCGGCGAACTGGGCCTCGTCGTTGGCGTCATAGACAGAGCCGGGACGCAGACCGTCTCCAAGCGACAGGGCCACGTCATAGGCGGCGCACAGCTCGCAGATCTCGCGAAAATGCTGGTAGAGGAAGTTCTCCTTGTGGTGCGACAGGCACCACTTGGCCATGATGCTGCCGCCACGGGAGACGATACCGGTGAGACGCTTGGCGGTCATGGGTACGTAGCGCAGCAGTACGCCGGCATGGATGGTGAAGTAGTCCACACCCTGCTCGGCCTGTTCGAGCAGGGTGTCGCGGAACAGCTCCCAGGTGAGGTCTTCGGCGATACCGTTGGTTTTTTCCAGCGCCTGATAGATGGGCACTGTGCCGATGGGCACAGGGCTGTTGCGCAGGATCCACTCGCGGGTCTCGTGGATGTTGCGACCGGTGGAGAGATCCATGACGGTGTCGGCGCCCCAGCGGGTGGACCAGACCAGCTTCTCCACCTCCTCTTCGATGCTGGAGCTGACCGCCGAGTTGCCTATGTTGGCGTTGATCTTCACCAGGAAGTTGCGGCCTATGATCATGGGCTCAGTTTCCGAGTGGTTGATGTTGTTGGGAATGATGGCGCGGCCGGCGGCAACCTCATCGCGCACGAACTCGGGGGTGATGTTCTCGGGCAGGCGGGCACCGAAACCCTGGCCCGGATGCTGGCGCAGCAGCAGTTCCGAGCGCACCCGCTCGCGGCCCATGTTCTCGCGGATGGCGATAAATTCCATCTCGGGGGTGACCAGCCCCTGACGGGCATAGTGCAGCTGGGTTACCCGGCGGCCAGGCTTGGCGCGACGGGGCTTGGGCAAGTTATCGAAACGCAGGTGATCCAGCCCCTCATCGGCGAGACGCTCCTGGGTGAAGGCGGAGCTGAGATCATCGAGCTCTTCGGTGTCACCGCGCTCCCGTACCCAGTTTTCCCGCAGGCGCGGCAGACCGAGACGCACATCGATAACCGCATGCTCATCACCGTAGGCACCCGAGGTGTCGTAGACGGGGACAGGCTCGTTGGCTTCGAACTGCGGGTTATCCTTGCTGCCCCCCACCAGGGTGTCGGCCAGGGCGATTTCACGCAGCCCAACCCGGATATCGGGGCGAGAACCTTCGATAAAGATGCGGCTGGAGTTGGGATGGGCCATCCCCTTGAGATTGTCGATAAAACGCTGGGCACTGGCACGCTGCTCGCGGCGGCCGACAGGGACTGACTTGGCATTTCCCGGCACGGAAGTTTTTGAGGTAGACATAGCAAAACTCACATTAACTGATTGAAGTTATGGGTGTTTGCTTGTCTGGAGTTCGAGGAGAAGTGATGAACCTGTGGGTGAGGTTTGCATTCAAGAGGGAGCAAAACTGAAGCCTTGGCTTCCTCCTGCGCATCTTCTGTACTCCCCCTGATGGACAAGGCGACAGAAGAGGATGGCAGGCTCCCTCTTGTGCGCACTGGCTTGCCGGTCGGATCACTCCTCTCGGCGAGCGGGGAAGCTTGTTCCTCCCCGGCGCGGCAACCCACTGGTTACCCTTGTTTCCCTTCGCAGGTGCTAGCCTGATCAGGTTCCACGGATCCCGAATTAACGGTCTCAGCCTTGCGTCGTTCGACGGTTGGCACTCCGACAAGATGGCGCCAGTATAAGTGGGGAAATGGAAAGCACAAGCCTTTAACAAGACCGACCAGTGCAAACAACAACCGGGCCATGGGCCCGGTTCTCTTACTGCAACACACTGCCATTATTGGTTGGCAGCAGGGGTCACGCTGAGGCTGACATTGTTGAAGCCAAGCCCGGAGAGCTCTTGTGCATCGAGCGGGATCTCCAGTCTCAGACCCTGACCGGCACTCAGGTTGCGAGCACGGCTCGACTGGCTGGCGGCAGCGACCGGCACGGGAGCGCCGATTTCGATGTTGCCGGCAAACTGGCTCTCGGCACTGAAATCACCTGTGATCCCGGCCCGCACCGGGCGCAGCACCCTGGCCAGGTTATTCTGCATGGTAGACAGGCCGTTCTGCTGTATGGTCCAGTTCCAATCCGACCACTTCACTTCACCCGGGATATAACGCTTGTCCCACTGGTAGCGGATACTGCTGGCCTTGTCCTTGTATGGCCCTATGACGAAGGTGTGGTTCCAGTTCGGACGGTTGTCCGGATGGGTATACCAGGCATTGCCGCCCCAACGCAGGAAACCGCTCAGGGTCAGGTCATAGCTGACATCGGCCTTGAACTCGTAGGGGTAGGAGATGTCAGCTTTGTAGAGCTCTATCTTCACCGGGATCTTGGAGTGGGCCGGCACTGTCGGGCGCACGGACTGGGACAAAGAGGTGGTGGTCGAGCCCCCGTTCTGGGAGGCCCAGGACTGGTTGGCAGCAATCTCGATGGAGAGCTCGGTTTCCCCCACCAGCGGCCACTTGAACTTGTTCTTGGTGGTCACCTTCTCGCTCAGGCCATAGGTGTTGGTCTTGGACCAGTTGGTGGCCGTGTCGTAGCGCAGGGTGACGTCATAACCGGATTGAGGCGTGTCGCTGTCGTTGATAGCCCACCCCACCACAGTCTTGACCAGTTGGCGGTCGGACTGGGTCACATCGCCATGCTTGAAACTGTCAGGATCCAGGTTGTAGGCAAAATTGCTCACCTTGATGGAGGTCTTGTCACCACAGCGATAACCATCGCAGCCACCGTCATTGTTGCCACGGATCACCCAGCCATCGCCATCACGGGTCACATCCATGTCTTCGCCGACATATTGACTGTGATTTCCCCCTACCCAGGCATAGCCGAGATAATGGGCCAGATAACTGGTTGGTTTGATGAAATTAGCACTGTCATGTACCAGCCGCCATTGCACATCTACTTCATCACCATCTGGAATATCCAGAGCAGACAGAGTCGGTATTTCTCCGGTAGCAGGATTGGTCGGATAGCACCAAGTGCTGGACGCTGAACCTGGTTTTATTTCACCATTATACCCCGGCCCCATAATGACCCAGCCGTTGGCGAGTCCGCTTATTTGCCATTGTCCCATCATGCCGACAATATTGCTTTTGACGCTCTGCGCCTCTTCTCGATTGACGGGGCGATACTTGTCGCCACAGACCTCTTGCCCCAATGAAAACAGGCGAAGCTGGTCTGGATAGACGGGCTCTGCCGCTTGCGCCTGTGCCATCAGCAGGCCGGATATGATTAATGACAAGCCAGTTATTTTTAGTTTTTTCATAGCAACCCCAATATATTAAACACTGACATGCATTCACCCGACTTATATATCAACGGGCAGCATGTGAGTATGACAGTATCAGTCGCATCAATCTCATTATGCGATCAAGCCCACACTTCAATATATAAACAGAATTAATCGGAAGATATATTCAGCATTGTTTTATATTGAGCAATACAATATCAGAGCATGCGCTCTATTATTTTATTCGTCACTTAATCATATTTAAGAATATCTTAAAAAAGAGAACTCTAATTTAGCAATTTAAATATTCCCCAATTAAGTGAGCAAGGCCTCGGCATTATTTCGGCTCATCCTCTGGATTCGGGATCAGTATCTCGGTCACGCGGCCCGTCTCGTCACGGGTCAGCACCAGGGTACGCCCCGGTTGCAGATCCGCGGGGCTGCCGTTGAGCCAGCGGGTACCGGCATCAAATGTCATTGCTCCCAGACCCTGCAATTGCAGCGCATGGCCCGTCACGGCGAGCAAGGTGCCCTCCGCCCGGCGCCACTGGGCAGCCGGTTCTGACTCAGGGGCGTGTCCATCAAGGCGAATATGTTCGGCGACGCCGTTGCGACTCAGGATGGCGAGCTTCATACCGGGCTTGAGGTCGGAAAACTGACGCACCCCGGCCAGTGCGGCGCTGCCAAGCTCCAGCTCGGCGCCTTGAAATTGCAGCCGAATGCCATCGTTGTGTTCCAGCTCCACCTGCCAGAGCTCGCCATCGACGGCAAGGGTGCAGAACGGCAGAGCCAGCAGCAGGAGGGAGGTGTGTGTCATAACAGAAGGCCCATGGTCAAACCCTGATGAGGTTTAACTATGGGCCTGGGCGGGCAATTTTTCCGGTCGCCAGATGCGCCTGCTGCTCAATCATCCTGGCGGCAACGACTCAACCGCATGCCGTCGAACTTGCACTCCAGTTCCAGCCAGCGCCCTTCGAAGGGAGCCAGGCTGTTATCCGAGGTGACATAGCCCCAGATCCGTCCTTGCGCCACCGGTCCCTCCAGCTCCATCTCGTCCTCTTCGTCCAGCGCCTCCACCTCGCGGATCACCCTCAGCCCCTCCTCAACCACCCCTTCCAGATCGACCCAGCGGCCACCGAGATCGTCCTCGCTCAGCCCATCCTTGAAGCGGGTCCCTTCGTCGAGCACGAAGGGGATGCCGTTGACCATCAGCTGGCCCAGTTGCCAGGTGGTGCGGCCGGTCAACTTGAACTCGGCCGACTGCGCAGTGCCAAGTGGCAACAATATAAACAGCAGCAGAGCGCACAGAGACTTCTTCATCAGGGATCCTCGGGGTTACACTGCCACACAGGATGCCTCGTCCAGTGTGAGATGACCGTGAAATATCGGTCAAAACCAGGAGATCAAAACATGAAAATACTGGTGGTGGAAGACAATCCCCAGGTCGCGGAAACCATCATGGATTACCTGGAGCTGGCCGGGCACAGGCTGGACTGCGCCTATCACGGTCAGGCTGCCCTGCAACTGCTGGCCGAGCAGCGCTTCGACGTCATCATCATGGATGTCATGATGCCGCGTCTGGATGGCCTCTCCACGGTTGAGCGGCTGCGGGCCGATGGCATAGCGACTCCAGTGCTGTTTCTCACCGCCCGCGACAGTCTGGATGACAAGCTGGCGGGCTTTCGGGCCGGTGGCGATGACTATCTGGTCAAGCCGTTCGCCATGGAGGAACTGGAAGTGCGGCTGCAGGCGCTGGCCCTGCGTGGCCCCCGCAGCGACATGGGGGCCCTCAGCGTGGGCGAGCTGACGCTGGATCCCGCCAGTGGCCGCGCCACCCGCGCCGGAGTCGAGCTCAAGCTCGGCAAGATCCCGTTCCAGATCCTCACCCTGCTGGTGCGCCGCGCCCCCCATCTGGTGAGCCGGCAAGAAGTGCTGGAGACAGTCTGGGGGGATGAAGAGCCAGACTCCGATGCCCTGCGCAGCCACATCTATGCCCTGCGCAACGCCCTCGACAAACCCTTCCCTACCCCCATGCTGGAAACCCTCCACGGTCAGGGCTATCGACTGGTGACATCATGATCAAACCCGGAGGCCATGACCCATCCCCATCGGGTGATTCAATGAACCAGCCAGCGGGAGGCCTTGACCAGGCACAGCCGGATACCCAGGTCAGCCTGCCCAGTTTGCGCCATCGCCTGATCCTGACCCTGAGCGGGGCGGGCATGCTGCTGCTGATCATCATCAGCCTGTTGATGGTGGTGGCCGAAGACAAGATGGAAGAGTTGAGCCTGCGTCACTGGCTGGAAGCTGAGGTCACCCGCTACAACGATGACTGGCTGCAGCTCGGCATGGCGGCCCCAGCCCCCAGTCCACGCCAGTTCTCCAGTTACTGGACCGAAGCGGGCCGACTGCCAGCCTGGCTCAAGCCCTATCAGAGCCCGGGCTTCTTCGAGCACCAGCTTGGCGAGGAGGACAAGCACTTCCTGGTGAGGCCCCATCCCTCCGGCCAGGGGCTGCTCTATCTGGTGTTCAACGACGACGCCGACGACTATCTGGATCCTTACGAAGATCAGCTGCATCTGGCTACCAGGCTGATAGGCTTGACCCTGCTGATCGCGTGCATCGGTTTTGGCATCTGGCTGGTGCGTCACATCACGGGGCCACTGCAGCGGTTGCAGCAAAGGGTCGCCCACCTCACCCCGGATCAGGCGGATTTCGTGCCCGATGCCCCCTGGCAGGAATTGCGGGAGATCGAGCTGGCACTGCTGACCGGCAAACACGAGGTGGCCGCCGTGTTCGCGCGCGAGCAGGAGTTCAGCCGTTTTGCCAGCCATGAGCTGCGCACCCCCAACATGGTGATCCAGGGGTCGGCAGCGCTGCTCGGCAAGGTAACGGACTTGCCCGCCCCCGCCGCCCGTGCCACCACCCGCATTCGCGCCGCAGCAGACGAAATGGCACTGCTCACAGAGACCTTCCTGCTGCTGGGTCGCAAGGAGGCGGTGGAGCGTTCGTTGCAACGGGTAGAACCGCTGATCCGGCAGGAGCTGGTACGCCTCGCCCCGCTGTTGCAGCGAGAGACGCTCGATATCAGGCTCACCCTGGACGAGGCAAGCGAGGTCAATGCCCCCCTCTCCTTGCTCGCCATTGCCCTCGGCAACCTGCTGAAAAATGCCTTGAGCTATGCCGAGGGGCATATCGAGATCGAGCTGTGCGGGCCCGTACTCACCATCAGCAACCCGACTGCGGCCGCGCCGGATCAGATCCTCGGCTACGGCTGCGGCCTCACCATCATACAGCGCATCTGCGAGAAGCTCGGCTGGCAGATAGACACCCGGCTGGAGGCAGGCATCTTCAGCGCCAGGCTGGAAATGCGGGAATAACCGACTCGCAAACAACACAAGGCGCCCGAAGGCGCCTTGTGTTTATACCGCGATGCAAGCCGTCAGCGGCTTATTCGGCGGGCTTGTTCTTGCGGCTCGCCTTGAGCTCCAGGAACTCGATGATCTTGCCAGCCACATCCTTGCCGGAGGCGGCTTCCACCCCTTGCAGACCGGGGGAGGAGTTCACCTCCAGCACCAGAGGGCCACGGGCAGAGCGCAGAATATCCACACCCGCCACATCCAGCCCCATGATCTTGGCCGCCTGCACTGCGGTGGCCCGCTCTTCGGGGCTTATCTTGATCGCCTCGGCAGTGCCGCCACGGTGCAGGTTGGAGCGAAACTCCCCCGGCTGGGCCTGACGGCGCATGGCTGCGACTACCTTGCCATTGACCACCAGGCAGCGAATGTCGGCGCCGTTGGCCTCACGGATATACTCCTGCACCAATATGTTGTTATTGGTCTGGATAAAGGCCTCGATCACGCTCTCGGCCGCCTTGTGGGTCTCGCACAACACAACGCCAATTCCCTGGGTGCCTTCCAGCAGCTTCACTACCAGAGGGGCGCCCCCCACCATGGTGATGAGATCCGGCACATCGTGGGTGCTGTGGGCATAGCCGGTGATGGGCAGACCTATGCCGTGGCGCGACAACAACTGCATGGCCCGCAGCTTGTCGCGGGAACGGGAGATGGCCACAGAGCTGTTGAGAGCCATGGTGTTCATCATCTCGAACTGGCGCAGCACGGCGGTGCCGTAAAAGGTGATGCTGGCGCCGATGCGCGGGATCACGGCGTCGTAACTCTCCAGCTCTCGTCCTTCGTAATGAATGGAGGGGCTGTGGGAGGCGATATTCATATAGCAGCGCAGGGTGTCTAGCACCTCTACCTGATGACCGCGGGCCTGCGCCACCTCGACCAGACGGCGGGTGGAATAGTTTCTGGGCTCACGGGATAAAATGGCGATCTTCATGACAATTCCGCTAGAAGGCAGTGCCTGGGCAGGATGGGGCGGGAGAGTATAAGGTGCCACAGCGCCAAGACAACGCCAATTGTTTCTCCTGACAACAAGACAAACCACGCAGAACTGCACACTGCAATCCCGTTGTCACCGATATGTCAAACGGCGGCCCTAAGCTGGTCTGTCCACCAGCCCAAGGATGCCGCCGTTTCTCGTCAAAGATCAACCAATGTCACTCGGGAGATCGGGATTCAGTTCAGGTTCGGCCCCAGCCAGCGTTCTGCTTCCGCCAGGGTCATCCCCTTGCGGGCGGCGTAATCTTCCACCTGATCCTGCTGGATCTGCGCCACCGCGAAGTATTTGCTGTCGGGGTGGGAGAAGTACCAGCCCGACACGGCCGCTCCCGGCCACATGGCGTAGGATTCCGTCAGCTTCATGCCGATGGCCTGCTCCACGCCCAGCAGCTCCCAGATGCTGCCCTTCTCGGTGTGCTCGGGACAGGCGGGGTAACCGGGCGCCGGGCGTATGCCGCGGTAGTTCTCGCGGATCAGATCCTCATTGCTGAGGGCCTCGTCGGCTGCATAGCCCCAGTGCACCTTGCGCACCTGTTCGTGCAGATACTCGGCGAGACGGTCGCACACCGCCTGGATGAGGATGGCATTGTAGTCGTCGTGATCCGCCTTGTAGGCCGTGGCGATGGCCTCTTCCCCGATTCCGCCCGTCACCGCGAAGGCACCGATCCAGTCCGGCTTGCCGCTCTCTTTCGGCGCCACATAGTCCGCCAGACAGTAGTTGGGGAAGCCCTGCTTCTCGCTCTGCTGACGCAGGTGGTGCAGCACCTTGCGCACCTTGCTGCGCGACTCGTCGGTATAGACCTCTATGCTGTCGCCGATCGTGTTGGCCGGAAACAGACCTATGATGCCGGCGCAGCGCACGCTCTCGTCCTGCTCCAGCTTGTCCAGCATGGCGTTGGCATCGGCAAACAGCTTGGTCGCCTCCTCACCTATGATCTCGTCTTCGAGAATGCGCGGATACTTGCCCGCCAGCTCCCAGCTGAGGAAAAACGGCGTCCAGTCTATGTAGGGGCGCAGCACCGAGACGTGCACGTTCTCAAACGTCTGCACGCCCAGCTCACGGGGGGCCGGCGGTTGATAGTTCACCCAGTCCAGCTGCTGCCGGTTGGCTCGGGCATGGGCCAGACTGACCGGCTTGGATCTCGGCTGCTTGCGGGCATGCTGATCCCGGGCAACCTCGTACTCCTTGTCAATGCGGGCGACAAAGGCAGGCTTCAGTTCCGGGTTCAGCAAGCTCTGGGCCACCCCGACGGCGCGCGACGCGTTCGACACATAGACCACGGGTTCGCTGTAGTTCTGCTCTATCTTGACCGCTGTGTGGGCCTTGGAGGTGGTGGCACCGCCGATCAGCAGCGGCAGCTTGAAGCCCTGACGCTCCATCTCTTTGGCCACGTGCACCATCTCGTCGAGAGACGGTGTGATCAGGCCAGACAGCCCTATGATATCGGCTCCCACTTCACGGGCAGTCTTGAGAATGGTCTCGCAGGAGACCATAACCCCCAAGTCGACGATCTCGTAGTTGTTGCACTGCAACACAACGCCGACGATGTTCTTGCCGATGTCGTGCACGTCCCCCTTCACCGTAGCGAGCACTATCTTGCCGTTGCTGTAGCCGCCCTGTTTCTCGGCTTCGATGTAGGGTTGCAGATAGGCCACCGCCCGCTTCATCACCCGGGCGGATTTGACCACCTGAGGCAGAAACATCTTGCCCGCGCCAAACAGATCGCCGACCACGTTCATGCCGTCCATCAGGGGCCCTTCGATCACGTGTAGCGGCTTCTCGGCACCGGCCCGCGCCTCTTCCGTATCCTCTTCGATAAAGTCTGTTATGCCCTTGACCAGAGCGTGTTCCAGCCGCTTGCCTACCGGCCAGCTGCGCCACTCCTGATCCCGCGGATCCTCCGCCTGGGCTCCGGCGCCACGATACTTCTCGGCGATGGCCAGCAAATCCTCGGTGGCACTGTCACTCAAGTTGAGCACCACGGCCTCGACCTTGGCCTTCAGCTCCGCCGGTATGTCTTCATAGATGGCGAGCTGACCAGCGTTGACTATGCCCATGTCCATGCCGTTCTGGATGGCGTGGTAGAGGAAGACAGCGTGGATGGCTTCGCGCACCGGTTCATTGCCGCGAAACGAGAAAGAGACGTTGGAGACACCGCCCGAGATCATGGCATGGGGCAAATGGGTCTTGATGTCCTTCACCGCCTCGATGAAGTCCACCGCATAGTTGTTGTGCTCGTCGATGCCGGTCGCCACCGCGAAGATATTGGGATCGAAGATGATGTCTTCCGGCGGAAAACCCACCTGATCCACCAGGATCCGGTAGGCGCGCTGGCAGATCTCAAACTTGCGGGTGCGAGTGTCAGCCTGGCCCACCTCATCGAACGCCATGACGATGACGGCGGCGCCATAGCGACGCAGCAGTTTGGCCTGCTGGATGAATTTCTCCTCCCCCTCCTTCATGGAGATGGAGTTGACCACAGGCTTGCCCTGCACGCACTTGAGGCCGGCTTCCAGCACCTCCCACTTGGAGGAGTCGATCATCACCGGCACTCGGGCGATATCAGGCTCACCGGCGATGAGGTTCAGGAAGCGCACCATGGCCGCTTCGGCGTCCAGCATCCCCTCGTCCATGTTGATGTCGATGATCTGGGCGCCGCTCTCCACCTGCTGCTTGGCCACATCGAGGGCTTCGTCGTAGAGCCCCTCCTTGATGAGACGCTTGAATTTGGCGGAACCGGTGACGTTGGTACGCTCACCCACGTTCACAAACATGGAGTCCGCCGTGATGATGAGGGGCTCGAGACCCGACAGGCGGCAGGCGACCGGCAGCGTGGGCAAGGTGCGCGGCTTGATGCCGGCGACAGCGTCACTCATGGCGCGAATATGGGTCGGGGTGGTGCCGCAGCAGCCCCCCACCATGTTGAGAAAACCGCTTTGGGCCCACTCGCGGATATGGTCAGCCATCTCACCCGCATCGAGATCGTACTCGCCGAACGCATTGGGCAGACCGGCGTTGGGGTGGGCGCTCACAAAGGTCTCGCTGATGCGCGACAGCTCCTCCACATATTGGCGCAGCTCGTCGGGCCCCAGCGCACAGTTCAGACCGAACGAGATGGGTTTGACATGGCGCAGGGAGTGATAGAAGGCTTCGGTGGTCTGACCGGAGAGAGTACGGCCCGAGGCATCCGTGATGGTGCCGGAGATCATCACCGGCAGGCTGTAACCCAGCGCCTCAAACACCCCTTCCACCGCGAAGGCAGCCGCCTTGGCGTTGAGGGTATCGAAGATGGTCTCGATCAGAATGAGGTCGGCGCCACCCTCGATCAGGGCATGGGTCGACTCCGTATACGCAGCCACCAGCTGGTCATAGGTGACGTTGCGCTTGCCGGGATCGTTCACGTCCGGCGAGATGGAGCAGGTGCGGTTGGTGGGACCCAGCACACCGGCGACAAAGCGCGGTCTGGCGGGGTTCCTAGCCGTCCATTCGTCTGCCACGGCACGGGCCAGCCGGGCCGCCTCGCGGTTGATCTCGGCCGAAAGATCTTCCATCTCGTAATCGGCCATGGCGATGCGAGTGGCGTTGAAGGTGTTGGTTTCGAGGATGTCGGCCCCGGCGGCACAATACTGATCGTGGATCTCGCGAATGATCCCGGGCCTGGTCAGCACCAGCAGGTCGTTGTTGCCCTTGATGTCGGTATGCCAGTCGGCAAACCGCTCACCGCGATAATCCGCCTCGCCCAGCTTGTAGCCCTGGATCATGGTGCCCATGGCCCCGTCGATGATCAGGATCCGTTCCTTGAGACAGGATTCCAGTTTCTTTGTTATGTCCGACTTTATGCTCGGCTTTTCGTTCAACACCGCTCGCTCCTCTTACATCCATGCAACTGCGTGAAGGTCATCCTAGCAGCAAACAAATCAAATGGAAATCTAGCCGTCTATCTGTCCACAGTGGAGTCCACAATAACCACCGGATACTCATAAATAGGTAATGAGTAACATGTGACCCCAGAGTACCCTATGCCGGTCCTCAGCGAAGGATACGTGCTTGCTGTTTACTAACGAGAAAAATAACCATGAGCGTCTACTACACACTCTGCTTTTTGGCAGCGTTGGCGATCCTGATCGCCTTTGCCAACCAGTATGTCGTGAAGATCCAGACCACCATCGCCATCACTGCCGGATCCATGCTGATCTCCGCCCTGATGGTGCTGTTTGGCAAACTGGGTTGGTTCAACCTTGAGCCCCTGGCCATCGAAACCATGAAGAGCATCGACTTCCAGAATTTCCTGCTGAAGGGGATCCTGGGCTTCCTGCTGTTCGCTGGCGGCATTGGCATCAACCTCAAGGCCTTGCGCAGCCAGAAGTGGGAAATCACCATACTGGCGATCTTCTCCACCCTGCTCTCCACCTTCCTGATCGGTTACGGCTTCTGGTTCATCGCCAAGCTGCTGGGCTGGGAAGTACCGCTGGTCTATTGCCTGCTGTTCGGGGCCCTGATCACCCCCACCGACCCCATTGCCGTGCTGGCCATCGTCAAGAAGATGCAGGCGCCCCCCCAGATCGCCATTCAAATTGAAGGGGAATCCCTGTTCAACGACGGTACCGGTCTGGTGATATTCGCCACCATATTTGCCGTGGCGTTTGGCGGCGTTGAACCGACCTTCGGCAGCGTCGCCGGTCTGTTCCTGCACGAGGCCCTCGGTGGCATCTTGTTCGGCGCCGTGCTGGGCCTCATCGCCCACGTGATGATCAGTGCCACCGACGATGGCTCCCTGGAGCTGCTGCTGACCCTTTGCATACCGACTGCCGGCTTTGCCCTCGCCAATATGATGGGTGTCTCCGGTGCCCTGGCCATGGTGGTCACCGGCATCATGATCGGCAACTGGACCCGTCACTCCGGCTTCTCCGAGCAGAGCAGCCACTATCTGGATCACTTCTGGGAGTTGATGGACCAGTTCCTCAACGCGCTCTTGTTCCTGCTGATCGGTCTGGCACTGGTGCTGCTGGATCTCGCCTGGCGTGACTGGATCCTGCTGGTTATCGCGGTACCGCTCTGCCTGGCGGCGCGCTTCATCAGCGTCTCTGTCCCCTTCATGGCCTTCCGCCGTTTTCGCACCTACAACCGCTTCACCATCCGCATCCTTACCTGGGGCGGCTTGCGTGGCGGTCTGGCCATGGCCATGGCGCTGGCACTGCCTTCCGGTGTCATGATGATACCCGAGCACAACGTCGATCTGCGTCAGGTCATACTGGTGATGACCTACTCTGTGGTGATGTTCTCCATCGTGGTGCAGGGCATGACCATTACACCCATGATCACCGCCGCCAAGAAGGCCAGCGGCGACTACTGAGTCACCGTCTGACAGTGATTGACCTGCTGAAAAAGGGCTCCCGACGGGAGCCCTTTTTATCTCGGAGAACACGACAAAAACGGATCTGGTACAAAATCACCAAATAATTGTTTGCTTTTTATTCATATCGAGGAGAGAATGCGCGCCGGCTAGTTAATCAGCCCTGTTTATGTTTACCCTGCAATGCTTCACTCACGATGAATCCTGTCAGTATCCGCATAACCTCCCTCTGATTTACTCGCCTCGAGAACCGTCAGGCTGTCTGCCTGCGTTGCCCGGCTCTCACGGCGCAGACTCGCTCTGCCCACCCAATTTGATTTATGCATCAGCATATTCCTTGATAGTGCAGACGCCCCTGACAGGGCTGGGTATTCCTGCGCGCTTGTTGACCACAAAGTCGACCGCGTCCATTAACCTGACATTTGCCAACACAGGGAGCAAACACTTAATTTATATAGAGAAATTTCATGATGAAAGCCATACATACACACAAACCCCTGCGTCGTAGCAAACCCATCAACCTGCCTGTCCAAGAGCAGGATTCCGATGCGTTCCTGATCCAGTTCAGCACCCGCTTCAGCGGCGGTTTCGCCATCTCCTGTGATGGTATCGCTGGCGAGTTCTCCATCGAAGACCTCAACTGATCCTGCCTGCCCTCCGGCAGCGCCCGATGCAGACAGGCCGCAACTCACGGCGGCCTCTTTGCTTCAACTCCTGTTTATTCTCCTGAACCAGCACCGTCAGCATCGCCTTCCATCACTGACTGAAAGCTGCATCCCCGTTTCATACCTCAGGCCAGGTTCGTTTCAGCTCCGGCAGCCTCCAGCAGCAGACACGCGTCGGCATCCTCGCTCAACTTGACCAGTCGGCTTTGTACCAGCCCCAGCTTGGCCAGCAGTGTCAGTGATCGTTCGTTGCCCGGTGTGACTATGGCGATGACACGCACAATCCCCAACCTTTCCCGGCCGTCCTGCAGCGCCGCCTTTGCCGCTTCTATGCCATAACCCTGACCACGATAGGCGGGCAGGAAGGCATAGCCAATGTCTTCACAGGGCAGGGTGTCTCGCCTGATCAAACCACAGATGCCGATCTTGGCTTCATCGCCTCTGCGCGCCACCAGATAGAGGCCGTGGCCATGGCGAGCATAACTGACCGCGGGCCCTTGCTGGATGTAGTGTTCGGCATCCGCCAGGGTACGCACACCGCGATCGCCAATGTAACGGTGGAAATCGCTGTCGTTGAGCAGCTCGAGGATAAAGGGAGCATCAGCGATGGTCAGTTCGCGCAGCAGCAGGCGCTCGGAGAGGATCATGACAAGGGCTCTTTCAGAAAATACAGGCCTTCAAGACTGCCTCTGCACCGCAGGGTTGGCAAGGCAAACCCCATGAAAAAGGGCCGCATTGCGGCCCGGTGACAATATGAGCGGGCTCAGGCCGCCAGCAAACCCGCATAGCCATTACCGTGTTCCCGCATCGCCACCAGCACGGCGGCGCAGTCAGACCATGGCAGACCAAGTCGGTCTGCTACCTGAGTTGGCCACTCGGGCGGCGCTACCTCCCCCACATCCGATTGGGCCGCCAGGGCGATGGCCAGATGGATCAGGCCAGCTTCGACAGAAAACTCCTTGGCCAGCATGGGGTTGTAGTGGTACTCCACCGCATGGCAGATACTGAGGGGAAATTGCCAACGCTTGGCCATCTCGGCCCCGGTCTGGGCATAGTTGAAACCAACCACCAGCTCCTCTGCCTTGGCGCGCCCCTTGCTGGGTTCAAGATCCTGAATGTGGTTAACCATGTTTTCCGGCAGACCCACATGCATGATGAGGCGCCCCATGTCGAACAACAGGGCACAGGTGAACACCTCCTCCCCTTTCATGCCCTTTAGCTTGGCCAGCAACCTGGCCAGCTCGGCCACATCGAACACGTTGCCCCAGAAGTGCCTGAGATCGATGCCGGGCACCGAATGAACAGATCCCGTCAGGCCGCAGGCCAGCACCATGTTGCGTACCACATCGACTCCGAGCCGCACCACGGCTTCGTTGACGGTGGCAACCTGACGATTGCCGCCAAACTTGGCGGAGTTGGCCAGCCGCAGCAGCTTGGCAGAGATGACGGGATCCTTGTTGATCTTCTTGGCGATCAACAGGGTATCTGGCTCCTTCTCATTGAAGGTCTGTACCAGATCGCGCATGACTTCGGGTACATTGGGCAGGTTTTGGGGATGGGATAACAGAGAGTCTATGGTGGGCATATTGATATCCGTCCATGCAATTTTATGATGGTTTTCGTTTGCTGACAGCAAACCCACAGATAAGTATGAGTAACAAAAACTGGCGCCACAGAAATGTTTTTATCGCAATATTTCAAAGTGTTAATGCCAGCTTCGTTATACTGGCATCTTTTATGGCATGACGAGGAAGTACACCATGAGCGAATCCACCGAGTTCTTTGACGAGCAAACCCTGCTGGAGATGGTCGACAACCAGCTGATCGACGGTCATCCGTTGCAGGTCAAGGCGACCCTGATGCGATTGGTGATGAAGGGCACCCCACGGGAAGAGGCGCTGCAATATATCGCCTGCGCCCTCGGTGCCGAGCTGATGGCGATGGAGGCTGAACAGGGCCCCTTCAACCTAGAGCGCTACGCCCAGTTTCTGGATTCCCTGCCCGAGATGCCCTGGGCGGAATAAACCGCCGTACGCGAACAAGGGGAACTTGTCGGCAACCCATGCCACGATGCCAACACCCGCGCCACAGACTCACTAAAAAGCCGGATCCTGACAGGATCCGGCTTTTTTCTAGCGGTTTTACGCCGCTCAGAACTGGGAGTTGACGATCACCTCTTCCCCCAGGGCGCCAGCCAGCGGCAGTGGGCGATAGCTGGAGTTTGCCGCCCGCAGCAGCCGAATGCCGCGGGCGCCCACTTCCTGCGCAGCCTTGATATCCCCGTCCGCATCGCCGTAGAAGACCTTTATCTCTTTATCCTTGAGCCACTGCACCTTGGTGTTCTGGCCCGGCTGATCGCCGGCGAAGATCACCGGATTGAGTCGATCGGCGGGGATCCCCATGGTCTGCTGCAGGGTCTGGCTCACGGTTTCCGTTTTGGTGGCAGAACGGCCAGTGACGAAATAGATGTGATCGCCGCGTTTGAGGTGCATGGCGATCAGCGCCTTGCCCACCTCTTTCGGCATGCTGAACGCATCCCAGCCGTTGTTCATCTTCTCCCAGAAGGCAGGGTTCTTCAGATAGCTCTCGTCGTTGGGCGAGAACTCCTGCTTGCCGCGATAGAAACCCGGGCTGGAGAAGAGCAGGGTATCGTCGATATCAAAACCTACCGCCATCGGGGGTAAACCATCCAGACTCTTGGCAATCTGCTCTACCGAGACCCAATGAACAGGAGCCTGCTGGGCCATGGTCACTGTCGTGACACCGGCCGGGCTGGTCACGATCTGATCGGCCAGGGCGGGCAGACTGAAGGTGGCGGCAAACAGGGATGCTATCAGGGTAAGACGGGAAAAAGCGGGCATGGCACAACTCATGACGTGAACGAAACAGGGTGCCAATCCTGCCCCATGCTGCCGATGCAAACCGTGAAACTCGCCACAAAACAGGGCTCGGTGGATAGCTCCCACCCTGTTTTGTCCCCTCGGAATAAACATCCAGCAACCGGAAGATGACAAGCCTCTTTTGACCCTTTATTCCAGCCGGAAGAGCCGGAGTGGGCTATAACTGCTTAGCACCCTTTATTGACATCAAAATCAACGACTCCCTCTCACTGGAGATGCCATGGACGCGCACACTTCCTCTTCCAAGACCACCGGTTCGGCCCCTTCCCCTCATCAGGCCGGGATGGACGCCATCGATCAGGTGCTGGCCCGGCTCGAACTCTCGCCAGAGGGGCAGATCCTGGATGCCAACCCTCATTTTCTCACCATCATGGGCTACCCGCTGGATGAGCTAAAGGGCAAGCACCACGGCATGCTGCTCTCCCCGGATGAGGCTCAGTCTGCCACTTATGACACTTTCTGGGAGACGCTGCGCAGCGGCACGTCACAGGAAAGCGAGTTTCACCTGCTGGATAAACAGGGGCGGGATATCTGGATCCGGGGTGCCTGCAGCCCGGTTCTGGATGCCGAGGAGCAGCTGACCCGCATCATCGTCTACGCCATGGATCTGACCGGGCAGAAGCAGCTCACTGCCAGTTTCGAGGGCCAGCTCAATGCCCTGAGCCGGGTCATGGGAAAGGTGGAGTTCTCTCTGGATGGCACCATACTGGATGCCAATCCACGCTTTCTCGACATAGTGGGCTACCGGCTGGAGGAGCTGAAGGGCCAGCACCACAGGCTGCTGGTTGACCCGGACTACGCCCAGTCGGCGGATTACCGCACCTTCTGGGAAACACTGCGACGGGGCGAGTTTCTCGCAGGCGAATTCTGCCGGCTCGGCAAGCAGGGACAGGAGGTCTGGATCCAGGGATCCTACAACCCGGTGCTGGATCTGAACGGCAAGCCCAGCAAAATCGTCAAATTTGCCACCGACATAACGGCGCAGGTGGAGCAGCACCGTCAGCTCAAGCGTGCCATGGTGGAAGCGGAAGAGGCCGCCAGAGTTCGCGAGGAGCTGCACAAGTCGCTGCAGGAGATGTCTACTCCTGTCACCCCTATCTGGGACGGGATCCTGCTGCTGCCATTGGTGGGGATCATCGACTCAATGCGCACCGCCGACGTGATGAACAAGTCGCTCACCAAGATCGCCGAAACCCGGGCCCGGGTCTTCGTGCTGGATATTGCCGGTGTCGCTACCGTGGATACCGGCGTCGCCAACCAGCTGATCAAGATCACCAAGGCGACCCAGTTCATGGGCTGTGAGGCCATCATCTCGGGAGTCTCTCCCGCCATTGCCCGCACCATGGTGGAGCTGGGGGTGTCGGTCGGTGACGTCCGCACCACGGCAACCCTGAGAGATGCCTTCGAAATAGCGCTCAAACGGGTCGGTTCCACCCTCTAGGATGCGGCCATGACCATGCAGCTCAACAACGATCTTGGCATCGCCGATGTGGCCGACTGCATAGTGGTCAGCATGCGTCCCGATCTCGGTGACGATGGCATGCAGATGCTGATGCAGGCCCTCTCCCAGCGACTGGTACACGGGCGTCACCATGCCGTGTTGCTCGACTTCTCCGGCGTCATGCTGCTGGATCACCATGAATTCAGACAGGTACGCAAGCGGGCCGAGGTATGCCGCCTGTTAGGCGCCATCTGCCTGCTGGTGGGGCTCAATGCCGGGATCGCCGCGTCTCTGGCGCTGGCCGAAGCGCAGCCCGGGCCGCTGCGCTGCTTCATCGACATGGACGACGCCTTCGCCCACGTCCGCCATCTCAAGGGCGAGGAGTAAAGCGCCATGATGCAAGAGCATGCGACTCAGGAGGCCAACTATCCGCTACGCCACGATATCGATCTGCACCTGACTGTGATGGCGGTGCGTCGGCTTCCCTTTATCGCCAGCCTGTCTGACGTGGATCGTGCCATGCTCTCCACCGTGGTTTCCGAGCTTGGCAGCAATATCCTGAAATACGCCGGGCAGGGGGAGATCACCCTGACCCTCCATCACCCCAAGGGACGGGCCTGCATCGACATCATCGCCCGTGACAAAGGGCCCGGCATACCGGATGTGCATCAGGCCCTGCAGGATCACTACAGCACCTCGGGCACCCTGGGGCTGGGGCTACCCGGCGTGCGGCGCATGATGTCAGAGCTCACCATCAGCACACCACCGGAAGGGGGCACCCTGGTGCAGGCTCGAAAGTGGCTGGGCGCGGCACCCTCGACGATACGCCTCGCAATGCCAACCCAGTCATGGGGTCAGCCTGGTTTGAAACTGGCATGGGCCAGCGAAAACAGGCCCTGCTATCCGGAAAAGGTCTCCGGCGATCTGGTCTTTATCCGTCCCTCCCCCGACGGCGTCTTGCTGGTACTGATCGATGTCAGCGGCCACGGCACCTCGGCCAACAAGCTGGCACTGACACTGGAAGAGGCGCTGCAAAACACCCCTGAGCAGGAGCCGGCACCTCTGCTGCAGCTGTTGCACCAACACTGCATCGGTACACGGGGAGCGGCAGCTGGCATAGCCCTGGTCAACAGTGAACGGGGGGAACTGAGCTACGCCGGTATCGGCAACACCCGCATCTGTCTGCGCGGCCATGACCTCTGGCGCGGCATCTCCCGCGATGGAGTGCTGGGGGAGCGCTTCCCCACCCCCTTGCTGCAACGCCAGCCCATGGAGCCGGGGGATGTGCTGATGCTCTATTCGGATGGCATCAGCGAATCGCTCAACCTGCGTGACGGCGCACTGGATCTGGGGGAGGATCCCGCCATCCTGGCCCGTCAAGTCATAGACCACAGCGGCCGCAGCACGGACGATGCGAGTTGTATCGTGTTGCGGGTACAACCGGAGAAGGAGCGCTAGATGCGGCAGCGGATCGGTGATATCAGGCTCTCTGGCCCGGCGGCAGCCCTCACCGCCAGACGCAAGGTGATCCAGGTGCTCACCTGCATCGACAAGAACCCCACCTTCGTGGCGCCGCTGGCGGGTACCACCTCGGAGCTGGTGCGCCAGCTGACGGCGACCACCGACTCGCTGCAACTCCAGCTGTGGCTGGAAAGCCATACGCAGGAGCTGTGGGTCTCCCTCTCGGCGGACGAGCCACTGCAGCACAGCCCGTCCGGCGCTGCCCATGGCAACATTCGGCTGGTTCCTCACTCTGACACTGACATCGCCCTGGTATGCCACCTGCCGCACTGGCCCGATGACGCTCTGCTGTTGCAGATGCAGATGCAGCAGCAGTTCGCCGAACCGACCCGGGATGAGCTGTTCGCCGTGATGCAGACCAAGAATCAGGAGCTGGAGCAGGCCTATGAGCTGGCAGAAAGCGCGACCCGGGCCAAGAGCGATTTTCTCGCCAACATGAGCCACGAAATCCGCACCCCCATGAACGCCATCCTGGGCATGGCCCACCTCGCCCTGCAAACCCGACTCGATCCGCAGCAAGCCGACTATGTGGGCAAGATCCAGCGCTCGGCCCAGCACCTGCTCGGCATCATCAACGATATCCTCGACTTCTCCAAGATAGAGGCGGGCAAGCTGGATCTGGAGCAGATCGAGTTCGATCTCGACCATGTGCTGGAAAATCTGGCGACCCTGGTGGGCGAGAAGGCCGAAGCCAAGGGCATAGAGCTGCTGTTCGAAGTCGACCACCAGCTCGACACCCTGCTCTATGGCGATCCCCTCAGACTTGGCCAGATCCTGATCAACTACGCCAACAATGCGGTCAAATTCACCGAGCAGGGGGAGATACTGGTCAAGGTCACTTGCCTGGAAAAACTGCCTAAGGAGGTGCTGTTGCACTGTTCGGTGCAGGACACGGGGATCGGCATGAGCCAGGAACAGCAGCAGCGGCTGTTCCAGTCTTTCCAGCAGGCGGACAGCTCCACCACCCGCAAATACGGCGGCACCGGCCTCGGGCTCGCCATCTCCCGCGAACTGGCGGCACTGATGGGGGGTGAGGTCGGCGTGCAGAGCGAACCGGGCAAGGGAAGCACCTTCTGGTTTACCGCCCGACTCGGCCGTGGCAGATACAGATCACGCTATCTGCCGAGTCTGGACCTGCGTGGGCGCCGCATGCTGGTGGCCGACGACAGTGCCAGCGCCCGCACCATACTGGCTGCCCTGCTGCGCAGCATGAGCTTCGTGGTGGACACCGCCGAATCGGGTCAGCAGGCGTTGCAGATGATCGCCAGCGCCGAACAGGAAGGTAACGCCTATGAGGTGGTGCTGCTGGATTGGCACATGCCGGGGCTGGATGGCATAGAGACGGGGCGCCGCCTCATTGCCCGCGGCCTTGGCAAGCGGCTCTATCGGGTCATGGTGACGGGTTATGGGCGGGAAGAGGTCTTTCGCGAAGCCCAGTCCGCCGGCTTTGACCGGGTGCTGGTCAAGCCGGTGTGTGCCTCAGTGCTGTTCGATACCATCATAGGGCTGTTTGGCCATCAAACCACTGCGATCACCTTGAAGCCCCCCCAGCCCACCCACAGCTATCGCTTCGACGGACTCCGCATACTGCTGGCAGAAGACAACGAGCTGAACCAGCAGGTGGCGATGGAGCTGCTGCGAGCGGTGGGAGCCGACGTCAGCATCGCCGGCAATGGTGCCATTGCCCTGCAAATGGCGGCGCAACAGCCATACGACCTGATCCTGATGGACATGCAGATGCCGGTGATGGATGGACTGGCCGCCACCCGTCAACTGCGCCAGCAAGAGAGCGATGGGCACCAGATCCCGATCCTTGCCATGACGGCCAATGTCATGGCCGGTGACAGAGAGCGCTGCCTGGCAGCGGGTATGGATGACCATATCGCCAAGCCCATCGACCCCGACAAGCTCTATGCCGCCCTGCAACGCTGGGTGCCCGCCTTCAGCCGTGAAACCGATGCAACACGCAAGACTTCACCCTCACCACAGGACATGCCTTTACTGCCGCAGCTAAAGGCGCTCGGGCTCAATGCCGAGGCAGCTCTGCAACGGCTGATGCACAACTGGGAGTGGTATCAGGACCTGCTGCAACGGTTCGCCCAACAGGGAACCCAACCCATGCAGAGCCTGATCACCGCCCTGCAGACAAACGACAGGGAGGAAGCCCATCGGCAAGCCCATACCCTCAAAGGGATTGCCGCCACTCTGGGTGCCGATCCACTGCGAGATATCTCGGCCAGGCTGGAGAGTGCGCTCTCCCGCGGAGACGACACCACCAGCCTGCTACCGCTGGCCGAACAGGGGCTGCAGATGCAACAGCAACTGAGCGATGGCGTGCTGGCCCTGCTGCCCACCCAGACAGCCCCTGGCCTGCCGGAGCAAGAGCCAACAGACATAGCGCCCCTGCTGGCGCAGCTGACCCAACTGCTGGTGGAAGATGATGCAGAAGCTCTGACCCTGTTCCAGCAACATCAGAAACAGCTGACTGGACAGCTGGGAGAAACAGCATCGACGATGGCAGACGCCATGACCCGCTTCCGTTTTACGGATGCACTGGCACACCTGCAACAAGTCCGGGCCCTCAGGCCCGATCTGTTCAACCAAGAGTGAGGCACCACTATGCTCAACTTGCTGGATCCCGACACCAAACCCACACTGCTGGTGGTCGATGACACCCCTGAAAACCTCTCCCTGCTCAGCGCCCTGCTGGGCCCGCACTATCGGGTCAAGGTTGCCATCAGTGGCCAGCGGGCGCTGGAGATACTGTCATCAGGCACCCGGGTGGACCTGATCCTGCTCGATGTGGTGATGCCCCAGATGGATGGCTATCAGGTGATGCAGGCACTGCAGGAGATGCCGCAGGCGCGGCATATTCCGGTGATTTTCCTGACCGCCAAGGTAGAGGAGAGCGCAGAAGCGCACGGACTGGCACTCGGCGCCGTGGACTATATCCACAAGCCTATCTCTCCCGCCATCGTACTGGCCCGCGTCAGAAACCACCTTGAACTGAAAGCTGCACGTGATCTGCTCCATGACCAAAATGCCTATCTGGAACAGGAGGTGGAACGGCGCACCCGTGAAAACGAGCTGATCCAGAACATCACCATCCACTCCCTCGCCTCTCTGGCCGAGACCCGGGACAACGAGACCGGCAACCACATACTGCGCACCCAGCACTATGTGAAGCTATTAGCGGAAACCCTGTGCGATCACCCTCGCTTTCGTGCAGAGCTGACCCCAAAGACCATAGATCTGCTGTTCAAGTCTGCCCCCCTGCACGATATTGGCAAGGTCGGCGTACCGGACCGGATCCTGCTCAAACCCGGCAAGCTGGATGCGGATGAGTTCACCCAGATGAAGCACCACTCCATCCTCGGCAAGGAGGCCATAGTCCACGCCGAGGAAGCGCTGGGGGTGGAGGTCGAGTTTCTGCGACTGGCCAAGGAGATCGCCTGCTACCACCACGAGAAATGGGATGGCACCGGCTACCCCTACGGTCTGATGGGGGATGAGATCCCCCTGTCGGCCCGACTGATGGCGCTGGCAGATGTGTACGATGCCCTGATCAGCAAGCGGTGTTACAAGGCGGCCATGTCCCATACGGAGGTGGTCCCCATCATATTGGCGGGGCGCAGCAGTCACTTCGATCCCGACATCACGGATGCCTTCGCCCGCATCCACCTGCTGTTTCACGAAATTGCACTGCGCTACAACGATGACAAGGGCGAACAGGAGGCCAACCTCGACTAGGCGGCGGAGTGCGCAGGCAACAAGTCAGTGAAGATGAAGCCGTCCCGCTCCACCGTCTCTCCCACGTACATCGCCAACGGGCGCAGAAACATGGGACCATCATAGGCCAGGGTGTGAAACTCGCCGTTCTCGCCGCACGGATCCACCCCTTGCGGCAAGGCCGCCAGCAGGGCAGGATCGAAATCGTGACCACTCAGACTGGCATCCAGCTTTTTCGGGTCAAGGGAGCTGATCCTGGCCCTCAGCCCCGCCGCCATCATTTGCTGAGCCAGCTCGTCCGTCTTGCTGCCCCACAACGGGAACAAGGGTTCTATGCCCGTTCCCACCAGCTGTTTCTCCCGATAGGCGCGCACATCCTCGAGGAAGAGGTCGCCAAACGCCATGTGGCGGATCCCCTGCGCCACCACGCTCGCGATGAAGCCGGTCATGATGCGGGCGTAATCCTCATTGGTGCAGGGCCAGGGCAGATCGAGGGTGGTCAGCGGCAATCCCACACACTCGGCCTGCTGCATCAGCAACTGCTTGCGCACCCCGTGCATGGCCACCCGCTCGAAAGCCTGATTGAGGGTGGTAAACAGCCCCACTACCTCGATGGCCGGATCCTGCTGCAATCTGTGCAGTGCCCAGGCGCTGTCCTTGCCACTGCTCCAGGAGAGCAGCACCTTTGTCTTCGTCATGATTTCTCCCATTGTGTCTTCGTCATGATGTTGCCGGTCTTGCTGCACCAAAAAGCTGCAAGACTGTATTGCGAATTGTGCGATTTACATACCGGGATGCAAAAGCATACCCTCGGTAATGAGCGTTTCCCCTGAAAGGATGGGGAACAATAACTAAAAAAACGATGGGAAACATAAGGATATGACGACAGTCACGCAAACTTACGACCACAGCCGCCCCCTCAACCGACAGGATTACAAGACACTGAGCCTGGCAGCCCTCGGCGGAGCCCTCGAATTCTACGATTTTATCATCTTCGTCTTCTTCGCCGTGGTGATCGGCGAGCTGTTCTTCCCGGCCGATATTCCCGAGTGGCTGCGCCAGTTCCAGACCTTCGGCATCTTCGCCGCCGGCTATCTGGCTCGCCCCCTTGGCGGCATCATCATGGCCCATTTTGGCGATCTCATCGGCCGCAAGCGGATGTTTACCCTGAGCATACTGCTGATGGCGCTGCCCACCCTGATGATCGGCCTCTTGCCCACCTATGCGGTACTGGGCATAGGCGCACCGCTTGCCCTGCTGGGTTTGCGCATACTGCAAGGAGCCGCCATCGGTGGCGAAGTACCGGGCGCCTGGGTGTTCGTGGCGGAGCATGTGCCCGCCGGGTCGGGCTCGCCTGTGGCACCCTCACCGCCGGACTGACTGCCGGCATACTGCTCGGCTCCCTCATCGCCACCGCGGTCAACAAGAACCTGACCCCGGCCGAGGTAAGTGAGTGGGGCTGGCGGGTTCCCTTCCTGCTGGGGGGCATCTTTGGCATAGTCGCCATGTATCTGCGCCGCTGGCTGCACGAAACCCCTGTCTTCGCCGAGATGCAGGCCAACAAGGCGCTGGCGGAGGAGCTGCCGCTCAAGACGGTGCTGCGCAGCCACAAGGGCAGCGTGGTGATCTCCATGCTGCTGACCTGGCTGCTCTCCGCCGGTATCGTGGTGGTGATACTGATGACCCCCACCTATCTGCAGAAGGTACATGGCATCAGCCCGGCCGATGCCCTGACCGCCAACTCTCTGGCCATCCTGGCCCTGACCCTGGGCTGCATCGTCTATGGCAGGCTGATCGATGCCCTCGGCAGCGGCCCCACCTTCATGCTGGGCTCATTGCTGCTGGCAGGTTCCAGCTACGCCTTCTATCACGGTCTGGTCGCGGGCACAGAGCAGCTGGTACCGCTCTACATGCTGGCGGGCTTCGCGGTCGGAATTGTCGGGGCCGTGCCCTACGTCATGGTCAACGCCTTCCCGGCGGTAGTGCGCTTCTCGGGATTGTCGTTCTCCTACAACGTGGCCTACGCCATCTTCGGCGGCCTCACCCCCATGCTGGTGACCCTGTGGATGAAGAACGACGTGCTGGCTCCCTCCCACTATGTGGTGAGTCTGTCGGCACTCGGCTTTGCCATCGGTGTGCTGCTGTGGTTGCAACAGCGCAACCAGCGGCAGACGGCGCCACAAGCCGCCTGACCAACGAAAAAGCCCCGGACATCTTCGGGGCTTTTTTATTGTCCTTGTGTTCAGTACGGCCGACATAGGATAGCCTCCCCCTTAGGGCCAGGCGAATACCGGGCTCCAGACTGTCACCCAATTCCGTTATCCGAGGCTCAAGATGTTCTTTCAAGTCGTATTTCTCGCCTTGCTGGCGCTGCTGCCCATGGTCAACCCGCCAACCACGGCCACCCTGCTATTGGGGCTGAGCAAGGGCATGTCGCGGGAGCATGTGCGCCGCCAGGTCAACCTGGCGGCTATCTATCTGTTTTTCACCCTCTGCATCACCTTCTTTATCGGCTCCTCCATTCTGGATCTGTTCGGGATATCCATTCCAGGCTTGCGGCTGGCAGGGGGTCTCATCATCGGCTTTATCGGCTTTCGCATGCTGTTCCCAGCCCCCAGTCAGACCAACGGGGTCGATATCAACCAGAGCATCGCCTTCGTGCCACTGACCATGCCCAGCATGTGCGGGCCGGGTACCATGGCGCTGGTGATCAGCGGCGCTGCCCAGATTGCCGAGCTGCCCGACGAGTACAACCGCCTCACCATCTACGGCGCCATGGTCACAGCGTTTGCCCTGATGAGTCTGATCAGCTGGGGCGTATTGAAGCTGGCGGATCCGGTCTGCAAGATCCTCGGCGCTACCGGCATCGATGCCATGACCCGGATCATGGGTTTTCTGCTGGTGTGCATGGGCATGCAATTCTGTATCAACGGCATCAAGGAAGTGGCACAGGATCCTGTCTTCCACGGCGCACACTCGATACACACCACGCCTTCCTTGCCATCCCTGCCAGACACCCCTGATCAACGACAGGAGCCGCGCCACCCCTGACTGAAAACGGTGTCAAAAAACCTCACAAATCGCCACTGATCTTGCGCCTGATCATGTTATTGATACACAAATGAGTTAGTGTGTTTTTCATACAGATTCAGTTCAGAGATCAGTTGTTAGCTTTGCAGACAGGCGCCCACTTACTTCAGGAGATGTGCAAATGATGGAAAAGATGCTGACCGAAATTGGAAGCTACAGCCTGTTTCATGAATATCTGAATGTAGTTGGTGTAGCCAGCCCAGCCCTGGCCCGGATAAAAACCCGATGGGAGTACAAAAAAAGCGATCGTCTGGTGGCCCAAATCAGGGTCGACCAACAAGGCAATGCCCGCTTCTACATCGATGCCAGAGCCATATCGGTCAACTGACCCTGTCACTCGTATCCAGCAGCCCCGGCCAGTCGCCGGGGCTTTTTGTTGTCTGGCTTGCACTACCCAAAACAATGACCCCGGCACATGGCCGGGGTCATTGACAACGTAGTGGGTTAAACCCCTTACTGGGTGCCGCCCACTGTGAGTTGATCCAGCTTGAGTGTGGGCTGGCCGACACCGACCGGCACGCTCTGCCCCTCTTTGCCGCAGACGCCGACACCACGATCCAGTGCCAGATCACTGCCCACCATGGAAACCAGACTCATGGCTTCCGGACCATTGCCTATCAGGGTCGCGCCCTTGATGGGGGTGGTGATCTTGCCATCCTCGATGAGGTAAGCCTCGGAGGCGGAGAAGACAAACTTGCCGGAAGTGATATCCACCTGACCACCGCCGAAGTTGGGAGCATAGATACCCTTCTTCACCGAGGCGATGATCTCCGCCGGATCGTACTGACCCGCCAGCATATAGGTGTTGGTCATGCGCGGCATCGGCATGGCGGCGTAGGATTCGCGGCGGCCGTTACCTGTGAGCGGAACCCCCATCAGGCGGGCGTTCTGCTTGTCCTGCAAGTAACCCTTGAGGATGCCGTTCTCGATCAAGACGTTGTAGCCGCCCGGCGTCCCTTCGTCATCGATGGAGACGGAGCCGCGCCGACCCGGCAGTGTGCCGTCATCGACTATGGTGCAGTGCTTGGAGGCCACCTGTTCGCCGATGCGGCCGGCAAATGCAGACGAGCCCTTGCGGTTGAAGTCCCCCTCCAGGCCATGGCCCACGGCCTCGTGCAACAGCACGCCGGGCCAGCCGGCACCGAGTACCACCGGCATGGTACCAGCGGGAGCATCAATGGCCTCCAGGTTGACCAGCGCCTGACGCACGGCCTCGCGCACATAGCCAAAAGCGCGGCTCTCCAGCCCGTCCAGCTCCAGGAAATAGTCATAACCACAACGACCACCACCACCGGCGCTGCCACGCTCGCGGCGCTCACCTTTCTCGGCGATGACGGTCACCGACAGCCGAACCAGGGGGCGTATATCAGCAGCGAGCGTACCGTCGGTGGCTGCCACCAGTATCTCTTCATAGACACCGCTGATGGAGGCCATCACCTGATTGATAACGGGATCAAGACTGCGGGCGAACTTGTCCATCTGCTCCAGCAAGGCAATCTTCTGGTGCTTGTCGAGGGTCTGCAGGGGATCCATGGCCGGATAGAGCAGGTTGGCCTCTGTACGAGCCCAGGCCTTCACATTGCCCTGGGCACCGGCAGCGGCAATGCCGCGGGCAGCAGTGACCGACTGTTGCAGCGCCAGCAGGCTCAGCTCGTCGGAGTAGGCAAAGCCGGTTTTCTCGCCACTGACAGCGCGTACCCCGACCCCTTGGTCGATGTTGTAGCTGCCATCCTTGACGATGCCGTCCTCCAGCATCCAGGACTCGTGCCAGCTGCGCTGGAAATAGAGATCGCCGAACTCCACCTGGTGGCTCATCAGGCTGCCGAGCAGTTGCTGCAGCCGCCCTTCGTCGAGGTCGTTCGGGGCCAACAGGGAGGCACTAACCTGGCTCAATAGACTCAATCTTTCTCTCCACTCCCGATCCGGGATTTCACAATAAGATCCCATGCCATAGGCGGCATGGGTCAGCACGCGGGGCGTGCCTTGTTCATTCGTTGTCAGAGACCTGACCCGCCGACAACAGGCGGGCGTGCTGCAGCACTGGCATGGTTCGCTTCAATTCGTCGCCCAGCTCGGGATCCATGGCAGCCAGCACGGTCGCGCGGCCCGACGGCTGGCATGCCAGCACCCTGCCCCAAGGGTCGATCACCATGCTGTGGCCCCAGGTATGGCGCCCGGTTTCATGGGTGCCCCCCTGATTGGCAGCCACCACATAGCACTGATTTTCGATGGCGCGGGCCCGCAGCAGCGGCTCCCAGTGCGCCTCGCCGGTCACGGCAGTAAAGGCGGCAGGCACCAGCAACACCCTGGCACCGGCGCGTGCCAGCTGGCGATAGAGTTCGGGAAAGCGCAAATCATAACAGATAGAGAGGCCGAGGGGACCAAAGGGGGAGTCTATCAGCACGCAGTCCTGACCAGGACTGAACGTCTCCGACTCTCGATAGCGCCCCTGATTGTCGGCGACGTCCACATCGAACAGGTGGATCTTGTGGTAATGACCCTTGAGCTCCCCTGCCGGGTCAAACACCAGCGAGCTGGTATGGATATGCGCCGAACCGGGAATGGCAGTGGGCATGGCACCAGCCACCAGCCAGATGCCGTACTCTTTGGCCCAGGCAGCCAGTTGCTGCTGGATAGGCCCCTCACCGATCCGTTCAGCACCATCGAGATAGCCCTGCCGCTCGCCAAACAGGGCAAAGTTTTCCGGCAGCAGTACCAGCAAGGGACGCCCGGCTGGCAGCGCCGCCAGCTCGGCGGCGATCTGCTCCCGGTTATCCTGCCAGTGACGGCCGGATACCAGCTGTATTGCGGCTAACCACATGACGCGCTCCTTGTCCTTGGTGCAAGCCGTCAGAGGCTGACAGCGTCTTTGGCTTGCAGTGTGTAGTCCAGCACTATGATACGGTCCAGCACGGGACGGAAGATGGCCTTGAGGGCCTCGTGATCCGGATGGGGCAGGTAACGCTGGCGGGCCGCCTCGTCCGCAAAGGTCATCAAGACGCTGTGGGTAAAGCCTTCGGCGCGCCCCTAGGGGCTGTCATTCTGCCCCCACTCGACCGCCACCACGCCATTGACCCTGGCGGGTATGTCGAGAAAAGCCGCCCTGACAGCGGCAATATCGTCAGCCTGGGTGCCCGCTTTGAAGGCAATCAGCAGAATATGTCGGATCATGGCTCTCTCCTTGAGCGTAAGCAGGTCGAGACAAGGGATGGCGCCAGCATCAGGGCTGACGGGGACTCCCTGGTTGCGGGTTCAGCAGGAAGGGGGTGACTTCGGCGGCAGGCAACTTGGGCGCTACCGTATCCACCGCCTGTTTCTGCTGCTGGTTGAGCTTGATGCGGGCTCTATCTCGTCCGGCCTCGATCAGCTTGGGATTGTCCAGCGGCCCCTCAACCCTAAAATCGATGCGGGTCACCACATCCACCACTGGCTCCAGCAGTTTGGAGAGGGCCAGCACATAAAGACCCGTGATCGGCGTCAGCGAGAAGGCCGCCACCACCGGCAGGGTGCCGCCCAGATTGGGGGAGAAGCTCAACTCGTAGTCAAGCCGCCAGCGCACCAGATCGGCGATGCCTTCACCACGCAGGTTACCCGCGGCCCCCTTCATGTAGAAGTCCTTGTTATCCATCACCCCCTGCTTGATCTTGGCCGAGGCGGACATGGATTCGAAGTAGAAGCCCTTGTCGAACACATCGCGAAAATCGAGCCGCAACTTGCGCAGCAGTGAGTCGAGACTGAGCAGGGAGAGCAGTCGTGCCCCCTTGTCATTGACCTCCCGCAGCGTGCCCCCTTCCAGTTGATAGTTGGCGCTGCCAGCCAGGGTCGGCAGGCTCAGTCGGTAGGGCACATCATTCCAGCTCAGATCCAGTGCCATCTTGCCGGGCGCATCGCCAATGGGTGAGGTATAGCCGATCCGTTTTAGAAGCAATTCACTGTTTTTACTGGTGATTTTGGCGATGGCATGGGTCTGCATCCGGCCTGGCTCAGCCAGCCAATCCACTGTGCCCGTCAGCTGGCTCCCCGCCAGCCGCATATCCAGCCCCTTGAGGGTCAGCTTGTTGGCCCCGGGGAGCAGCTCTCCCTTCACCTCGCCGAGCGGCAGTTCGCCGAAGCGGCAATCCACGCAGCTGAAGGTGAGCCAGGGAATGGCATCCATGATGGCTTTGTCCTGCCGCGCATCAGGCTCTGGGCTCAGATCCGAACTCTTGCCGGACCAATGGATGCGGGCGAATTTGGCATCGATGGGCTGGCGATCAGTCACCGGCAGGCGGATCACCCCCATGACGTCCGGGCTGTCGATCATCACCTCTGTGGCGTCCTTGACCGGGCCTACGGTGAAGTGTACCGCCTTGAGATTGGCACTGCCGATATCGGCGCGGGCCAGCTGGCCATCCACCCACCACTCCTGCGGCAGGAAAGGAGGGCCAACCACGGCACCGCCGCTCGGCGCACTGCTCGCAGGCACCCACTGTTTGAGTCTGGCCAGCCAGCCAGCCACATCGGCCTGTTGCTGGTTGATGGCAAGCAGCATGGGCTTGTCCCGTAGCACCCGAGCCCCCGGCTGGCCTATGTTCACCCTGACCCGGCTGAGGTAAGGAACCCCGTCCCCATAAACCAGCCGGCTCTGCAAATCCACATCGGCCCCCAGCACGGCGCGAATGTCGGCACTGCCGTCACGCCCACGCACTGTCACCTTGAGCGGTAATCGGCTGTTGGCGGTCTTGGTCAGGGGGAGTGGCAGATCCAGCGCCATGCCCTGCAGGTTGGAATCCATCGCCAGCTGGAAGCTGAACGGTTTGTCATTGGGCAGGGTCAGCCCCAGGGTACCGGCCCAGTTGCTGCGCCCCTTGAGGATATCGAGGGCGGGAATCTTGCGCTGCTCGCGGCGGCTGTCCCACTGTCCCTTGAACTTGAGATCCACCTGATAGCGGTTCGGCAGCTGTTTGCCCTGATAATCCAGGGTCAGCGGCTGGTTCCACAGGCTGGCCTTGAGGTTGCTGAACCGGGTCTGCTCGTTGTCATATTCGAGGCGCCCCTGTACCTGCTCCAGCGGCAGATCCAGGCTGGCGACCCGCACCTTGTTGTTGTTGAACAAGGCATCGCCGCTCGCCTTGACCTCGCTTTCACCATCGAGGGGAATATCCAACTTGACCGACCCCTTGAGCGGGCCCCGGATCTCTATCTCCCGCAACGCCTGACCGACGGAATCCCCTAGCGGAGAGTCCTGCAGGTAGTCGCTGATGGCCTTGCCCTCACCCTCTACCTTGGCATCCACATAGAGATGTGCGCCGGGATAGAGATCCGGGATCCAGGCATGGACCGAGTCGGAGCTGGCCTTGCCAAGGTGGGTGGAACGGCTGTTCATGTCGAGACTGGCGTTCTGGAACAGCAGATCGATCTGCAGGTCGGTGAGGGGTTGCCAACCGGGGAAGAACTGGAACGTCGCCTGCTCGAGCGGAACCGCCACCTGGAAGATGCCCTCGCCCTTGCTGTAGGGGAAATCCTTGAACTCGCCGTACCAGAGCAGGTCGGCGCCCTTGGCCTGACCCCCCTTGATGGCGCCGCTCAGGTAATCCACCAGGCTCTTGTCCATCACCTGCAACGGGTAGTAGCGATCCGCATTGCCCGCATTCTTGACGTCGATGCGGCCTGTCAGCGCGAGGAAAGTATGTTCGAACAGATCCATCCTGAAGCGGCTCTCGAGGCGCAAATCCGGGTTGTCCAGCGCCACATCCTGACCATAGAGCACCCAGCCCTGCGGGACTTGCCACCAGTCGAGCCGTGCCGAGAAGCTGTCCACCGGGATCGGCTCCTTGAAGTGGCGGGCCGGATCCACCTTGTCATTGGCAAGGGCCAGTCGGGCACTGCCCCCCGTCGGGGTCAGCCAGAATTCGCCATTGAGATCCTGCACGCCGGGCACATCCTGCCAGGCGCTGACCTTGATGTGGGATAGCCGGCCGCTGAGAGAGAGCCCACGCCAGCCGGCATCGGCCTGCAAAATGAGATCCTGCAGCTGACCCTTGGGCTGGGTGCGCTTGAGGGTCTCGGTCAGTTCGGGGTAGAGACCCGATACCAGCTGGCTCAGGTTGGCGACCTGATCGAGATCGATGGCAGGCACATAACCCTGGATGCGGGAGCCAACCCGTTCGAGCTGCAAGCGGCTGCGCAACCAGGGTTTGCCATCGAGCTTGAAGGTCATGTCATGGCTGGCGAGCTGCCACTCCTCACCATCCCGGCGCAGCTGGATCTTGCCCCCCTGCAGGCCGAGGCGGTGCATGACATCCTGCTTCTCATCCTTCCAGATCAGGTAGTTGTCGCCAAACGCCAGCAGGGACTCTCCCAGCTGACCGTCGGCAAATTCACTCCAGAGCTGGAAATCGAGCTGGCCGGCGACCTTGGGCTCACCGGCGTGGATCCGCGCCAGCATTGGGCTGACGTCGAACTGGCTGGCGCCGAGATAGAGCTGGCCCCGCAAGCGATCGAGCCGTACCTCGGGGGTATCCACATCCAGGATGAGATCTATGGTGCTCTCGCCCACCCCGTTGATGAGATAGGCCTTGCCGACCCCCTGATGGCGTTTGCCGCGGTTCTGCCAGCGCAGTTGGGCGATATCGAGGGCCCGCACTTCCCCCAGCGCCGTCGTCAGGCTGAGGCGGGTATCGTGAATATCGAACGTGGATAGCTGGGTGAGCAAGAAGCGCAGCAACGCCTGTTGCTGATCGACGCCGCCACGGGTATCGGGCTCGGCGGACTGAGCCAGATCCAGCGCTATGTCGCCATCGCTCAGTATGAGCTGGCCGAACACAGGCCTGAGTTCATTGAGGGGGCGCCAGAAGTCGAGGTGAGCCCACACCTTGCCAAGACGCAGGGCGAAGCGACCCGAATCCGGCGCTATCGCCAGCTGTTGCAGCTCGAGCGCCGGGCCGCGCTGGGTCCAGTCCAGGCCTATGTGTTCAACACTGGCCTCCAGCTGATTGTCGGCCAGCAGGGCATCGAGCAGTGCCTGTCTGTGCTGATTGAGCAAGGGGCCGCCAAAGCGCACCAGACTGACCAGAATGGCCAGCAGCACGAAGAAGACCCCAAGGGCCAACCAGCCCCGACTCAACCAGCGATAGACCAATTACATCATCACCACATCAAACTGTTCCTGACCACAGAGGGGCTCACTCACCACCCTGACCTGCTTGCCGATGAACACCTCCAGCTCGGCGAGACTGTGGGACTCCTCGCCGCGCAGATAGTCGATCACGGCCGGTGCGGCGTAAACGGTGAACTGATCCGCATCATAGGCGCGGTTGACCCGGATGATCTCTCGCAGGATCTCGAAACAGACCGACTCCACCGTCTTGACCCGACCACGCCCCTTGCACTCGGGGCATTCGGAGCAGAGCACGTGCTCCAGGCTTTCGCGGGTGCGCTTGCGGGTCATCTCCACCAGACCAAGCTGGGAGAAACCGTTGACGTTGGTCTTGGCGCGATCCTTGGCCAGCGCCTGTTCCAGACTGTGCAGCACACGGCGACGATGATCTTCCGACTGCATGTCGATGAAATCGATGATGATGATGCCGCCGAGGTTGCGCAGACGCAGGTGGCGGGCGATGGCCGCCGTCGCCTCGACGTTGGTATTGAAGATGGTCTCTTCCAGATTGCGATGACCCACGAAGGCGCCCGTGTTGATGTCCACAGTGGTCATGGCTTCGGTCTGGTCGATGATGAGGTAGCCGCCGGACTTGAGCTCTACCTTGCGTTCCAGCGCGCGCTGGATCTCGTTCTCCACATCGTAGAGATCGAAAATCGGCGACTCGCCCGGGTAATACTCCAGCTTGCCGGCCAGCTCGGGCACGTACTCCTCGGTGAAGCGCTTGAGCTGATCGAAGCTCTGGCGTGAATCGACCCGGATCTTGTCCAGTTCGGCACCGACAAAGTCGCGCACCACCCGAAACGCCAGGCTGGGATCCTCGTAGAGGATCTTGCAGGGAGGATACTTGTGCTTGCGCTCCAGGATCTTGCGCCACAGGCGTTTCAGGAAGGCGGCATCCTGTTCCAGCTCCTGCTCACCCACCCCTTCGGCGGCGGTACGGATGATGTAGCCACCCAGATCGTCCACATAACCGGCCACGGTACGCTTGAGGCGCTCGCGCTCCGCTTCGGACTCGATACGCTGGGAGACACCGACGTGGGCGCTGCCGGGCATGAACACCAGATAGCGGGACGGCAGGGTAATGTCGGTGGTGAGGCGGGCCCCCTTGGTACCCAGTGGATCTTTCACCACCTGCACCATGATGTCCTGGCCCTGGCGCACCAGCTCGGCGATGTTGCCGGCCTGGAACTGCTCCTTCTCCTTCACCGCCACACACTCGGTGTGCGGCACTATGTCGGAAGCGTGCAGGAACGCCGCCTTGTCCATGCCGATATCAACGAAAGCCGCCTGCATCCCGGGCAGAACCCGACTGATCTTGCCTTTGTAGATATTGCCCACTATGCCACGCTTGGCCTGACGCTCTACGTGCACTTCCTGCAGCAGACCGTTTTCGACCAGGGCGACACGGGTTTCGGAGGGGGTGACGTTCACCAGCAGTTCTACCGACATAAGTTACCTTGCCTGTTCCAGTTTTGAATTCTATAAAGCCAATCCGGTACAACGCGCGCAAGGGAAAACGCAGCAGAGCACAGCTGACGAAAAATTATCGGATCTGTTCCAGATGATGCTTGATCAACAGATCCGTTTCCAGCAGGGGCAGACCGACAACGGCGCTGTAGCTCCCCTCAATCCGGCTGACAAACTTGCCGGCAATCCCCTGGATCGCATAGGCACCGGCCTTGTCACAGGGCTCGCCCGTGCGCCAGTAGGCTTCGATCTCGGCCTCATCCAGCTTGCGAAACGCCACATTGGTGGTGACCAGTCGCACATCGCAGCGATCCGGGGTAGCCAGCGCTACCGCCGTCATCACCTGATGCACCTTGCCGGAGAGCGCTTCCAGCATGTCTTTGGCGTCGAGCAGGTCGGAGGGCTTCTCGAGCACCCGATCACCCAGCACCACTATGGTGTCGGCGCCCAGCACAGGCAGCATGGTCGGGGCAGCCGCCACCCCGGCCATCGCCTTGTCTCGGGCGAGGCGACAGACATAATCCTGTGCCTTTTCACCCTCTTCACGCCGCTCTGGCACGTCCAGTCTGAGTACCTCGAAGCGGTAGCCCAGCTGGGCGAGTAGTTCATGGCGGCGGGGCGAGCCCGAGGCAAGATAGAGTTGCAGTTCGTTGTGCTTGTTCATATTCGCTTAATGAGATGAGGTAGAGTTGCAGTTCGCTGTGCTTATTCATATTCGCTTAATGAGCTGAGGTAAAGTTGTAGTTCGTTGTTTTTGCTCATATTCACTTGATATTGAAGCGACGGCGCACCTTGCGCAAGACCAGAAAAACCCAGGGCCATATTAGCATCGTGCTCAGGGTCGACCAAAAGTAGGCGAAATTGAGGCTGGCACGGCTGAACAGGTGCTCGGCCCAGAAGATGGTCACCTTGCCCACCAGCGAGAGACAGCCGATGATCAGCGCCTGTTGCCAGAGGGAGAAGTTGCGGATCTTCTGAAACTGGAAGGCCGCCAGATAGGTGGTGATGGCCATGGCCATGGCCCGCACGCCGAGCGTGCTGCCCAGCAGCACATCCAGCAGCAGGCCCGCCACCCAGGCGGAGCCGACATTGGTCCTGTGTGGCAAGGCCAGCGCCCAGTAGATGAGCACCATGGCGAGCCAGTCCGGACGGAAGGGTTCAAATTGAAAGGGAAGCGGCAGGATCGACAGGCACAGAGCCAGCAGGATCGAGATCCAGATCCAGATCCTGCCGCTGGCGGGTTCTAGCATCAGCGTGTTGCTCCCGCTGCCGAGGTTGCCGGCGCGGCTGGCGCCACGTCATCATCATGCACATCCGGTTTCTTGTCGGTCCACAGCAAGAGCAGGTAGCGCAATCTGTCCAGTGCCACCAGCGGCTTGGCTTCGACCTGAGCGAAGGGTTTGCCCTCCACATAGTCGGAGCGGGTCACGGTCGCTACCGGATAACCTTCCGGGAAGCGGCCACCGAGCCCGGAGGTGACCAGCAGATCGCCGACCTGCACATCCGTGTTGCGCGGCAGGTTGCGCAGCTCCAGCTTGTCCAGCTCGCCGCTGCCGGAGGCAATGGCGCGCAGGTCGTTGCGCAGCACCCGCACCGGAATGCCGTGGCTGGAGTCGGTCACAAGCAGGACGCGGCTGGTGGTGGACCCCACGTGCAGCACCTGACCTATGACCCCCTGATCGTTGATCACCGGCTGGCCGTTGTAGACGCCGTCCAGCGCCCCCTTGTTGATCAGCACCTGATGGCTGAAGGGGTCGGAATCAACAGACAGCAGCTCGGCCACCATCTTGCGGGACTCCTTGTGCACCGGCGAACCGAGCAGCTCACGCAGACGCTGGTTCTCGTGCTCCAGATGATCCATCTTGAGCAGGCGCGAACGCAGGGTGAACAGCTGTTGCTCCTGCTGCTTGGTCTGCTCGATAAGGCCTGCCCGGGTCTGCACCTGGGTCGACATGGTATCGAGCATGATACCTGGCGCATTGGCTATGTATTGCAACGGGCTGACAAGGGAACTGAGGTAGACGCGGACGTGGGTAAACACACCGAAGCGGGAGTCCGCTACGATGGCAGCAATGGAGATGATGACGGCGAGAAACAACCGTAACTGAAGCGAAGGGCCTCTACCAAAAATGGGTTTCATGAGTCGTCAAAAAAGAGCCGGCGCGCTGGCCGGCTTTGGGTCTTATTCGTAGTGGAACAGGTCGCCACCGTGCATGTCGATCAGCTCCAGCGCCTTGCCGCCGCCACGGGCCACACAGGTGAGGGGATCTTCGGCAACCACTACCGGTATGCCGGTCTCTTCCATCAGCAGACGGTCGATATCTTTCAGCAGTGCGCCACCACCGGTCAGCACCATGCCGCGCTCGGAGATGTCGGACGCCAGTTCCGGCGGAGACTGCTCCAGCGCCACCATCACGGCGGAGACGATACCGGACAGCGGCTCTTGCAGCGCCTCCAGGATCTCGTTGGAGTTGAGGGTGAAGCTGCGCGGCACACCTTCGGCCAGGTTGCGACCACGAACTTCGATCTCGCGCACCTCTTCGCCCGGATAGGCGGAGCCGATTTCGTGCTTGATGCGCTCGGCGGTGGCTTCCCCGATTAGGCTGCCATAGTTGCGACGCACGTAGCTGATGATGGCTTCGTCAAACTTGTCGCCACCGATCCGCACGGACTGGGAGTAAACCACGCCGTTCAGGGAGATGATGGCCACTTCGGTGGTACCACCACCGATATCGACCACCATGGAACCGGTCGCTTCGGAGACCGGCAAGCCGGCACCGATGGCGGCAGCCATGGGTTCGTCGATCAGGTAAACCTCACGGGCGCCGGCGCCCAGTGCGGATTCCTTGATGGCACGGCGTTCTACCTGGGTAGAGCCACACGGCACACACACCAGCACACGGGGGCTGGGGCGGAAATAGTTGTTGTCGTGAACCTGCTTGATGAAGTGCTGCAGCATCTTCTCGGTCACGTAGAAGTCGGCGATGACGCCGTCTTTCATCGGACGGATGGCGGAGATGTTGCCTGGGGTACGACCCAGCATCTGCTTGGCGGCATGACCGACGGCAGCGACCGATTTGGCGTTCCCGCGCTCTTGGCGAATGGCGACAACTGAGGGTTCGTTAAGGACGATCCCTTGATCTTTTACGTAGATCAGGGTGTTGGCAGTTCCCAAGTCGATCGACAGATCGTTGGAAAAGACGCCTCTGAGCTTTTTGAACATGGCTACGGGAAATCCTAAGAATTTGGAGGTGCAGAAAACCGGCTAACTTTACCAATGCCCACCCCAATGGGCAAGCGCTCAAACTGTCGCCAACCCATCAGGCGCGACAAAAATGCGAGTCATCACTCACCCGCACAGGCTGACAAACGCTAATAAACAAGAAGATAGGGGGGAAGATCGCGAAGATCCGCCGCCCCGCCTCCATTACGGCATCACTTCGCGCCGATAAATAATTCTGTCATTGCCCCGGCTGGAGCCAAAAATGGCCTCGCCTTGCAGAGTAACAGGGTCAGACAACCAGAGCGGCCGTGATGGCTGTTTTGACAAATCGACCTTGTAGGGGATCCGTACTGCAACATTAGGTGCACCAAAGTGAAAAACGATCTCGCCTTGCTTTGCCCTGGCAGAACTGGCTGGAACAGCTTGACCACTTAATGTCAGAGTACTGCTATATGGTGTGGTTAATAACGGGGGTACCTTGCCTGTGACCTCGTAAGAAGATGTCACGCCGTTAAAGCCAATCTTGCGATCAGGATCTTGAGGCTCTACCGCTGGCAGTGGATCAAAACCATTATTCGCCAGCGATAGCTGAGTACAGTAGTCCTCGTCGTTGATCACCCAACCACCTTGTTCGAAACGCTGTGTCAATAACTTCAAAGGCAAGTTGGCACTATCAACACCACGATCCTTACCTGCCAACAATCGACCGAAATAGACCTGCATGGCCACACTGTCGATCAGCCGGGCATTGCAACCAGCGCCGCTGCAATTGCCGGCCACGGCATCGTTGAAGTCGGGGCTGGCAATCAGGGTACGTTCGCCATCGTTGTCTTTCATATAGAGACCAAACAGCAAAGACTGGTAAGGGCCATCCTGTTGAGTGTCGGAGAGGCGAACAAACTCGCTATTACCGGTAAACGCCGACCGCCCATTCACCCAGGGCAGAGCAGACAGGCTGCGCAACCGGGCCGACAGGGATTTGCCATCCTTGTTGTTGGCAACGGAGAGATAGGCGTCCCCCTTGGCAAACAGCCCCGTATAGTTCTGGGTCTGCCCGCCAGACAGGTTGCGGGCCCGCACATCCAGCGTGACCCCAAAGGGCTGCCCCATATAGGAGAAAGCATTGCAGGCCGGCACTATGTCGCCGCTGACCAGATTGAAATCGGCGGGGATAAAACGGCCCACCGGCTGGCTCTGGGCGGATGGGATTGTGTAAGTGAAGTAACCGCTGGCTGGCGGGGTCGCCGTCATTCGGAACACCCCCACCTCGCTCACCGTCTGGTTGACGCTGTTGAGACTGTTGGCGGCAGCCCCATGGTTATAGCTGGTGGTGCCAAGCGTGGCATTGGTGCCCGGGCTGGGTGCCACCAGGGTGCTGCCCAGGGCAATCCCGTTAAGAGCGAAATTGGGCGTTGCCTGATTTCCGGTGCAGATATCCCCATCATTGGCGGATTCCCAGGCCATCGCCTTGATGTCTACCTGAAATGTCTCTCCCGCTTTCTTGAACACAGGGCAGCTGCTATCACCTGCCGCGCAGACCCCTTGCGGGGGCGTAATGCACAAACCGACCGGGCGCGCCACAAACTGATCCGCGCCGAGCATCACCAGACCGGCTTCACTGCCGGTGCCATCATAACTGGCATCCAGTTGCACCTTGCCCGCATCCGGATAATTAACCGTGATGGTCGACTGCCCCTGATCATTAAATGCGAGGGAGAGCGGTGTTGCAGCCCCCTGACTGGCACCAATCGCACTGCTATTGACGCTCATCTGGCTGTTATAGGGGTTACCGGTGGGGGAGATATAGCTGCTCCAGAACTTGACGCTCTTGGTCTGACTGGCAAACCCCGGCACACACAGCTTGGTCACATCGCTCTTTTTGATCGCCTTGATAGTCACCGTCTGCGGCTGATTGGAGTAGGTATCAGGCACATCAAAGAAGAAGCCGCTATCGGCAAAATTCAGGGTACAGGCTGCGGTACTGGGAGTCCCAGCCCCGGCCTTGCACAAGGTGGAACTGAATGGCTTGGTCGTCGGAGTCGAACCGGAAACGCCGATGGTCACCGCGGTCGGCGTATTGTTACGCAACTGCACAGTGGTCGAACCGTCGCTAAAGGTCACCGTATTGCCGCCAATCCAACCATTGCTGGCAGAAATAGGGGTAAGACTCAGGGTCGCGGTCACCGGGTCTTTGATAAGCGTGGTACAAGCAGCATCGGCACACGCGTTGACCGTCACCGTCTCGGGATTGCACGTCAGCGGCTGACCGGAGTGATCAAGCTGGAAGTGGTCAATCTGCACCCCGATCGGGTTGGAGCGCAGGGCGCAGATCTGCACATTGTCGAGTTCATGTACGTTGGTGGAGCCGCCCGTTGAGCCGGTAAGAGAGAGCAAAAAGTCGCTAGGCACCTGAGCCTGGCCGTTCTGACTTTGGGCATTGAACGAGTCGATCAGGGTGACGTAGCCACTACCTGTATCCCGCTGAATTTTCACCATCGACTGCCCGCTAACGCGGGAGTCAATGGTCAGCTGGTACTTGTGATTGGCGCTGCCATTACCATCCACCCTCGGATTAAGGCAAGCAGTGTTTGTATTGCTCGCACCATTGTTACAGGTGCCACGTAGATACCTATAACCAGCAGTACCGGAACCAGACCCTCTAATCACAACTGACTGACGACGCTGCCCTACGTTGGTTGTCCCACCTTCACCGGAGTAATTGCCAAACTCGTCAAGGCCAACGCCCAGCCAACCCCCAGCAAAACCGGGGATACCAGGCTTGAAGCCATAGCCAAGCGGGCCACCAAATGCTCCTGGCTGCGGTGTTACTGTCGCGTCGGATAGCACGACCGCCATACCATCAGCCCCGTTTCCTCCATAGGCATAATGATTAAAAGTAATCGTCACCAAATTGTTGGCAGCAGGAAACAGACGTTGATAGGTAGTGGATGTAGACTGGTCGCCAGCAGCTTGAGTCAAACGTAAACGACTGCTGACAATCGAGGGAGTAAACGAGCCGCTGCTGGTTTTAACCACCCAGTCACTGCTCAGCGAACCTGATGAGAAGTTATCGTTAAAACAGGTCAGGGAAGGTGTAAACGCTTGGTCATTGATGGCGCTGTTACTCGCCATTGTCAGAGATCGGCTGGTCGTACGACCGTTGATGACCGAGGTATTATTCATCACTAAAGCCTGATCGGAATAAACGAACCCATTCAGCAAGGTATCGCTGTTCAGAGTGATATTCTGATACCCGAAAAGCAGCAGAGAACCCGTACTGGATCGGTTCAGAACAGCACCGTTGAACTCCGTAGCCTGATTGACGAAGATCCGCACATCTCCCTGAACTTCAATCTCCGCCCCTTGGTTGAGGGTTAACTGATCGATCCAGTAGTCTCCGCTCGGCAATACCAGCTTGGCACCACTGCCCGCCTCCAGTTTTTGGATCCGATACTCTGTACGGGCTGAAGAAAAGGTCACAGTACAGCTGTTATAAAGAGAGAGGCTGGAAAACTGGTACTGACTGGCACTGCCCAAGTTAATAGAGTCGCCGGCATTGCAATAAGAGATGCCACCATTACTACCATTACCAGTAAGAAATGCGTTGCCACTTGTAATGGAGAGTCCCTGAATCGTCGAACCGGTGACAGTACATTGGCGACGCGAACCGTTACTGTTATCACAGCCATCGAGTGGCAAGCCAGCCCCCAGATTTGACGTGCAATATTTCAAGGCTGCGCCGGCCGTCCCAGAGATTTTGGCCTGACCATTTTGGGTAAGAGCAGGATTACCCAGCGTATTACACGAATAACCGGTATTACCCCGATGACCCTGAGCCACTGCTGGGAAATAGGTCGCTGTATCGATCACCTGAAACGCACTTGCTGCGCCACTAAATAGCCACATGGCTGCGACGATCCATAAATTGCGCATCAGGGAGTTCCTCCATCATAAGCTTCGACCATCAGGGTTCGGCTCACGGTAAAATCAGGGTTGGCACCGTTGAGATCCGAGCTGCCACAGGTTCCGACACTCTCGAGACGATAGCCATTGGTCACAGATCCGTTATATGTCACCGGCACCGTGGCGCAACGAACCACAGCCTGACAGTTGGTCAGTCCGGGAGTGCTGGCAAAGCTCAGTGGGCTGCTTGCCAGGCAGACCGCAGGTGGGGTCGGTTGGGCAAGCGTGCGTTTGGGGAACAACCGATAGAGCGCCACTTCCAGCCCGCTCTGGGCGGCCAGCAGGGCACGCACACTGCGCACCTCCACCGTATTTTTCTCACCGCTATCGACCAGAAAACGGCCCATGGCAGCCGCCAGCAGCGCCATCACCACAATCACAAACAGGGCGATCATCAAGGCACTGCCTCGCATCCGTCCGAAAGCCTGTGGATCAGGGGACATTGAACACCTCTATCTTGTGGTTGAAGGTGACCGACTCCCCCTTGCGCTCGAACACAAAGCGCATGCCAAACTCCCCTTCGGCGTTAAACGCCGAGCTTTCCCGATAGAAGGTGCCAATACGAAGGGAGTCCGCCATCAACACGCCCTGTGCAGGTAAGGATGCTCCAATGGGCGCAGTGGCACGGGTGAGCGTGCTTCCTTCCACACAGTAACGTACCTGCTGGTTGGCAAAGTAGACCCGACTGCCGGGAGAGAGGCCAGCCAGGCTCTCGGTACTGGTATAGCGGATGGTTTGCGCTCCGGATACGGGCGTCAGCACATCGGTAACCCTGGCTACACAGCGGCCATAATCGCAGCCTGCCGTGAGCGAACCGACATTTTTGTCCGGCACGGGGAAGACGATCAGCTGATCATCTTTTTTGACGGCGGTGGCATCCACATCCAGTGGGTTGGCAGCAGAAGCCGGGGTCGCCATCACCAGCTCAAGGGTGGCAGTGCTCCCCGACATGGCACGGTTAAGCGCCAGATAACGGCTGGAGGTGCTGATGGGCCAAAACCGCAGACAGGCACCGGAGTCGACCCATGTCCCGCCAGTCGTCTCGATCCGTTCCGATCCTGGCACCGCATCGCGCAGCTCGCGGTTAAGCCGCTCCATGGCGAAACGGGCATCGCTCATCAGCTGCTCACGGCTGCTGGCATCGCCATAAATCTGGCTGCCGATACCGATAAACTGGCTGGTAAAAGTAGCCATTATCCCGAGCAGCAGGATGACCATCACCAGCTCAACCAGAGTAAAGCCACTGTTACCCCGAGGTTTGCGGTAGGTTCGATTAGCCGGTAGGTGTAATCGAACGTCGGAAGTGGTTACAAACGCAGACATTCGGACAGGCAGGCAACACCCGACAGCGGAGCGATCCATCAGTAGTTCCCCCGGTAGAAGGAGAAATCCAGCACGCTCCCATCCGGCAGCTTGATCTGCAAATCAATGCGTTTGCCCACATAGCAGGGGGCGGCACAACTCTTGAAGGTGCCGTCGCTGAAATCGGCCCCGCTCACCGCAATTTTCACCTGATAGTTGCGATACTCCTCACCGCTGACTCCCGCCGCAGTCTGGGTCAGGGTGTTTGCATCCAGCCAGTTACCTGCGGTATCGAAATCATCCACATCGTTATAGGCATAGGATGCAGGCTCGCCATCCGGACCATAACTGGTGGAGCAGGGAGAGATGGTCACCCCTGCCACCTGCTCGCCACAACGATAACGACCACCGTTATGATCCGACTGCTCATCGAACGACTTTTGCAACATCTCGCCGGCCAGACGCTGGGCCAGCTGGGCGGCACGTACCTGCTGCACCGGGTCCACCGCCTGCGGCGCTTGATTGATAAGTAATCCCAACATGCCGGTCAGCACCAGCATCCACCAGCCCTGTTGCCGCACGGGCGGCACATAGACGGCCCCCTCGCCACCCTGCTGGCGCTGCTCCAGATCCTTGAGCATCTGATTGATCACGCTCATGGCCAGACTCCATAAGCCAGGGCACACCCCAGCAACAGTAACAGGGGCCACCAGCTCAACGGCGCAAAGCGGCTGGCATCGTCGGTATCGCGAATGGCGAGCCGCACCAGACGGCTGTCGATCTGGCGAGCCCCCTGGCCATAGGCCAGCATCAGGCACTTCTGCGCCAGTATGTTGATAAGCCTGGGGATCCCGCGCGACGCCCGCCACAGCAGGCGCATGGCACGACCGGCAAACAGCGGCGCACCGCGATAGCCGGAGATCTGCAATCTGTGCTCCAGATAGGCACGGGTCTCGTCAAAGCGCAGGGGGCGCAGGCAGTAAGAGAAGCCGATCCGCTGACGCAACTGGCGCAAATGAGGCTTTGCCAGCCGGGCGTCCAGCTCGGGCTGACCGAACAGCACGATTTGCAGCAGCTTGTTCGACTCCGTCTCCAGGTTGCCAAACAGCCGGATCGCCTCCAGGGTCTCGTCCGGCAGGGCCTGCGCCTCGTCGATCAGCACCACCACTCGACTGCCCTGCTGATGCAGGCTGATAAGGTGGCGATGAATACGATCCGTGAGATCCAGTTCAGCCCCCTCCCGCACCGACAATCCCAGCTCCAGCGCCAGGGCTGTGCGCAGCTCGGCCGGCGTGAGGTGCGGGTTGGGCAACCAGGCCAGACGCACGGGGTGAGCCTCAGACCCCAGCTCACTCAGCAGCTTGCGACAGAGCAGTGTCTTGCCGGTACCCACCTCGCCGGTCACCTTGATGAAGCCCTCCCCCTGTGCCAGCGCCCAGTTCAGCACCTGCAACGCCTCTTCGTGGGGCGGCAAGCCATAGTAAAAACCCGTGTTGGGGGTGAGGCCGAACGGCGCCTCCTGCAAGCCGAAGTGGTTCAGGTACATGGGTTGTCACCTGCCATCCCGAGCAAGCAGCCTGCGGTGACGCAGGGCAAGAGGGCACATGGGGTAAGGCTGACCGCGCGCTGCTTCATGGCTTAGCCCTTGGGCGGATACCACTTGTCCAGCAGATCGGCGCTGCGTTTCAGCTCGTTCTGCCAGGTGTCTTTCTCCACCACTGTGGGCTTGAGCAGGATCACCAGTTCCACCTTCTTGGTGCTCTCGCGACGGTTGGTGAAGGCTTCGCCAATCCAGGGAATGTCCCCCAGCAAGGGCACCTTGCTGACGATCTCCTGCTTGTCGGTCTTCATCAGGCCACCGATGACAATGATGTCACCGTTGTTGGCCTGTACCACTGTATCGGACTCGCGGATCGAGCTCTTGGCGAGCGGCAGTTCCAGCCGGCCACCGGAGGTGCCCATGTCGATCACCTTGTTCTGCTCTTCCGTATCGATAACGGAAGGATGGATATGCAGCAGCACCTTGCCCTCTTCGTCGATCTGCGGCGTCACGTCCAGCGAAATCCCGGAGAAGAAAGGTGTCAGCTCAACGTTCGGTGTTCTATCCGACACCCCGGACGAGTTGCTGGTGATGGTGGTCGAAGCCTTGGTGACGAAGTACTCGTCCGTCCCCACCTTGATCACCGCCTTCTGGTTGTTGGTCGCCGTCACCCTGGGGCTGGAGAGAGTATTCACATCCCCCTGGGTCTTGAGCAGATTGACCGCCACGTTGAAGTTGCCGTCGGAGATCTTGAAACCGGCCCCGCCACCCAGTGCGGTGAAGATCTGATTGGGGGTCGTGGGCAACTGGGTCGGAGAGAGAGAGCTGCCACCGGTAATGCCCTTGTTGCCATCCCAGCTGGCGGAGAGACCGCTCCAGTCCACCCCCTGCTCGTACCCCTCGTTGAGGGCGACCTCCAGGATCCGCGCCTCCAGCACCACCTGACGCTTGAGGTGAGTCTCGGACTGGCTGAGGAATTCACGCACCGCCTTGAGCTCTTTGGGATAGGCACGGATGGTGACCAGACCCGCCTGCGGGCTGGTGATGACGGCGCGGCCATCGCCACTGCCGATCAGCATCTCCAGCGAGGTGCGCAGATCGGTCCAGTAGTCACTGTTGGTGTCTGTCTCGATACGGGTGCCATTGCTGCTGTTCGAGCCGGAACTGCCGTTGGACGAGTTGTTGCTGCCACTGCTGTTGCCGTTGGCATTGTCGACACTGCTGTTATTGCTGTTGTTGTCGTTGGCCGTCACACCGCCGGTACTGACAGAGGTGCGGGACAGACCCCGGCGGGACATCATCAGATAGTTCACCGGTATGGTCTCGGTGCGCAGGCCAGCCGGATAGACGTGGAACACGTTACCCTTGCGCTGCACGTCGAAGCCGTACATGTCACCCACCACGGCCAGCACCTCGGGCAGAGTCACGTCCTTGAGCTCGACGGAAACCAGCCCGCCCACCCCTGGATGCACGGCCACGCTGTAACGGGAGCCCTTGAACAAGGAGCCGAAAAACTCCACCGCCTCCACATCGTGAGCGGCGATGCGCAGCCGCTGCTCCGGCATGCTGATGGCCTGGGGCGGCCGGTTCATCTGCAGCAGTTCGCTTTGTACCGACTTGGGTACGGTCGCCAGAGCGCCGACCTTGTTCTGCTCGGTCATGGCGTGTTTCAGTGCGTCCTTGGCCTGCACAGGTTCGGGGTGCCGGTAGCTGGTACAGCCTGCAGCCAGAACGGCTACGGAGATCAGGCAGAGATGATTTTTTTTCATGTAATGAGTGCACCCTGACTTGCAATTAAACTCGACAAACCTTGCCCCGCCCATCCCGGGCAGGGCCCGTTCAGATACGGATCTTGCTGGCAAACAGGGTCAGCGACTGGCGCTTGCCCCCCTTCTCCAGCACAACGGCATCTGCACTGATGGCCACCAGTCGATATCCCTCGACCTGCTGGCCTACCCGGTAACTTTTCCCGTTGAGCACCGCCAGCGCCGGGCCGTTGCCCAGCACCACGCTCTGCAACTTGGGCAGACCGGCGCTCTGGCTCTCTACCGCCCCCGCCTGGCTGTTGACTCCCTCGAGCGGTTCGGTGGGATCCTGCAGCACCTCGGCCTGGGCCACTGAGCCCAGCAGGCAACACAATAGCGTCAGCCATCTAGCCACGAATAAACTCCTTGCTGGTGCTCAGGGTGTAGATTTCCATCTCCACCACCGCCTTGGGGTGCGCTTCCACCCGATAGTCAAACTGCTTCCAGTAGAAGTGACGAGGCAGCGCCTCCAGCGCTTTCAGGTACTGATACACATCGAAATAACCGCCTTCCAGTTTGAGACGAATACCGTGCTTGAACAGGTTGATGCCCTGATCCCCCGCCATCAGCGGCTCAGGGGCGAGGGAGGTCAGCGCCAGCATGTGCAGATTGGTGGAGCGTGACAGCAAGGCCTCCAGTACCTCCGGCATCTCGTGGGCCGGGATCAGATCCACCGTCTGGGCCTTGAGTTCGGCATCCAGCTTGCCAAGCTCACCCTCAACCCGCGCCAGCTGCTCACGTACATTCTGATCGGGATCCCGTGCCAGACGCGCCTGCTTGCCCAGATTCTCGAGATCCATGATCTCCAGATCCCGCTGGGCCGAGGTCAAGGCCAGGCGCTCCTGCTCAAGGTGCAGGGTGGCATCATCCAGCCAGCCATAAATGCCACCGGCACAGACCAGCACCAGCCCGGTCAACAGTATCAATATCCGCTCGCGCTGGCTGAGGGCGGCAATCTTGTCTGCCCACGCCAGCCATTGTGCTTTCAGGCTCATCAGGGCTTCTCCCGCTCGATACCGCTGAGCTGGAAGGCCAGGCGGCCCTCCTTGTCACGGCTCAGGGTCAATTCACCAAACTGCTTGCCCGCCAGCGACGGTGCCTGCTTGAAACGGTTTACCCACGCGGGCACATCCTGGCTGCGACCGGCGAAGCCGGAGATATTGATGCGCCCCTCGGCGATCTCAATCCGCTGCAAGGAGAGCTGTTTGTCCCGAATGCGGGAGAGATCGGCCATCAGGCCGGCGTAGCCCTGGGATTTTTGCAACGCCAGGCTGCCCAACTGACGCATCAGCCCCTGCTTGGCTGTCAACTCTTCCTGCTTGTTGGCCAGCAGCTGTTGCAACTGTGTGTTGGCCTGATGGCGAGTCAACGCGGCATCCAGCCGCTGGGCCTCCCCACGTTTGACCTCCAGCGCCGCGCGCACCTGTGCCAGTTCACGGCTGACCCCTTGCTGCTGCCAGCCGTAAAAGGCAGCCATGCAGAGCAACAGGATCACGCAGCCCCCCCACACCAGCGCCATCTGATTGAGGCTGGCCCACTGGCGTTTGGGGCGAAATTCTGCGCCATAGAGGTTTATCTGACGTTTCATCAGGCAGGCTCCCCGATGGCTGCGGCATAGGCCGACAGGTACTCAACACCGGCCAACACAGCCTTGTTGGCCATGGCGGAGACGGCAAAACCGAAGGTCTGCTCCATGTGGCGCACCAGGGTGCCGATGAAGGAGGAGGCGATGGCGAGCTGCATCTGGCCAAGCTCCGGCAGCTTGAGCTGGCCGGCCAGATAATCGAGGGAGCGCTGGATCTCCAGCGCCAGTGAATCGAGCAGCATGCTGTCCGGCTCATGCTCGCCGGTGAGGGCGGTGAAACCGCGCAGCTGGCGGGAGAAACAGAGCCCGCCCTGATGGAATACCAGCAGTTGAAGATCCTGCCCCCGAGGTTGCCACAGCAACATGCGTACTGTGTTGTCGGCCTCATAAAGCGCCGTCATGGCCAGCTCGTCGCTGACGATGGCATCCAGACTCGCTATGCTGTTGACCGCATCCGCCAGTTGCTGCACCCGCGCCTTGGGCACGCAGATCACGTTGATCCGCGGCCTGCCAGCCGGTGGAGTGGGCAAGTCCACGTAATCCATGGCGAGCTGCAACACGGGCTCGTTGACATAATCCTTGATGGCCCAGGGCAGAGCGCCCGCCATTTCTGCCTCGGGCACGGCGGGCTTGTCGATCTGGACTTGCTGATAAAGAGTAGCGGCGAGTGCGACCCGCACTTTAGACTTGGCGAGGCCATGGCGGCTGAACAGCTCGCTCATGGCAAGCGGCCACTCTTGCGGGCCGTTTATGGCGCGGGTGGCGAAGACAGGGGGGTTGCCCAGCGAGGCCAGCATGATCCGGTCGCTGGCAAGCAGGAGCCCCACCTGACGGCTTGGGGTTGAACGTCTGAAAAGTTGTTTCATTGAAACCCGCACCTGGCTGCATAAAACGCATTAAACCTTAGCATAAACAGGGCATTAGCCTCCAGATAAATGACGGATTACTCATTGTTACCCAGTTCGACCCGCCCGCAGGCGTTTACCCTGCAACCGGCCCGGCTGCCCTCGCCACTGGAAGCCATCTCCCACCCTCTGCTGCGGCAATACGACGTCCAGCTCTGGTGCAAACGAGATGACCTGATCCACCCGACCATCTCGGGCAACAAGTGGCGCAAACTCAAGTACCAGCTGCAACATGCCCAGGAACAGGGCATGCAGCACCTGCTCTCGTTTGGCGGTGCCTATTCCAACCACATTCATGCGCTGGCGGCAGCTGGGAGTCAATCTGGCCTGAGAACTACCGGCATCATACGTGGTGAAGCAGAGGCCGTCAGCAACTCCACCCTGAGCGCAGCAAAAGGCTGGGGCATGGATCTCATTTTTGTCGACCGCCAGAGTTACCGGCGGCGTCAGGACCCCGACTGGCTGGCCCAGTTTGCGGCGTCCGATACCCTGATAGTGCCGGAAGGAGGCAGCAGCCCGCTCGCCATTCCCGGGGTGGCCGAGCTGGTCGACGAGGTGCCCTTCTCGCCGGATCTCTGGGTACTGCCCTGCGCCAGCGGCGGCACCCTGGCTGGCCTGATCGCCGGCAAACGGGATCGGGAGCAGATACTCGCCATCGCGGTACTGAAAGGAGCAAACTTCATCGCTGACGAGGTGTGTCGCCTCCATCCCGCTGCTGCCAGCACGCCCGGCTGGCAGATAGCGCTGGATCACCATGATGGTGGCTATGCCAAATTCAGCCCGGCCCTGTGGCAGTGGGTGCAGGATTTCAGCGCCGAGACAGGCCTGCCGCTGGAACCCATCTACAGCGGCAAGGCGATGTGGGGCCTGTTTCGCGAGCTGGCCGCCGGGCGCATCCCCCGTGGCAGCAAGATAGTCTTTATCCACACGGGTGGCATGCAGGGACTGGCTGGTTTGAAGGAGCAGGGCCGGATCTGAGGGCAGCCCTGCGGCCACACCATCAGGCGCCGGCCGGTTCCATCACCAGCCGCTCCGGCTCGGCGAACCAGGGTCCCTGACCGGCATGAACACCGAGGTGGCGCAACATCTTCCACTCGTCGCCACTCTCCACCCCGACGGCGATCACCCGGGTACGGGTGTTGGCGCAGCCTCCCACCAGGCTGCGCACCGCCATCTGGTTGACCTGTCGGGTGTGGATCTCCCGCACCAGACTGGGGTGGAGCTTGAGGAAGTTGATCTCGAACTCCTTGATGTATTGGGTACTCACCACATCCTGACCGGCGTGATCGATGGCCAGCTGGCAGCCCAGCATGCGCAGCGCCCGCAGCGGCCGCTTGAGTGCCTCGTAGTGGCGAGTCACCTGGGCTTCGGACAATTGCAGGATCAACCGCTCGTTGGTGCTGCGCGGCAGCTGGAACAGATCGAAGAAGAGCCAGCGCTGAAACTCGCGGTGCAGCAGGCTCTGGGCACAGAGGGTCAGACTGATGGGGCAGCTCTGCTCTGAGCGCTGACGCAGCAGCCGCAGGGTCTGTTCCGCCACCAGCCGATCCAGTGGCAACAGCAGCCCCGCCTTTTCTGCCATGGGCATGAAGACGCCAGCCTGCAATGCCCGGCCCTGCTCGTCGTGAATGCGGATCAGCAAATCTTGCTGAAGCACCACCTGATCCCGCTCCTGCTGCACCGGTTGAACGTAAAAATCGATGCCATGCTCCTCGATACGGCGCCCTATCAGGGTGCGCCAGCGTACCGTGCCCTTGCTGCTCTGCTCCTCATCCAGCTGCTTCTCGTAAAGGAACCAGCCGGTATGACCCTGCAGCCGCGCGCTCTTGAGCGCCAGCTCGGCCTCTTCCTGCACCTTGAGCAGGGAATCCTGCGCCTGATAGCAGACGGCGCCGAGGTAGACGGCGGTCTCGACATTGACCGCCGCGGGCCAGTGCAGTCGCTGCAGGCTCTTGTGCAGCTGGCCCGCACCGTCCACCATCTCGCTCTCGGACATGTTGGGCAGCAGCACGGCGAACACCTGACCGGCATAGCGGGCCTGCAGGGCGCCGTTGTGCTTGCGCACGAAGGCGGCGATGGAGGCACTCGCCTCCATCAGCAGCTCCTGGCTCTGGCGCCCGCTCAGCTCGGGATCCAGCTCCTCCAGACCGGCGAGGTCAATCAGCAGCACACCGCCGCTCATCACGCTCGCCTCCATGATGGCGCTCTCGAGCCGGTTGTCGAAGAACAGCCGGTTGCCTATGCCTGTCATCTTGTCGACGAAGGCATTGCTGCGGATGAAGTTGTCGAAGCGGCTGCGCTCCTTGCGGGCATCCGCCAGCTCGGCCAGCAGATGATCCAGGGCCTGACTGGCGGAGACGGGCCACTCCTCCGCCGGATCGTGGGCCAGCTTGGTGAGCTTGTTGTCGAGAATAAGCTGGGCCCTTTCGGCCAGCAGCTCGGCACCTCGCAGTTGCAGCCGCAGCCAGCGAATGGAGTACCAGAGCCCGAAGATGACGATGAAGATACCGAGAGAGATGCCGGACATGGCCTTCATGGAGTATTCGAACTCCTTGAACGGTCGCTCCAGCTTGAAGTCGGCTTGCATGCCTGCCTGATGAGAGATGGGCTGGCTGTAGGGGATCAACAGACTCTCGTCGGTCTGCTGTTGCACGTCGCGAAACCAGTAAATCCGCTGCTTGCCCTGACGGATCTCCAGCTCCACCACGTGGGCCGAACGCAGCAGGGTCGGCAACCAGCGGGTGAGCACCTGATGGTCATCGGCCACCTCCAGCTGCTTGTCGATCACCTCGACCAGAGAGTTGACCTTCTTTTGCTGCAGCTCCATCCCCAGCTCACGAAAGCTGAACACACCGCCTAGCAGCACCATGGCCATGGAGGCGATCACGCACAGGGTAATAAACGAGACAAGCTGAGTAGTCAGTTTCATATGCCTTCCGTATGCCCGACAACATCCATGTGGCTTCATCGTATCAGCCAACGCCGAAGCGCGCCTATGGACGAAGATCCCGCTTCTGGAATTAAGCAGGCGAGCATAACCAAATGGGCACAGGAACACCAAGCCTGACGGCGAGCCGGCCGTGAAAAATGACCACAGGGGCAGGAAACGGAAGATGGGCGACAGGATCAGGGAATTTCAGGCAGAAAAATGGTCCCACTAAGGGGACCGAAAGAAACACTCATATCAAAACTAACACTCTGTGCTACTGACAAAAAAACAGATACAGGAGTATTGAACACACGGTGAGTCAAACCGCACGGCTACTCTAGCCATTTCAGATAAGCTGGACAATTGTCACTTATGACAGGTAAGCGATTGAATCTTCATCAGCGTGTTTTATAAAAACCATATTTATCATTGAGTTATAATTTATCATTGCCACGGCGTTCCCTGCGCATCAAATTGATACAGCTAATGCACCAGAACAACGCCTCCCATTTGCATCCCATCCGTGTATCAAACCCTTCCCCCTTGCGACAAATCCCGCCCTCAGGCTTATGCCGCCGCGGCCTTGACCGCCCACCTGGTCGATAAAGAAACCACTACCGGATAGGGAAGCCTGGCGCGACGGCAGCCCATACTGCCGATGACTAGCGCCGGTATTGCAGGATCTGGCCACGAAAAGGCTGGCTCAGATAGCTCACATCCAGTGGCTTGTGCTGACTGTGCTGATAGCCCAGGGTCACCATCCGCTTGCTGAAGCGGGCATGCAGGCCACGACCCGGGTCCACCAGGATCACCTCGCAATGGGGCTTGGCGTGTTGTTCGATAAAGGCGGCCAGGGTCTCGACCTGACCACGCTCATAGAGCAGATCGCTGCCGATGATGAGATCGAAGCGACCCAGCGCCGTGGTGGCATCTGCCCAACCGGTGCGAATAAAGGGGATGAGGCTGCCTTTGTTGAGCTGCACATTTTCCGCCAGAAAGGCACCCGCCTCCGGGTGATAATCAGTGGCCGTGATGTCGGCCAGCCTGTGGTTGAGCACCAGACTCGCCAAGGCGATGCCGCAGCCCACCTCCAGGATCCGCAAGCCAACTATCTCGTACTCCACCATCAGATGGGCCAGCACATTGCCGGAATCCCAGACGATACCGAATAGCGGCCAGAAGGCTGAAGAGATGCCGAGCGCCTCTGCCTCCCCCTCGTCATCGGAGAATTGCTGGTTGTCGCGCAGGGTGCGCAGGTGGATGTCGAGTTCGCCAAACTCTATGGTGTGATAGCGCAGACGCACAACAGACATGGGAGTCCTTGGTCGGAATGCCGCCAGATCCACAAGAGCATGAATGCGATCGGCATAGCCCATGCTACGCAGCATACGGTCAGATTAGCTATCTATATCCCGACCATCGGCCGACCACGGGGTATCACTACTTGGTTTGTAACAAAATGATTTTTCCCGATCCGGGCAACAGCCTTTATCATTGTCGGGGTAGTCACCTACCGTGACCTTGCATCATTGCCTCCATACCCCGTCGGCTCATGCCGCCCCGAGATGAGAACCATTGCCTATGAAGTCATTTATCCGGCAAGAGATTGCCCTGCCCGTTGGCCTGCTTACCCTGCTGTTCTTCAAGACCATAGGGAGCGAGCTGCTGACAGAGGCGACTCCGCTCGGGATTTATCTGCCTGTCTCGGCGGCGCTGCTTGCCATCGTCACCTGGGCCATTTTCTCTGTGGTGCGCCACTCGGATGCCCTCGCCATCAAGCTGGGTGAACCCTTCGGTACCCTTATCCTGACGCTCTCCGTCATCTCGCTGGAAGTGGTGATGATCTCCTCCGTCATGCTCACAGGCGACCCCAATCCCGTGATGGCCCGCGATACCATGTTTGCAGTGGTGATGCTGGTCACCAATGGCCTGGTGGGCTTCACACTGCTGTTTGGCGGCTGGCGCTACCACACCCAGAGCTTCAATCTGGATGGGGTCAAATCCTATCTGGTCGCCATCATACCGCTGGCCCTGCTCTGTCTGGTGCTGCCCAACTTCACCCGGGGTGGCACCATTGGCAGCATGTCGAGCCCCATGTCCTGGATGCTGATCATCATCTCCATCCTGCTCTACGGTATCTTCCTGCTGATCCAGACCCGCAGCCACAGCCACTTCTTCGTCGACAGCGACCACGAGGATTACGAGGAGCACCACGGCCCGCTGCGCAGCAACGTCTATCACACCATACTGCTGCTCGCCTATCTGGTGGTGGTGATCCTGCTGGCCAAGACCCTGGCCGTGCCCATCAACTTCGGCGTGAAGATCATGGCGGCGCCTCCTGCGCTGGGTGGCTTTATCGTGGCCTGTATCGTACTGGCCCCCGAGGCAGTCGGTGCCATCAAGGCAGCCTTCAACAACCAGTTGCAACGGGCCATGAACCTCTATTTCGGCTCCGTGCTGGCTACCATAGCCCTGACAGTACCGGCCGTGCTGTTCATCGGCGCCATGCTGGGCCAGGAGGTGCGCCTCGGCCTCTCCGCCGCCGACATGGTGCTGCTCGTCACCACGCTTATGGTCTGCAAGGTCACCTTCAGCAGCGGCCGCACCAATGTGCTGCACGGCGCTACCCACCTGGTGCTGTTCGTGGTTTATCTGTTCCTGATGTTTGAACACGAATAACCCGCGCCAGCCAACACCAGCAACGACAAGACCGCCCGATGGGCGGTCTTTTGCTATGAACCGAATGAGGGCTTAGAGGCTGGGCAGCACACCGGCCGGGATCAGGTCGTTGTAACTCGCCCTGGCCAGCAGCGCAGCCGCCGCCTCTATGTCCGGCGAGAAGTACCTGTCCTTGTCGTAGAAGCTCACCTCTGCACGCAGCAGCCCCTTGGCCTGCTCCAGCAGCGCTGTGGTGCGCAGCGGAGCACGGAAATCCAGCCCCTGGGCCGCCGCCAGCAGCTCGACGGCCAGTATGCCACGGGTGTTCTCCGCCATGTCCGCCAGTCGGCGAGCGGCAAAGGTGGCCATGGATACGTGATCTTCCTGGTTGGCGGAAGTGGGCAGGCTGTCCACCGAGGCCGGGTGAGCCAGGCTCTTGTTCTCGGAGGCGAGCGCCGCCGAGGTGACCTGGGCGATCATGAAGCCCGAGTTGACGCCGCCGTTGTTGACCAGGAAGGCTGGCAGGCCAGACATGCGGGAATCGATCAGCAGCGCCATGCGGCGCTCCGACAGCGACCCGATTTCGGCGATGGCCAGCGCCAGGTTGTCGGCGGCGAAAGCCACGGGTTCTGCATGGAAGTTGCCACCGGAGAGGATCTCCTCATCCTCGGCGAACACCAGCGGGTTGTCGGAGACAGCGTTGGCCTCGCACACCAGCACCTCGGCGGCGTGGCGGATCTGGGCCAGACAGGCACCCATCACCTGGGGCTGGCAGCGCAATGAGTAAGGATCCTGCACCTTCTCGCAGTTGTGGTGGGACATACCGATCTCGCTGCCATCCACCAGCAGGTGACGATAACAGGCGGCCGCATCGATCTGGCCACGCTGACCGCGCACCTCATGGATGCGGGCATCGAACGGACGACGACTGCCCAGAGCCGCCTCCACACTCATGGCGCCTATGGTGATGGCGCCGGCGAACAGATCTTCGGCGTGGAGCAGGCCTTCCAGCGCGAACGCCGTGCTGGCCTGGGTACCGTTGAGCAGGGCCAGTCCCTCCTTCGGAGCCAATGAAATAGGCTCGAGACCCGCGATCTTCAGCGCCGTGGCGGCGTCCATCAGCTCGCCCTTGTGGCGGGCCTTGCCCTCCCCGATCAGCAGGCAGCTCATGTGGGCCAGCGGCGCCAGATCGCCGGAGGCACCGACGGATCCCTTCTTCGGCACCACAGGATAGACTTCGGCGTTGATGAGGGTCATCAGCGCCTCAAGCACAGTCAAGCGGATGCCGGAGAAGCCCCGCGCCAGGGAATTGACCTTGAGCACCATCATCAGCCGCACAGTGGCGTCATCCATGTAGGTACCGATGCCGGCAGCGTGGGAGAGCACGATGGAGCGCTGCAATTCGTCGAGCTGCTCCACCGGAATGCGGGTGTTGGCCAGCAGGCCAAAGCCGGTGTTGATGCCATACACAACGCGGTTTTGCTCGATCACCTTGGTGACCACGGCTGCGGAGGCGCGGATCCCGGGCAGCGCGGCCGGATCCAGGCTGAGATGGACCGGCTCGCGGCTGACGCGGCGCAGGGTGTTGAGGCAGAGCTTGCCCGGTAACAGATTGAGTTCAAACATCTTATTTAACCCCTTTGGCCGTTGCGGTCAGCATCGGCAGATCCAGTTTCGCATCAACGGCACAATTGATGGCAATCTCGTAACCCGCATCCGCATGGCGCATCACGCCGGTGGCCGGATCGTTGCGCAGCACGCGGCCGACCCGCTTGGCGGCGTCATCGGTGCCGTCACAGACGATCACCACACCCGAGTGCTGGGAGAAGCCCATGCCCACGCCGCCACCATGGTGCAGCGACACCCAGGTCGCGCCACCGGCCGTGTTGAGCAGGGCATTGAGCAGCGGCCAGTCGGAAACGGCATCGGAGCCATCCATCATGGATTCGGTCTCCCGGTTCGGGCTCGCCACCGAGCCGGAATCCAGGTGGTCGCGGCCAATCACGATCGGCGCCTTCAGCTCGCCATTTTTCACCATCTCGTTGAAAGCCAGACCGAGGCGTACCCGATCCTTGACCCCGACCCAGCAGATCCGCGCAGGCAGGCCCTGGAAGGCGATGCGCTCGCGGGCCATGTCGAGCCAGTTGTGCAGGTGGGGATCGTCCGGGATCAACTCTTTGACCTTCTGATCCGTCTTGTAGATATCTTCCGGATCGCCGGACAGCGCCACCCAGCGGAAGGGACCAATCCCCTCGCAGAACAGCGGGCGAATATAAGCAGGCACGAAGCCGGGGAAATCGAAGGCGTTTTTCACCCCTTCTTCCAGTGCCATCTGGCGGATGTTGTTGCCGTAATCGAGGGTCGCCGCGCCACGGGATTGCAGGGTCAGCATGGCTTCCACCTGACGGGCCATGGAGTGACGAGCCGCCTGATTCACTTCCTGGGGCGCAGATTTTTGCAGCTCGCGCCACTGGGCGACGCTCCACCCCTGCGGCAAGTAGCCGTGGATGGGGTCGTGGGCCGAGGTCTGGTCGGTCACCACGTCCGGGGTGATGCCACGGGCCACCAGCTCGGCAAAGACATCGGCGGCGTTGCCGAGCAGGCCGATGGAAACGGCGGTGCCGCTGCGTTTGGCCTCCTCGACCATGGCCAGCGCCTCATCCAGGCTGTGGGCCTTCTTGTCGACGTAGCGGGTCTTGAGGCGAAAATCAATGCGGGTCTCGTCGCACTCGACGGCGATCATGGAGAAGCCGGCCATGGTAGCTGCCAGCGGCTGTGCGCCACCCATGCCACCCAGACCGCCGGTCAGGATCCAGCGCCCTTTGGGTTCGCCGTTGAAGTGCTGATTGGCCACCGCGAAGAAGGTTTCATAGGTACCCTGCACGATTCCCTGAGTGCCTATGTAGATCCAGGATCCGGCCGTCATCTGGCCGTACATCATGAGACCTTTCTTATCCAGCTCGTTGAAGTGTTCCCAGTTGGCCCAGTGCGGCACCAGGTTGGAGTTGGCGATCAGCACCCGAGGCGCATCCTTGTGGGTCTGGAACACGCCGACCGGCTTGCCGGATTGCACCAGCAGGGTCTCGTCTTCCTCGAGCCGGGTCAGCACCTCGACAATCTTGTCGTAGCAGGCCCAGTTGCGGGCGGCGCGGCCGATACCGCCATAGACCACCAGGGATTGGGGATGCTCGGCCACTTCCGGATCCAGGTTGTTCATCAGCATCCGCAGCGGCGCCTCGGTGAGCCAGCTCTTGGCGGTCAGCGTGGTACCACGGGAGGCACGGATGACACGGCTCGGATCCTGACGGGGATCCAGGTGTTGCTCAGACATACACACTCCTTGTTTTATCAATGCAGCAGCATGGCGACCTGCCCTCGGCAGAGCGCTACTTGGTTAACTGATGGACCAGCCGGGCGGCCACGCGGGCGCTGCGGTTATCCTGATCCAGGTTCGGGTTGTACTCGGCCAGGTCGGCGAGCCGCAGCTTGCCGCTGGCCTGGATATGGGCGATCAGGGGTTCGATGATGGCCAGCTCGACGCCGCGGGCGGCGGGGGCACTCACCCCCGGCATGACGGCGCCGGGCAGCACGTCCAGATCTATGGTCAGATAGATGTGGTCACTCTGGGCGATAAAGCTATCCAGCCCGCTTAGCAAGGCAGGCAGACTACGCTCGCTCATGGCCTCATCTTTCACATACCAGACCCCCAAGGCGTCAGCCCTTGCAAAGAGCGCCTGCGTATTGGCGGTCTCGGCCACCCCCAGGCAGGCGTAATGGAAAGGCGTTCCCTGAGCAGTACACTGCTCGGCGATCTGGAAGAAGGGGGTGCCGGAACTCGCCTGCTCTACCTTGCGGCGCAGGTCGAAGTGGGCATCGAAATTGATGATGCCGACCCGGCCCTGACCGACCAGATGACGGTTGAGACCGTTCCAGCTGCCGAACGCCACCTCGTGACCGCCTCCCAGCACCAGCGGGAAGTGTCCCTCATCCAGCAGGCTCGCCACCCGCTCGGCCAAGCGGGCATGAGCGGCATCGAGATCGCCGTCGTCACAGGTCAAATCCCCGCTGTCATAGACGGGGCGGGTCAGATGCCAGGCACTGTTAGCCAGCAGCTTGCGGATCGCCAGCGGTGCGCCGGCGGCCCCCACACGCCCCTTGTTGCGGCGCACCCCCTCGTCGCAGGCAAAGCCCACCAGAGCGACGCCGGGTTCGGCAGTACCGCTCAGCGGCCAGGCCTGCACCTTGTCGTACCAGCGCAGGGCGAGCTCGCCATCTTCCGGATCCTGGCGCCCCTGCCAGACCGACATATGGGACAGGCTGAACTTATCCATGCAGCGTCTCCTCCCCGTTGACGACCCGGCTCACCAGCTGATCGACCCCGATGAGGTAGCTCAGCTCGGCCGGGTGCGCGCAGTTCCAGACCAGGAAATCCGCCAGCATGCCCACTCTCAACTGCCCCAAACGCTCCTGCTCGCCAAGTGCGCGGGCGGCGTTGCGGGTCACCCCGACCATGGCCTCGACCGGGGTCAGACCGAACAGGGTACAGGCCATGTTCATGGCCATGCGCAGCGACACAATCGGGGCAGTGCCCGGGTTGATGTCGGAGGAGACCGCCATGGGCACATGGGCCTTACGCAGGGCGGCGACCGGGGGTAGCTTGGTCTCTTTCAGGAAATAAAACGCGGTGGGTAGCAGGGTGGCGACCACGCCGCGGTGCGCCAGCGCCTGGATCCCTTCCTGATCTAGATGCTCCAGATGATCCACCGAGAGGGCACCAAAGTTGGCGGCCAGCGCACTGCCTCCCAGGTTGGAGAGCTGCTCCATGTGGCCCTTCACCGGCAGACCGTATTGATCCGCGGCCAGATAGACCTGCTCGGTCTGGGCCAGCGAGAAGCCGATGTGCTCGCAGAAGACATCCACCGCATCCGCCAGACCCGCCTCGGCAGCCGCAGGGATTATCTCCTGGCAGATGGTCTCGACCCAGGAGTCGGGATCATCGCGATATTCTGGCGGCACCGCATGGGCAGCCAGCAAGGTGGTCTTGACCCGAATGGGCAGCGCTTCCCCCAGTCGGCGGGCGACCCGCAGCATCTTGAGTTCATCTTCCAGGGTGAGGCCGTAGCCGGATTTGATCTCTACCGTGGTGACCCCTTCCCGGATCAGCGACTTTATCCTGGCTGCCGCCAGCGTGAAAAGCTGCTCCTCGCTGGCGGCACGGGTGGCCCGTACCGTGCTGAGAATGCCGCCACCCTTGCGGGCGATCTCGGCATAGGGCACCCCTTTCTGGCGCAGTTCAAACTCTTCGGCCCGGCTGCCGGCAAAGATGAGGTGGGTGTGGCAATCGATGAGACCCGGGGTTGCCAGCTTGCCCTTCATGTCCTGCCAGTGGGCAGGATAAGGGCCCTTGAGATCCTGCATGGGCACCAGAGCGTGGATCTTGCCTTCATGAACGCCGAGGGCGTGGGGTTCCAGCAGACCGTAGTCAGCCAGATCGGGGCGCAGGGTGGCGGGTGTCACGTTGAGCCAGACCCGCTCGCAGTTCAACAGTTCCTTGTTCATACCGACCTCTAAATGTATATACATTATCTTATATCCGATCTCTGCCAGGAAAGAAAGGATCAAGTTCACATCTTGATAACAGCGCTTTTATTAGAGTTTAAGCACAAAAAAGCCCACCATAAGGTGGGCTCTGTTAAAACAATATGTATATACAATTAACTGAGGCTGGTCTTGGAACTCAGCTTGTAGCGGGAGCCTGGCGAGAGCAGACGGGCATAGGAGACCAGATACCCTTCCGACCAAGTACGGCGGTGCAGCAACAGGCAGGGGGTATCGACACGCACTTGCAGCAGACCGGCCTCACCGGCACTCGGCAACACGGCCTCTACCACATGCTCCATCTCGGAGAGAGGACAGACGTCCATCAGGTAGCGATTCGGGGTCTGTTGAGTGAAATCCTGCTCGCCATAACCGGGCAGACGCTCGGCATCGACGAAGCGCTCCTCCAGTTGCAGCGGCTCCCCATCGGCCTGATGAACGATGAGGCTGTGGAAGATGGCAGCACCGACTCTCAGCCCTAGCTGGACCGCTACCTTCTCGTCGGCGGCCTGGCGTTGCAGCCGGATCACCCGGGCACTGTACTGGCTGCCCCGCTCGGCAATCTCGTCGGCTATGTTGCGAATGGCCAGCAAGGGCGACTCGGTACGCCTGTCCGCCACGAAGCTGCCGGAACCGGCGGTGCGCACCAGCCACCCCTCGGCAACCAATTCGCGCAGTGCCTTGTTGACCGTCATGCGGCTCACTGCAAACTGCTCGCACAGGGCCGCTTCGGTCGGGATCCTGTCCCCCGCCTGATAGTGGCGTGCACGGATCCCGTCCAGGATGTGCTGCTTGATCTGAAGATAGAGGGCTGGCGCCAACGGCAGGCTCCTCAGCGACGGCGGTGGGGCGGACGCATGTCCGGCCAGGCGCGGTAAACATCGGGGATCTGATCCGGGCCGCTGACACAGAGATCCAGATCATGCAGCAGACCGTCCTTGATGCCATAGATCCAGCCGTGCACCGCCAGCTCCTGCCCCTTGCGCCAGGCATTCTGGATGATGGTGGTATGGCAGACGTTGGCTACCTGCTCGGCCACGTTCAGCTCGCACAGGTAATCGAAACGCTCGTGCTCATCTTCGATGGCATCCAGCTGTTCACGATACTTGAAGTAGACATCCTTGATGTTGCGCAGCCAGTTGTCGATGAGCCCCAGCTCCTGGTTCTGCATCGCAGCCTTGACACCACCGCAGCCATAGTGACCACAGATGATGATGTGCTTCACCTTGAGCACCTCAACCGCGTATTGCAGCACCGAGAGGCAGTTGAAATCGGTGTGCACCACCAGATTGGCGACATTGCGGTGGACGAACACATCCCCCGGCAGCAAGCCCATCAGCTGGTTGGCGGGAACCCGGCTATCGGAGCAACCGATCCAGAGGTATTCAGGGGCCTGCTGGGCGGAGAGGGTAGCGAAGAAATTCGGATCCTCGGCCTTGATCCGTTCCGCCCACTCGCGGTTGTTGGTAAACAGGTCGTTCAACAGTTTCACTATCTGCTCTCCCTACTGTGGCAGTGGCGGCAACATAACATAGACAAGGGTAACCAAGGCAAGGCCGACCAGATACCCGCGAAACAAAAACAGGGCCATCAGGCCCTGTTTTTGTGAGGGAGGCATCAGGCCTCCATGGCGTCTTTCAGCTTCTTGAGTGCGTTTTTCTCAAGCTGACGCACCCGCTCGGCGGAGACACCATAGGTGTCGGCCAGCTCCTGCAGCGTGGTCTTGCTGTCATCATCGAGCCAGCGGGCACGAATGATGTGCTGACTGCGCTCATCCAGAGTGGCAAGGGCCGAACTCAGGCGACGGGTCGCGTGATCGTCCCAGTTGTCGTTCTCAATGGTGGCCGCCAGATCGGAGGATTTGTCTTCCAGATAATGGACAGGGGCAAAGCCACCTTCGTCTTCATCATCACCGACCAGATCGAACGCCTGATCGTAGTTGCTCATACGCGCTTCCATCTCGGTCACGTCGGTCGGGGAGACCCCCAACTCGGCGGCGACGGCCTGCACTTCGTCATGGCTGAACCAGCCCAGACGCTTCTTGGATTTGCGCAGGTTGAAGAACAGTTTGCGCTGGGCCTTGGTGGTGGCCACTTTTACCATGCGCCAGTTGCGCAGGACATACTCGTGGATCTCGGCCTTGATCCAGTGCACGGCGAAGGAGACCAGTCGCACTCCGACGGTCGGGTCAAAGCGCTTGACCGCCTTCATCAGGCCGATGTTGCCTTCCTGAACCAGGTCAGCCTGGGGCAGACCGTATCCGGCATAACTCTTGGCGACGTGAACGACAAAACGCAGGTGCGACATGACCAGCTGACGGGCAGCCTCGAGATCGCCACCCTGCTGCAAACGCTCAGCCAGCTCACGCTCTTCCTCTGCAGTCAGCACAGGAATCGAATTTACTGCCTGGATATAGCCTTCCAGACTACCTTGCGGAATCAGAGCCATAGTGCGTTGCAATGAAGTTCCCATTTTTTACCTCTTTCTTTTCAATCGAACCAGTCTAACACCCTGAGAGGGTCTGTCTACTGACCGGATATCATTCTGCGGCCCACATCAAACACTGTGCCCAGTTTGAACTCGGGCTATCTTAGGCCGGCAGGATGAATCATGAATGAACAGTCAAAAAAAGGGGGTCACAATCAAGGACCCCCGAAAAGTAGCATGCTAAGTCCATTGTTGCGGAGCTCGCAACCTTCACATGCTTGCCAAGTCAGACGAGCAAGGCAGAGGGGCCACACCCGTATAAGTTCTTCAGCACTTGTAGACTGCTTATAAATCAGAAGGTTCACCGGATCCAGAGCAGATCCTGAAGATAGCTGTTAATCAGATTACTCCGAGAACAGTGGCCGAGCCAGAAACGGCAATTCTTTTACTTGATCCAGCTCTCAAAATCCAGCGCTTTGAAACGCTGATAAATTAATCAGGATGGTTCTATGTCACGAATGTGGCGATGTACCGAGAACCAGGAGGCGATCAGCCCCAGCAAGGCACCCAGCAAGACCAGATTGATCCCGTCTATCGCCCCCATGCCCACCAGCCGGAAATTGCTGTTGTAGAGCCCGGCCAGCTCCTTCACCACCCCCTCGCTCCAGATCACCATCACTTCGGTCAACCACCAGGCCAGCATGCCGCCGATGACCCCGAACCAGATACCGGTATAAAGGAAGGGACGATGGATGAAGGCGTCAGTCGCCCCCACCAGCTTGAGCACTTCGATCTCGGAGCGCTGGTTGAGGATGTTCAGGCGCAGGGTATTGCCGACGATCAGCAGCACAGCCGAGAGCAACAGCACGGCGATGCCTGTGATGGTATGGCGCAGCAGGTTCATGATCCCCTGCAACCGGGTCAGCCACTGCAGATCCAGCTTGCCCTGCTCAACCCCATCTTCATTGTTAAGCTTGCCGAGCAGCTCGGCGGCCCCTTCCGGATTCTGCCAGCGGGGATCCGGAATAACGCTCAGCACGGGCGGCAAGGGGTTGCTGTCCAGATAGTCGAGGGCATCGCCGAAGCCTGAGATCTCGCGAAACTCTTTCAGCGCCTCCTCCCGGCTCATGTAGGTGACGGATTCCACCTCGGGATAGAGCAGGATCCGCTGCTTCATGTCGAGAATGCTCTGCTCTGGCAGATCCTTGCGCAGATAAAGAGAAATCTGGGAGCTGGTCTGCCAGCTGCCTTCCACCACTTCGGCGTTTTTCAGCAAGACGTGGAAGCAGGAGGGCAATGCCAGACTGACGCCGAGCACCGCCAGGGTCATCAGAGACGCAAGCGGGTTGCGCCACAACTCTCCCAGGCTGGCAAATGCCTGGCGGACGTGATCAACCCCGTACATCATCAGACGACGCAGCGGTGGCTGTTTATGACGAACGATAGCCATCAGAGCTCCTCCCCTGCCGAGTACATCCGGCCCGCCTTGAGGGTCAGGGTGCGGTAGCGCATACGGGCAATCAGCCCCAGATCATGGGTCGCAATGAGTACCGAGACCCCGAAGCGGTTGAACTCCTCGAACAGCCGCATGATATCCATGGAGAGCTGGGGATCCAGGTTGCCAGTCGGCTCATCCGCCAGCAGCAACGGCGGCTTGTTGACGATGGCACGGGCGATGCCGACCCGCTGCTGCTCACCACCGGAGAGCATACGCGGCTGGTAGCGCTCCTTGCCGAGCAAGCCCACCTTGTCCAGCGCCGCCGCAACCCGCTTGTTGATGTCTGCATGACTGTAACCATCGATCACCAGCGGCAGGGCCACGTTGTCAAACACGGTTCTGTCCATCAGCAGACGGTGATCCTGGAAGATCATGCCGATCTGGCGACGCACATAGGGGATATCCCCCCGCTTGATATGGCTGACATCGTCGCCGTGAAAGAAGACACGGCCATCGGTCGGTCGCTCCATCACGCCAATAAGCTTCAAAAGGGTACTCTTGCCAGCCCCCGAGTGCCCGGTCAGGAAGGCCATCTCCCCCTTGTGCAGGTGAAAGCTGACCTTCTGCAACGCCTGATGGCCGCCGCTGTATACCTTGCTGACCTTATCAAAACGAATCATAACGGATCCCTGACATTGACATGCCCCGACCTGAGTCGGGGCATGTGGCGCTTACTCCTCGCGACTGAAGAGTGCCTCGATAAAGTCGTTGGCGACGAAGGGGCGCAGATCGTCGATCCCCTCGCCCACCCCGATATAACGGATCGGGATCTGGAACTTGTCGGCCACCGCGAAAATGACGCCGCCCTTGGCGGTGCCATCCAGCTTGGTGAGGACGATACCGTCCAGACCCACGGCTTCGCTGAACAGCTTGGCCTGGCTCAGGGCGTTCTGACCGGTGCCTGCATCCAGCGTCAGCATGATCTCGTGAGGTGCTTCTTCATCCAGCTTCTTCATCACCCGCACCACTTTCTTGAGCTCTTCCATCAGATTGCTCTTGTTCTGCAGGCGACCGGCAGTATCGGCGATCAGCACGTCGGCACCGCGGGAACGGGCAGCCTCAATGGCGTCATAGATGACGGAGGCAGAATCGGCACCGGTATGCTGGGCGATCACGGGTATGTTGTTGCGCTGACCCCATACCTGCAGCTGCTCGACGGCAGCGGCACGGAAGGTATCGCCAGCGGCCAGCATGACGCTCTTGCCTTCGGCCTGGAACTGCTTGGCCAGCTTGCCGATGGTGGTGGTCTTGCCGACACCGTTCACCCCGACCATCAGGATCACATAAGGCTTCTTGCTGGTGTCGATCACCAGCGGCTGCTCGACCTGGGCCAGCATGGCGCCCATGTCCTGCTTGAGCAGGCCGTAGAGTGCCTCGGCATCCTTGAGCTGCTTGCGATCCGCATGCTGCACCAGGCCATCTATGATGCGACGGGTGGTATCGACCCCCAGATCGGCGGTCAGCAGCTGGGTTTCCAGCTCCTCAAACAGATCGTCATCGATCTTCTTGCCACTGAACAGACCGAAGAAACCGGAACCGATATTCTCTTTGGTACGCACCAGACTGCGCTTGAGACGGGCAAAGAAACCCTCCCGCTGCGGCTTGTCCTGAGTGTCATCATCCACTTTGGCGGCAAGCGGCAAGGCAGCCAGTGCGGCGGCTTCAGCCTCCATCTCGGCAACCAGGCGAAGATCTTCCGCTCTCTGGGCCTCTTTGGCGATACGAGCCTCTTCGGCGGCCTGGGCTTCGGCGGCATCTGCGGCCTGCGCTTCGGCAGCAAGACGAGCGGCTTCTGCGGCCTGCGCTTCGGCAGCAACACGGGCGGCTTCTGCAGCCTGCACTTCGGCAGCAACACGAGCCGCTTCTGCGGCTTGCGCTTCGGCGGCAACACGAGCCGCTTCTGCGACTTGCGCTTCGGCAGCAACACGAGCCGCTTCTGCGGCTTGCGCTTCGGCAGCAACACGGGCCACTTCTGCAGCCTGCGCTTCGGCAGCAACACGGGCGGCTTCTACAGCCTGCGCTTCGGCAGCAACACGGGCCGCTTCTGCAGCCTGCGCCTCGGCGACAATACGAGCCGCTTCAGCGACTTGCGCTTCGGCAGCAACACGAGCCGCTTCAGCGACTTGCGCTTCGGCAGCAACACGGGCCGCTTCTGCGGCTTGCGCTTCGGCAGCAACACGGGCGGCTTCTGCAGCCTGTGCCTCGGCGGCAACACGAGCGGTCTCGACAGCCTGTGCCTCAACGCGCGCTTGCTCGATCAGCAATTCGTTGACGATGACGGGTTCCAGTTCGGAAGCACACTCCTCCACGACCAGCGGAGCCACGTCCAGCTCAGTGGGAGGGCAATCGTCATCATGAAGTGGAGCGCCAGCATGCAGGGCATCATTTTGTGCACTGGCCGGCAATTCATGCACCACGACCGGCGTAGTATCAGAAACGGGAGCGGGGGAAGCAGTGACCTCAGGCTCAGCGGTAACAGGGGTGGCTTGGGGTGTCTGTGGTTGGACAGCCTCAGCCTCTTCTTTCTTGCGGCCGAAACCCAGCCAGGAAAACAAACCTTTTGCCATCTAAAAAATACTCACTTCGTTGGCTGACTGCTAAGATAGCCGTCCCTCGGCGGGTCGGCATAAAAATGAACCGCCTTATACTACCACTTTATTTTCTGACGACGAAACGCGATGCCCAGAGTGAAACCCAGCCGTAACATCCCGAACAAGAGCCCGGCCCCGCAGGGGAAATCGGGCTTTGTAAGAATCATCAGCGGCCAGTGGAAGGGCCGCAAATTGCCGGTCAAGGATGTAGAAGGGCTCAGACCCACCACGGATCGCGTCAAGGAGACCATCTTCAACTGGCTGGCTCCCCATGTGCGTGGCGTTCGCTGTCTCGATCTGTTTGCCGGCAGCGGCGGCCTGGGGCTGGAGGCGCTGTCGCGCTATGCCGAGCAGGTAACTCTGGTCGAGATGGACAAAAGTGCCGCCGACCAGATCAGAAAGAACCTGACCGCCCTTGGCAGCAGCAAGGGCCTGGTGATCCAGTCCGATGCCGTCAGTTGGCTGCAAGGCCCGGCCACCCCGTTCGACCTGGTGTTCCTGGATCCGCCGTTTCGGCGCGAGCTGCTGCCCCGGGTGTGCGATTTGCTGGAACAGCACGGCTGGCTGGCACCGGATGCTCTGATCTATCTGGAGCGGGAGAAAGAGATGGCCGACCTGGCGTTGCCCGCCAGCTGGCAACTGCTCAAGGACAAGCAGGCCGGTCAAGTCTGCTATCAACTCTATCTGCGGGACACCAAGAATGACGCTGCGGTTTAAATTCCGTGTAGGAAGGGGAACAAGCGTTGGCCCCTCCCCGTCAATTTAGGCAACGACTCAAGGGCAAGCAGGCCGGTCAGGTCTGCTATCAACTCTATCTGCGGGAGGTGAGCAATGAAGCGGGTGTTTAATCTGTTGGCGATGGGGCTGACCCTGTTCTTCTGGTTCGGCGTGCTGGTCAGTCTGGTAGCTCCGCTACCCGGCAAGCTGAATGATCTTTTGCCGATCTGCGGCCTGCTCATCGCCCTGGTCCACCTGGTGCAGGCCAGCATGGTCAAGTCTGCCTGCAAACCCTACTTCGTGGTCACCCGGCTCGAAGTAATACTGATACTGGTGTTCGGCGTCTTCGGCATGGCTGATATCCGCGCCCGACTCAAAGCCATCATAGAAGCCAAACAGCATGGCACAGATATCAACAGCACCGACTGATGCCGGCACTGTCATGGTTCAGGAAGGAGTGCTGGTCACTCCTTCTCTTTTTTCCCCACACTGATACCCAGCTTGATCGACAACACGGCGAGCAGCAACAGCATCATGATGAGCGAGAAGAAATTGCTGCCAAGCTCGGGATACTGCACCTTGACCAGCGCCGCATGCCCGAACCCGCCGATGAAGAAGCAGAGCAGCATGCAAACCGGGGTATTGCCCTCCAGCGAGACATGGCGGTAGTGCTGATAGAGCTGATAAGCCGCCAGCACCAGAGCAATCATGGGAAAGAAGGAAAAGGGCACCGCAGGCTCGGTCAGGGCCGACAGGGCCGACAGGGAGGCATCGCCACAGATACCAACGAGCAGGGCCAGCAGCAGGGGTTTCTTCGGGATCAGATTCTGGTCATGCATGGAGCTGTCCATCCTGTTGACTTAAGAGAGAGGTTCACGGCGCTTCTGGTTCTGAACTTCGGCGCCCATGGCGATCATGCGCAGCTGGCGTATGGTGCGATCTGACAGGGCCCGACACTCCTCGCTCGTCATGTCGAGTGCATCGGCACCGGCGCTGAAGACGATGGTCACCATGGCCTCGGCCTGAATATAGGCCTCCTCCCGCGGAGCCCCCGAGGTCGCTTCAAGGTAGTCGGTCAGCTCGGCAATGAAGTGCTGGATCTCCCGTGCCACCGCCTGACGAAATGCAGCCGAGGTACCGGAACGCTCCCGCAGCAGCAGCCGGAAGATATTCGGGTTGTTCTCGACAAATTCCATGAAAGTCTGCACCGAGGTGCTGATGACACTGCCACCACCCGCGATGCGCTGGCGAGCCTGACGCATCAACTGGCGCAGGGTCAGGCCCCCTTCATCCACCAGCGTCAGGCCCAGCTCCTCCATGTCGCGAAAATGGCGATAGAAGGAGGTCGGTGCTATGCCGGCCTCCCGAGCTACTTCCCGCAAACTGAGGTTGGAAAAACTGCGATTGGCGCACAGTTGGCTGAACGCCGCATCGATCAGAGTACGCCGGGTTTTTTCTTTTTGTTGCGCGCGAATACCCACGAAAACAGTCACCTTCAGGTTATCGAGGCCAAATGATAACCCGAAGGCCGAGCCAGGATCAGGTTTGTCTCCTACTTTTTTACCATTGACCCGAATTCTTGCTACATGGAGAATGGCGCACAGCTGTTCGCTGAAAGGAACCGAGTGAGATGGAACGCCCACCTATCATCATGACCAACACCCTGCTGTTTGCCCTCTCCGGGCTGACCGCACTGATCGCCGTGCCCTGGTACGGTATGACCCATGGCTATGACCTCTGGCAGTGGAGCTGCTTCCTGCTGCTGTTCTGTTACAGCGGCATCTCCATCACAGCCGGTTATCACCGCCTCTGGTCGCACAAGGCCTACAAGGCCCACCGGATCCTGCAGTGGATCTTCGCCATCGGCGGCGCCCTCGCCCTGCAGAACTCGGCCCTGCACTGGTCTTCCGACCATCGCCGTCACCATCGCCATGTGGATGACAACCTGAAGGATCCCTACAGCGCGGGTCGCGGCTTCTGGTATTCACACATTGGCTGGATGCTGCGCGAGTACCAACGCGAGATCTATAACGATTACAGCAACGTGCGGGATCTGCAGAACAACCCCATCGTTGCCTTCCAGCACAAGCACTATCTGGCGCTGACCCTGGCCACCAATCTGGGCATTCCGCTGCTGCTGGGGCTTGTCCACGGCGATCTGCTCGGCATGCTGCTGCTGGCAGGGGTGCTGCGCATGGTGATGACCCACCACACCACCTTCTTCATCAACTCCCTGGCCCACATCTGGGGCAGTCAGCCATTTACTGACCGCAACACGGCAAGGGACAACGGCATCCTGGCCTTCTTCACCTTCGGCGAGGGTTATCACAACTTCCACCACCTGTTCGAAAACGACTACCGCAACGGCATCCGCTGGTGGCAGTTCGATCCCACCAAGTGGCTGATCCGCAGCGCCTCCTGGTGCGGGCTGGCCCGGGATCTGAGGTCCTGCCCGGAAGAGCGGATCGAACAGGCAAGACTTGAGATGCAACTCAAGCGCGCCCAGGCCAAATTGCGCAAACGCGAAGACAGGGAGCTGTGGCAGGCATTGTTGCAGGAGGAGTACGACAAACTGAGCCAGCAGTTGCAGCTCTACTATGCCAGCCGCAAGTCTCTGCTGGAGCAGCGCAAACGCAAGGCGCTGGCCAGCTACGATAAGCTGAAACTGCAACTGGAATATCGCAACCTGCACGACGGCTTCGTTGCCAGCAAGCGCAACTGGAGCCGGTTGCTGGCGGGCATCGCCTGAGTTACAGGCCCCGCCACAGCACACAGAGACCGCCAACCGGCGGTCTTTTTATGGACACAAACTTGGGGTCTGGCCATAAAAAATGGGGTGACATTTCCATGTCACCCCCTCGCAAATAGCATGTTCCATATTGGAGTCCGGTCCTGCCGGGTTCTGCCCTGTTTCTTGAGTTTCCGCTACCCATCCGAATCAGGTGCCTGCTGGAGCGATCCAACTGGCGGTTCCCTTCACGACCTTTTTCCACACGACGGACGAGCCGCCGTGTTTGTCCTTGCGATTGAAATATTACGCACATAAATAAAATAAAAAACCGTTTTATTCAGTCTGCCATGCAAGCGACAGTGCGCTACCAGGATTCCTACACAAGAACAATCTGATTAAAAACAATACGATAAGATAGAATATCGCCTTTGGATGGCAAACGTTATCCTCTAAGGCGCACAAGGCTTTACGAGATCTCGCACACGCTCACAACCAGCGCTGCAAGGGCAACCAGTCACTCATCTTCGCCAACAGCCGGCGCAGGGTTGAGTGAGGCGCAGCCACTGAATGAGCAGACTGCTGCTGCCAGTGCATCAGCCACTGCTGCAACTCGGCGCAGAGCGCTGGGCACTCGAGATGCAACATCAATTCGGTGTTGAGCATCAGGGATCGAGGATCCAGATTGAAGCTGCCAAGCAGCGCCTCCCCGTCCCCGATCAGGATCAACTTGGCATGCAGGCTGAGGGTATCCCCCTCCAGCTCGGACAGCGCTATCCCCTGCCGGATCATCCAGGGACGATGGCGCCGGTAAGCACCATACACCAGGGGTACATCCGTACTGGCCAGGGAGTTGGTGAGGATCTCGATATTCACCCCAGCCTGGCGCTGCTGCCTGAGCCGACGGCGCAACCCTCGGGTCAGGATCAGGTAAGGACTCACCAACTTCAGGGAGCCCGCGTTGTCAGCCAGCTTGCGCCAGAGCAGGGGCGCAGTGGTCGGTCGCGACACCAGCCCCTTGCCGGGTCGGTCGAACCACACCTCGGCCCGCCCCTGATGCCAGGTCAGGGAGACGGGCTCGGCTTCGAACAGACTGGCAGGCAGGTCGTAGACTGCGGCAACGAGCGGATCTGTCATTGTGAGCAGGAAGTCGTTCACCACCGTCACCTCGGCCCGCTGCAGGGGACGGCGCAACAGGCGGCGGATCGGGTGACTCCAGCGGCTGCGCCAGAATTGGTCGAAGCCCTGTTCTGCCTGCTGGCAGACAGGGCCGCGGCAGGCGAGGTCCAGATCGACGAATCGGGGCGTACCGCCCAGCCCGAAGTAGCGGTCACCTATGTTGCGGCCACCGATCACTGCCTGGCTGCCATCCACCAGCAGCAACTTGTTGTGCATGCGGTGATTGATGCGGCGAAAGCTGAGCAGCCCCTCCAGCAGCAGGGTCAGCGGACGCCAGCCCCGCAACCAGAACGGATTGAACAGCCGTACTTCTATGCCGGGCTGACGCGCGACTATCTCCAGAAAACGGTTGTCACCGGCATAAAGGTCGTCAATGAGCAGCTGTACCCGCACCCCGCGCCGGGCTGCGTGCAGCAACTCGGACAGCAACAGCTTGCCGCTGCTGTCCTCTTCCCAGCTGTAGTACTGGGCCTGGATCCGGCTGCGAGCGTTACGGATCAGCTGGCAACGCACCTTGAGTGCCAGTTCGGGCTGGTCGATCAGTGCAAACTCACCCGGGATCATGGCGTCATCTGCTTGTCATGGAGGAATGGCATAACGCTGGCTACAGGCCTCGTTGGAATGTGGATAAAGGAATTTACCATGGAACTCAGTGATCGCCCTGCCATCAGCTATCGACCGCAAGCCAGCCAGCCGGATCCCTCCCCGACCGGCCAGCTGACACCCTGGTATCTGCAACACAGGGATCAGGGCTGGGAACCCTTTTCTTCTCCCGAGCAGCCCCACTAAAGATCCCCCTGACCGGTGGGGTGATCAGGGCCGGGCCGCCTCTATGGCGGCCGCCTTGCCCTCCAGCTGTGGCAGGCTGAAGCGATAGGCCACATAGTACTTGTAGATGGTACTGACGTAGTTGATGGGGCCCTGCCCCACCTCGTTGGCCACCAGCTGCTCCACGTTGCCAAACCAGACGTTGGGATCCAGCCCGGCGGCTTGCGCCTTGGCCCTGAGTGCCTGTACCCGGTTCGGTCCGGCATTATAGGCTGCCAGTGCAAACAGGTGGCGATTGAGCTGATCCAGCGCAGGATCGTTGAAATAGGTGTCCAGGATAAGCCGCAGATAGCGGCAAGCCGCCTCTACATTGCCCTCCAGACTGGCTAACCTGGCGCCACGTATGCCCACCTCGCTGCCGGTACTCGGCAACAGCTGCATGATCCCCACGGCCCCACGTACCGAGCCCGCGCCGGTATTGAGCCCAGACTCCTTGTAGGCCAGTGCCGCCAGCATCAGCCAGTCCAGTTGATACTTGTCGGCATACTGCTCAAGCACCTTGCGGATGGTCGAGAGCCGCCCCATGGGATCGGGCGCCAGAATATTGCTCATCTGGTCGCTGCGCACCAGCAACTGGCGCAATGTCATGTCGTTGTAGAGGGAGTGCTTGCCCGTATCGGCCAGGTAACCGTTGACCGCCTTGAGCAGCTCGGGGCTGTTTTTACGCAGGGCCCAGGCACTGCGGCCATTATCCCGCAGCGGGATCAGCTTGTGGGCCCTGAGGCCGCTGATCATCCCAAGCCAGATGCGCCCCTTGAAGCTGTCGGTCACTGTGAGGGGGATGATGCCTGCCGCCACCATCTCCAGCAGATCCACATCCTGCAGGTATTCGGGGACAGTTTCGATATAGATGGGGGGAAGCCCCAGCTCTCGAAACAACCAGTTGAGCTGGCGCAGACTCTCGTAATAACTGGAGCTGGCTCGCACCCAGACGCGCCGGCCGGAAAGCTGGGTGATACGGTTGAACGTCGGCAGAGCGTGCTGACTCACGATCCACTCTTCAATGGGGGTTATCACCGGATTGGAGAAGGCCACCTGCTCGCGCCGGGTCGGGGTCACCGTCATGTTGGCCGCCACCAGATCGCCACGCCCCTCTGTGAGGTAGTCCAGCAGCTTGTCCTGGCGCACGGGTATGTAGATGATCTTGAGCTTGATCTGCTCCCTGGCGAGGTAGGTCTGGTTCAGCCAGCGCTCGAAACCCTGCAACTGATTGACCAGAATGCCGTGCTGGGCGCCTTTATCGAGAAAAAAGAAACCCCGCTCATAGACCACCAGGGCCCTGAGTTCTTTCTTTTGCAGTATATGTTCGAGATCCCCGGGTTGGGGCAAGCGCTGTGGCTTGAGGTCCGCCGCCAGCAGAGGAAGACACCAGAGGGCCAGCAGGGCCCAGATCCATCGCTGCATCATGATGTAATCGCCTTCTGTGGACCAGGTAGCACCGGACTGTTGGTCAGCAGGATAAGTCGTTATAGAAGGTGGGATTCACGGCAGAGATCTCGCCGCGTCATCATGTGTACGCCTTCTGTTGGCCGACTCCCGCCGGGCAAACCGTCTGTGGGATAACTAACTATAGAACGCAGACCCACAGCAGAAGGGTCAACACGGCAGGCGAACCCGCCGTGTCATTACCGGGCTCAGCTCAGATAGAGCGGGCGCGCAGCTCGAAAATCAGCTTTTCGGCGGTGCAGGTGAATTGCAACCGGGCCTTCAGGATCACGCCGCTGGCACCCTGGCTCAGCTCGCTGCTGATCATGGCTTCGGCAGTCACCTGCTTGGCCAGTGCCTCATAGGCAGCCAACTTGGCGCGGGCATCGGCTTCTGTTGCAGCTTCGATCACCAGCTCCATCAGATCGTCACCTTCACCAATGATGGTACCGATCTCGGCAAAACAGCCGCAGCTGTCACAGGTTTCGTTCAATTCAACTTTCTCGTCTACAGACATACTTCCACTCCTACTTATTTCGGATGATTGGCATCGTCACGCAAGGCGTTACGAAAATCCCTGATGGCGGTGCCCAGATCCTCACCGGCGCCGGCCAGGCGTTTGCTGCCAAACACCACGACCACCACCACGAGCAGGATCAACAAATGCCAGATATGAATTCCACCGAGTCCCATCGGGATACTCCTGACTGATAGATACGCTTTGTTTGTATCAAAAGAAGGCGCAAGGATTGTTGGGCAAAATCAAGACAGGTGCAAGTTTGCAAATAAATCACCAAAAAATACGGCGACCCAGGGTCGCCGTATGAATTGATGCTACTTGTCCCCTCAACCGCTACATCCTGTACCAGCCGCCATGAAGGCGAGAGACGAACCGAGCATAGGGTCGCCAAGATATGAAAACAAATGGTATAAATTCATCTAAGAATTGAAAAGAATTCATATCATGTTGTTGGAACAGCTGGGGCGTATCGACCTCAATCTATTGATTATCCTGCAAGTTTTGCTGGAAGAGCGGAATGGTAGCCGGGCCGCCCGTCGCCTGCATCTGAGCCAGTCTGCCGTCAGCAAGGCCCTGGGGCGCCTGCGGGAAACCTTCGACGATCCCCTGTTCGTGCGCTCCGCCTACGGGCTGGAACCCACGGCCCGCGCTCTGGTGCTGCAACAGCAACTGCAACCCATACTGCTGTCCCTGGACAACCTGATCCAGCCGCCGGATTTCGATCCAGCCAGCACAGAGCGGGAGTTTGTGATCGCCAGCATGGACAGCGCCTTCACCCTGTTTGCCCCGCTCTATTTGAGCGAGCTGAAACGCCAGGCACCGGGTATACGGCTGCGCTACGAGGAGTGGACCGAGAATAGCCTGACCGAGATGAGCCAGGGTCAGGTGGATATTGCCTTCACGGTGCGGGAGAACTGCATCAGCTCGGACTTTCGGCTCGATACCCTGCCCAACGCCATCTGCCAGCGGCTGCTCGCCATTGATGATCTCACCTGTCTGGTGCAGCATGATCACCCTGCCCTGCACGAACCCGAATGGGACCTCGCCCGCTACCTGGCCTATCCCCATGTACAGACCTATTGCGAGGGACGGGATCGCTGGATGCTGGATCACAAGCTGGCGGGGATGGATCTCTACCGCCGGATTGAGGCAACCGTGCCCTCGTTCGAGGCCGCGCTGCGAATGGGCATGCACTCGGACATGATAGTGACCCTCTCCAGACTCTATGCACGCCACGCCACCCAGGTCTATCCGCTGGTGCCGCTGCCGCTGCCCATTGCACTCGACAGCATCTCCCACCTGCTCATCTGGCATCAGCGCCACGAAGAGGACCCGGGCCACCGCTGGTTACGGGAGACACTGCTCGCCCTCATCATGAGCAAGCTGGAACCCTCGGCAACCGAGCCCTCCTGACTATCAGCACCGAGTAAGAGAACGCCCGGCCTTCCTCATCATGAGTGAGCCGGATACCGCTGCCAACGACTGGCCTGATTATCAGTGTTGGCGAGGGGAGAGCCTGACAGTCAACCCTGACCCGTCACCGCCAGATAGTGGTGGACACCGTCCAGCAGCATCTGCACCGCAATCATCACCAGCAGCATGCCCATCAGGCGCTCCACGGCTGTGAGTCCTCGCTCACCCAGCAGCTTGTTGAATACCTCGTAGAACATCAGGATCACTGCGCTGGCACCCCAGGCCATCAACAGCGCCAGCGACCAATCCGTCATCCGGGTCGGCTCCTGGTTTGCCAGCAGCAACAGGGAGGCAAGAATGGAAGGACCGGCAATCATGGGGATGGCCATGGGCACCAGGAAGGGCTCCTCGCCCGCCGCCAGCCCGGTCACCCCACCCTCGCTCGGGAAGATCATCTTGATGGCGATGAGAAACAAGATGATGCCGCCTGCGATACTCACCGCTTCCTGGCGCAAATTGAGGAAATTGAGGATCTGCTGACCGGCAAACAGGAAGGCCATCATGATGGCCAGCGAAAACAACAGCTCCCGCATCATCACCTTGCGCCGTCGCTTGGGATCGATATGACGCAGGATCGACAGGAAGACCGGCAGGTTACCCAGCGGATCCATGATCAGAAACAACATGACGGCAGCGGAGAAAGTGTCCATACGATTCCAGGGCAATGCCCGGGCCAAGCCTTCGGCAGAGAAAAACAGGAGGAAATACTAACAAAGGGACAGAGATTCGGCGAGCACCAAGGATGTGCCCGCCGTGAAGGTCAACCGTGGTTGCAGATCTTGTCGGCGTGGGTCTGGAAACCCTGCGCTGATTCGATGAACTTGCCGCGCTGTGCCAAGAAGGCGATCAGCGCCTCGGCATCCATCTCGCTCGCGCTGCAGGTATGAAAACGGGCATCGGCACCGAAGTGCTCATCGATCGCCTGCTTGAGGCTGGCACGGGTAAATTGCCCCCCTTGTGCCAGCATCATCTCCATCACCTCGTGACCGTGTACCGATTGAGTCATAGCAAACCTCATTAATAAACATATTTAATGCCTATTAAATCCTGCACCGAAGGGAGTGACCTTGATATAGGCCAATAAATTGCCGATTTCCCTCATAGCAAGCTGGTCGTGAGTACCGCTTTGTCGATAATGTGGCAACCTGACAAGGGGATGGCTACACTAACGCCCCTTTTTGCCATCGCAGACAGAATATAAGGACATTGGCGTCATGCTGTTCCATGGATTGGCTTTCAAGCCCTGGCGGATCTGGACCCGCCGTCCCCTCTGGTTGAAGACCCTGATCGGCATGTTGACGGGGATCGGGCTGGGACTCGGCTTCAGTGAGCAGGCGTTGCAGCTCAAGCCCCTTGGCGTCCTGTTCGTCAACACCATACAGATGCTGATGGTGCCGCTCATCTTCTGTTCTGTCATCGCCGGCCTCACCTCCCTGCTCAAGGGCAAGAGCCTGGATCGGATCGGCAGCAAGGCCATAGGCCTCTATCTCTTTTCCACCGCCATCGCCATCTGCATCGGTCTGATGATGGGCTGGCTGCTGGAACCCGGCATGGGCGCCAACATGGGGCCCTATGAGCGGGTCGGCATGGCGGAACAGCCAACCCTGGCCAGCGTGCTGAGCCATCTGGTACCACGCAACCCTGTGCAGGCTATGGTGGATGGCAAGATACTGCAGGTGATCGTTTTTGCGGTCGCCCTCGCCCTCAACGCCACAGGCCGACGCGGTCGCCCCGCCATCCTCTTCTTTACCTCGCTGGCAGAGGGAATGTTCAAGCTGACCCAGATGGTCATGGCGCTGGCGCCCTATGGCGTCTGCGCCCTGATGGCCTGGATGACGGGCAAATACGGGGTGAGTCTGCTCTTGCCGCTGCTCAAGGTGATCGGCGCCGTCTATCTCGGCTGCCTGCTCCATGTGCTTGGCGTCTATAGCAGCCTGCTTATCCTGCTGGCACGGCTCAACCCGCTGCACTACTTCAAGAGCATCGTCGATGCCCAGGCCGTGGCCTTCACCAGCAGCTCCAGCAGCAGCACACTGCCCATCAGTCTGGCCTGCGCCGAGAAGCGGCTCGGGGTCTCACCCGCCATCACCGCCAAGGTGCTGCCCATCGGCGCCACCATCAATATGGACGGCACCGCCCTCTACCAGGGAGTCACAGCCCTATTCGTGGCCCAAGCATTTGGCGTGGATCTGCACATGGTGGATTACCTGACCATCATCAGCATCGCCACCCTGGCCAGTATCGGTACCGCAGGCACACCGGGCACAGGGCTCATGTTGCTGACCCTGACGCTCACTGCGGTAGGGTTGCCGCTGGAAGGAGTAGCCCTCATCGCCGGGATCGACAGGATCCTCGACATGGCGCGTACCACGGTCAACGTGTCCGGCGATATACTGGTATCCGTGCTGATTGCTCGCAGCGAGAAGGAGCTGGATCTGGCGACCTATCACGACGCCAGCGCAGGAGATGATATCGACTTCACCCTGCGCTGAGGCAGGGTGAAGGATTAACTATCGTGGGGATCGTGATGACAGCGCCAGCAGACCTCAAAGTTGGCGCCGTTTTCCTCCCCGCACTGACCGCAGAGCCAACCATTGCCCTGGCGCTGCTGATAACGTTCGATGACCCGTCCTGCCTTGCTGCGATCCTGCTCGCGCACCATCAGGGTCACCTGCAATAGATCCACCGGCAGCTCGCCCAGCGCCCCCGACAGGGCCTCGCCGTTGAGTCGCACCAGTACCCCTTCCACTTCCAGCGCCCCTTTCAGGGCATGGGCCTCCAGCGAATGGGAAGCCCGATAAAGATTGATCCATTGATCCATGCCTTCCCCCTGCAACCGCTTGTTGATGCCATGTCTAGCTGACACCATGCCCCTCTTCCATCCTCGGGATCGAACCTGGATCCCATGATCCATGGCTTCCCCGTCCCCTGACCTGCCTGTCACAGCAAGTTGTCTATCCCGTAATCGGCCCCCTGCGCCACCATAAAATCGATAAAGGCCCGCAACTTGCGCGGCATCAGCCGCCGCTCCGGGAACAACAGATAAATCGGCACCTTGGGCTGCTGCCACTCGGGCAGCAGGGGCACCAGGGCGCCGCTGGCAAGCTCCTCATGGCAAAGCATGGCAGGCAGGGAGGCGAGCCCGAGCCCCGCCTTCGCGGCCTCTCTGGCACAGGTTATATTATTAACCCTAAAGCGGGAGGGAGGGTCAACCAGCACCTCTCTTCCATCCAGTTCGAAGCACCAGTGCGAAGCCAGAAACCCGCTGCTCACCGCCACCCTTTCATGGCGCACCAGATCCTCGGGATGAGTGATGGCCGGACTGCGGGCCAGATAATCCGGGCTGGCACACAGCAGCCGTTCCGTGCTCCACAGCCGCCGCGCCGCCAGGTTGGAGTCGCTCATGTCGCCGATGCGCACTATGGCGTCCAGCCCCTCGTTGATGGGATCCACGATGCGATTGGTCAGCTCCAGCTCCACCTGCAGCCCCGGATAAACTTGCAGAAATTTGGCCACCAGCCGACCCACCACCAGCTGCCCCGTCTCGATGGGTACCGCCAGCTTGAGAATGCCGGTCACCTCCTGCTGGCTGGCGCTCACCATCAGCTCGGCCTGAGCCAGCTCATCCACTGCCTTGCTGCAGCGCAGATAGTATTGCTCACCGGCCTCGGTCAGGGTGAGCTGACGGGTTGAGCAGTCGTACGCCGAGGCGCTGCTCCAGCTCTGCGATACGGCGACTCACGGTCGCCTTGGTCATGCCCAGATCCTGGGCAGCCCCAGTAAAGGAGCCCTTGTCGACGATCCGCACCAGGATCAAGGCAGCGTTCAGATCCATTGTTGCACCAGTGAAACTGTATATCTCATTAATGGATACTAATCGAAACAGTTGGCTAGTGTTAGCCTGCGCTGCTTAAGTTCAGGAATCCCCAAAATGAGCCAACACAAGAAAATCCCCCTGCTGGCCGCCATGGTGCTGGCCCTGCTTGGCCTGCTGTTCGCCGGTTACTGGTATCTGCATGGCCGCTATTTCGAGAGTACCGACAACGCCTACCTGCAGAGCGAAGTGACCGGGATCGGATCCAAGCTGCCCGGCTACATCAGTGAGGTGCTGGTCACCGACAACCAGGCGGTGAAGGCCGGTCAGCTGATCGCCCGACTGGACGATCGGGAGTACAAGACCAGGGTGGCCGAGGCCGAGGCCGACCTGCACCTCAATCAGGCGACCGCCGAGAATCTGGCCGCGACCCGGACCCAGCAACTGAGCCTGATCCGTCAGGCCGAGGCCAAGGTCGCCTCCGCCAATGCCGAGCAGGTGCGCGCCAGACAACAGGTGCAAAGGGTCAGCCAGCTCAACCAGCGCCATTACAGCTCGCAAGACAGCCTGGATGAAGTGCGGGCCGGACTGCAGGTCAATCAGGCGCAGGAACAGGAAGCCAGGGCCGCCCTGCAAGCCGCCCGTGAACGCCTGCTGGTGCTGGATGCCGAGGCCAAGCAGAATCAGGCCAGGCTGGCATTGAGCGAGGCGCAGTTGGAACAGGCCAGACTGGAGCTGAGCTACACCGAGTTGCAGGCACCGGCTGACGGCATCATAGGAAAACGCAGTCTGCGGGCAGGGCTCTACGTTCAGTCCGGCATGCAGGTCGCCAGTCTGGTACCGCTGCAACAGGTGTGGGTCGAGGCCAATTTCAAGGAGACCCAGCTGCACCATATGCAACCGGGCCAGAAGGTCAAAGTGATCCTTGACGCCTATCCGGATCAACCGGTCGAGGGGATCATCGACAGTCTGGCCCCCGCCACCGGCGCCAGGTTCGCCCTGCTGCCACCGGAGAATGCCACCGGCAACTTCACCAAGATTGTGCAGCGGGTACCGGTCAAGATCCGCATCCCCGAGCCGGGTGCCCTGGCAGGCAAGCTGCTGCCGGGCCTCTCCACCGAGGTGATAGTGGATACCCGTGACCCTGCCGCCCTGGTGGCAGCCAACTGATGGAACCCATTCCACGTCGCAACTGGATCGCCGTCATGGGGGGCCTCATTGGCGCCTTCATGGCCATCCTCGACATCCAGATCACCAACGCCTCCCTAAAGGATATTCAGGGGGCCCTGTCGGCCACCCTGAGCGAGAGCTCCTGGATCTCCACCTCCTATCTGGTGGCGGAGATGATCGCCATTCCCCTGAGCGGCTGGCTGAGTCGGGGTCTGAGTGTGCGTCGTTACCTGTTGTGGACCACGGGGGCCTTTATCGTCGCCTCCGTGCTCTGCTCGTTCAGCTGGAACCTCACCAGCATGATCGTCTTCCGGGCGCTGCAGGGTTTCACCGGCGGGGCGCTGATCCCCATGGCCTTCTCCCTCATCGTCAGCCTGCTGCCACTGCACAAGCGAGCGACCGGCATGGCACTGTTCGGCCTCTGTGCCACCTTCGCCCCCGCCATAGGTCCGACTCTGGGTGGCTGGCTGACGGAGCAGCTCTCCTGGCACTACATCTTCTACCTGAACGTACCGCCCGGCCTGCTGGTGATGGCCATGCTGGCCCATGGTCTGGACAAGAAGCCGGTCGACTGGACAGTGATCAAGCAGGTGGATCTCATCGGCATCATCACAATGGCGATGGGACTGGGTCTGCTGGAAGTGGTGCTGGAAGAGGGCAACAGAGAGGACTGGTTTGGCTCGAGCTTCATAGTGCGGCTCACCGTCATCTCTGTGGTGGCCCTGGTGTTCTTCGTCATCAGCCAGCTGCTCAGACGCCATCCGCTGGTCAACCTGCGGCTGCTGCACAACCCGCGCTTCGCGCTGGCCTGCTTTGCCTATCTGGTGCTCGGCATGGCGCTAATGGGCTCCATTTATGTGCTGCCGCTCTACATGGCGCAGATCCACAACTACAACGCGCTGGAAATCGGTGAGGTGCTGATGTGGATGGGGCTGCCCCAACTGCTGGTGTTGCCGCTGGTGCCCAAGCTGACCCACAAGATAGACCCACGCTATCTGGTGAGCTTCGGTTTTCTGGTATTTGCCATCAGCTGCTTCATGAACATGAACATGAGTGCCGACTACGCCGGCCCCCAGCTTATCCAGTCGCTGATAGTGCGGGCGCTGGGTCAACCCTTCATCATGGTGCCGCTCTCTCTGGTGGCGACAGCCAGCCTGAGTTACGACGAGATCCCCTCCTCCTCGACCCTGCTCAACGTGCTGCGCAACCTGGGGGGTGCCTTTGGCATCGCCATCATAGCGACCCTGATCGACAACGACACCCGCGTCCATGTCAGCCAGATCAGCAGCACGCTGGCCGCCAGCAGCATAGAGGGGCAGAGCTACCTGCTGCAGCTGGCCCGGAGCATGATGGCGCAGGGCTCGGGTCCCGAGCTGGCCCAACAGCAGGCCCAGGCCATGCTGTCGAACACCATCAGCCGCGAGGCTGCCATCATGGCGTACAACCAGGTGTTCTACGTGATGGGGATCTTCCTGCTCATCGCCAGCGCCCTGATGCTGCTGCTCAAGCAGCCAGCCCCCAGAGCGGCCGATGCCGAGCCGCTCGAGGCATAGCAAAGGCGTAAAAACAGACACAAAAAATGGGCCAACAGGCCCATTTTTCTTGCTGGTGATCATCTGCTCGCCGAGCCTGAGGGAGCAGGTGCAAGTGACGAAAGAGACCTCCTCTTCTTCACCCCGCCAGGGAGGCTGCGATCAGAAACTGGGCCGCGAAGTAGCTGCTCATGATCCAGGCCGTGGCGTGAGGAAAGGGACGCCGGAACCTGTCCAGCGCCAGCATGCTGTCGGAAAAGAGGAACATCAGTGCCCCCACCAGGGCGGCGGCACTGCCCGCGGTCAAGGAGGCGTGCCAGGCACCGGCGGCCACCCAGGCCATGCCGATGATCACCAGCATGTAGCAGAAGACGGGGATCTTCATCTCCCCCAACCGGCCCCACAGCAGGCCGAACACCATGCCTGCCACCAGCAGCAGCAAGAGGCCATCCACCAGGTTCAACACCAGGGGGCCCTGGGCAAAGCCGACGATGTAGCAGAGGTGTGCGACAAAAAACGCCGCCAGGCCCTGAATGAAACGATCCCTTGGCAACATCAGCAGCACGTCCCCGGCCAGCGACAGGCAAAGCCCGAGCAGGATCCAGGCGTGTGAGCCGTCATGGTCATCGCTCTGATAGCCAAACGCCAGCGCTATGATGAACAACATGGTCAGCGGCTTGCTGATATAGAACTGACGGGAGTCTGAGCCGTAGGCCGCACGAATGTGCCACCAGCCCGATGCGATGATCAAGAAACTCAATAACATGCCCTGCTCCTCACGTGTTGCTCGCAGTCATACGGCAACATCTTCTGACTGGCAGCAGAGTAGCAAATTCCCTCGGCCAGTGGCAGGGGAGCTCAGCAAATGAGCAGCCTACGCCTAAAGTCTAATTGCCCGCTAGCCCTGGTCAGGGCATAAGGAAGGGTCTGGAGGATCACCATGGAAGACGAAATGAAAAACTATCTGCCCGCTATCGATATCATGATGTGCCATCTGGGGATCAGCTTCGAGCAGGCCTGCGAACAGCTTGGACTCAGTCCACAAGAACAGCAGGCGCTGGATCAGTTGCAACAGCAGGCTCAGTCAAACTAGCACTCCCGATATGGATATCATGATGTTCCAGAACCGGGGATCAGCTTCGAGCAGGCCTGCGAACAGCTTGGTCTCAGTCCGCAAGAACAGCAGGCGCTGGATCAGTTGCAACAGCAGGCTCAGTCAAACTAGCCCTCCCTCACGATGTGCCGTCTGGGACTAGCATGCGAGCTGCCGGGCCTCAGTTTACTGGCACAACAGACCCTGAGCCTGCTGCAGGAACAGGATCCGCAAGAATAAGCCCCGATTGGGAAAATAAAAACGGCGCCTTGATGGCGCCGTTTTTATTAGCACTTTTTATTGGTGAACCACACGTCGCCGTTGCAGCCAGACGATCAGCCCGAACAGCAGGAAGCCCGGGAACCACATCAGCTCCTTGGACCAGCGCTCGGTAGGTGCCTTGACGGAGAGGATCTCCTGATCAAACTCCATGCCGGCCACTGCCGCCGGGCTGCCGAAGGTCACGCTGTCGATCAGGGGCTTGCCATCCTGCTCATAGAGCGTCAGCCCCAGATTCGCCAACCGCTCTTCACCATTGGCGCCATCCGGTACCGCAATCAACAGGGTAGACTGGCGAGCCTTGCCCACCCCATCCTCACCCTGGATCCGCAGCCGCAGCGTACTTTCCGCCTCGACCTCACCCATGGTCTGGGCAAGCTGGGCTGGCGGTGTACTGCGATAGGGATCGTGCACCATGTCCATCCAGAAACCGGGACGGAACAGGGTGAAGGCCACCAGCAGCAGCAAGATGTTCTCGTACCATCGACTCTTCACCAGGAACCAGCCCTGGGTCGCAGCGGCAAAGATCAACATGGCGATGGTCGCCACAATGAAGATCAGCACCCCATGGGCAAAGTCCACGTCGATCAGCAGCAGATCCGTGTTGAAGATGAACAGGAAGGGCAACGCCGCAGTGCGCAAGCTGTAGTAGAAGGCCGTGATGCCGGTCTTGATGGGATCACCCTTGGAAACGGCAGCCGCCGCAAACGAGGCCAGACCCACAGGCGGCGTCACGTCCGCCATGATGCCGAAGTAGAACACGAACAGATGGACTGCTATGAGCGGCACTATCAGGCCGTTCTGCTGACCAAGCGTCACCACCACCGGTGCAAGCAAGCTGGACACCACTATGTAGTTGGCGGTGGTAGGCAACCCCATACCGAGGATCAGGCTCAGCAGGGCGGTGAGCAGCAGCATCAGCAGCAAGTTGCCCATGGAGAGGAACTCCACCAGATCCGCCAGCACCAGGCCAACCCCTGTCTGGGAGACAGCACCGACTATGATGCCCGCCGTGGCGGTGGCAATGCCGATACCGATCATGTTGCGGGCACCGGCGACCAGCCCTTCCCGCAGATCCACCATGCCATCGAGCAGCGAGCCGTAGTCATGCTTGCCATCAGTACGCAGCCAGTTGAGCAGCGGCCGCTGGGTCAGCAGTATGATGACCAGCATGACGGTGCCCCAGAAGGCCGACAGGCCCGGCGAGAGGCGCTCCACCATCAGACACCACACCAGTACCACCACGGGCAGCAGGAAGTGCAGGCCGGAGAGCAGCACGGCTGCGGGTGTTGGGCAGCTCGAGCAGCGGCTTGTCGGGATCTTCCGCCGCCAGCGGTTCATTGCTGGCAGCTATCTTCAACAAGCCCACATAGGTGGCAGCCAGCAGCAACGAAATGCCCGGCAGCGCATAGTCACCCAGCACGGGTTTGAGCCAACCCAGGCCGTAGTAGACCGCCAGCGACAGGCCGCTGATGAGGGCTGCGCCGAACGCGAAGCCGGTCAGCCGACGCAACCATGGTTTCGGCTGATGGTTGCCGATGGGCTCCATGCCCAGCTTGAGCGCCTCCAGATGGACGATATAGAGCAGCGCTATATAGGAGATGGTCGCCGGCAGGAAGGCATGCTTGATGATCTCGACGTAGGGGATGCCCACGTACTCCACCATCAGGAAGGCCGCTGCCCCCATCACGGGAGGCATGATCTGGCCGTTGACCGAGGAGGCTACCTCGACTGCGCCAGCCTTCTCTGAACTGAAGCCCACCTTCTTCATCATGGGGATGGTGAAGGTGCCCGTGGTGACCACGTTGGCGATGGACGAACCCGAGATGAGACCGGTCAGGGCGGAGGCCACCACAGCCGCCTTGGCCGGACCGCCGCGCAGGTGACCGAGCAGGCTGAAGGCGAGCTGGATAAAGTAGTGGCCGGCACCTGCCCGCTCCAGCAGGGCGATGACCGCCAGGGCGGGGCCCAGGGCCCGTCGTGCCGCTTCCAGCAGCAACGGAATGCCGATGCAGGCCGTGATCAGGTCCGAGGTGGTGAGGCTGCCAGGACGCAGGGCCAGCGCTTCATACATCACGAACAGATAAGAAGCCGCTCCGGCAGCAATCAGCCCCAGCGCCATGTCGCTGAGCGGCACTCGATCCCGGGGTGAACTACGAAACGCCGGAAACACCAGATAGGCCAGCAACAGGGCAAAGGTGAGGTGAATGGCGCGGGTCTCGGTATCATTGAGCACGCCAAAACCCAGCATGAAGGGCAGTGGCGAGGCGATCCAGAGCTGGAACAGGGACCAGGCCAGCGCCAGGGCGGTAATGAGCCAGCCCATGAGGCCAAGCGGCAGACGAGCGCCCACATCCTGGGCGATCAGTTCCTCGGTAGAGAGTTGTTTATCTTGCATAGGGTTAACTTGTGCCAACGAGTACAACAAAAACGACACCCGCCGCCACAAACAGCGCAGCCAACGGGTGTCGAGGGAGTGACAAAGGCCCTTGGGCCCTCAATCAGAGCCAGCCGCGCTCTTTGTAGTAGCGAGCAGCCCCTTCATGCAGCGGTGCAGAGAGCCCTACCTTGATCATGTCGGCCTCTTTCAGGTCGGCAAAGGCTGGGTGCAGGCGCTTGAAGCGATCCAGGTTGTCAAAGACAGACTTCACCAGCTGATAGACCACTTCCGGATCGGCCTTGGCGCTGGTGGAGAGCACAGCCTTGCCACCGATGGACGGGGTCGGCTTGTCGCTGCCCTTGTAGAGGCCACCCGGGATCTCGGCCTTGGTGTAGTAGCTCTTCTCTGCCAACAGCTTGTCGATAGCCTCGCCGGTCACCGGCACCAGCACGGCATCCGTGGTGGTGGAGGCTTCCTGGATGGCACCGTTCGGGTGACCAACGAAGTAGCTCATGGCATCGATGTTGTTGTCACCCAGTGCAGAAGCCTGCTCCGCCAGTTTCAGCTCGGAAACCAGAGCGAAGTCACCCTTCTTCCAGCCTTTGACCGCCATGATCTCTTCCATGGTGTCACGCTGACCCGAGCCCGGGTTGCCGATGTTGACGCGCTTGCCTTTCAGATCGTCAAAACTGGCGATCTTGGCATCGCGGCGAGCCAGAATGGTGAACACCTCGCTCTGCAGGGAGAAGACGGCACGGATATCATCCATGGCCCCTTCGGTCTGGAAAGGGGGCAGCCCTTTCATCGCCTTGAACTGGTGATCTGACTGCATGATGCCGAAGTTGAATTCACCGCTGCGGATGCCGTTGACGTTGGCAACACCGCCACCACTGGCTGGCGCGTTGCACTTGATCTGGTGATCGGCAGCGCCGCGATTGAGGAAACGACAGATAGACTGGCCGGCCACGTAGTAGACGCCGGTCTGGCCGCCGGTACCTATGGTCACGAAGCGCTCCTGCGCTTGTACCTGGCCGCCAAACGATGCACCGACCAGAGCCGCCGACAGGGCGCACGCCAAGGATAATCCTTTCATGTTTTCCATCCTTTTCATTGATTTATCCCATCCGATTCCCGGATGAATGTACGACAACGCCCTGTTCTGCGCAGGGTTTGCCTAACTTGCCTCATGCAAGGAAAGGGTTGGGCAGCAACGCCATTCCCAAAAATCACCCTCTATCCTGCGGTGAGTTAACCAGCCTCGTGCCAGTTGAAGATAATTTGGCCCCTGAGGGGCCAAAGAAAAAGTTATAAGCACTCCGATTAAGCACATTCCGCCAACACAAATCAAACAAAATGGCAAAATGATGGAATTAAATATCGAAAATTATGACGTTGATCATTCATTTTTCTACCAAAGATTAATTCCATCTGCTACCTGATGAAAGCAATACAAACCGACAGTGGATTCTTTTGTGGCCCTTGCAGTGCAAGGGCCTGTGTCATCTTTTCTCAGCTGCCGGCTTGGGCCAGATCCAGAATAAACGCGAATTCCAGCGCTATGTCTTCGTAAGCCTTGAAGCGACCGGATTTGCCACCGTGGCCAGCATCCATGTCGGTATTCAGCAACAACTTGTTATCATCCGTCTTCATCTCGCGCAGTTTGGCGACCCACTTGGCAGGCTCCCAATACTGTACCTGGGAGTCGTGCAGACCAGTGGTGACCAGCAGATTGGGATAGGCCTGTGCCTTGACCTGATCGTAGGGGCTATAAGCCTTCATGTAGTCGTAGTAACGCTTCTGGTTCGGGTTGCCCCACTCGTCGTACTCCCCCGTGGTGAGGGGGATCGACTCATCCAGCATGGTAGTGACCACATCCACGAACGGCACCTGGGCGACCACGCCGCGATAAAGCTGGGGAGCCTGGTTGATGACGGCCCCCATCAGCAGGCCACCGGCACTGCCGCCCATGGCATAGACCTGATCTTTGGCGCCATACCCTTGCGCCACCAGCGCCTCAGTGACGTCGATGAAGTCGTTGAAGGTATTCTGTTTTTTCAGCAGCTTGCCATCTTCATACCAGTGACGGCCCAGCTCCTCGCCCCCTCGAATATGGGCGATGGCATAGACGAAGCCTCTGTCCAGCAAGCTCAGACGGGCGGTGCTGAAGTCGGGATCCATGCTGGCACCGTAAGAGCCGTAGCCGTACACCAGCAGCGGGTTGTGGCCGTTTTTCTTGAACTTGTCCTTGCGATAGACCAGTGACACCGGTACGGACACGCCGTCACGGGCCGTGATCCAGAGCCTCTCACTGGCATACAGTTGTGCTTTGAAGCCCGCCACCGGCTGCTGCTTGAGCAGGGTGCGCTTGCCACTCGTCATATCCAGCTCATAGGTGGATGCGGGGGTGGTCATGGAAGAGTAGCCATAGCGCAGGGCGCTGGTATCCGGCTCCGGGTTGTAGGCAAGCCAGGTGACATAGGCGGGATCGTCGAAGGCGATCTCCTTCTCCTCGCCGCTCTGCCAGTTGATCTGGCGCAGTCGGGTCAGGCCCTGGTTGCGCTCCTCCAGCACCAGCCACTCCTTGAACAGGGCGTAGCTCTCCAGCAGCACGTCCGGGTTGGGGGCTATCACAGATTTCCAGCGATCGACCGGGCTCTCTTTGGTCTCGTACAAGCCGAAATTCTTGCCGTCCTTGTTGGAACGCACATAGAAGCGGCCACGATAGTGATCCAGGCTGTATTCGTGATCCACCTGACGGGGCAGGAACAGACGCGGCGCCTGGGTCGGCACGTTGGCGTCGATGAGACGCGCCTCGCCCGTTGTGGTGCTGGAAAGGGCGATGACGATGAAGTCTTCCGAGGTGGTGGCATAGAGGCTGACGTAGAAGGTGTCGTCTTTTTCCTCATACACCAGGGCATCTTTCGCCGGATCCGAGCCAAGCTCGTGGCGATAGACCTGATAGGGGAGCAGTGTCTTGGGATGCTTGCGCACGTAGAACACCGTCTTGCTGTCGTTGGCCCATACCAGATTGCCGGAGGTATTTTCCAACTTGTCGCTGGCCCATTGGCCACTCTCCAGATCGAGGAACTGGATCTGGTACTGACGACGAGAGAGGAAATCTTCCGCCACCGCCAGCCAGCGGTTATTGCGGCTCACCTCCAGGGCGCCCAGGGCGTAGAACTCGTGCCCTTCGGCGCGCTGGTTGCTGTCGAGCATCACATCGGCGTGCTTCTCCCCGACCTTGGTGCGGGAGTAGATGCCGTACTCCTTGCCCGGCTCATAGCGGGTCTGGTAACGGTAGCCATTCTTCACATAGGGAACCGACTCATCCTGCTGGGGAATGCGAGCCACCATCTCTTTGTAGAGTTGATCGCGCAGCGGCTGGGTCGGCTTGAGCATGGCATCGGTATAGGCGTTTTCAGCCTTGAGGTAGGCCAGCATCTCGGGATTCTGGCGCTCGTCATCCCGCAGCCAGTAGTAGTTGTCGACCCGGGCATCCCCGTGTTTTTTGATGGTATGAGGATGTTTGGCGGCCACGGGAGGCTGGATCAGGGTGTCACTTGTGGGCATGGCGGACTCATCATTGGCATATGAACAGGGGACAGCGGCCAGACAAGCCAGCAGCAGAAGCCCTCGGGAAAAGGTGAACATCTCGCATCCTTTGCGCTTTAAAAGGGTTGGCAAACCTGAGCCTTGGCTCCTTGGTGTGGCCAACAATCTGCCCCTTGTCGCCCCCAGTTGCAAGTTATCAGCGCAAAACCCGCCAGAACACGTAAAAGGGCCACTGTCTCGCGACAGTGGCCCTCAAACCTAACCATGAGCGACACGGATTCGCTCAGGTGTGCCTCACATGATGGAGTTGTGTCTGCTCATGACCAGTTTGCGTCAGCCGGGATAGCTCGACCAAGTCTTGGTCGCGCCCTCATGACTGATGCTCAGCACCTGATAGGGCTGACCCGGTATATCCATGCCTGGCGCACTCTGGGGCATGCCCGGAATGGTCAGGCCGCGGATCGCCGGTTTTTCCTTGAGCAGCTTCTGCACGTCGGCAGCGGGTACATGTCCCTCCACCACATAGCCGTTGACCACACCCGTGTGGCAGGACGCCAGCTGCGGAGTGATGCCGTACTGCTGCTTGATGGGTTCAAGCTGCTCGGTTTCGACGACCTTGATCTCAAAGCCGTTCTCTTCCATGTGCTTGATCCAGGTCTTGCAGCAGCCGCAATACTGGGACTTGTAGACAGTCATCCGCTCCGCAGCCAGGGCGGAGAAGCTGACACTGCCGGCCAGCAGGGCCAGTAACAGGGACTTGTACATGACTCACCTCGGATAAGAAGAAATACCCAAAAAATGGGGAAACTCGACTCAACCGGGATGACGGGGAGGACGTTCCAGCCGCTCGGGCGGCGCATCCGGCGTATACAGGGAGGGGGCAATAAACTCAGGCCTGTCAGGCTCCAGCACGGCCACCGTCAGGCTGTCGCTGGTGAGCACCGTCATGGCGAGCGCCGCAGTAAAGCTGCCACACGGCATGGCTTTCTCCAGGGTACGCTCGCTCTGGCTGCAATGGGGGGTCAGCGTACAGAGATCGGTCGCCGCCCGGCTGCCAAACGACATCAGCACCATCAGCAGACTCCACAAGGGGAGCCAGCGGCGGGCGCGAGCGAGTTGGCGACGGGTCAGAACCATGACATGACTCATTAAGCAGAAGAGTCCTATGGTAACCTCTGGCCCAGGGGGAGGGTCAAGCCCTCCCCTCTATGGTTCGCGGGATGTAAGTAGTATGGCGGGGCGCGATTCACCCACGGATCCCCGCGTCTGGCGTAACGGGACCTGATCCCGGAACTGGCGGGCCATGGCACTTCTTGATAACGTCACCGCTCAATGCATCTTCTTTTCGCCAGTACTGGTTTTTGCCAGTACCAGGCTCAGTCTTCAGGTTATGACCCCATGAAACGCATTCTGGTTATCTTTTCACACCCGGCCCTGCAGAGCTCAAGAGCCAACAAGCAGCTGTTGCAGGCTATCGAAGAGCTGGAGGGCGTCACAGTTCACGACCTCTATCAGCACTACCCGGACATGTTCATCAATGTAAAACAGGAACAGGCCCTGCTGTCGGAACACGATATCATCGTCTTTCAACACCCCTTCTACTGGTACTCCTGCCCCGCCATCATGAAGGAGTGGATGGACCTAGTGCTGGAATACGGCTATGCCTACGGTCCCGAGGCCCATGCCCTCAATGGCAAGCAGTGGCTGAGTGCCATCACCACGGGTGGCGCCCCAGAGTCCTATTGCAGCGCAGGCTACAACAGTCGCCCACTGCTCGACTTTTTGCTGCCGTTCCAGCAAACGGCACAACTGTGCGGCATGACCTGGCTGCCCCCGTTCGTGCTCCACTCCTTTCACAAGATCAAGGATCCGGAGGCATTGCGTCGCTGTGGCCAGGATTATCGCCAGCTGTTGTGTGCCCTGCGCGACGAGCAACTGACCCCCGATCAGCTCGCGGGGCAATCTTATCTGCGGGATCTGCTGGAGGGGCTCTCATGAAACACGGGCAGCTATTTGGCCGACCCCATGAGCCTGACCAGATGTTTAAACGGAGGGCTGGCTGATGGGTCACGGATTACTGTTTGATGCGCTTATCTACCTCTCGGCGGCGGTGATCGCCGTGCCGCTGGCCAAACGCTGGGGGCTGGGCTCTGTGCTTGGCTACCTGCTGGCAGGCATCATCATAGGTCCCTTCCTGCTGGGGCTGGTGGGGGAGCAGAAGGATGTGATGCACTTCGCCGAGTTCGGGGTAGTGCTGATGCTGTTTCTGGTCGGGCTGGAGCTGCGCCCTGCCCTCTTGTGGCAGCTGAAGGGGCCCATACTCGGCACCGGCGGCCTGCAGGTGCTGCTCACCACAGGTGCCCTGACTGGCGTGGCATATCTCATCGGACTGCCCTGGCAGCAGGGACTGGGCATCGGCCTCATCCTGGCGCTCTCCTCCACTGCCATAGTGTTGCAGAGCCTGCAGGAGCGCAAACTGATGCAGAGCGAAAGCGGTCGATCCGCCTTTGCGGTGCTGTTGTTTCAGGACATTGCCGTCATTCCCATACTGGCGATCCTGCCGCTGCTCGCCATAGCACCGGTGGCCAGCAATGGCAGTGCGGAGCTGGCTGGCTGGCAACACGGCCTGCTGGTGGTCGCGGCCATCTCCGGCATAGTACTGGGTGGCCACTACCTGATGCGGCCGGTGTTTCGCGCCATCGCCCAGTCCCACATGCGGGAGATCTTCGTCGCCGCCGCCCTGCTGCTGGTGATCGCCATCGCAGTGCTGATGGAGTCGGTGGGACTCTCCCCTGCCCTTGGCTCCTTCCTCGCCGGTGTGGTGCTGGCCGACAGCGAATATCGCCACGAGCTGGAGGCGGACATAGAGCCGTTCAAGGGCTTGCTGCTCGGCCTCTTCTTCATGTCGGTGGGCGCCGGAATCAACTTCAGCCTGTTTGCCGAACACCCCTTTCTCATCCCGGCGCTGGTGATCGGCCTGATGGCATTGAAATGGCTGGTGCTGATGGCGCTCGGCTTTGTCATTCGTATCTCGCCCAACCAGCGCTGGACCTTCGGGCTGGCGCTGGCACAGGGTGGCGAGTTTGCCTTTGTGCTCTTCTCGTTTGCCTCCCAGAACAAGGTGCTGCCAGGCGACACCATATCGCTGCTCACCCTGGTGGTGGCCCTCTCCATGGCGCTGACGCCGCTCTTGCTGATCCTCAACGATCGGGTGATCCAGCCCTGGTTCGATTACCGTACCCACAGCGATTCGCCGCAGCACGAGCAACCTGAATTGGTGGAGCACCCCGTCATCATCGCCGGCTTCGGCCGCTTCGGCCAGATAGTGGGGCGCCTGCTGCACGGCCACGGCATAGGCACAACCATACTGGAGCAGGACGCCAGTCAGATAGAGATGCTGCGCAGGTACGGCTATCAGGTGTTCTACGGCGATGCCAGCCGGCTCGATCTGCTGCATGCCGCCGGCGCCCACAAGGCAAAACTGCTGGTGCTCTCCATCAATGACCCGGCCACCTCGCTTGAGGTGATTGAAATGGTGAAGAAACACTTCCCGCACCTTAAGATACTGGCGCGTGCCCAAGACAGACCCCATGCTCACGAGATCCTGCGCCACGGCGTGGACAGCGTGCATCGGGAAACCCTGGGTTCCGCCGTGGATCTGGGGGTGGAAGCGCTGACCCAGCTGGGATTTCGGGCCAACCAGGCCTGGCGGGCGGGACAGACCTTCAAACAACACGACAACTGGTTGCTGCGGGAGCAGGCCAATTACTTGGACGACGAACACACCTACATCAACAAGAGCCTGCAATACAGGGACATCCTTTCCGATCTGTTGCAAGACGATCAGGAAGGACAAGAGCGTATTCACGCTCACAACTGGAACAGCGGTCTGCCCGACAACGACAAGGAAGCAATATGATTGCCTATTATCCTCTGCTCAAACACCTGCACATGACCCTCGCCATCGTCAGCCTGCTGCTGTTTGTCTATCGCTGGATGCTTTCTCTCAACGCCAGCCCGCGTCTGCAACAGCGCTGGCTGAAGATAGCACCCCATGTCAACGACACCTTCTTGCTGCTGTTCGGGGTGCTGCTGGCTGTCACGTTGCAGATGAGCCCAAGCCAGCAACCCTGGCTGATGGCCAAGCTGATCGCCCTGGTGGTCTACATAGGGCTCGGTGTCATGGCGTTAAAACGGCCTGCTCGCAGCCAGAAGCTTATGGCGGGTGTCGCCGCACTGGCGGTGTTTGGTTACATGGTGGGAGCCGCCATGACCAAATCGGCCTGGTCCTGGTTGGCTTGACGAGAATGTCCATCTGGTGGGGGGAAGCCATTCCCTCCACATCATCTTCTGCCCTTTAACGTGATTTCTATTTTTTCTTCTCCCTAAAAACCGCAAGACAGCACTTTAATTTGCGATTTTTTCATCAATTAAAAGCCTCAATTGCCACCCACTAAAACAGTAATCATATTTAATATCATGTAGTTAATGACGTTTGTATGAAAATGGCGACAGTTGTCGCAGCAAAACTTGCGACATAGACTGTCGCATGCCATGGCTAGGATACACTCAACGCTAAACCAGTGAAGGCATGCACCATGAGTAAGAAGCTGTTACGACAACTGACCTTGGCGCGTTGCATCCCGCACCGCCCTTACAAGCTGACCGCCAGCCAACTTCAGGTAAAACTGGAAGAGGAAGGTATCCATGTCAGTCTGCGTACCGTGCAACGGGACCTGGAAGAGATGTCCGGCATGGGGTTGTTCGACCTCACCTCGGATGAGCGCAGCAAACCCCACGGCTGGTGCTTTGAGCGCCATGGCCTCAACGACTTCGCCAATATCATGCCGTTGTCGCTGGCGGTGGCCCTGAAAACATGGAGTGATCAGGCAAGCCAACTGCTACCGGCAAGCGTGCTGACCGAATTGAATCCGCTGATCGACAAGGCCAGCCAGGTGATTCGCGACAGCCAGAGCGAACTGGCCGAACGCTGGCTCGAGAGCGTACATCAGTCACCGCGTCCGTTTGCCGGCAACCCGGAGATCCGTCGCAGCACCCTGATCCGCGATGCCCTCTGGCGTGGTCGCAAGTTCAGCGCCGAGATACAGCGCGTCATCAAGGAGCGTACTGTATGGCTCTGCTATGACCGCATCAATCCGCTCGGCATCCTGAATCAGGCCGATGGTCCGACCCTGCTCTGTACTTTGTCCGAGCTGGATCCCAAGGTATACGGCATCCCGTTCGATCACATCAAGGGCGTGGAACTGACCAACTTCAGCGCAACCCAGCCGAAGGATTTCAATATCCAGAAGCTGATCCGTGACCAGGGCTACCAGGACGTCAGCGGTCCAATCCGCTTTGTCGGTCGCATTGATGCAAACTGCCCGACCCTGGTTGATGGCCAGATCCCGGGCCACAACCCACGCATGACTCGCTATGACAAGCGCAGTGTCGTGGTGGAGACCGAAGTCCAGGACACCCCTGAATTTCGCACCTGGCTCAATAACATGAGCGGCAACCTGGAAGTGCTGGCGCCAGAGTCACTGCGCAAGGCATACCCGACACCAGGCAGCCGGGTTAGCTAATCCCAAAAAGCCGAGCTCAGCCTCGGCTTTTTGTATTCTTTTCAAGCATATCTATTCAACTAATTTTGAACCCTTGCCTGCTGAATTGAGTCGTTTTGTACCATCGTTTTCCCCCTGTTTTTTCGTGTGAGAGATCCGCCATAGCGGCTGTAAGAGGCCACTGTGTTGCACCGTACGCGAAGCCATCTTTGAATCCATATCCTTTCCCATGAAACAAACTAAATATATGATTAATATAACTTTATATTGTTAATGGCTAAATTGGATCAGGCTGAGTCACAGAGATAACAGCATGGCCTCCCTTGTTCCTCTGTACGCTTCCCTTAATATGTGTCTCACAAGGACGAAGCTGGTTCGGCAGGATGCAGGAACAGCGCATAAACAGGGAATAACCTACAGGACGTGGTCAGGGATACCTCAGGATGAGGCAGAGCAGCAGGGATTACCGCTCTTCAGGAAGAACAGGACCTCGCCGGATGCGAGCAGGACAGCTTCAGGATGAAGCGAGATAGCCCGGATGGTTATCTGCCAGGACGGCGCAAGGAACACCACAGGATGTGGTAAGGGACACCTCCAGGATGGAGAGAGTGCAGCAATCAGGAACGATTGCCAGACCAGGATGGTCACAGGACACCTCAACGGATTGGGAAGGGGATATTCCGAAGGATCAGGATAAAGTCAGGGATCGCAGGGAGCATTGCAGTTCATGGACTGGACTAGATGACTTGAGGGGACGGCAACTGCCGTCCCCTTTTCTTTATGTGCACCTCTCAAGCCTCCTGCTGGCTCTTTCACGCGAGCTAACGCGGTTGCCTCTCCGGCTGTTTTCGTCCTCTAACTCCTTGAAGCGAGCCATGAGGGAGGGAAGCAACCATCCTTCCAAATTTGGACCGCCACTTGTAGAAGGTGGCGGTACTGATGCCATGTCGCGGTAGAGTGTCGGCATAGATGAACCTGCTTCGGCCTGTTTGAAGATGGCGATGGGGTGATGCCTCCAATCAGTTGAAGTGATGCTTGTCGATGAAGGCGCCGATGACTTTCTCGTGTAGCTCAACAGAGCCAGAAAAGCAGATGGTTTTGCGAGCTAGTCGCTTAAGGCGCGTTCTGAGCGTCAGGTTGTTACGCTCGATACGTTGCATGAAGATTTTCCCAGTCAGATGTATCTTGCAGGGGACTTCTCTGGCGTAGCTATCCCAGTTATCACTGGTGATAAAGCCAAGCTGAAAAGGGGCAAGCAGGCTCAGCAATTTACGGCATGTTTCATCGTTGCGCGGGCCGGAGGTGTAGGCAACAACACGTTTTCTTTTGGTATCAAAGGCATACCAAAGCCAATGGCGATTATCTTTATTACCTACATACGTCCATTGCTCATCGCGTTTACAGATAAGCGCGACATCATCCAGCACTACCTTTTCGGAGGTTACTTGCCTTGGGACGAGTTCTTTAGGGCGCGCAGGACGGTGTTAATGCCAATGTTGAGAGCGCGAGCAGTATCACGGACACCAGCCCCGTTGAACGCCATATCAACAATCTTCTCTTTGACGCCGGGTTACGGGCCTCATAGGTGTAGGTGAGCTGAAAAACGTGGGGGCAGGCTGGACAACGATAGCGAATGTTACCGGCAGGAGTCTTACCATGGCGATATACGTGGTCGGAGTTGCAACGAGGACAGTGAATGGTGATGGATGCCATGAATGAAGAAGCCTCAAAAGAACCCACCTCACTGCATCAACCGATCGGAGGCATCACCCAATTTGGCAATCACGTTCCAGCATTACAACGAGCATCCCCCGCACAGCGCCTTAGGGTATTGTTCACCTCGAAAACATCTACGCAGTCGGGTATCACAACCCTAAGCGGAAAACGCCACCCACACCGGTCTGGTGTGGATGGGCGTTCATCAACACAGCGCTAACTCAGCGCTTGCTGCGAAACTTGTTGCTGACGGAGTCGATCCAGCTGAAGGTTTCTGGCAGTACCTGATTTCTGGCCCGTTCTTTGGCCTTTTCCCGAGCCAGTTTAGAAGCCACCTTAGCCGCCTCTGCACGATCTGCCACGATTTTAAGCCGGCCTTCCTCACGGATCCTGTTACGTTCTGCGTTGGTCAGCTGATGATCAGCATTGGCCTGGGCTTTTTGGAGCAACAGGGTTATCTCGGCCTTTTCGGCTTCGGTGAGGTCTTTCATTTCCAACTTTTTCACGGCGCGCTCCTGGGGCGGCTGGGGGGTGGAATACATTAACACATTTTCACCGACTATTTCTTATGCAATCCGCTCTGCTGGCATAAAAGAGCCGGTTCTGCACTTTTCTCAGTCATTTATCTGCCAGTTCACTGCAGATTTCTTGCATGTCCCGGTTTGTCTGGTATATCTCTCAGCTGTGGCCGCTCGGTTCGACATGGATCAGCACTATGGCATGAGGTATGTGACGCATTATGCCTTCTTCTATCCGATCGCAGATGGCGTGGGAGTGTTCGATGCTCATCTCCTTGGGCAAGGTCAGATGGAAATCGATGTGACGACGGCGTCCGGCCTGGCGACTGCGCAGGGCGTGAAAGCCCCCATGCTCCGGGCAGCACTGTTCGATCACTCGGGTCGTCATGGCCAGCTCCTCCTCGTTCATGCTGTGGTCCAGCAGTGGTTGAAAAGCCTGGTCAAGCATGGATATTGCTTCTCTGAGAATGAAGAGCGCCACGCAGATGGCGACTATGGGGTCGAGCAGATAGAGGTTGTAACCCAGCCCGGTGGCGAGCCAGATACCCGACAGACCGACAGCCACCCCGAGGGAGGTCAACACGTCTGCCTTGAGGTGCAGGGCATCAGCTGCCAGGGCAACGGATTCTTCCTCTTTCGCCACCCGATACAGATAGGTGGAGACGCCGCTGTTGACCAGCGCCGAGATCAGCATGACCAGTACGCCAAAACCCACGCTTTCGATCAGCGTTGGTGTAATCAACTTGCCGATAGCTTCGAAGATGATCCAGCCAGCGGCCAGCAGGATCAGCAAAGCTTCGATCACGCCGGAGACGTTTTCTATTTTGTCATGTCCATAAGGATGGCGTTGATCGGGGGGAATATCTGACCTGCATACTGCAAACAGGGCGATGAGAGCCGCCACCAGGTCCATTGCCGAGTGAATGGCCTCCGAAATAATACTGACTGAGCCACTCAGAATGCCAGCGAATATCTTCATGATAATCAGTGTGATGTTTGAGCAAACGGAGACCAGCGCGGCTCTCGTTTTTCTGGTCATAGGATGTCCTTATTCTCGGGAACATAATTATTAAAATAAGTCGGGATAATATCAGTTTGAAAATAAAACCGCCTATTCAGGTTGTAATATTTTGTTTCTGACGGTAGTGAGAATGCTTATCTAAATTACCTTTTCTTATTTAAAGAATAGTTGTTTTTGATTTGGTGATTTATTTCGATTCGTGAGGGAATATGTCAGGGGAGGCGAATTTTATCAGGCATACTCAGGTTTTTTGGCCTTTCATGCCATCAGGTATCCGATCTGGGCCGTGGTGGAGGTGTGACTCAGGACGAACCCTGGCTGATGAGGGTGGATTCTTGCGCAACATTGGGGGTATGCTGGAGTGAGTGCGATCAATCGGTCGTCACTGAAAGCGTACTACTGAAGTCTACGATTCGGATGGCATGCTGGAACCTGGGTTCCAACTGTCTGGGTAACATTTTTGGAGTTTGATGATGAGTAACAAAGAACATCACAACGGCAAAGATGCCAAGAAAAAACCGCAGATGTCACTGAAAGAGAAGCGCGACGCCAAACGTCAGAAAGCAGACCTGAAAAATGGCAGCGCTATAAAGTAACGCTCCTCCACGCTGTAGTTCCTCTGGAGCCAGTATCAAGCCAGCCTTTCACAGGCTGGCTTTTATGTTTTTGCCTTATGGTGTGGCGCCGTAGGCCTCGAAGATCTTCCGATAGCGTCCGTCGGCTCGCATGGCATCCAGTTGGCGATCGAACCTGCGTTGCAGCTCCACCTGACGAAAGGCGAAATGGTAATGGGTTGGCGCAAACAGGTCATATTGCCTGACCCGGCCACTAGCATAGAGCTCGGCGCCATATTTGCTGTCGGCCAGCTCTGCCAGATAGTAGTAAAACACCCGCTGCTCCAGGATCACTGCATCCACCCGCCCCAGCATCAGTCTGTGAACCTGCCCCTGTTGTTTGGCGACCTCTTCATAGCGGGGATTTTGATCCGCCATGCTGGCAAAGGCACCTCCCAGTATCTGGCGAGCCCGCTGAAAGGCGCTGACTCTCAGGGTTTTCATATCGTCCAGTGTGCTGATGTGAGTCTTGCCGAGGGTGAACACCCGGTTATGGAAGGCAATCACGGGCTGTGACAGGAAGACATTGTTCAGCATGCCGGGCTTGACGTTGATGATGGCGTCAAGCTTGCCGGACTCCAGCATCCGGAAAGTGCGTTCCAGCGGCAGATATTCAAAGCGGGGCTCATAGCCACTGTCGCGAAAGGCCTCTTTAAACAGGTCGAGCTCGATCCCGCGTCCCTCTTCCTCGATCACATAGGGGGGGATGGCGAAGCTGACGCCCACCCGCAGCAGTTCGGCGGCAAATAGCCGGGGGGCCACCATGGCGGCGGTCAGACAAATGGTGAGCAGTAGCGTGCGATGCAGAAACACCATGAGTTCTCTCTGGCAAACGAGTCGCCCTGAGCATAATCCCAAGACGGCCTGTGACACGTGGAAATAACGGCCACATTCACACAGGAATAGCACCGCATGCCGTGCCTGCGTCAATAACAGGTAAAAAAAGGCCCTGCATGAACAGGGCCTCTCGGGATTCATTGCCGATTAGAACGGGATATCGTCGTCGAAGTCCATCGGCGGCTCGTTGTAGACAGGCGGTGCTGACTGGGGCTGCTGGGCCGGACGACCATAACCGCCTTGTGGCTGCTGCATGTTCTGCTGCGGTGCGGCGGCAGGACGAGCCTGGTTTACCGGCTGCTGGGCTGGCATGCCTTGTTGCGGTTGACCCCAGTTGCCTTGCGCTTGAGGTTGGCCACCCATGTTTTGGCCTGCGCCACCTTGCGGGCGACCACCCAGCATCTGCATCACGCCACTGAAGCTGTCTACCAGCACTTCGGTGGTATAACGCTCTTGGCCACCTTGATCCTGCCATTTGCGAGTCTGCAGTTTCCCTTCGACATAGACCTGGGAGCCCTTCTTCAGGTACTCACCAGCCACTTCGGCCAGCTTGCCCATGAATACCACACGGTGCCATTCGGTACGCTCTTTCTGCTCACCGGTCTGCTTGTCGCGCCAGGTTTCAGAGGTGGCCAGGGTGATATTGGTCACGGCACCGCCACTCGGCATGTAGCGTACTTCCGGGTCTTGTCCCAGGTTACCGATCAGAATGACTTTATTGATGCCTCGACTGGCCATAATCTCTCTTCCACCCTTTATATACCGGCCAGGCCATATGCCCGGACCAATTCAACATATCGTTTGTTTTCTGCGAGATAGGCAGCATCGCTTGGCGACACTGACACATCATGCGATGACTGAACCCGGTTCAGTCGGCCAGCTGGCCAATGTTCCGCTTTCAGATTTTGGCCGCAATAATAACAGTTGGCGTGAACGAGCGCACATCTTCCTGCCCTGTCATCCTCCACCCGGAGCATGGACCGAAGGATTAACTTACACGAGGCCGACCATGACCAGCAAGCGAGCAGGGCTGGATGGCCTGAGCAAACGTAGCAAAACGGATCCCGATTGCACTGTGACACTCTTTGTCAGGCACAGTGCCAGTATTCCACCCAAATGGGGGGGCATGGCTAGTCATTTGTATTGCTTGGGAAATTGGTGAGTTTCAAAAGAGGCACACTGGCGTCTAATGCTTTTTTAATGCTGCAGCGTTTGGGGGGCTTGGTACTCTCTGCTGCCAAAAAAACCATGGCCTGAATGTTCAAGGACGTGCTCTTCATGACCACCCCATACACCATAGTCGTACTGGTGACTGAAAATAATGTGCAGGCGACCAGTTTTCAGAGCTATCTGGCTGAGCAGCTGGCACTCCCCATCCTGCTGGATGGGCGAGAGTCACACCCATTATTTCTGGTCGATCTGGATTACCTCAAGTCGAGCCAGCAGAGTGGGTGGCCGAGGGAGATCTCCAGTCGCTTCGGGGAAGCCAACACGATATTGCTCAATGCCCCGACCAGCACAGATCGCGAGTTGTTGCTGATGTGGCCTCACACCAGCGGACTCTTCTTCCGCCAGGATCGGCTGGTGCTCGGCATTCGCAAGGTGTTGCAGGGGGAGTACTGGATCCCGCGCCATTTGCTGTGCGATCTGGTCAACTACTACCGCAAGGGGGGAGAACATCACCTGCGCAACCAGACGCTGCTGACTGCGCGCGAGCAGGAGATCATCCGCTACCTGATGACGGGTGCCTCCAATACCGAGATTGCCGACAGCCTGTTTGTGAGCGAGCACACCATCAAGTCCCACCTCTATAACGTCTTCAAGAAATTGAACGTCAGGAACCGGTTGCAGGCGGTGAGCTGGGCCAAAGAATATCTCTGAAATCGATGGAGATGATGGATAAAACCTGTCTATTCATCCAGTAGTCTCTATGCCATACTGATTCGCTCTGATTTGTGTATCGAGCGTGCAACAAGATGGAAAAGATAGTGGTCCGGGGTGCTCGCACCCATAACCTCAAGAACATCAATCTGACCCTGCCCCGCGACAAGCTGATCGTGGTTACCGGCCTCTCCGGTTCAGGCAAGTCTTCCCTGGCGTTCGATACCCTTTATGCCGAAGGGCAGCGTCGCTATGTGGAGTCGTTATCTGCCTATGCCCGCCAGTTTCTCTCCCTGATGGAGAAACCGGATGTGGATCATATAGAGGGGCTCTCCCCTGCCATCTCCATCGAGCAGAAGTCCACCTCTCACAACCCGCGCTCGACCGTTGGCACCATCACCGAAATTTATGACTACCTGCGTCTGCTTTTTGCGCGGGTAGGTGAGCCCCGCTGCCCGACTCATGCCATCCCGCTCGCCGCCCAGACCATCAGCCAGATGGTGGATCAGGTGCTGGCCCAGCCGGAGGGCAGCAAACTGATGCTGCTGGCCCCGGTGGTACGGGATCGCAAGGGTGAGCACACCAAGTTGCTGGAGAATCTGGCGGCCCAGGGCTATATCCGGGCCCGTATCGATGGCGAGGTGTGCGATCTCTCGGATCCACCCACCCTGGAACTGCACAAGAAGCACACCATAGAAGTGGTGGTGGACCGCTTCAAGGTACGCGATGACCTTGCGTTGCGGCTGGCCGAATCGTTCGAGACGGCATTGACCCTTTCGGGCGGTATCGTGCAGGTGGTGCCCATGGATGGGGAGGAGGGGGTTGGGCCCATGACCTTCTCTGCCAACTTCGCCTGCCCCGAGTGTGGCTACTCCATGTCGGAGCTGGAGCCGCGCATCTTCTCCTTCAACAATCCGGCCGGTGCCTGCCCCACCTGTGATGGGCTCGGGGTACAGCAATACTTCGATCCGGCCAAGGTGATCCATGACCCTTCCATCAGTCTGGCCAACGGCGCCATTCGTGGCTGGGACAGGCGCAGTTTCTATTACTTCCAGATGCTCAAATCCCTCTCCGATCACTACAAGTTCGATCTGGAGGCCGCGTGGGAAGATCTGCCCCTCAAAACCCAGGAGGTGATCCTGCGTGGCTCGGGCCGTACCGAGGTCGAGTTCCGTTACATGAACGATCGCGGTGACGTTGTGGTGCGCAAGCATCCGTTCGAGGGGATCCTGCACAACATGGAGCGCCGCTACCGTGAAACCGAGTCCAACTCGGTACGGGAAGAGCTCTCCAAGTACATCGCCAACAAATCCTGTACCAGTTGCGGCGGCAGTCGACTGCGGGAAGAGGCGCGCCACGTATTCGTGGACAACCGCAATCTGTCCGCCATTGCCGAACAGTCCATCGGTGATGCGCTGGCCTTCTTCGAGGGACTGAGCCTGACTGGCCAGCGCGCCCAGATCGCCGAGAAGATCCTGAAAGAGATCGTCGAACGGCTGGGTTTTCTGGTGAATGTCGGCCTCAACTATTTGAGTCTCTCACGCAGTGCAGAAACCCTCTCCGGCGGGGAAGCCCAGCGCATCCGGCTGGCGAGCCAGATCGGTGCCGGCCTGGTTGGGGTCATGTATGTGCTGGATGAACCTTCCATCGGCCTGCACCAGCGTGATAACGAGCGGCTGCTCACGACCCTCATCCATCTGCGCGATCTGGGCAACACCGTCATCGTGGTGGAGCACGACGAGGATGCCATTCGCTTGGCTGACCACGTGCTCGACATAGGCCCCGGGGCCGGGGTGCACGGCGGTAATATCGTGGCCCAGGGGACACCCCAGCAGATCATCGACAACCCGGATTCGCTGACCGGTGACTATCTCTCTGGCCGCAAGCGGATTGCCATTCCTGCCGAGCGTACGGCGCTCACTGGCAAGTGGTTGAAACTCAAAGGCGCGAGCGGCAACAACCTGTGCAACGTCAATCTGGATCTGCCTCTCGGGGTGATGACCTGCGTCACCGGTGTTTCCGGCTCCGGCAAGTCGACCCTGATCAACGACACCCTGTTCCGCATTGCCCACCGCGAGCTCAACAAGGCGACCGAGTCGACCCCGGCGCCCTATCGCAGTGTCGAGGGACTGGAGCACCTGGACAAGGTGGTGGATATCGACCAGAGCCCCATCGGTCGTACCCCGCGCTCCAACCCGGCCACCTATACCGGCCTGTTCACCCCGATCCGCGAGCTGCTTTCCGGCACGCAGGAGGCGCGCTCCCGTGGCTATCTGCCGGGTCGCTTCTCCTTCAACGTCAAGGGCGGTCGCTGCGAAGCCTGTCAGGGGGATGGGGTCATCAAGGTGGAAATGCACTTCCTGCCGGACGTTTACGTGCCATGCGATGTCTGCAAGGGCAAGCGTTACAATCGCGAGACCCTGGAGGTGAAGTACAAGGGCAAGAACATCCACGAAATACTGGACATGACGGTGGAGGACGCGCGTGCCTTCTTCGATCCGGTACCGGCAGTGGCGCGCAAACTGCAAACCTTGATGGATGTGGGTCTCTCTTACATTCGCCTTGGTCAGTCAGCGACGACGCTCTCCGGCGGCGAGGCGCAGCGGGTCAAGCTGGCGCGCGAGCTCTCCAAGCGTGACACCGGCCAGACCCTCTATATCCTGGATGAACCGACTACAGGGCTGCACTTCCACGATATCCAGCAGCTGCTCAAGGTATTGCATCAACTGCGGGATCGCGGCAATACCATCGTTATCATCGAGCACAATCTGGACGTCATCAAAACCGCCGACTGGATCGTCGATCTGGGACCCGAGGGGGGCGCTGGCGGCGGTCGCATTCTGGTGACGGGCACGCCGGAGCAGATCAGCCGTTGTGAGGATTCTCATACGGCGCGCTTTTTGGCGCCGCTGTTGGTAAAATAATCACAGCAGTCATGAAACAAGGGGCCCTGGGCCCCTTGTTTTTTATGGAAGTGATTCAGTTGCCGCCCCAGGAGGTGGATACTCCATACTTGGTACAAGACAGTTTTCGCTCCCTCGTTTGCCGTCCAAAGGATATTGGCGTTCATGGCTCAACCTTCTCGCTCCATCGATCATTTGCTGGCCTACTCCATGTTTCCCGTCTGGGCCGGAGCCATCCTGATGCTGCTCATCGTGATTGCCCTGGCTCAGGTGCCGGCGGCGCAGCGGGTCGAAGAGCGGCGAATGAAGGAGCACCTGCAGCGGGTGATCAAGGCGGTGCAGGGTGATATCAGTGCCATCAATGCCTTCACCCGGGATTGGGGCATCTGGGATGAGAGCTATCGCTTTCTGGCCCACCCCAATCAGGCCTATATTCGTTCCAATTTGCTGGTCGATACCCCGATGCGGGATTTTGAACTCAACGTATTGAGCTATATGGATTTGCAGGGGGCCGAGATCTGGACCCGCACCCTGCTGCCCGAGACGCCAGGCACGGACACGACCCTGCTTCCCTTCTTCCTGGATGACCTCAAGCTGCAGTTGCTGCGTGAATCCCGTCAGGAGGGGATTCGCAGCCTGAGCGGTGTGAGGGGATCCCAGTGGGGACCCCTCATTTACTCGCTCCAGCCGGTGACCAACACCCTGGGAAACGCCACACCTAATGGCTATCTGCTGGTGACTCGCTGGCTGGATGCTCGCTATCTGCATGATCTGGCTGAGCGCACAGCCCTCTCTTTGACCCTCTCCCAGCCAAAGCCTTCCGATAACTTCCTCTCCTTCAAGCCACTCAAGCCACAGATGAGCTATCGACTGGTTGATCTGGGACTGCAGCGGATCAGGGGAGAGGGGCTGCTGCTCGACAGCAATGGCGACCCCGTGTTGACCCTGATAGTGGAAGACGATCGTGATGTGTTGCAGGGGGCGATGGAGGGGGCTATCTGGACCTTCTTTGGCATGTTGTTGATCAGCATCGCCTGCGTTCTGATGGCCCTGGCCCGCTTGAGAGCCATAGTGTTGGGGCCGGTCAGCGAGATGGTGAAGGCGTTGCAGAAATTTGGCGACAAGCAGGATGTGAGCCTGCTGCCGCTTATCGACAGCAGCCAGGAGATGGCCCTGCTCAGCCGCAAGTTCAGGGAGATTGCGGCCAAGATCAGCCTGCACCACAGTGCCTTGCAGGCGCACTCTTCCAGGATGGAGGTCGCTGCCTATACGGATCCGCTCACACATGCCTCCAATCGGCGCTACCTCGACGAGTGGTTGCTGACCCGGGATAACGTCACCGCTGCCAGGGTGCTGGTGATCCTGGACCTGGACTACTTCAAGCAGGTCAATGATCGCTTTGGCCACGACATGGGAGATCTGGTGTTGTGCCAGCTGGCCGCATTGATGCGCAATGCTCTCGGCGAGGAGGAGCCGCTGATCCGGCTGGGCGGGGAGGAGTTCCTGCTGTTGTTGACCTGTGAGGAAGCGGAGCGGGTGGCAGATCGGATTGAGCGCTTGCGCCGCAAGATTGCCGAATATCGGTTCGGTCGGGAAGAGGTGCCCCTCCGGATGACGGCATCACTAGGGTATTGCAGTTACCCCCTGCACCCCGAGCTGAAAGATTCGTTCTGGAATCTCAGCTTCAAGCTGGCGGACATGGCGCTGTACAGGGCCAAGCAGGAGGGACGGGATCGCTGGCGGGGATACAGCGGTGAACTGGCCCGGGAGCAGTGGGCATTGAGTCCGGAACAGATAGTGGAGGGAGAGTTCCTCTTGTGTCAGGCATCTCATCTCCGTCAGCCCGCTTGATGGGCCTGTATTGACAGTAGGGTGCCGGGGATAAATACCTGCCACATCAGCTGGAAAAATGGGATCTCATATGATGGCTGCGCGGAGACTACTGTGTTTCCCTTTGGTCTGTTTTGCCATTAAGGCCCTGCAGCAACCAAGGAAGAGCACTTCTATACCGATCTTGATCAGGAACGCCTCTACGCCAGTCAGAAAGCAGTCACAAAAAAGCTCGGCACCAATCATAGCAAGGGCCAGCGCTCAATCTCGCCAGTGAACGCCGTGGCTCATGTGACAATATGAAGTTGGTAGCACGTCGATAACCAGAAATTAATATTGAGATAAAGTTTGCTTTAACGAAGAGACCATGTTTTAATCTCTCTCGATGGTTCGGTAGTTCAGACCTGTTTATGTTAGGCAGTCATTTTAGTAAAGCAGTGATTAGTATAAGAGTTATCTACGATAGTTCTTATTAAATAATTCTCCTTCTTTAGTGCTCCCCATACGTATTGCTGACGAAAAATCATAGATTGCCAACTTTTGGCACTTAAAACACTATTTTAGGAAATTATTATGTCTAACAAAATGACTGGTACCGTTAAATTCTTCAACGCCGAGAAAGGTTTTGGTTTCATCTCCCCGGCTGACGGCAGCAAAGACGTGTTCGTACACTTCTCTGCAATCCAGTCCACCAGCTTCAAAACTCTGGACGAAGGTCAGCGCGTTGAGTTCACCATCGAGCAAGGCCAGAAAGGCCCGGCTGCTGCCAACGTAGTTGGTCTGTAATTCAAGCAAGGAAGCCTTCACGCTAGCTAACGCCTGCTGAGAAGACCTTCTGCAAGAATTAAAAAAACCCGCCTAGGCGGGTTTTTTGTTGTCTGAAATTCAGTGTTTACCCGCTTTCCCCCTCTCTCAGCCCTTTCACCTCACCTCTCCCTCGACTCTGTTCATCTTGCTGCTTTATGTCATCCAAGTACTCCCCACCCTGTCTGCCCCTCCAGCCGCCCCTATGACAGCTCAATAAACTTAATGAGATTAATTATCGTTTACACATCTTTCACTGATCATTACAATGCCAGCCGACAAACGGGAAGATTATTCAATTGAACCTTCCCGGTCCTGATTTCACGCGGGATGCAGTGAAGTCACCCCATCGAGTTCACCCAAAGGATGAATGTCACTTTCTCATTAAAAGAGTTCAGGCCAACATGATAAAAATGCACCGCAACAAGCTGACCACGCTCATTCTCGCCGCCCTCGCCTCCCATGCCTATGCTGCCAAACAGGAAGTCATGGTCGTGACGGCTTCCGGCTTCCAGCAGAAGATCGAAGATACCGCCGCCTCCATCTCGGTCGTGACCCGTGAGCAATTGGAAAAACGCGCCTACCGCGACGTGACCGATGCACTGAAAGATGTGCCGGGCGTGGTGATCACCGGGGGTGGCAGCAGCAGTGACATCAGCATTCGTGGCATGGGCTCCAAATACACGCTGATGTTGGTGGATGGAAAGCGCGTCGACAGCCGTGGCACTCGTCCCAACAGCGATGGCCCGGGGATAGAGCAGGGCTGGTTGCCACCGCTGCAAGCCATAGAGCGTATCGAGGTAGTGCGTGGCCCCATGTCCTCCCGTTACGGATCCGATGCCATGGGCGGCGTCATCAACGTCATCACCCGCAAGACCGCCAGCATGACAGCATGACAGCATGACAGCATGGCAGGGTTCGCTGCATGCTGACTCCACCTTCCAGGAGAACAAAGACTCAGGCAACATCTTCCAGACCAACGCCTACACGGCCGGCGCTCTGGTAGACGGGTTGCTGGGGGTGCGTCTGAACGGCCAGCTTTCCCATCGCGGTGAGGATCAGTTCCAGAATGGCTTCGCCGAACAGGAGATGCGCAGCGGCACTGCCGTGTTCAGCCTGACCCCTGACGAGCACAATCGCTTCGACTTCGAGGCAAGCCGCGGTCTGCAGGATCGTGATCGCACACCGGGTGAGTCCATCCCGGCCAAGTCCAAGCCCAGCCTGAGCACTTACGAGCGCACCAACTACGCCATCACCCACGACGGCCGCTACGACTTTGGCTCCTCCACCAGCTATCTGCAGCGGGAAGAGAACACCAATCCCGGCCGCCAGATGAAGCTCATCAACACCATAGCCGACACCCACACCCAGTTTGAGCTTGGGGATCACTACCTGAGCGTGGGTGGCCAGTACCGCTACGAGGATCTGCAGGATCAAGGCAACCAGCTCAACGTGGTCAACCGCGCCAACCAGCTGACCCGCTGGAGCTGGGCCATGTTCGTGGAGGACGAGTGGGCACTGACCGACAGCTTCGCCCTGACCGGCGGTGTACGCATGGACAGGGATCAGAATTACGGCACTCACTGGAGCCCGCGTCTGTACGGGGTCTGGCATCCTGCCGAGTCATGGACGCTGAAAGGGGGCGTCTCCACCGGCTATCGTTCACCGGATCTGCGCATGTCGGCCGCCAACTGGGGCCAGGCCACGGGTGGGGGCACCCAGGATGGGATGCTGGTGGGCAGCCCGGCACTCAAACCTGAAACCAGCGTGAGCCAGGAAATCGCACTGCTGTGGGATGGTCAGGAGGGGTTGAGCACAGGGCTGACTCTGTTCAACACAGACTTCGAGGACAAGATCTCCGAGATCCGCCGTTGCACCAGCAAGAGCGATCCCTCCTGCACCCTGAACGGTCATACCTATGACTTCATCAGCGACCGCATCAACGTCGACAAGGCGAATATGCGCGGGGTGGAAGGCACGGCCAACTGGGCCATCAACGAAGACTGGTCGCTCGCCTCCAGCTACACCTTCACCCAGTCCGAGCAGAAGAGCGGCTCGATGGAAGGCAAGCCTCTGAACCAGATGCCGCGCCACATGTTCAACACCACGGTCGACTGGCAGACCACAGAAGAGGTCAGCCTCTGGTCACGGGTCAACTTCCGCAGCAAGACTTCTGACTACCTGAGCCGGGTCAAGATGGCAGAGGGCACGCCTTCCTACACCTTCTTTGACACAGGTCTGGTCTACAAGGCCAACAAGAACCTGGACGTGACCGCCGGTATCTACAACCTGTTCGACAAGACGGTGGATTACACCAGCTTCGGTACTGTGCTGGACGGGCGCCGCTATACACTGGGGATGACCTACAACTTCTGATGAATCGCCGCCGCCCATCCCGGGCGGCGGCCTATTTCTCCCCTTTTTCCGCGTCCTCTTCTTCATAACAGGCTGCCTGCCAAGTATTGCGACCACGGGATTTTGAACCGTACATCAGCTTGTCTGCCTGCTGCAGCAAGCCAGTGCTCTCTGCCCTGACCCCTGATGGAACCCAGACGGCCCCCGTGCTGATGGAAAGCCCCAGCTCACCGGCACTGGTCTGCAACTTCTGAGCACTCACCTCCCGTCCGATCCGGCTTGCCCAGCCTTGCAACGCCGCCATATCTGCCATCGGCAAGCTGATACAAAACTCCTCTCCCCCGATCCGGGCAAACAGCGCATCGCTTGGCAAGACGGCCTCCACCCGCTCGGCCAGGGCGGCGATCACCTCATCCCCGACGCCATGGCCAAAGTGATCATTGATGCCCTTGAAACGGTCGATGTCGAACAGCAGCAGGGCCGAAGCCTGACCGCTTGCCAGCCGCTCGGCCAAGAGCGGCAAGAAGGCGCGCCGGTTCAGGATCCCCGTCATGGAGTCTGTGTTGGCGAGGCTCTCCAGCCGGGCATTGGCCCGGACCAGCTCGGCGGTACTGCTCGCCACAGCGCGCCTCAGCTGCACTATGTAAACCAGCAATACAGCCCCTGCCGCCGCCGATAGCCAGAACCAGAAGTGGATTGGATAGACGGTCTCTATATGCATCCATTTGCGGGTAATACGCTCCCTGTCCGCCTCGCCCATGCGAGAAAATCCCTGCTCCAGCTCCTGCAACAGGGCCTGATTGCCCTTGGCGACGGCAAAACGCACCTCATCGCTGTAGAGATGGCGTACGGGAATGAAGCGGGTGGGATCTTTCGAGGTGTAGATATAAAAATTGGCCATCTGCAGATCGGCGATGAAGGCATCCAGCTTTCCGCTCAAAGCGGCACTCAGCATGGCATCGTTATCGTCAAAGGCTTGCAGGCGCGTGTTGGGAAAGTGCTTGCGGGCGTAATACTCCTCATAACCGCCCACTACCACCCCCACACTCTCGTGCAACAGGTAGTAATTCACATCTGTGCCGCGCAGAGAATTGGAAAAAAACAGCTGGGCATCCAGCCGGGAGAGCGCCCGACCATAGTCATAGAGCGGATTGCGCTCCTGTGACCAGAGCAGGCCACCATGGACATCGGCCTTGCCGGTGCGCACCAGCTCCAGCGAGGTCTGCCAGTCCACCAGCTTGAACTGGACCGGCCGCCCAGTGACCCGCTCGAACTCCCGCCAGTAGTCGATCAACAGGCCATCCGGCTGCCCCTTGTCATTGATGTAGGAGAAGGGCTGCCAGGCCTTGGAGTTGGCCACTATCAGGGGTTTGACCGCGGGGGTAGCCCAGACGGGCAGCAAGAGTGCAAGGAGCAGCAAACCTGCGCCCCAGCTGACCCGCCAACCTGCCCCAGAAGAGACCGCCATTCCTGAACCCACCTTGTTATTGGACATCTATGCGGCCATTTATTATCACTAGCTTCATCATAGAAGAGCAAGCATGACCCAGTATGAAATTGGCGTTATTTCAGTCTGATAGCAGCAAAATAAACCAAGGAGGGCGCCACCTGGGCGCCCTCCTCATACAGCCTCGATAACAGCTACAGGGGCAGGCTAATCCTGGCTTCCAGCCCACCCTGCTCCCGGTTGTGCAGGGTGAGTTCGCCCCCATGCTGATGTACCAGAGTGCGAGCGATGGATAGCCCCAGCCCAACGCTACCGGATTCGATATTGCGCGCCTCATCGAGCCGCACGAACGGCTTGAACACATCTTCCAGCCGTTCAGGATCTATGCCAGGCCCCTGATCGCAGACCCGGATCAACAGCTCACTCTCGGTGCGCTCCAGCGATACCTCGGCACTGCCGGCGTACTTGATGGCATTGCCGATGAGGTTTTGCAGCACCCGCCGCAAAGTATTGGCGCGGCAGGCATAAACCTGCTTTCCCTCCACGAGACAAGTCACCGGCTGACCGGTATCGGCATAATCGTCACACAGACTCTCCAGCAGACTGACCAGATCCAGCTCCCTAGTCGCCTCCTGCTGCCCCTCTTCCCGGGCAAAGCTCAAGGTGGCCGCCAGCATCTGCTCCATCTGTTGCAGGGTCTGCTGAATGCGTTCCTTGTCCTCTCCCTCGGCCAGAAACTCGGTTCTTAGCCGCAAACTGGTGATGGGGGTGCGCAAGTCATGGGAGATGGCCGCCAGCATCCGGGTTCTGTCCTGCACGAAGCGGTCGAGCCGGGTATGCATGCGGTTGAACGCCTGGATGGATTCACGGATCTCGGTCGGCCCCTCTTCGTGGAGCGGCTCTATATCCTCGCCACGCCCCAGCCGGTCGGCGTTGGCAGCCAGCTGTTTGAGCGGCCGGGTCGCCCGGCGAAACAGCCAGATCATCAGGCCTATCACCATGCTAGCTACCAGCATCAGGTTGAAGGTGGTCTGCCAGGACCAGCTCGACGACTCCTTGTCCACCAGAGAGCTGAACTGCAGCCAGCCCCCGCGCGGCAACTGGATGGAGCCATACAGCCGCATGTCCTGCGGTGGCGGCATCCCCTTGCGATCCTTGAGCATGCGGGAGTGATGTTTCCAGGCGCGGCTACGCTGGGCATCCTGCTTCAGCTCGGCACTGATCTCCACCATCAGTGACGGCGGATAGCCCAGCCGTGAACGCACCTGCTGCTCGAAGCGGGGGCTGCGATTCTCCGGTTGCAGCGGCTCGTCAGAGAGGCGCAGCAGCAGGGTATCGCTGCGGCTCGCCTTGAGAATTTCGTCGTAGAGCGAGGGGGGGGACAGGGCCAGCAGACGCGCCACAGAGACGATGCGCTGCATGGCATTGCGGCTGTTGATGTAGCCGAGCGCCTCCTCCCGATCCGAGCGGTAGATCTGGATGCTGAGCAGCTGGATCAACACCAACCCGGCCAGCGCCACCAGTATGATCTGGCCGGTGAGCCCCTTGGGCCAGAGGCGGGAACACAATCGCTTGATCATGGCCACGAGGTCACACCTGGGTCACATCGGCGGCGAACAGGTAACCGCCCCCCCAGATGGTCTTGATAAGTTCGGGGTTCTTGGGATCCCGCTCCAGTTTTCGGCGCAGCCGGCTCACCAGGGTATCGATGGCCCGATCGAAGGCGACAGCCTCCCGGCCACGGGCCAGATCCAGCAGTTGATCCCGACTCAGCACCCGCTGGGGACGTTCCAGAAACACCCGCAACAGGTCGAATTCGGCGGTAGAGAGGCTCAGCCCCACGCCCTCTTCATCCACCAGCTCCCGCCGGTTGATGTCGAGCAGCCAGCGATCGAAGCGCAGATCCCGGGTCAGGGTCTCGGGGGCGGGCTGCGGCTCGACGTTGGTGCGACGCATCACCGCCTTGATGCGAGCCAGCAACTCCCGCGGGTTGAACGGTTTGGCGAGATAGTCATCGGCTCCCATCTCCAGTCCTATGATGCGGTCCGTCTCCTCCCCCATGGCGGTGAGCATTATGATGGGCATGCAGGATTTCGCCCTCAGCTCCCGGCACAGGGTCAGGCCATCCTCCCCCGGCATCATCAGGTCCAGCACCAGCAGATCGAACTCCCGCTCTTCCAGCAACCGCTTCATCTCCTTGCCATCCCGGGCACAGCTGACCCGCAGGCCATGCTGCTCCAGGAAGCGTTTCAGCAGATCGCGGATCTCGCTGTGATCGTCGACGACCAGAATGTGGGTGCTGCTTTGGTTCATGAGAGCCTCTCCTGTTAGAGCTGGCACGAGTATACGAAAATCTGTCGGGCGGTTTGTGTCAAAGTGTGCCAGATCAGCAAGATGCCACACTCTGCTACAAAAAAGCGGTCACTCGGCAAAGTTGAGACACAAGGCGAAGGTTTACTGGGGGCACACCAACTCGTCCATATTCGCTCATTGCGGGAGACAGGCCATGCTCGCCCTCACCACGCCCTTCATGCTGGCTTATGCCGCCAGTGAGGCCCTTGCCAGAGCGGCGGCCACAGCACACCAACCTGCAAAGACAGACCGCCTGAACCGGGAGCCCCCTTCGGATGGCGATGGCATCACGGCGGCCAGCCTCCCTGCGCCCGACGAGACACCCTTCCCTTCCCCATGATGCAGACTGCGCCCGGTTCGGGCGGCGCCTGACACCATGACACACAACGCCGGCATCCTTCGGCGAGCCACACCAAGGAGACAATGATGATTAAAAAGACCCTGACCCTGTTTGCACTGGCCGGACTGGCCCACATCGGCATGGCACAAGCGGCCATTCCGGCCGACGTCAGCGCAGCCCCCGGCCTGCTGTTCGTCAACTGGCACGATAACGCCAGCAGCAGCAGCGCCAACCCGACCCTGATGATCCGCAACGCCTCCGGCGATCTGCTCAAGCAGGTGCCCGCCGAGCTGAAAGGGATGCAGCAGGTCCGTCTGCCGATGAGAGCCCAGGGCAATCTCACCCTCAGCCTGGATGGTGAGAGCGACAGCTATCGCATACCTTACAGCGTTGGCAGCGGCCGCCAGCGCTGAACCAACCTATTCATCCTGTGGTTTTCTCACGATAATGAGGTTGCCTGACCGGTGACATAGAAATACCCCGCCAGAGACTGTATCCGGTGGGGTATTTTTATTGGCTCATACCGGCACTGAATATATTTCGTGCCCGCCACTATCACTTATTCCCCTGGCCCGATGAGCAGATAAATTTAACCGGGAGGCAGCCACTCTTCTATGGGTTTCCCCCTGTTTTCGCTGCCGTCTTCAGCAAGGTGAAATACAAGATCCCGATGTCACACTCTGCTACAAAATAGGCTTCAACTGGCAAAGTTCAGACACCGGTCTGGTGTTTACTTGAGGTCAAGGCGAGCAAGCCGAATCCGAACTCAATCCGCAAGGAGATATACCATGAAGACTCTGACCAAAACTCTGCTGACCGCCACCCTGATCCTTGGCCTGCCGCTCGGCGCCTATGCCGCCAGCGAAGCCGTTGCCACTACCCAGGCCGGCGCCATGACCAATTGCCCCATGGATGGCAGCGGCATGAAAGGTGGCAAGCACCACGGTGGCCGCCACGACAAAATGGCCCGCATGCAAAACATGACTCCGGAGCAGATCCAGGCCAACCTGCAACAACGTTATGACAGGATCGAAGACCCGGCCAAGAAAGCCGAATTCGTGAAGAACCTGAACCTGCGCGCCGACGGCATGACCAAGCACGCCGACGCGATGAAGCAGTTTGCCGAAGCGCACCAGTAAGCGCATCGCAATCAGCACAAGGGTGGCCTCGGCCACCCTTTCTTTTTTCCACTTTCCCGCGCACTGGCTCATGGCAGGGGGATCACCCCGTCGAGCCGTCATTTCCCTTATCTTCTGCTCCGGGTTCTGTGAGCGATAACAAACGTTTTATGTTCGAAATGGCTAATAATAGCGACTCAAACAACAAGGTCACGCAAGACAGTGCCAACAACAGACAGGAGTCGTTATGGGGTGGAGTCTGGGAACAATCAAGGGACGATATACAGCCGTCTTCGTGGGATTCATGGTGCTGGTGTGCGCCCTGACGGTCATCGGCATCCAGATCTGGATCAAGCCGGCGCTGCAAAAGGCCGGTGAACAGAATGTGACGCTGCTGGTCAGCGAGATCGCCACCGACATCCTCGATGAGCTCAACGGCGTACAGAGCCAGTCCCGCAGCATCACCCAGCTGGTCGCCCAGCTGCCAAGCGAGCAAATTGATGCCCTGCTGCCTGCGCTGATCGATCAATATGGCAATGCCATGGTGTTTGGCGGCGGCATCTGGCCGCTGCCGGATCAACGGGAAGCGGGCCGCGCCAAGTTCAGCACCTTCTTTCACAGGGATGCGGCCAACAAGCTGATCCCCAACACCTACTGGAACTCGGCCGAGGCCCCCAACTACTTCGAACAGCCCTGGCACAAGGCGGGGCAACAGGCTCCCCAGGGCATGTGCGTCTGGGCGGCGGCCTACAAGGACGGTGCCAGCCAGCAGCCGAGAACCAACTGCGCCATGGGGATCTATCGCAACGGCGCCCTGTTCGGGGTATCGACCATAGATGTGACCCTGGGTTTCTTCAACGATCTGGTGGCCAGGAAAGAGCAGGAGATCGGGGGCCAGGTGATGATCATCGAGGCTGACGGCAAGATCCTGAGCAAGAATGCCCGTCTGAACGGGGATGTTGTGCTGGGCAACCTCTCGGCTCACGCCGATTACCCCTTCGCTGGTGCCATCGCCAGCCTGATCGGCCAGAGCCGGGGTACAGGGCTGTTGCGCACCACTTTCCAGGATCAGGGGCAGGAACAGACATTGCTGCTGCAGGCCATAGAGGGGACCCCCTGGTTGCTGGCCACCGCCCTGCCAACCAGCACCCTGACCCAGGACAGCCAGGACGTGCTCACCACGCTGGCCGCAATTCAGCTGCCCCTGGTCGGACTACTGTTCGTGCTGATGCTGCTGGCCATCACTCAGCTCGGCAGCCGCTTGCAGACACTCAAACAGAATATCGACGCCCTCTCCACCGGCGATGCCGACCTGACCGCCCGCATCCAGGTGAAGGGGAATGACGAGCTGGATCATATCGCCCTGTCGGTGAACCGCTTCATCGCCTATTTGCAGCAGATGATGGTGCAGGTGACTGACGCCACCGACCTCATCACCCGCGAACTGGCACAGCTCGATCAGCAGACGGGTCAGGCAAGACGGATCCTGGGTGAACATGCCGCCGAAACGGATCAGGTGGTCACCGCCCTCACCGAGCTCAGCTCCACCGCCGACAGCGTGGCACAACACGCTAGCGACTCGGCCAGCTTCACCGAAGCCGCCAACGGCCAGGCAGCCAATTCACGCAAGGTAGTGGGATCGGCCTCCGCCAGCGTAGTAGCCCTGATCGACGACGTGGATCTCGCCGCCGCCAAGGTGCTGGAGATGCAGGAAGATGCCAAGCAGATTGGCAGCGTGCTCGGGGTGATAGGTGGCATCGCCGCCCAGACCAACTTGCTGGCGCTCAATGCCGCCATCGAAGCGGCGCGGGCCGGTGAGCAGGGCCGCGGTTTCGCTGTGGTGGCTGACGAAGTGCGTGCCCTGGCGGCTCGTACCCAGAAGAGCACCGCCGAGGTGGGCAGCATGCTGTCGCGCCTCACTCAGGGGGTGGCCGATGCCGTCGTCGCCATGGAGCAGACCAAACGCAGCTGTCAGGCCGCGGCAGATACCACTGGGCAGGTGACTGGGGGGCTCGACAGCATGGCCGACTCAGTGGTGCAGATCCACGATCTCAGCAGCCAGATCGCCACCGCCGCCGAGGAGCAG